>MGMF01000020.1:102980-107301 GCA_001796335.1 Chloroflexi bacterium GWB2_49_20 | reverse complement strand
TATTGCGCTGGCAAGTCATTTAATTATTAAAGAACTATGGATATTTGTGACTCAATTTACAGAAAAAAGGTTGCGTAATCATTTCCAAGATAAAAGCGAGTTTTTTCAATTATATTGCTTATAATAATTTTTTGTTGTAAAAGTGAATAGGAGCATAGAGTGATAACTCAAGATTCAAAGAAGAAAAATTTGAGTGGGACTATAATGAAAGTTAGCCTGATTGGATTAGGAATCATGGGCGAGCCCATAGCCAGGAATCTCTTGAAAGCAGGCTTTTCGTTAACAGTTTTTAACCGATCCCTTATCAAGAGTAATCCTTTTAAAGGTCTGGCGGTCATTGCTGGATCTGCGCAGGAAGCAATCAGCGCAAGTGATGTAACTATCCTTGTGGTTCCGAGCGAGAAAGAGATCGATGAAGTCTTGCATGTGGTTGATAGTCGAATTCAAGCACAAATCAAAAACAAAATCATCGTAAATATAGCCACAGTTGCGCCCGAGTATTCAGAAAGAATCTCAATCGAAATTACGGCAGCTGGCGGAAATTATATTGAAGCTCCAGTTTCAGGTTCGCGTAAACCAGCAGAGGAAGGTAATCTAGTCATCCTTGCAGCTGGAGAAGATACCTATATTGATCGAATTCAACATATCTTCTCAGCAATTGGCAAGACAACTTTGCGGTGTGGCGCTCCGCCTAATGCCATGCGGATGAAACTTGCGAACAATTTACTTCTGATCGGAATGTTAGAGGCATTTGTCGAAGCCTACCATTTTGCTCACCAAATTGGTGTGGATACGGAGCAATTTTTAAATCTGATTTTATCCGGACAAATGGCCAATGATTTTTTCCGGACAAAGGCGACAAAACTACTTACCGATGACTTTACTCAGCAAGCCGCCCTTAGAAATGTTGCAAAAGATACACATCTAATTTGCCAGGAAGCAAAAAGAAATGGAATCCACATTCCTGTTGCCCTTGTAAACGAATCCCTTTTTAAACAAGCCTTCGAGGCAGGCTTGGGTGATGAAGATATCATCGCTGTAATGAAAATTTTTGAAAAAATCAATTTCAACCCTTGCAAGTAAGTCTAATTTATACAGTTTGGATTTACTCTAATCCCGGCAAATCTTGCTGGTGAATGGATATATGATTACACGGTCTATGTAAAACCATAAGATTAGGTAAATCAATCAAAAACATCCTGTTCGAAAGATCAGGATGTTTTTGATTTTTAAGCCTCAGGCCGATCTATAAGCCGCATTCTGTCCGGGTGTGGAGATACTCCACCCCTGGGCGATCATCTATCTGGACGACGCGTTACCGCGCCGTTCTGGCAGCCTACCCGGGACTGTGAGGAGACGGGCAGCCTCCTGCCGCCCGAAGACGGACTCATCCCTGTTTGGCCTTGCTCCCGGCGGGGGTTACCTGGCCGCCCACATTACTGTGAACGCCGGTGGTCTCTTACACCACCTTTTCACCATCACCTGGCTCTAGGGGAGCCCGGCTGTTTGTTTCTGTGGCCCTCATCCGGCAGGTTGACTTCTTGCGGAGCTACCCCGCCCCGGTAATTAGCCGACGCCGTGCCTTGTGGAGTGCGGACTTTCCTCGACCTGGATGACCAGGCCGCGACCGTCCAACCAGCCTGAGGCGATTTCATCATACCTGTTCTTAATACAACCGTCAACATTGGCTTGTAAGTAACTTCTCAGAATTATTGAAATGATAAGCGTGCAACAAGTAATGAGATATGTCACCCCACAAAAGTTACCAAACAAATTGGAGAAAAACGATCATTTGTGCTTTAATAAGAGGTAACACATAATCCGGGTTGATTATTCGAAGGAGATTGAAATGTCAAAAACAATGGAAGATTTAAAAGCTGCTTTTGCAGGCGAATCACAGGCTAATCGCAAATACCTGGCTTTTGCCAAGAAAGCTGAAGAGGATGATTTTCCCCAGGTGGCAAAACTGTTTCGGGCGGTCGCGGCTGCTGAAACCATTCATGCACACAGCCATTTTCGTGCGCTGGGCGAGATCAAATCCACCAGTGAGAATTTGCAGGCTGCCATTGCGGGTGAGAATTACGAAGTGACCACGATGTACCCCGATTTTATAGCGGATGCCCAAAAGGAAGAAATGAAAAGGGCTTTAACCAGCTTCAATTGGGCCTGGGAAGTGGAGAAGATCCATGAGCAGCTTTATCACAAAGCCCTGGAGACTCTCGGAAAATCAACCGGCGAGGTGGATTATTATGTATGCCCGACCTGTGGGTTCACTCACGAGGGTCCATTTGAAGGAAAATGCCCGGTTTGTAACACTTCTGGGGATCGTTTTCAGCGTATCGACTGAGATTGCTTCAGGTTGGATCTGCGAAGAATGCTGAAATAAGTAATTGTGGAAAATTTGCCAGGCGGTCAGTCTGGACAGATTCGCATACTTCATGTAAACTTACGCTTCGTAAATATGTAATCATTTTTGTATCTTCTCATTAAGTAAGGGAGGATGGGGGTGTGCGGACGGCGAAGCCGTCCGCACACCCCCGCTCCCCGGTTTATTGAGATGATATTCATTTTTGGAGGAAGTTGATTTGGCAAACATTAAGTCTCAGATCAAGCGCAACAAACAGAATGAGAAGCGGCGTCTTCGCAACCGCAACGTACGCGGTATAACCCGTTCTGTGGTAAAAAATGCCCGCACAGTGATAGAATCCGGTGAAGTTGAAAATTCTCAGACTGCAGTTCTGTCTGCGCTCAGTGCATTGGATAAGGCAGCTCAGAAAGGCATTCTGCACAAGAACAATGCTGCCCGTCGAAAATCACGTTTGATGAAGCGCCTGGCTGCATTAACCATCAAGTAAAGCATATTTTCTTAGCGTAATCTCCAAGGAAGGCGGGGATCCCCGGTTTAGTATTTGGGTCGGGTCCCCGTTTTTGCGCGTATGAATGGGAAAACTTGACCATGAACGATTCCGTTTATATTGTTTGCAGGTAACCTGGTCAGCCCACCAGGGAAGTGGCCTTGGTCGTAACAACCAACTGGCAGGAATGATATAATCATTGGGCATTTCAATACAGCAGGAATCAGGTATGTTTCAACTAGTACAAAAGAAAATCGAATCCAACATCCAGGCTTTTTGTACCGAAAAAGGCATCTCCCTGGCAGAATTAAAATGGTCCTATATTCCATTCAGTGGGGAATGGGGTATGTCCACATCATTTTTCCAGACGGCTGCGGATGAAGCGCGCTCGGGGATAAGGAGCGGATTACCCGTACCTCAACGTGCCCAGCAAATAGCCGAGCAGGTACGCGTTGCGCTGGGACATTTGGATGGCATCAGCCACATTGAGGTAGTCAAAGGTTACCTTAACCTTTATTTTTCAACACCTGAGTTTGCCAGGCTGGTTGTGGATACAGTGCTTAAGCAGGGGTCTGATTTTGGACGCGGCGCTGCCAAAGGGGAGCGCGTCATGGTTGAGTACGCCCAGCCCAACACACACCATTCCTTCCATATTGGTCATTACCGCAATACCATTTTGGGTGAGGTCTTGTCCCGACTGGTTGAATTTGCTGGATTCGAAACCATCCGGGCTTCGTACCCCGGCGACATTGGATTAAGTGTCATCACTGTGATATGGACTTATAAGCGGTTCTACTATGGCCAGGAACCCCAGGGCGTGCATGAACGCGGTCAGTGGTTGGGAAAACTCTACACCGAAGCGATCAGCCTGCTTGAACCCAAAGAGTCTGAAAGTGAAGAGGAAAAACAACAACGCCAGGCATATGAGGCTGAGCGGCGTGACATTTACCGCCTGTGGGACGCAGGCGATCCGGAGATCCGCCAACTCTGGTTGAAGACGCGCGAGTGGAGCCTGGAGGAATTACGGGATATCCTGAAAATGCTGGATGTCAGGATGGATGTGTGGTTCTTCGAGAGTGATGTGGATGAACCTTCCAAGCTGATTGTTGATGAACTGATCCAGAAGGGTATTGCAGATGATGAACGCGCGCAGGGTGGGGCGGTCATCGTCAAGATCGATGAGAAGCTGGGTCTTACAAAAGAGAAATACCGTACCAATGTGCTATTGCGATCCGACGGAACCACGCTGTACCTGACCAAGGACCTGGCACTTGCAAAATTAAAATTTGAGAAATACCATGTTGATCGTTCCATATATGTGGTGGATGTGCGTCAGTCCTTGCACCTGCAGCAGACATTCGCAATTCTAAAACTTTGGGGATTTACACAGGCTGAAAAATGTTTTCATCTGGGGTACGGATTCGTCAGCCTGCCGGAGGGTGCCATGTCATCCCGGAGAGGACGAG
>MGMF01000020.1:0-102936 GCA_001796335.1 Chloroflexi bacterium GWB2_49_20 | reverse complement strand
CGCCATATTGGATTGGGTGCCCTGGCTTATGCCATGCTTTCTGTAGACAATAATAAGGATATTGTCTTCGATATAGACGAAGCTCTGAATTTTGATGGACGTACCGGGCCTTATATTCAGAACGCGTATGTGCGTGCCAATAGTATCCTTAAAAAAGCCGGGGGCATGCCGGCTTCTGCCAGTTATGAGTATGAACTCAACAACCATGAAGTACAATTGATTGAAATGATCTCCCGCTTTCCTGCAATTGTGCAGCAGGCTGCCGAAGAATATCGACCATTGGTCATGGCAACCTACGCTTACGACCTGGCTAATACTTTTCATAGTTTCTACCATGCTGTCCAGGTGTTGCAGTCTGATACGGAAGAGATCAAGGTGGCCCGCCTGCGCCTGGTGGCAGCCGCCCGACAGACCATTTCCAATGCATTGTTGTTATTGGGCATCACAGCCCCAGAAGCGATGTGACGTAGCGCAAGCTGCGAACCTCAACTCTCAAGGAGAACTTGAATGTCCCCAAAACGTACCATCATTATGGGCGCCGCAGGGCGCGATTTCCACAACTTCAACACTTATTTCCGAGGTAACAAGGATTATGAGGTTGTGGCGTTCACTGCTACACAGATCCCTGATATAGAAGGTCGCACCTACCCAAGAGAATTGGCTGGTGATCTTTACCCCAAGGGTATCCCGATCCATGCCGAAGAGGAACTCCCACGCCTTATCAAGGATTTAAATGTGGATGAAGTTATATTCGCGTATTCGGATATACCCCATGAAGTAGTCATGCACAAAGCCTGCCTGGTCAATGCGCTTGGCCCGGACTTTCGCCTGATGGGCGAAAAATCCACCCAGCTCAAATCCAGCAAACCGGTTGTTTCGATCTGTGCTGTGCGCACTGGCTCGGGCAAAAGCCAGACCACCCGACGGGTATCCCTTCTGTTGCGCGAAATGGGATACAAGGTGGCTGCCATCCGTCATCCCATGCCATATGGTGACCTGGTCAAGCAGGCTGTGCAGCGCTACGCTGATTACAGCGACCTGGTCAAGCACGAATGTACCATTGAGGAGCGTGAGGAATACGAACCGCATCTCGATAATGGTGTGCTGGTTTTTGCCGGTGTGGATTACGAAGCCATCTTGCGTCAGGCTGAAAAAGAAGTCGATATCATCCTGTGGGATGGTGGCAACAATGACTTCTCATTTTATGTGTCTGATCTCAAGATCGTGGTGGCCGACCCGCACCGCCCAGGACATGAGAGCACCTATTACCCTGGCGAGACCAATGTGCGCGACGCGGATGTGTTTGTCATCAACAAGGTGGATACCGCCAATGCGGATGCAGTTCTCGCGGTGCGTGATAACCTGCGAAGGTTGAACCCCGATGCAGTCGTTATTGAAGCAGCCTCTCCGTTATTCGTTGATGACCCGGCAGCTATTAAGGGGAAGCGTGTCCTGGTGATCGAGGATGGCCCCACCCTTACGCACGGGGAGATGGCTTATGGAGCCGGTTATGTGGCAGCCCGTCGCTTTGGCGCTGCCGAAATTGTCGACCCGCGCCCCTTTGCAGTCAAGTCCATTGCGGCTACTTACAAAAAGTATCCCAAGACTGGACCTATCCTGCCGGCCATGGGATATGGTGAAGCCCAAACACGTGACCTGGAAGAAACCATTAATAGATCGGATGTTGATATGGTCATCATCGGGACACCCATCGATCTGACACGTGTACTCAAGATTAACAAGCCATACCAGCGGGTACGCTACGAGTTACAGGAAATAGGCCAACCGACGCTTGAAGACGTTTTAATGGAAAAATTAGGTACCAAAAAATAAATGTAAATCAAAGGTCGGGGACGGGAGGACCGTCCCCGATTTTTACTGGAAGAATGCATGTTTATAGATAAAGTTGAAATTCATGTTCGTTCAGGGAACGGCGGCAATGGCGCAGTCCATTTTCGCCGCGAAAAATACGTGCCACGTGGTGGACCGGATGGCGGAGATGGCGGCAGGGGCGGGGATGTCATCCTGGAAGTCAGGTCCACCCTCAACACACTGTACAGTTTTCGACATACCACCCGCTACATTGCCAAGGATGGCAAACCGGGTGCAAAACAGAAGATGTACGGGCGGGGCGCGGAGGATCTGATCGTCTATGTGCCACCTGGAACGATAATTATGGATCATGCCAGTGGAGAGATCCTTGGAGACCTGACGAAACCCGGACAGCAGTTGACTGTGTGCAAGGGTGGGCGCGGTGGGCGCGGCAATGTTCATTTTAAGAGTTCCACCAACCAGGCGCCGCGTGCGGCCGAGAAAGGGGAGCCGGGTGAGGAAAAACGCCTGCGCCTGGAACTTAAATTGATCGCGGATATTGGTATTGTGGGGGTGCCGAATGCCGGAAAATCCACGCTGTTAACCGCCTTGACCAATGCCACCCCCAAGATCGCCTCCTATCCTTTTACAACCCTGGAGCCAAACCTGGGCGTGGCAGCGGTGGATGAAGACACCAATGTCGTCCTGGCTGATATCCCCGGGTTGATCGAAGGGGCTTCGCAGGGAATTGGACTCGGGCATGATTTTTTACGCCATGTTCAACGCACACGCGTTCTGATCCACCTCCTGGACGGACTCTCTGTGGATCCTGTGGCGGATTTCAACCAGATCAATGCTGAACTATCCGTTTTTGATCCTGCCCTGGGGGAAAAACTGCAGGTGGTGGCACTTAATAAAATGGACCAACCTGAGGTTCAGGAACGCTGGCCCGGGATCAAGAAACAATTTAAAAAACTGGGCGTGGATGCCATTGCAGTGTCAGCCCTGGCGCGTACGGATGTGCACAAACTATTGCTGCTCGCCATGCAAAAACTGGCACAAGCGCCTGTACTGGAAGAGATCGCTCCTTTGCCGGTGTATCGACAACCTGAAGATCCGCGTGAATTTAAGGTGATGCGCGAAATCGATGGAAGCTGGCGGGTAATTGGCGCAGGCATTGAACGCGCCTCGGCCATGACCTACTGGGAACATGACGGGGCTGTCAGGCGATTCCAGAGGATCATGGAAACACTGGGGGTGGACGAAGCTCTGCAAAAAGCGGGTGCGCAGGATGGGGATACTGTACATATCGGGGAATTTGAATTGGAATACGTAGAGTAAGGGGATCCACGGGAAGGCAGGGTTATGATGTCTGCGAAGGAAAAGGTACAACAATCCAGCCGCAGGAGTTTTCTCAAGCTGCTGTTGGCCACAACTGGAGCCTTACTGATAACTCCATTTCTGAAAGCCTGCCAGCGATTTGAGACCCCTCAACTAACGGATACGCCTGTAAAGGTAAATACGCCTTCTGCCACCGAACAGGCCAGCCTGACACCTGAACCTGTTGAAAATACCAGTACACCCGCGCAAGTCAGGCAGTCAGGTTTGGCGACCATCGCACTTGTGAAAACCAGCGACCGCGAGGCAGGCGTCCGCCAGGCCCTGGAACTGCTGGGAATCAATCCCGTCCAGGGAAAGTCAGTTCTCTTAAAACCGAATTTCAACAGCACAGATCCGGCTCCAGCCTCCTCCCACCCACTTACAATTAAAACATTGATGACGGCCCTTCAGGGAATGGGGGCTACACAATTGACCCTGGCTGATCGCAGCGGCATGGGTCATTCGCGGGATGTCATGCAGAAACTGGGCATATTCGACCTGGCCAGCGAGTTGGGTTTTGATACGCTTTCATTTGAGGATCTTGTCAACGAATCGGATTGGGAGTTGATCAATCCGCCCGGCAGTCACTGGAAGAATGGTTTCCCCTTTGCTCGACCGGCGTTGGACGCCGGTGCAGTTGTGCAAACCTGTTGTCTGAAACCCCACCGCTATGGCGGGCATTTCACTCTCTCACTCAAGAACACCATCGGCATGGTGGGTAAGTACCGCGGTTCCGGTGGATATAACTACATGAATGAACTGCATAACTCCGCTTACCAAAGGCTGATGATCGCAGAAACCAACCTGGCTTACAACCCGGCGCTCATCCTGCTGGATGGGGTGGAAGCCTTCATTGACCAGGGGCCGGATATCGGCACAAAAGTGCCGGGCAACCTGATCCTGGCTGGTACAGACCGGATCGCGATGGATGTTTTCGGACTGGCAGCTTTGCGTCTGCTTGGTATGACCGGAGAAGCTGCCCGGGGCAGCATTTTTGGGCAGGAACAGATCGCGCGCGCCGTGGAATTGAAGCTGGGCATTGGTTCAGCGGATAAGATCCGCATTATCACGATGGATGATGCCAGCCAGATATATGCAGATCAGATCATGGAAGTATTGGTCAGGGATGGTTAATCTGTCGCCGGGTAGGGGTGGGTCTTCCTGGTTGGATTAATATTTACCAGTCGTAGGTCCCCTCAGGGTTAGGGCAGTTCTTCCGGGTTTTGCAAATCAACTGGTTGTTATCAAAAATACCGGGCATGTTCTGCACGAGGAAAACCCGCAGGCTTTTATGCAAGCTGTGAATGATTCATTTCCGGGTTGGAATAAGGTTAGAAAAGGAAGATTAGCATGGCTCAAATTGCTCTCAAAATCCCTGCGCCAGATTTTCAATTGCCTGATTTCAATGGCAGGTTGATCCGCCTTTCGGACCAAATGGGAAAGGCGAACGTACTGCTGGTGTTCAACCGCGGCTTTATGTGACCATTTTGCCGTGGGCATCTGGCGCAGTTGCGCCTGGATCAGGCTGAATTTATAAAACGGGAAACGACCATCCTGGTGGTAGGCCCTGAAAACGCGGATGCTTTCCGGAAATACTGGGAGGAGAATGGCCTGCCCTTTACAGGCTTGCCAGACCCGGCTCATACCGTTTTAAAATTATATGGACAGAAGATTAATCTTTTTAAATTGGGGCGCATGCCAGCGCAGGTGCTGGTGGATAAAAAAGGTGTGGTGCGATTTGTCCATTACGGGCATTCCATGAGTGATATCCCTGATAATGCCAGCCTGTTGAGGTTGATAGACCTGATGCTCCTGAAAAATTAACACTTTCCCCATCTAATAGCAAGATGGACAGACACAAGAGCGCCCGTCCATCTTGTTTAATACCGCGCCCACGGTTTTAGGCCAGTAAACTTATTATGTAATGCCCCAGATTCTAAATATTCCGCTTATTTGCGATTCCGCAAAAATGTCGGAATGTCCAGATCGTCGGTATTGAATGTTTGCGTTTTGAACTCACTGGTTGAATGGGTTTTTGCAACATTCACGCTGACGGCATCATAATTGGAAGCGGGGCGCTCGTCCAGTGTGTTTCCGGACGTGCGGGTGGTGGTGGTAATGCGGCGAGGCATGGCTGTGCGCTCGAAACCGGTGGCAATAACGGTGATGCGGATTTCATCACCCATATCTGGATCAACCACGGCACCGAAGATCATATTGACATCCGGGTGTGAGGTCTCGCGGATAAGGGCGGCGGCCTGATTTACTTCGAACAGGGTCAGGTTTGGACCACCAGTGACATTGAACAGAACGCCACGTGCGCCATCGATGGTTATATCGAGCAGTTTGCTGGAAATAGCCTGTTCAGCGGCAACCCGGGCGCGATCTTCACCGGAAGCCTTGCCAACTGCCATCAGGGCAGCTCCACCTTCAGACATGATGGTGCGCACATCTGCAAAATCCAGGTTGATCAAACCAGGTACTGTGATCAGTTCGGAAATGCCCTGGATGCCTTGCCGCAGGACATCATCGGCCAATTTGAATGAGTCCTGCAGACTGACACGCTTGTCCACGATTTGCAGCAGGCGGTCATTTGGAATGACTATCAGGGTGTCGGCATGTTCTTTTAATTTTGCCATACCTTCTTCAGCTGAGCTCATGCGTTTGCCACCTTCGAAGCTGAATGGGCGGGTGACAACGCCAATTGTCAGAGCACCGACATCCCGGGCAACCTGCGCAACGATCGGGGCTGCTCCGGTACCCGTGCCACCGCCCAATCCGGCTGTAATGAAGACCATATCAGAACCTTTCAAAACATTGTACAGGTCTTCAGCCGATTCCTCTGCTGATTTCCGACCAACTTCGGGGTTGCCCCCAGCGCCAAGCCCGCGGGTTAATTTATCGCCAATGCGGACACGTGTTTGCGCCTTAGAAAGCAGCAGTGCCTGGGCATCCGTGTTAACGGCGATGAAATCCACGCCCTGGATGCCTTCTTCGATCATACGGTTGACCGCATTGGTACCGCCGCCACCCACACCGATGACCTTGATCCGTGCAAATGTTTCACCTTGTATCTTCTTCGCGTCCATGTTGTTCCTCCAATTTATTAGTGAAAACGGTTTTCTGATAATTTATTTTTATCTTTATTGTACTTAACATGTTTCAAATCTCTAACCATATTTGTGCTTATTCTTTCTTACCGTATTTTTATGGTAATAATCGTTTGAACCAGTCTTTGAGCTTCTCCAGATCAATACTGTTATCTCCTTTTCTAAGTTGGAAGAGAGGGCGGCCGCGTGCAGTTGGGATCATTTCATCCTGAAGATCTGCCGCCCAGTGAAGTAGACCAACACTGGTCGAATAAGCGGGTGATGAGAGATTATCCACCAACCCCAATAGATTTTCAGGCTTGGCAAGCCTGACTGGCATTCCAAGTACATTGGATGCCATCTGGCGGATGCCGGGTAACATGCTCGTTCCGCCAGTCAGTACCATACCGGCCGGCAACAGGCCGTCATAACCGGAGCGTTTAATCTCCTGCAAGACGAGATTAAAAATTTCCTCTACGCGGGCCTCAATGATATGAGCCATATCCTTGCGGCTGATCTCAATTGGTTTATCTTCACCAAAGGGCCGGATAGTGAAATGCTCCTCGATGCCAACTTCTGAACGGATGGCATAGCCATAATCTTTCTTGGCTTGTTCCGCCTGGGCCAACGGCAGCCGAAGCCCATGGGCGATATCTGAGGTGATATGGTTGCCGCCAAGCGCCAACACCATGGTATGCCAGACATTTCCATCCACGTATAATGCCAGGTCGGTTGTACCGCCACCGATGTCACAAACAGCTACGCCCATCTGGCGGTCGTTCTCAGTTAAGACAACATCTGCTGAAGCCAGTGGATTGAGCACGAATTGAACAACTTCCACACCTGCTGAGCCAACACACTGGCGCAAGTTATCCACAGTTGCTGCCGAGGCGGTTATGATGTGAGCTTCCACTTCCAGCCGGTAGCCATGCATGCCGATGGGCATGCTGATGCCGTCCTGACCATCCAACACAAAACCGCGTTGAATGATGTGGATGATCTCACGGTTGTGGGGAATGGCGACTGCCCGGGCAGCATCCAATGCCCGCACAATGTCATATTCGTCCACCGTTTCTCCGGAGACAGCCACCACGCCACGGCTGTTAATCGAGGCTACGTGCGCCCCGGCCAGGCTGACAATTGCGGCAGTCACCTCAACGCCGGAAGTTTGCTCTGCTTTTTCAACCGAGTGGGTGATTGCTTGCGTGGCTGCGGAAATATCGGTGATGACACCTCTCCTGATACCGTCAGAAGGCATGATGCCTACACCCAAAATACGGATGGAATCGTCTTCTTCCACCCGACCCACCAGGGTACAGATTTTGGTGGTTCCAACATCTATTCCAACAATAATTTCATCCATAGTTTATTGTGTCCGATAGAATGGGGCATCCAGATATTCCACATTGATCATTTTGGGCTGAACACCTTCTTGAGTGAGTTTGTCGATGATGGCTTGATAGACCGTTAATTTCATTGAAACATCTTGTGTATTATCACCAAGGTACACCTTCCAGCCGCGTGGGTCATCCCAACCTAAACCATAGCTTGAGTCATAGGTGATGGTGACCCCTTGGGGTGCTATTGAGATTAAATCGGTGATGGTCTTGATCATGGACGGTTGGATGAATACTATTGGTGTTGTAGCTGAAGCCAAAGCTGTGTCGGAGGTATTGGTTGGGTCTGTTGCTTCCACATAGTAGGTGGGAGGTTCTCCATCTGCGGAGACCGTGACCAGATTTTCCGCCTGTCCGCGGGCAGGGAATTTGTATCCCTGGGCGTCAATCCAATTTACAGAACCATCCTTACTTTGCCAGGCAATGACCAGAATACGCTCGGTTATATTAACCATTACCTGATTGGGTAATGAAATTTTCACATCAACTGAGGCAATATCCGGGTAATCGTGGATCAGATCCTGTTCAATCTTTTCCGGAACGGTCGAGAATATTGGCTCCCCAATTATTTGCAGGACGGAGTTAATGTCAGCTTCTGTCAAGCGCAGGTTGCCGCTTACCTGGGCACCCGTTACCTGGAAAATGGATGAATTCCACAGGGTCAACAATACGAAGCCCATGACCACAATCAGGATAGACGAGACTAGGCGGGGACCAAGAGCGGGCAGGGTGATTCCCGGTGTGCGGATACTGGCTCTGGATGTATTGAAAGCAATGTCATAATGCCGCCGATTGGTGTTATATGCTTGCGGACGGGACTGGATTATCCGGCCGGTTGTCTTGGGTTTTGGTTTTACCGGGGACTGGACGGCTTCAGGTCGGTAGTCCCTTTTTATTTTTTGGGGTGGGATTTGAGGAACGGACTTTGTCCGTCTCTGGCGTACCACCTCAGAACGTGCTACTACTTGGTTGGTTGTCATGGAGTACTCCTGAAATGCCGTTCGGTGCGATCCCGTTCAGATTTGCGTTCAAGCGCCAGCTCGATTAAGGTATCCAATAGCTCGATATAGGGAAGATCGGATGCCTGCCAGAGTTTGGGATACATGCTGATGCTGGTAAAGCCAGGCAGTGAATTGAGCTCATTTAGATAAAATTTGCCATTGTCCTTGTCCAGGAAGAAATCAACACGGGCCATACCGGCACAATCGATGGCTTTGAATGCTTTTATGGCAAGTGTCCGCATCTGGTCGGAGGTTGGTGTGGGGATTGGGGCTGGGATGCTAAGCCTGGAGGATCCATCCTCATATTTAGATTCATAAGAATAAAAGTCTCGACTGGGCAGGACTTCACCTGCAACTGATGCTTTGGGATGATCATTTCCCAGTACACTGATCTCAATCTCACGGGCATTGACACCGCGTTCCACCAGGATGCGGCGGTCAAATTTTTTGGCTTCAAGCAAACCTTCTCCCAGGTCAGAGCGGTGCGTGCATTTGCTGATTCCGACCGATGACCCGAGATTGGCAGGTTTAACAAAGATTGGATAGGTAAACTTTGCCTCAGCCTGTTGAATGACCTGGTTTATATCCTTCTCGATCTCGCTACGTAAAACAAGAATGGATTCAACCACCGGAATATCATTGGCACGCATGATATCCTTGAAAACTCCTTTGTCCATGCCAACCGCTGACCCCAAAACCCCGCTACCAACATAGGCCAGGTCAGCCATCTCCAGGAGCCCCTGCAAAGTGCCATCCTCACCAAATGTGCCATGTAACACCGGGAAGACAATATCCAGCTTGGTCAATAATTCTAAGACGCCCTCGTGGATATGGTATAACCCGGGCATACTAGGATCAGGCAGGATGGTCACCATCTCCAGGTTGTCCGTTTTTCCAGAAGTCAGCTGATCCAGGACGTTCAATCCGGTGTACCATGTTCCAGCATGACTAATGCCGACCGGGATCACTTCATATTTGTTCCGGTCGAGCACGGATAGCACGGAGCGAGCAGAAGCCAATGAAACTTCATGTTCACCAGAACGGCCTCCGAACAAGACTGCAATGCGTTTCTTGTTTTCCGAATTAACCATCATTTTTTACCACTCACCAACCAACTCAATTTCCAATTCAAGTTCGATACCAAATTTCTGTGACACTTCCTGGCGGACTAAACCGATCAGTTCCTTCACATCGTTGGCACTGGTTTGCCCATGATTGACGATGAAATTTGCGTGCATTGGGCTGATCTCTGCATTGCCAACCCGTTTTCCTTTTAAACCAGAACCTTCAATCAGGCGGCCGGCATAATCACCAGGGGGGTTTTTAAAGATAGAGCCCATGCTTGCGCCTGATGGTTGAGTACTACGCCGGCGAGCAGAATTTCGTTCCATTATTTGCCGGACAGCCTCAGGTGAACTTCTTTTTACAGACAATTCCGCCGATAAAATGACTACAGGTTGATGTTGTCTTTTAAGAATACTGGAGCGATAGGTGTATTCCATCTTTTCCACCGGCCACGTTTGGCGCCCAAAGTGACGATGGACCAAGTCGATAGAAACCAAGTTTCCGGCCATATCGCCATTGAATGCGCCTGCATTTCCATAAACGGCCCCACCCAGGCTGCCTGGAACGGTGGCTGTCCATTCGAGGCCGCCCAAACCCAAAAGCGCAGCTTTCTGGGCCAGATCATTCATGGTGTTGCCAGACTCAGACTGGAGGTGTGGAGATTCGACATTGTCATTGAAATGGACACCACGAGCCCGATTGATGATAAGCAATTCGCGTAAACCTTTATCGCTGACCAACAGGTTGGAACCACCACCGATGATGATGAAAGGAATCTCCTGCTCCCACATTCGCATGGCGATCTCAGCCAACTCATCGGCTGAGCGGGCGATAAGAGCTGCATCCGCTGGTCCACCAATGCGCGCCGAGGTATAGGCAGACAGGGGGATATTCTCCTGTAAGCCGGTGCCATATAACTCTCGAAGGTAGGTAATGTTTTCTGGTTTCATCATTCTCGATCCTTCAGGTGGGGTTTATTGTTCCAACTGAAAGAAATTCAAAGTTTATTTATGATTTTCCTTGAGATGATTGATCAGTTTTGTGATGATTCTCTGCATTTCGTTGCCGGGAAATCTATTTTCCAATCCAGTCATACGGTGGTCTCTTTTGGGGTTGGGGGAGGGAACCTCACCCAGAACCATCTTGAGGGATGGCAGGCTGACCATATTGGCCTGGTAAACAACTTTTTTCTCAGACATGTTTTTCCTCACTATGCTCATAATGGTGCAAAACCTGGGTGCTGATCTGGTCGGCATCTCCAGCCGAAAGTACCAGAAGTACATCGCCTATATTCAAATGATTGATAAGATAATCACTAACATCTGGCAATTCTGGAATAAATTGCACTGCCATGTGACCCATGGCTTTAACCACCTGGGAAGAGGAGAAATCCTGTTTTTGCTCACGTGCTGCATAAATCTCTGTCACGATGACATGATCGGCATCCAGGAATGACTGACTGAACTCAGATTGCAGCAGTTGCGTGCGTGAATAGGTATGTGGTTGCCAGACAACCCAGATGCGCCTTCCAGGGTAGCGTGCTCGTGCTGCAGCCAATGTAGCCCGGATCTCGGTGGGGTGGTGGGCATAATCGTCAATGATGGTGATACCCCCAGGCTCGCCGCGCATCTCAAACCTGCGCCTGGTACCCTGAAAATCACCAAGCGCCAGGGCTGCCTGATCGAGTGGCAAATGCAGCAGGTCGATCACAGTCAGGACTGCCAATGCATTGAGCACATTGTGTATGCCAGGTACCTGCAAGTTCACCTGATAGATTCGCCTGTTTAGTATTGCATCAAAGCTGAACCCGCCTTTTGCGTTATACGACAGATTTCCCGCTTGTGAATAGAAATCAGCTCCTGGTTTTTGTACTGCGTTGTCGTCAAGGCCATAGGTTGCAGTGCGGGTGTTTTTTGTACGGGCATGCGAAATTAATTTTGTTGTCCCGGCATCTTGTCCACAGGCCACCAGAGTACCATCGGCTGGAAGCAAATCTACAAAATTCTCAAAGGCAGCATAAAAGATCTGCGGAGTGGGGTAGCAATCCGGATGGTCATGTTCAACATTGGTGATGACCTCATACATGGGTTTCAAACCCAGGAACATGCGGTCATATTCATCGGCTTCGATCACGAAACAAGTCCCTTTACCTGCCCGGGCGTTGACGCCCAGATTACTCATAATTCCACCAACGATGAAGGATGGGTCCTGTTTAAGGGCGGTCAGCACCCAGGCCAGCATAGCGGTTGTGGTTGTTTTTCCATGTGTGCCAGCCACAGCAATGCCTGTTTTCCCATCCATAAGATTGCCAAGAAAATCTGCCCGCTTGAGAACCGGTATGCCAGCTTCCCGGGCAGCTTTGATTTCGGGGTTGTCATCTGCAATAGCAGAAGAACGTACCACCAGATTGGCTCCAACAATATTCTCCGAGTGATGACCGATCTTTATATCAGCTCCCTGGATGCGTAAATCTGCCAGGAAGGCGCTATCAAGGTGGTCAGATCCGCTCACCGTAAATCCCATTTCCAGAAGGAGCCGGGCGATGGCAGAAAGTCCACTTCCACCGATGCCAATCAAGTGAATATGATCCATGATCAAATGAATACCACCAGTACGAATACGAATGAAAGAACTACAGCAAAGTAAATGGCGGGAACGCCAAGAATATGTGGGGGTAAATAGGTGATTATCTTGTTGGCTGCATCCATGATTTGTGGAACGCCTGTATTGATTGGATCGCTGATCATATTGAAGGGATAACTGGCTTCGTACATGAAGTACCAGATCGAACCTGCGATCAGATAGCCATTGATGGCACCCAGGAAGATGCCCAATAATGCATCTTGAAGGCGCTCACGGGTGAATTTGCCAGCGAATCTTGTGATATTGGAGGTCTGATAACCAAAGAAAACCAATACCACAAGTACCGATGTGCGCGTCCAGAACAGGGCGGTGCTATCTCTTGGAAGTACATCTCTTACATAGGGTATGTAAGTTTGCAGCAAGGTGAGGATGGTAAGTGATAGGATGACGCTGAAGCTGACCAGCAATTCCTTGGCCCAACCGCGCATTGCACCAATGATGCTAAAAAGGAAGACATACATCCAGAAAACAAAAGTCAGGCTTAACACAAAATCATCTCCTTTCCCTGGCCAGTGAAAATAGACGCTGACCGATTAACGCTGCTGCCTGAGGGTGAGAAAGGCTTTGCATGGCAGTGCGCATTGCCTTCAACTGGATGGGGTTCTCCAGCAAGCGTTGAATTGTTGCGACTAATTGCGACTCTAATTGTGAATCCTCCAATACCACTGCAGCCCCCCGGCTGGCAAGGTGCTGGGCGTTCACGTTTTGATATCGCCACGCATACGGGTAAGGAACCAGTATGGCCGCCAGCGCATGAAGTGGAAATTCGCCAAGGGTGGATGCCCCGGAGCGTGAGATAACCAGATCTGCGGAAGCTAGGGCTGCTCCCATTTCTTCATGAAGATAAGGGAAGGCATGATAACGGGCAGATTGTTCACCAGTAAGTTCCTTTCGTTTTGCATCCACAACCGGCCAATCCAATTCGCCGCTGATATGGATGACCTGGGCAATATTCAGCAGGTCGGGAAGGTGATCGAGTACTGCATAATTAATTGAGCGGGCGCCCTTGCTGCCTCCAAAGATCAACAAGACGGGGACGTTGTCCAGTAAGTTGAACTGTTTTCGTGCAGAGGCCTGGTTCCAATTTGCCAGTTCAGGCCGGGTGGGATATCCAGAAACAAATACTTTCTCTTTCTTCGTGAAATAATCCCGGGATTCTGCTGCAGATACAGCGATGCAACTGGCATATCTGGCAATGATCTTAAGTGCCAGACCGGGCTCAATATCCGGAACGTACAACAGGGTGGGGATGCCCCGGGCGGCTACAGCCATTGGGAAGGCGATGTATCCACCGGTGAATAGAATGGCATCTGGTTTAAAACTGGAAATAATGCGCCTGGAAGCAATTATGCCTCGCAATAGGAGTGCCAGGTTGCGGGGCAAGCGTTTCAGTCCAACCCCGTGCAGTCCGGCAGCCGGAATAGTTTCGAAGGGGATGCCAGCGCGTTGAACCAGGGTGGATTCCATTCCACCCTGGGCGCCGACCCACAGGACTTCGACGTTACCGGTTAGTGCTTGCAGTACGGCGAGGGCGGGATACACGCCTCCGCCGGTCCCGCCCGCGCAAATCAACAGACGCACTATAGGACCTCCGTTCATCAATTTGAGCAGTCTTACCAGACTGCCGTGAAATATTCATGAGAATGCCAATGGCAGCCAGGAAGGAAAGCAGGCTGGATCCGCCATAGCTGATAAAGGGTAGTGCTGTACCTGCCAGGGGGAAAATACCTACGATGGCTCCCATGTTAATGGCTGCTTCTATTACGATCCAGAATGTCAGGCCGGCAGCCATGAGGGAACCCAGCATGTCAGGCGCATTTTTGGAAATTCGCATCCCGCGCCAAAGGATGAACCCATACAGACTGATAAGGCAAATCGTCCCCAAAAGGCCGGTTTCTTCCACGAGCACGGCAAAGATGCTATCCGAGTGGGGCAATTGCAGACCTGTTAATTTGGCATTGGATCTTCCCAAACCGACCCCGAAGAATTTGCCATTTACAATGGCTCCCAGAGATTGGCGGAGTTGAGGTTCTGCTTGGGTTGGATCACGAAGGAATTCTATATAGGATGCAACCCTGGCCTGACCGGTTGAACTTACCATCAGTATTAATCCTACACAAACCAGAGCGATCAATAGCATCATTCCTATTTGTTTAAGGTCTCCATCCGCCAGGAAGAAGAGCAAAACTCCCAGCATAATAATTGTCATGGTGGCGCTCAGATCTGGTTGTAAAAGGATCAGGCCGCTTATCACACCTATGATGACTGCCAGGGGAATTAATCCCAAACCTAAAACATGGAGTGTGTCTTTCTTGTTGTATAACCATACCGATAAATAGATGATGGTAGCAAGTTTGGCTAACTCGGATGGTTGAATGGAGCCATTACTAATCGTGCGCACAGCACCATTCTTTAATTCATTACCAACCAAAACCAAAATAAGGCTGCCGATGGTGAGAAATATCAAAGGAACAGCAATCTTTTGGAAATAGTGATAATCAACTAATGCCAGCAAAGCTGCGATGACAGATCCCAGGGCAAACCACGCAACCTGCTTTTGGAACAGATAGGTTGGGATTTCATCCAACATAACCAGAGAAAAATCAGTGCTGGCCGAGTAGACCATGAGAATTCCGAAACCAGCCAGAGCGAGCATGGTGGCAAACAGTACCAGGTCTATGCCTGCCAGATTTAATCGGTGGCCTTTACCCGCCTGCGGACGGGGGGATTGCTTTACGAAAGCTCCTGAACCCATTGATGGAACCTTTCTCCGCGCTCTTCAAAGTCACGGAATTCATCGAAACTGGTGCCACCCGGGGAGAGTAACACCACATCTCCCGGCTTTGCCAGGGAGGCGACACAAAAGACGGCTTCTTTCAAACCCTTGCAGCGCTGGATAGAATAATGGCGCAAATTTTCGGGTATTTGTGAAAGGGCGTGCTCTATTATTTCAGCAGCTTCACCAAACAGCACAACCTGCCGGACGCGTTCCTGGATCAGCTCTGCCAAAGATTCCCAGGGCAGGTCCTTATCTCGTCCGCCCAGCATAAGGACGATGGGTTGTTCAAATGATCGAATGGCTGCCATGCTTCTTTCGGGAGCAGTTGCGATCGAATCGTTGTACCAGTCCACACCACCCCACGAGCGCACATATTCCAGGCGGTGAGCCACTCCCCGGAATTCTTGTATGCCAGTCACAACTGCTTCTTCCTGCAACCCGGCTGCGATTGCGATCAGGCAGGCAGCCATGACATTTAGCTGGTTATGTTCTCCCCGCAGGTGAACGATGGATTGATCGAATAAAACCTTTTCACCAGAGGTATTGCGCAGGATGTATTTTCCATTGGAAACCGTCATACCCAGGGATTTATCATCCATCTTTGAAAAGCCGAAGGAGAGAAGCTTGCCGTGAACTTTATCTTTTAAATTCCAAGCGAATGGATCATCGCGCCCCAGGATAGTGAAGGTATTCTGATCCTGGAATTCAAGCAGCCGGGATTTGGCAGTCGTATAAGCTTGCATGGTTATGTGCCGGTCCAGGTGATTGGGAGTGATATTAAGAATAGCGGCGATATCAGGCGATAGGGTCATTTGTTCAAGCTGGAAACTTGATATCTCAAGGATAGCCAAGTCATCAGGTTGCATCTTATTGATGTGATTCAGTAAAGGGTCGCCAATATTGCCGCCCACCCAAACATGGTTTTGAGAACCTGAAAAAGCATTGTGGGCGATTTGCCCGACGATGGAGGTTGTAGTGGTTTTTCCAGCTGAACCAGTGATCCCAATTGTGCGGCAGGGAACGACCTGCATGAATACTTGTGTATCATTGATCAAAGGGATGCCCCTTTTTATGGCCTCAACAATGATTGGCAGGGTGAGGGGGATACCGCCTGACAGACATAGGAAATCGATCCCATCCAACAATTCAAGAGGATGGCTTCCCAAAACCCAGTTGATGGGGATGTCCTTCAATGTTGCCTGGGTGACTCGCAGATCGTTTGAAGAACGCTGGTCATTGAGTGTCACAATGGCTCCATTCTGGAAGAGAAAACGCGCGGCAGCTTGTCCCTGGCGGGCGGCACCGATAATAACAATCCGTTTTCCTTTCCAGTTATTTACCATACTTACACCAACGCCAATCCTATTCCCAGCATAGTACTTAATAGACCGATCAGCCAGAAGCGCTGCACGATCTGTGTTTCACTCCAACCCATTAATTCAAAGTGCAAGTGAATGGGGGCCATTTTGAAGAAACGACGACCTTTTGTTATTTTGAAATAGGCGACCTGAATGATAACGCTTAATAATTCACTGACAGGAATAATTGCGATAAGCGGCAGGATGATCCAGTGGCCTGTCATTAAAGCGACCACTGCCAGAGTGGAGCCCAGGGAAAGTGATCCTGTATCACCCATGAACAACTCTGCCGGGTGAACATTAAACCAGAGGAAGCCGAACAAAGCACCAACCATCGTAAAACAAAAACGGGCCAGGAAGATCTGTCCCTGCATCAAAGCCAAGCCGCCGTAAGCCGTAAATGCTGTTGCCGAGATCAGACCAGCCAGGCCATCCAATCCATCTGTAAAATTAACTGCGTTGGACATGCCGGCGATGATGATCGCGGCAATCGGCACATACCATATTCCCAAGTTGAGGTCTCCCGGTATGCCGGGAATGTAAATTTCAGGAGCATCCAGGCCATAGCGGATGACCAAAGCCAACCCAACTGCCAACAAAATCTGCACAATGAACTTGGTGCGGGCTCGCATGCCTTCCCCTTTACGTTTACCGTACAATCCCTGCCAATCATCCACTGCTCCCAAAAACCCATAGGCCAGCATGGCAAACAAAGGCACCAGCATGGAACGACCGAAGATGTTCAGTCCAATCAAAGACACAGCATTTAACAAGATGGTCAGCATTGCAACCGGCACAATAACCATGACACCACCCATTGTGGGGGTTCCCATTTTTGTAAAATGTTTGCCTGGCTCTTCGATCCGAATTTGTTTGCCAATTTTAAAATACCGCAATATTCGCAGAAGAGGCCCACCCCAAATGACCGTCATCATGAAGCTTAAACCTGCCAGCGCAAGAGCCAATGAGGTTGGTTTCATTCAGGCATCTCCAAAGCAGCGACTATTCGGTCCATACGCATGTCATGTGAACCTTTAACGAGAACAACATCCCTCGAAGTGAGAAAACCTTCCAAGAAAGTGATGGCCTCGTTAACGTTCTCAAACTCATAAATGCGATTGGCCTTCATGCCTGCTCGTCGTGCCGCCTGGGCAATGATACGACTGCGTTCACCAATGGTTATCAAGTGGTCGGAAACCTGGGCTGCCCGCACTCCTACCATTTCATGTCCTTGTTGTTCATATTGTCCAAGTTCCAACATATCCCCAAGCACCGCCAACTTGCGCCCATCCAGATCAGCCAGGAGATTAAGCGCTGAAAGGGAAGATTCTGGGGAGGCGTTATAGGTATCATCCAACAACAGCGCTCCACTCTCGCTGCGTACTGCCATCAGGCGAAGTTGGGCATGCCCGGAATGCAGACCATTAATTATCTCCTGCCAGTTAAGCTCTTCTGCAAGGCCAACGGCTGCAGCACGCATGGCAGTATGTACAGAATGTTGTCCGATCATGGGTACTTTTATGTGCAATGTTTCATTTCGAAAATGCAGCCGGAATTGAACGCCCTCCAAACCCAGGCTCTCAATTTGATCAGCCCATAAATCTGCTGCCGGGTTGAGTCCATAGAAGAAAACACGTGCGTTCGTTTTCTCTGCCATGGCTCGTACAAGTGGATCATCGAAGTTGAGAATGGCAACACCGTCTGGTGCAGATGGCAGAGCTTGAACAAGTTCTGACTTTCCTTCCGCGATGGCTTTCTGGGAACCAGCCCGCTCGGCGTGCACAGTACCAATATTTGTGACCACGCCAATATGGGGCAAGGCAATGTCGCACAAGAAAGCAATTTCACCTGGAACATAAAAACCCATCTCCAGGACTGCACGTTCATAGCTACTCCCAAGTTTCAAAATGGTGAGCGGCAGACCAATCTCATTGTTCAGGTTTCCTGGACTTTTCAGGGTTCGATAGCGTTCGGATAATACTTCTGCAATCACTTCTTTTGAAGTAGATTTACCCACACTTCCGGTGATACCCACCACGCGGATCTCAAGTTTTCGTCTCCAATAGCGGGCGATTTTTTGAAGAGCTGCCAACGTGTTCTCAACCCGCAAGCAGATGGGGAGGGTAATTTCGATTATTGCGTTCACATCAGTGATTGTGCGCAGATCGACGCAGGTAAAAGGACCTGTTATATCATGTTCTATTAATGCAAAGGAAGCCCCTTGCTGAAAAACATCCTGAATGAAGTCGTGCCCGTCAACGCGTTCACCCTGGATAGCTACAAAAATGCAACCTGGAATAACCTGGCGCGAATCGATAACTGTATCTGTGATGACAGGCATTGCCATCGTAGGGCGGATATTTGTCACCGCTTCAAGAACATCTGCCAGAGTTAACACACTCGCCTCATTGACCAGTCATTTGTAGTCGGATTTGATCGGGTGGGATTCCCATCAAAACCACCAGCTTTTCAACCACTTCTTTGAAAACCGGGGCTGCGACTTCTGAGCTCCATGTGGAGCTTTTAGGTTTTTCGAGCCAGATATAAACCATGAACTTGGGATCGTCCACAGGTCCCCAACCAATAAAAGAAGCATTGGTAAAAGAAGGATCATAGCCACCGAAAATGGGGATCGAGGCGGTACCGGTTTTTCCAGCCATTCGATAACCATCCACTTCAGCCAGGGAGGTTTCAGTATTCAAGGATTCAGCCAAAAGCTCGTTCAACGTTTGCGCAGTTTGTGGTGAGATTGGGTTTCCAACCACCTCATAATTTTTATTTTGTTGGGTACCGTTTTCAACAGTGGCATATAGAATATGGGGTTGTACCATCCTGCCATTATTTGCAATGGCAGAAGCTGCCATGACCATTTGAATTGGTGTAACTGAAAGAGCTTGACCAAAAGCGTTAATGCCAAGGTCGACTTTGTACCAATCCTTGTCACCGGGAAGTTTTAGTCTGCCGGTTGCTTCGCCAGCCATATCTATCCCGGTGGTATGTCCCAGTCCGAATTTCTTCATGTACGCATAAAAATTATCAGTACCAATCTGGGTGGCGATCCAGGCAAAACAAACATTCAACGAATGCTGAGTGCAGCCAAGCATATCTTGCAACCCCCAGGCTCCCTGATCCCAGTTTGTCAGTGGAACGCCACCAACTACGATCACACCGGTGTCAAGAAAAGTTGTCGTGGTTTGAACAGCCCCGGTATCCAGGGCAGTGGCCAATGTCAGGATTTTCAAGACAGATCCGGGCTCGTATGCCTGGCTGATGGCTCGATTGAAAAATGTGCCATCTTTAATAATATCGAAAAAGGACATATAATCATTGAGATCCATACGCGGGGTGGAAGTCATGGCCAGAATCTCGCCATTCCTAGGATCCATCACAACGATCGTGCCAGAATCAGACCCCGAGTCGTCCAGGGTTTTATCCAATATGCTCTCCATGGCGGATTGGATTTCACGATCGATGGTCAGGATCAAAGAGGCGCCTGGTTCCACCTGGGGGATCTCCTCAGCCCGGTTCGGATTAATCGGGACCAAAACATTTGTAGGGATACCTGCCAGGAGGTTGTTGTATTCTTGTTCGACACCAAAGTATCCATTATTATCAAGCGTCACAAACCCGATAACATTGGAAGCCAGGGAGTTTTCAGGGTAAAAGCGTTGATAATGGGCTTTAAAACCGATCCCGCCAAGTTTGGACTCAATTGGTGTACCTGGCTTGTTGGCCAGATCCTTAATGTAAGCTCTAATCTTTTTTACGGAATCCGCTGGAATATAGTCGGCCACAACCAAATAGTTTAGGGGAATATTGGGATCAGTTTGTTTTATGGAATCAATTATTTTGGTGTAAATATCGGCATAATCCAATCCAGCGTTTACACTGAGAGCCAAAGCGATCGCATCTGCATTGTTATTATCTCTTACGATATTTAAATCCACGCCTACTTCGTAAACTGTAATATTTCCAGCCAGAAGATTGCCATTTCGATCGTAAATATCTCCCCTGGCAGGGTATAGAGTGGTATAGGCAAATTCAGTCCCTATCCGAAATGCTTCAGCTTCCGGACTGGTCTGGTAAGAATAAATCTTTACAATAATAAGTATGCCAATAACCCCTAAAAAAAATTGTATGAATTGGAAGCGCCACCGTTTTAAATTAATCATGGCTGACCTCGATTGGCAAACCAATCAAATAACGATTCTGTGTATTCCGGTAATAATATTGGTTCGGCATTACGAACTGCTTTGGGAGCCAGGCTGAAAGCAGTTTTTTGAGTGTATCCGGGTACATAAATGAAAGTAAATTCTTCTGGTCCTACGGGTTTAAAACCCAAGATTTCCGCCCGTTCCTGCATATTTTTGGTGGATCCCTGGGAAGCAATTGTGGATTCCAGATCCGATATATCATGATGCATACGAAGAATATTATCTTTAGCGAGCGCAATCTCGCGTCCGGCCAGAGCAGTACGTGTAGTTACATTTACATAAAAAGCCGAAATAATTATCAAAATTGCCAGACCGGTCAGAAATATACCGATCCACTGAAGCTGGGTGCGCCAGGGAGCCTGAATATAAGTTTGGAATAATCGACTAATTGTTTTCATATGTTTTCTTATCGTTTTTTGCCTAAATTTTTTCTACTACTCTCAACTTTGCACTGCGCGCACGAGGATTTCTGGAGAACTCCTGATCGGTTGGTTGACCGGGTCGGCGGTTGAGCTCTCGTATACTGGCTTTGTGCCCGCAATTGCATATTGGTTGGCGAGGAGGGCAAAGACAATCCTTGCTTTCCTGCCGGAAAAAACTTTTCACTATCCGATCCTCCAGCGAATGGAACGAAATGACCGCCAGGCGTCCTCCGCTGGATAATGCATGGATGGCTTGGGGTAGAACCTTCTCTATAGCCATAAGTTCATCGTTGACCGCAATCCGTAAAGCCTGGAATGTGCGGGTTGCCGGGTGAAGCCTGTCTCGTGATGGAGTGACCGAATTAATGATCTCTGCCAATTGGATCGTACTGACGATCGGTCGGGCTGCAATGACGGCTTTTGTTATCTGCCTGGAGCGAGGCTCCTCTCCATAACGGAAAAGCAGGTTGGCGAGTTCAGCTTCGGACAGTTCATTCACCAGGTGGGCTGCTGTAAGAGGATTGGTGGGGTCAAATCGCATGTCAAGCTCCCCTGCGGACTGGAAAGAAAATCCGCGTTTGGGAGTATCAAATTGCATGGATGATGCACCCAGGTCGAGTAGCATCCCCTCAATGGTTGTCCAACCCAATTTGGCAAGTTGTTCTGTCAGGGTAGTGTAGGATGCCCGGATAATAGTGACCCGTGGTCCAAATTCAGCCAGTTTCTTTTTGGCCAATTCCAATGCTTGAGGATCCACATCCAGACCGAGAAGCTCTCCATCCGGGGCACTTGCTTTTAAAATTCCAGCAGCGTGCCCGCCTGCGCCTAGAGTCCCGTCAACATAATGCCCTCTGTGTTTCGGGTTCAAAGCGAGTATAATTTCATGGTAAAGTACAGGTTCGTGCGCGGTTTCTATCATTTTTATTGGGTTGAAATGTTGAGAGCTACAAATCGTTCATTGTCGAAAGCCTCGTTTTGGCTTTCCTCAGCCTGCAGTAGCTCGGGGTTCCATACTTCAAAATAATTTCCCTGGCCAACAATGGTAACATTTGTCTCCAACCCAGCCCAGGTTCGCAAATCCTGTGAGATCAAGATGCGACCTGATTTATCCAACTCAGCCTGGTTGCCTTTCCCGAAAATATATCGGCGTAATTGTCGGGCTTGTGGGTCCAGGATATTCATATTCATCACATGTTTGTAAAGGGCTTCAAATGCGGGTTCGGTCAATACCATCAAGTTACGATCAAATCCCCGAACTACATAAATACCATCTGCAAATTCCTCCCGGAACCGGGAAGGAACCGTCAGACGGTATTTATCATCAAAGGAATGGTGGAACTCGCCAGTCAGAAACATATGTTCTAGTAACTCCTATAACGAATGAGCGCCGGATAACCCGGCGTCCCACTTTGACCCACTGCATCCCACAGCTGCCTATATTCTAGCATATATTCAGTAAAATATACAAGTAGTAAATTTGACCAATTGTTAAAGTTATGGCAATTTATAGGGGAATAACCTATTATAATTTTTTGGATAAAAACGAATTGAGTTAAACCGATGACAACACAAATCACTCTATTAACTGCTGATAATTGGATGGATTATGAACTTTTGGATAGCGGGGATGGTCAGAAATTGGAGCGTTTTGGAAAATATGTATTTGTCAGACCCGAGGTGCAGGCAATCTGGAAAAAACACCTGCCTCTCGAACACTGGCAGGCAGCCCATGCGGTTTTTCAACCGAGCGGTGAGGAGAGCGGCGGTCATTGGCTGTTTAACCTCAAAGTTCCCGAACGTTGGTTGATGAATTATGCAAACATAAAATTTTGGGCCCAGACTACTCCCGGACGACATCTGGGCGTTTTTCCAGAAGGTGCAGCACACTGGGATTGGATGAGCGGGTTAATCAAGTCTTCATCCAAGCCTGTCCATGTTCTCAACTTATTTGGGTACACAGGTTTGGCAACTTTGGCAGCTGCTGAGGCGGGAGCCACCGTAACACATGTGGATGCTTCCAAAAAAGCAATTACATGGGCGCGTGAAAACCAAATCCTCTCGGGTTTGCAGGAGAGGCCCATCCGTTGGATCGTGGATGACGCTTTGAAGTTTGTGCTGCGTGAAGCTCGACGGGGTGTTAAATATCATGGTCTGATCGTTGATCCCCCAAAATTTGGGCGCGGACCAAAGGGTGAGATCTGGGAGGTATATAAATCCCTCCCAGTTCTCTTGGATGCGTGCCGTTTATTACTGGATCAAAAGCCTGTTTTCGCAGTCCTGACGGTTTATGCTGTCAAGGCTTCGTCAGTTCATGTCCGTACAGTATTGGAAGAGATGCTTGGAGATTTTTCTGGAAGTTTTGATTCCGGCGAACTGGTGACACGTGAAAGCAACGCTAACCGCCTGCTTTCCAGCGCGGTGTATGCACGTTGGGACAACAAAAAGAGCAGATGAAGAATCATCCGCTCTTTTGACAAAGAGGTTTAGATTTATGGTGTATGGTTGGCCAATGGAGTTGGATAAAGTCCTGGAGGAATCCAAGGCCAATATTCTATGCATGAATCCTCTACGCCTCCGTAATATTTTCCATCGATCCAGCAGGTAACTGCATAACAGCCAGGTTCAGCATTGTATCCTCTTGATTTAATTATATCAGTCCACAATCCCTCGATCTCACAATACATCCCTACTGGAGTGGGTAAAGGACCGGTAAAACTATAGGATGTGCTGAAGACAGGCTCTGTCTGGGAGGATGTAAATAAAGAGAAATTAATCAGGGTGTTGGTTGGGACGGGTGCGCCTATGCAGTTGATTTGAGTCGGAATATCCTGTCTGAATTCACATTTGTAATTATCGAGACCACCTATGCCATAAAACTCTCCCTGTAGGCTGCCCATCTCAAGAATGATTTGGGTAAAAGAGCCATACTGTCCTGAAATGGCATAATTACCAACCAATTGAATTTGCGTGAAATCAGGCGTGGGAGTCATGGTACTTGTGGGTGGTACCGGAGTGGAGGTTGGCAGGGGTGTGTCCACCACCGGCATGAATGGCGTAGGTGTGGAAGTTGATGAAGTTTCCTGGGTAACCGTAGCGATGGGAGTTTGTGTGGGTGTTGTTGGGCCTGGTGCACAGGAACTTATGATCATTAAACTGATGATCATTGCTAACATCATTTTATGATGATTCATAACATGCTCCATAATGAAGAGGATAATAACGAGCGGATTATATCATCAGGCAGGATTTTCCCATCAAGATGCTTGGCAATTTTAATTAGATGTATCTAATTATTAAGGAACACAATTATGTTTGGCAAGTATTTCGTGTTAGTGATAAAATTTTTTATATGACATCTGAAACCAACCTCCCCGTCGTTTTGTCAAGAGAAGAAAACCAGAGCAAGTTGGATATACCGTTGAGAAGGCGGATTCCATGGAATCTTGAAACCCTGTTGGTGATCATAATCATCGCGGTGACGCTCGTTTCACGCTTTTATGATCTGGGTGCGCGCGTCCTTAGCCATGATGAAGTCAACCATGTCATCCCATCTTACGACTATTATCAGGGTCTTGGGTACCGTTATGATCCGTTAAGCCATGGACCCTTACAATACCATTTGATAGCCCTTTCATATTTCTTGTTTGGGGATAATGATTTCACATCCCGAATTCCAGCTGCAGTTTTTAGTGTTGCCACCGTGGTGATTGCCTTGCTTGCTTTCCGCAGATACCTGGGAAGGGCGGGTGCTCTGGCAGCCGGAGTGATGTTCCTGATCTCACCTTATATGCTGTTTTATGGCCGTTATCAAAGGAATGAGGCTTTTATCGTAGTGTGGGGGATGTTAACCATCTATGCCATCCTGCGCTACTTGGAGAAGGGTGAAACCTGGGTATTGTTCCTCTTCACTGCGATCAATGCCTTTCATTTTATTGATAAAGCCACTTCTTTTATCTTTGCAGCCCAACAACTAATATTCCTGGCAGCATATTTCCTTGACAGGTTAACCCGCCGGGAATGGTCTTCCAGAAATCTCAGGCAGACATTCATCCTGGCAGTGGCTGGCATGTTGGTTCTGCTGGCCAGCGCTGGCGGAATGTATATGGTATTAAAACCCGAAAGCACCACCTTGATAGGTTTGCTGGCTTTGTTGGGAATCCTTGGCTTGGCTGCCGGGGTCGTAGCCGTAGTGATCGTCGTAAAAGGGATAGGATGGGAGGGGGTCCGCAGCGAGCGGGTTTTAGATCTGCTAATGCTTTTGGGAACAATGATCCTGCCTTTGCTGGCTGCTCTGCCGCTCAAACTGGCCGGATTAAACCCGTTGGATTACACACCTGCCGGGATCATTCGAGCCGCAATTGTTATAGGTATTTTAACTTTGATCGCTGTAGTGCTTGGAATATGGTGGGGAAAAAAGAAATGGCTGTTGCACATGGCTTTGTTCTATTCCATATTTGCTGTTTTTTATTCCACCTTTTTCACCAATCCGCAGGGAGTGGCGGGTGGCTTGATGGGAGCATTGGGGTATTGGATGGAGCAGCAAGCCGTTAACAGGGGTGGGCAGCCTTTCTATTATTATGCTTTATTCCAAATTCCTTTATATGAATTTTTACCCGCATTCGGGATGTTGCTGGCGCTTACCATAGCCTGGGTCAAGCGTTTATGGCAGGCTGCACCCGGGCAGCCATTTGCACCTGGAAATATGGATGAACTGGCTGGGCAGCCTGTCCCGACCCTGGCTTTGATTATCTTCTGGGCATTCAGCAGTTTGCTGGCATTTACGTATGCCGGTGAAAAGATGCCCTGGTTGACAATTCATATTGCCATGCCGATGATCTTGGCAGCAGGCTGGGCGGTCGGCTGGTTGTTCCAGTGGGGCAGCCGGTTTGAGCATCATGCCTGGGGTTGGAGGCAGGTGTTGCGCGTAGTCACACTGCTGGTTTTGTCATTGCTGGCGGTCCTGACAGTTCGGACAGCCTTTAGAGCAGCTTATATCAATTACGATTTTCCCCTGGAATATCTGGTTTATGCCCACGCCGCAGATGGACCCAAGATCCTGTTATCTGAAATCGAGGAGATCTCCCGGCGCACAACGGGTGGTTTGGATATTGTGGTGGCATATGACAACAATGTTCGCTACCCATATTGGTGGTATATGCGTCATTATCCCAACCGGATTGATTTTGCAACCGAACCTACCCGTGATCTGCAGAGGGCAGCCGTTATTGTGGTCAGTGAAGAAAATTATGGAAAGATTGCCTCGGTTGTTCGGGAAAATTATGTTCAATTTGATTTTATGCGAATGTGGTGGCCAAACCAGGATTACTGGAGTTTGAAATGGGACAGCATTGCAGCTGAGCGGAATGCAGCGCTTGGACAGGATGCATCCCCCATGTCCATAGGTGAATATCTTGTTCGAGCTTGGGGTCATATATCGCCTTTTTTTAAAGACGCTAAAGTTCGTAGCGCCATCTGGCAAATTTGGTTTAACCGTGATTACACTGAATATGCTGCCTTAAAGAAAAGCAGTGCATTTACCTTGGAAAATTGGAATACTACCAGCCGGATGCGGGCTTACATCCGCAAAGATGTTGCCTCCCTTGTATGGGGTTATCAAACGGCTAATACAGAAGTTACCATTTCTGATCCATATGAAGCAATTAAGCAACAATTAACCCCTGATCGGGTTATTGGGCGACCAGGTTCAGAACAAGGTCAATTTCAATCACCTCGTTCGATTGCGATGGCCACAGATGGAAGCCTGTATGTGGCTGATTCGCGGAATAACCGCATTCAGCATCTTGCTGAGACGGGGGCGGTCATTAATTCATGGGGTCGATATGCTGATGTAGCCCAAGGGGATGCTCCCGGGAGTACTTTTAATGAACCCTGGGGAATAGCAGTTGCTCCGAACGGAAATGTATATGTGGTGGATACCTGGAATTACCGCATTCAAAAATTCTCTGCAGACGGAGAATTCCTATCCATGTGGGGTACCAATGGATTCGGTGAAAGCCCATTTGCATTCTATGGTCCACGTGGTGTTGCTGTGGATGCGGATGGAAAAGTCTTTGTGGTGGATACCGGTAATAAGCGCATTGTCGTGTTTGATGCCAATGACAATTACATAACCCAGTTTGGGGTTCCAGGAATGGGAAGCGGTCAATTGGATGAGCCGGTTGGTATTGCTTTGGATGATCATGGTCTGGTATATATTACCGATACATGGAATCAACGTATCCAGGTATTTTCGCCGGATTCCTCAGGTCTTATATACGCAACTGTAAACTCATGGGAAGTTAGTGCCTGGTATGGGCAATCCCTGGAGAATAAACCATTCATTGCAGTGGATAAGTACCAAAATGTCTTTATCAGCGATCCAGAGGGCTGTCGGGTTATCGAGTTTTCCAGCACAGGAGTACCATTAAAAACCTGGGGGGATTGCGGATTTTCCGAAAGCCAGTTCAGCATGCCGGTTGGGCTGGCAATGGATAATTTGGGTGGCTTGTGGGTGAGTGATGCTGGAGAAAACAACCGCTTGCTTCACTTTTCAGCCTCAGCAATATCTGGCCCAGGCAATTAACTCAACTCTCCAACCTCCCTTTAGGTTTCTGTAAAGCAAGTACGTACACAGGTGGCGTTGTATGTCTGGCAATGCGGCATCGTACAATGTGGCCAGTTTGAAAATGGGGGACAAATAGCCCCGGCCTGGTTCAAAGATTGCTGGATGGTTCCAGATTCTTTATCTCAACCGGTTCGAGATCTTCGGGTAGGTTAAAACCAAAGATCCTAGAGTAAAAATAGAGTTCCACTTCAAGGGCTCTTTTGATACTTTCGGAATTTCTAAAGCCATGCTGCTCACCAGCGAAGGTAACATAGGCTACCGGTAGACCTTTAGCATTAAGTGCCTGGTACATCCTTTCTGATTGAATGGGTGGAACGACCATATCTTCGCTTCCCTGCAATAAGAGAATGGGTGCACTGATCTGCTCGATGAAGTGGATGGGTGAGCGCTGTCTGTAAAGCTCGCGGGCAGCCGGGAAAGGACCGACCAGGCGGTCAAGGTAGTGTGATTCGAATTTATGCGTATCCGTTGCCAGAGTCTCAAGGGATCCGATGCCATACCGGCTGACCCCAGCCGTGAATGTTTCATGAAAGGTGAGCGCACACAGAGCCGTGTACCCCCCGGCTGAGCCTCCAGTTATAGACATGCGTTGGGCATCCACGCGACCTTGAGAAGCAAGATGTCTGGCACCCTGGATGCAATCTTCCACATCAAGCACACCCCAATTACCATTCAGGCGCTCACGGTAAGCGCGTCCGTAGCCTGTGCTGCCGCTATAGTTCACATCCAGGACTGCGAAACCCCGGCTGGTCCAATATTGGATCTTCATATCCAAGGCGAGCGAGGCGGTTGAGGTGGGTCCCCCATGCAACATAACGATCAATGGGGGTGTTTCCCCTGGAGAAGGATTGTGGTTAATGTTAACCGGTGGGTAGAAATTTCCATAAGCGATCAGTTTATTTTGTGAGGTGTATTCAATCTCTTGTGGTATGGAGATGAAGCCTTTATTGATGCTCATTGTGCCAGTTTTGCGGATTACTTTCTGTGCACCAGATTCAAGGTTGAGCCAAACCAGCTCTGGCGGCCGGTCGGTAGATTCACCAACAAACAAGGCTTGTCCCGGTTTGACACATAAAGAAGAATATTCCACATAGGGCAAAGAAATATTTGTAAGATCCCCGCTGGTTGTGTCCAGGTTCGCAAGAAAATTTTTTCCTGCCTGTGAATAGGTACAAAGGACCCTATCCTGCCCGGAAAATCCATAAGTGGATAAACCCAACACCCACTGCGGCAAGCCAAATTCAGCCTGTATGCCACACAGGGATTCAACATGCTCATCTTTCCAGCGATATGGATTCCAAAAGCCATTACGATCTGAGATGAAAAATAACTCTCCACCTGGTGACCATTCGGGTTGGAATATGGATTCATTTTGATCGCCAGCTATGAGACAAGTTTTGGTGATTTTTCCAAAATCATCGAGGTGTCCAACCCACAGCTCACAACCATCCCAAGGCATATTGGGATGGTTCCAGGTTAACCAGGCCAACCAGCTGCCATTAGGACTGAGGCGGGGGTTTGAATAAAAGTCATTGCCGGACACCAACAAGCTAACAGAATTTTTACCGTCCAGAGAAATGGCTACCAGGGAATTGATCACACTCTGTTCGCTCTCGCCATGCTCTTCTTGAATACAAATTAGGCGCTGATGCAGATGGTCCAGGGTGAAATCAGCGTAACGATTATTCTCAGCGGGTGTAAGCGCCCTTGGTTTTTTACCGGGAAGCTGACGGTACAAGCGTTGATTAGCGAAGTTGCAGAAGTAAATTACCCCATTGAAGACTTGGTATGCACCACCTCCGTACTCATGCACCCTGCTGCGGACATTGAAATCAGGCGGTGTTATATCGGTGATGCTGCCGTCCGGTGTATATCGAACGATCACCTGGCGACCAGACTGGTTGGGGCGAACTTCGAGCCAATAGATTTCCTCACCGTCGCAAATAATTTCTTTTATCTGGATCGAATTGGAGATCACCATATCGGTTGTAATGGGGGAACTCCAAGAACCATAAGGGGTGATTGTTATTTGGGACATAATTATTAACCTAGCCAATATTTACTTTTGACATTCATAAAAATATGTTATGTCGTAGCTCTCTGAGAGAGACTCTCGACAATTATCACTCTAAGAAAGCAATTTTTTGTGACCGAAGAGTTCCCTCCATTGCCAGGGGATCCTTCACTTTGTTCAGGGTGACAAGGCATGCGTTTGACAGCCATAGCACTAAAACAATTCGTGTAGATGTCTCTAATCGTAGATTTCCGAGTTAACACAATTTGGTAATTTCTCACCTTTTAAACCAGCAATGAGGTTTTCTGCCGCCATAATGGACATCCTGGCACGTGTGGAGTTACTTGCGCTGGCAATATGCGGGCATAAGATGAGGTTTTCCAATTCCAGGAGCGGACTATCCAGGGGGATCGGTTCAGATTCGGTTACATCCAGTGCAGCAGCCTGGATTCGCTTATTCTTGAGAGCAGTATACAGAGCGGAAGGATCAATCACCGCGCCGCGGGCGGTATTGACCAGGATGGCATTGGGTTTCATCTTGTCGAAGGCTGCTTTGTTGATCAAATGCCGGGTTTGCACTGTGAGAGGCGTGTGGATGGAAATAAAATCAGATTGGTGCAGAAGTATATCCAAGTTCACCGGGTGCGCATTCACTCCAGGTACGAGTTCGTTCAAGTTGGGGTCATAGAAGAGTACCTGCATATTAAACCCTTCGGCACGCTTGGCAACTGCTTGACCAATGCGTCCAAATCCAATGATCCCCAGCGTGGCACCACTGATGTCGGCACCCAGCATGAGAGTCGGTCCCCAGGTTTTCCAAAGGCCGGAACGAACAAAATGATCTGCTTCGGTAATGCGCCTGGCTGAGCTGAGCAGCAATGTAAAAGCAAAATCAGCCGTGGCATCCGTCAAAATTCCCGGCGTGTTTCCAACCGGTATTCGACGCCGGGTTGCCGCAGCGATATCTATATTGTCGTAACCAACGGCATGGTTGCTGATCACCTTCAGGTTTTTTCCGGCAGCATCCATGACCCCTGCGTCAATATTGTCTGTCAATAGGGACAGCAAACCTTCCTTACCGCGCACTCTTTCCGACAGCACCTGGCGGGAAGGAGGCAGGTCATCCAGCCATATATCTGCATCGCAAAATTGCTGGATCATCTCCATACCCCGGTCGAGGATTTTACGAGTGACGAATACTTTGGGTTTGGACATACCAACCTCCATGAATTAAATATACCACTGGTGGCTGGTATTACAGATTATTCCTTTTACTTTAATTTCTGTTAAAAAAAAGAGGATAGATCCATCTTCCGGAAATCACATCCGGTAGGATTTAACATATTAGTCATTTTCTACGCCGACGTACCAAGGTGATGCTGCGGCAGCTGATTTTTTGATTCGAGCCAGATTTCCTTTGGGTAACTGGTCTGCCCACCAGGAGGTGGCGAATTATACCCAGGCGGCGCAATTCGCGGTCAAGAGAAACCTGTATCCAAAGAGGAAAACCCATATTTAGTATACTCAGGAACTCACCTTTATAACGAAAATATCATATTTGCTGCTTCGGACAAGCCATAGACTTCGAAGATGCCCTGGTCTCAAGTATCCTGATAAGATTTATTTTGAAATATATATTTATACGCAAAGGCAATTCAATTCGTCTTTCCACTTTGCTGTTTTTTTGAAAAAATCCGAAAAGCCGCAACAACCAGACCTAAAGAACACCAAAAATAAGGTAATGCAAATGTATCAATACTGAAACCTTCAACTATTAATCCAATAATTGTGATTTTCCCCATGATCCCAATGGCTTTAGATAAATTTTCAGGTAAATTTTCAAGTGTTCTTGCTGTTTTCCATACTACCCATAGCCAGGAAACAAACAATGAGAAGCCGACGATTCCCGTTTCAGCCAGTAGACGAATCCAAAGATTTTTAATATTCGGTAAATACGAATTATCCACCAATATTCTTATTATATCGATTAAAGAGTAACCAAATGAATTAATAGTCTGCGGAAAAAAGAAACCACTATTTCCTAGACCAACACCGATCAAAGGGTGCTTGATAAAAGTTCCATATCCGGCAATCCAATAAACTATACGTTCTGCAAATACCAATTTACCTGTCCACCCCAATAAACCCCACTCTTTAATACCTTGAAAATAAAAGAGGTCAACCATTCGCTTGTCAAGTTTTGTTGAGATATACCCCACAAATGATAAGCTCGCAATCAAAATTAATAATAATAGAAACCAAAATCCAAGATTAAAAAGCAATTCTTTTAATGAAAATATATTTAACGGTTGTTTTACCACCTTCGTTAATATCTTACATCGAATTGAATTCATAAACCGTAGAGAACAATAACCACAATAAGCGAAGCAAGCCAGCCAACCGATTCTTGAAAAAGTCAAGAATAATGCGATAAACCCAGTAATCAAAAGAATATTTTCAAAAGTAAGTTTCATAAAATGAAATTTATGAAAAGTGATTTTCCTGATACTTAATCCTAACCATATAGGGAGATAAAATAGATTTAATTGATGAGCTAACCAGGAAGGTTCAAAGGTTAAACCATTGACTCTATTTACAAACAAAATCTGGCTTGCAGAAAGAAAGTTTTGGAACGCTAAAAGATTTACTGGGGTTTCATGGATAATAATTACAAAAAAGCCTTGAATTAAGGTGTAAGCAAGTGCTACAGCTCCGCTTATGTTAACTAGACGAAAGAAGTTATCTAATTTATTAAAATTATTAATCCAGAGGGATGTTATAAGAAAAAAACAAAATCCAATGCCTAATGAAATAATTTCCCCAAATTCATTTTGCCAAACAACTTTCGCTTTGAATGAAGGAATTTGTAAGTAGAATGCTGCAAGGGAGGAGATCAGAGCTAAAAGAATAAATATAAGCAAAGGTACTGATTGAGAAGGTAATCCTTGCCCTTTTATAAAATTGGGGATTAGCCAGATTAATAATAATGGAATAAGGAATACTAACGAAAGAGGAGCTACATTTATTCCTCCCAATATTTTCGAGAGTAATGGAAAACTTGTGATAGGTAAAAAAATAACCATCATTACCCATAATATATTATTTAAAGATAATAACGGTGATTTCATAATTAACTAATTTCAAATTTTCGAAAAAAAATCAGCTCTGTAAGCAATAATGCAGTCAAAAATCCAATAAATGCTCCAGCGATAATCAAAAATCCACGGTTGTAAAACAACGGGACGCCAGGAATATCCGATAATTGATACGCGCTGACATACAGTTCTGGGTATAGTCCCAGACTCAAGTTTTTTGCTTGAGCAATTCTATTGGCGTTTTCAGCGATCTCATCATTCAGCTTGTCTATTTCAAATCCACAATATGGTTTGCTGGTTGAGGATTCCCGGGTGACTAATAAACAATTTTCCAAAGTAGATTGATATTTGGATAAATCTTCTGCGATAATTGTTTGTGCGTAGGCGTCTTGAAGGGATTTGAAAAAAATAATTCCCCATGTGTTTGCTATTTGACTCGCAATTTCAGGGTCGTTCCACCTAACTTTCAACAAAGTAGTTGTAGCTCTTCTTTCAACTGAAGACCTGCCAATAAAATCATCAACGGTCAGGTTAATCCCTCGAACTTTTTCTTCAGCGATGACCTGAGCTAGAACCACAGGCTGAAAGGCTAATTCACCGATATGGAGAATTGAATTATCCATCATTAATTCTGTGATATCTGGATCCTTATTAAAATCCACATTCGTAGATAATTTAAAAACAGCCTCAAAAACTGGAGGAATAAATTGAGAGATTGTAAATCCGATTATTGCTCCACAGATCATGGAGAGGGCAATAATCCACCAATGGCTAAAATTTTTGATAGGGAGAAATGTCGGGCAATAATCTGAAGGGAGGCTAGTCATAAGCTCTAATAATTCTCGGCAACAATTTCTTCAAAGTTGTTCATTTTTTCTTTATTTTTTTTACAGGACAGGATTGTACGTCCTCAGAACAATTGTACAAAACGGTCTGTTGTCTAAGACCCTTTTCGTATTGTTAGTTGAAATTATACACTCACTTGGAACCTGCAAGTGTCATGGCTTCAAAATCCATAACAAGGACTACAAATCATTTCCCATTGCACCAGTTAGTTGAATTCGCCAATCATTTATCACCATGCCCCCTCACGTTTAATCACCGAAGGAATCGTACGGAGAAGAATGTAAATATCTAACCATATGGACCAATGACTAATATAGTATTCATCCAGATTAACGCGATATTTATAGTTGGTTGAACTTCTACCTGAGGATTGCCATAGACCCGTAATACCTGGACGTACCTGAACATACATTAAATAACTTTCCTGGTAATGACTGACCTCATCCTGTACAATTGGGCGCGGCCCAACCCAACTCATATCACCCACGAGGACATTCCACATTTGTGGCAATTCATCCAAACTTGTTTTACGTAATAATTTTCCTACCCGGGTGATACGCGGGTCATTTTTGATCTTATGTGCCGCTCTCCATTCAGAATGCAATTCCGGGTTCTCACGTAAATAATCTTCCAAAACTTTGTCAGCATCCTTATTCATCGTCCTAAATTTCCAAACTTGGATATCCTTTCCCTGGTACCCAAGTCTTTTTTGAGAATAAAAAATTGGGCCTGGTGAATCCAGCCGAATCAAGAGCGCACAGACTAAGAGCACTGGTAAGGCAATGATACTTGCAAAAAGAGTAATCAACAGATCCAATACCCTTTTTAATAGACGTTCGGTTGGATTAAGTAGTTTACGTTGAACACCTAAACCAAGAATCCCCTGCATGTCATAAGGAATAACTGCTGATCCATCAACCCAACCTAATTGAGTTATAAGAATCAAATGTTTCAAACCAAAACCATCTACGGATCCGATCTCTTTCCGCAGGGTAGGTGGTGTCTCATCTGGAACAAATATGACAGTATAAATACCCTGACGGTTGAGCATCGACTTATCTTTTTGCAAAGTCTCAGCATCGATCTTTTGAATGATTTTTCCTTCAAACTCAATCTCATTTTCATCTTTTTGTCCGTCAACGATCAGTACCGGGATAAAACCATAAAAACGGTTGTAATTTAAATATTGTAGAACTTTCTTGCCATAGCTACCAAAGCCTATCAATGCCACTGGTTCTCCCCATAAACCCAACCGTAATCCAATCCGCCTTGCGAAGAATCTCATTAATGGAATTGTTATAATCGAGAAAAACCCAAAAAGAGAGAAAATCAGACGAGAATACAGAGTACCGCTTTGGGTCAGGAATAGGAGAGCTGTAAGTGCAATCCATACTGTACCCGTCGTCAAAGTTAATCGACGCATTTCTTCCACTGGAGTAATACCCACACCTGGGTACAACCCATTTATAGCGAACGAAAAAGGAAAAATTAAAAGGACCCATGCTAACTGAAGATAAGTAGCCTGGTTTTGAACCTGACCTTCAAGCAACACACGTAAGAAATATGCCAACAAACCAGAAATTGTCAAGGCTAGCACATCACTGGCTACAAACCAAAAAATCATTTTTAGGTTATAGTTATGAGAGAGCCAGAATTTTCGTTCTAATCTTTTCATAGGATTTTATCAAAAGCCTCAATTATTATAAAATTATAACATATGGCTTTTTTTGCCAGAAGAAAAATGATTTGCTACTGAGATTTGGGGAAGTAAGAGGTGGTCTTACTGAGCATTACTGGATTGAACAATTAAGCGGTTAAATGATTGTAACAATAACTTTATCTGGTCACGTGATTTATGGGGTAATATCAAAACAAATAATCGACTTTGATTAAAATATTATTTTGTAAAAGTTAAAAGAATTGGAAGATCAAACAGGTTCATTAATCAATACCTAAGAGTCACTTTCATATTGTTTTATAATAGTCTCAAATTGATTGAGAATATTGTCCATATCAAACTTCTTCTCAGCATAAATGCGTGCATTTTTACCCATTTGGATCCTTAAATCATGATTCTTGAATAATTTATTTGCGTTCTTTAGAAATAAATCCATATTGCCAGGCGGCGAAACAAGTCCAGCCTCAGCTTGAATAACCATTCTGGAGGCTGCATTCTCAAACGGAATGGAAAGGAGCAATGGTCGGCCGGCACAAAGATAAGTTAACACCTTTGATGGAACAGAATAAACCCCGGCATCTTCGTTCAATATTGAAACCAATACATCGGCTGTCCCTAAAACCTGGGCATAGACCTCATTCGGTTGAAAAGGCAATACAACCAGATTGGGTAGATTCATTGCAATGGTTTTCTCTATTAATTCTTCTGCTTTACCTCCTTGCGAGACAATAACAATACGAACATTTTCGGTTGTGCAAAAATAGTTGGCTAGCTGGATAAAAAATTTCGGGTCATGCTTTAGACCCAAAATCCCCGTATACAGGAAACAAAATTGATTGGCCAGATCATGCTCCACAGCCCAGGTATTTTGTTTTGCCTGGGGCATGATTTCATTTGGAGGTGCCCAATTTGGGATAATCTGTATTTTCTCCTGCTTCACACCCCATTTATTCATCAATTCTTGAAAATCTTGTGAAATTAATACCACATGATCACTGGAACGTAATATGTAACCTTCCAAGAATTGATAAAATGCTCCAATAAGATAACCAGCAAGCTTTAATTTTTGATGCAGTGTATTCTGGATGGCAATGGATATCGCATCCTGAAACCAATATACAAACCTGGCTTTCAGTCTTCTGCTTGACCGTAAGATCAAAAATTGCGCATCTAAAGGTGTATTCGCAGAGATGACCACATCAGGATGAAAATCGAAAATTTCCTGAGAGACTAATCGCCCATGTTCAATCTCAGATAGATATCGTTGAATGAAAGAATATTTTTGATAAGGTTTTGAAAGTTTAATCCCCCGATAAGTCAAGGCATTAATATTATCTCCCCCACTGGCTCTTGTAACATATTGGGTGCTATCACTATATGCATAACAAACTGTATGTCCATTTATAGCCAAAGCTTTGGCAAGTTGCAAGGTGAAGGCATAACCCCCATAATCATGAAGAAATATGCGCATCGGTTTTCATCCTGCGAGGTCTGATAGGTTTGGCGGGGTATCCATAACACATCATCCCAGCCGGCAAATCATTCAACACAGTGCTGCGCACTCCTACTACTGCTCCATCACCCAGGGTAACACCAGGTGAAATAAAAACATCCGAAGCGATCCAGACACCATCCCCAATTTTTATTTCTTCAGCGTAGATATCAAAAGAGGGCTGGGTGTAATCATGGGAACCAGTACAAAGATAACTTCCTTGGGAGATAACAGTATGACTGCCAATCGTGATATTGCCGAGTGTGTATAAAACCACATCATCCCCGATCCATGAAAAATCACCAATAGAAACTTTCCATGGGTATGTTACCCGCACTGTCGGTCGCACCAATACTTTTTTACCAATTTTTGCCCCAAACAGGCGCAACAAAAAAATTCGCCAGCCATACATGAATTGGGGAGACCAGGCGAAAAAAGTGCTTTGAACAAGCCACCATAGCTGTACGATCACCACTGATTTGCCGCGAAAATTTTCGGGTAGGCGAAATTGGTCTAAACATTGGAATTTCTTATTGTTGTTCATTTTAAGAACCTAAAAATTTCCTCTAGAACATAGGAAGTCTAACCCCATGAGGTTATTAATGAAGATTGGATAAATATTATATCAGAATCAGGGGGAATACATGATGTCTTCTTCTTTGGTGATATTGAAGGTTGCCCCAACCGTTTTGGCATCCAGGTCACTACTTTTAAAGATCCTTCAATTTCCATCTTCCAGGATTGTCAACTCATAGGCACGGCACCCGCCTATGTGCCGGTACCTTTCTTTCCAGTAGAAATGATTCTGGAAAGAAAACTGCTTTATATGAGATGTTTTTTGAGAAATTCAATAAGGTTGGTTTTTTCCTGATTTAGAACCAAAGGATCTATACTAACAGGTCGTGAGGTAATATCTGGAATGTCAAACCTATCCAACAGACGCAAACGTGGTGATTCAGAAAAGACCATGGCAAATCTGCCGTACGCCAAACCCATCACGCAGGCATGCAATCTGTCAGATAATATCAATTCTGCTTTCCCATAAATTTCAAAATATGGATATGGGGTATCATTTACCATTACATTGGGATAGCGATAAGTTCTTCTGCCAATGATGGGAGTATAGCGATGGTCTGTGCGCACGATGGGGTAATCCCCGATCATTTTTGTTTGGTTCCCCTTAAAGAGAATACTTTCCAATAACATCGTGTATCTTGAACGCCGGGCAAGCCGTGTGCGCCAATGTTCCGGTTTGACGATCCAGGTTTGATGATTGAATTCAAATTGTTTTATAACTTTTCCTTGATCTACTTTAGGCGAACCTTTGGAAAAAATGACGAATTCAGGTTCGGGAATTTTATCAAAATTGAAAGCAACATAAGGAGGCAGGTTCGCGAAGCCCGAGATTGGGAAGTAATCAGGAATAAAAAAAGCCAGATCAATTCCGTTGTATCCAAAATGGGCTAGATCCCCTAATTTTTCATAGCTCTCATCATCGCGGCTGACAAACAGGAAGGGGGGGAATTTTTTTAAAAAGGCGCGATACTGTTCAATATACTCCGGTTCGTAGCGCATGGCTCCTACGCCGAGATAAATCAAACGCGTTCCCTGGCTGACAATTCTTTCCAATGATTCACCCCAAATCCCCATGGTTTCAGGTCGAAACATGGGACCCATAAGAACTAAATAATCCGATTTTACCGCTGAAGCCATATCGAAATAATCCCGAGGGTTACCTCCCCGGGGATTCCAATATTGTGGATAGCCAGGTTTCTCATTGATAAATGAAAAGGTGGCACCCGGTAAAATTGATTTCAGAACGTGATAACCCCCCAATTGAAAAAAAGCATTTCCGATATTGGGGGACCAACCGCCAAGGATATGAGTGAAATGCGTCATTGCTTAATTCTCCATCTTCCCGTGATCAAAAATAATTGCAGGTGCAAAAAATATTTTTCTGGCGTTGTGTAGTAAGTTTTTCTCGCTAAAAAATAATTAAGTAATTATCTATTAATACTATATTTATTTACAAATTAAACCAACATAGAAAATGCTCTTTTCCACCTGCCTGGTCGAAAGAAACTCAATACAGATGTTGCCAACAATTATGGATCACCCATATAGTTCCTTTTCATGTAATTGAATCTGATCTGGAGAAAACCGCATTTTATAGATTTTCGCAGGATTACCTGCCACGATTGAATATCTGGGGACATCTTTTGTCACCATACTACCTGTAGCGACAATAGATCCCCTCCCTACGGTAACACCGTGTTTGATCGTTGCACGCTGGCCAATCCATACTTCTGATTCGATCACAGTTACCAGACTTTTAGAGTTAACTTCCGGTTTTGCCACTCGAATTGGCTCGCCGATTTGTGAAAAATCATGATCATCCCCAATAATATGGACACCAGGAGCTAGCATGGTTAGATCACCGATAACAGTTGGATAAATAATATGCGCATCTGGACCGATAAAAGCAAAATGACCGATTGATAATACTCCTTTTCTAACCCGCCAATTTTTCCCCCACCGGAAACTCTCCCCAACTTCAAGAAATTTATATTTGTAATTAAGATAAACGATATATATCTTGCGCAAGTTTTGCTTTACAAAATCTTCTCTAAGTAACCTTCTGCATTTCTCTAGCGTTTTGACATTCACGTGGTCAGGATGCATTATTGATGCCTCTCAAATGATCTATCCTAAACAAGAAAGAAAGAAAGAAAGAAAGAAAGAAAGAACCCAATTCTTAGGGTTATTAATTTGTAGAATTTCATTAATAATCGATCAATGCCCATAAGCGTTCATGAAATGGAGGCATACTCAAGTTTTGAAAAGTATCGAAAGCATTTTTTTGAAATTTTTTCATATTCTCCGGCGTTAGCATAATCAAGACTGATATGGCTTCCGATAATGTCTTGCTGGGAGACGATGGACCGTAGAACCATCCATTCACTCCTGGTTGAATATAACTCGGTTCCGGACCCATATGGGTGTACATGGTGTCATGCGTCAATGGGGGCAGACTCAAAGACATCATATGTACAACACTCAAACCCGCATCTCCCGGAAAAACCCCGCAACGGCAATTTCGTGAAATAGTCTGAATTTCTCGATCTGTATAGACCATACCATGATAAAAGATCCATGGGTAAGCTTTAACCTGTTTCCTAACCCATTCTCCCAGAATACCATCGCCAATGATATGAAGGTCGATTTCCAATAAACTATCTTCCCGCAAAGACTGAATCGATGCGATTAATTCTTCAATCCCACAGCGCGGGCGCAAACGTCCAATGAAAAATATTCCCTTTTCTTGTCCCGTTTTTTCCTGCGGATAAACAGGATAATTATTATATAGCGTATTGTAATCTACAGCCAATTTATTAGGATCCTTGACCAATGGCAATAATGAGTCCTTGACGCTGTCCGTGTAACACAGATATTTTTTACTTAATTGGATCATACTGCCATACATGATCCTATAAAACAAACTGATCTTTTCTTTTTTATATAAACCGTGCCCGCGTGAATAAATGGGAATGTTTAGAAATTTTCCAGCCAATAAAACAAACCAATAGCTCAGATATCTTGGATTGGCAAAAATGATGACAGCGTCTGGATGATTGTGAATCATATAAGAAACAAGACCTCGTTGAATTAATCCGATTTTTTCCCCAAAGGGTCTAAAGGTTTTTACTGACATCCAACGGATATGATCATTTTGAGGCAGTTGATGTTCACCAAAACCTGCTTCGATGGGGGCGGGGCTAAAGATAAAGTCAAGATGGCAATGCTCGCTCATCCCCTGAACTACTGGCAGGATGTATTTTGTTACCCTCGGATAGATAATACAAATTTTTTTCATAACGCATACCCCAAATTATTAAGATTGAGACGATAAGTATTTGAAAATTATCCCCAAAAACCGAACGAGCCATCCAAATGAGTATAACAAAAAGGTAAGAATTCAAAAGCACCATCTTATTGATATGTTTTTGAATATAATGCCCTAAACTCATCAGTACAAAGGTGAAAATTGGCATTAGAAAAATTGAGAAATAACCAAAATTTGCCCACATTTCTCCCAGTGCGGTTGAACTCATGCTGCTGGGAATACCAGGTTGGTAGATTTTCGCCAAAACGATTGAAAAACTATCAACATGTAAACCAGAACTTCCAGGCAGGACCCAGGTGACAGCTCTTAAATAAGTTTGACCGTATAAAAAACCATAAGTATTTCCAAATTCTTGAATAACCTTAATCAACATCATACTATCTGATCCCTCGGTGATATCCATCAGCGTTGTCATGATTCTAGAAGAGGCCTGATTAATAATTATGAGGTAGTTATTTAATGCAACGGGTAGGTTTGCGATGTTACTGCGTATATAAGCCCAGATACTAAAAATTAAACCCAAGGGCGCCAGGATCAGGGAGGATTTAAATAATGTTTTGAAACCAAAATAATAATAAATCCCCATCAGTGAATATATCAATACCAAGGCTATGTAGATCCTGTTACCACTCATTACCATATGGAGAAGTAATGTCAGGAAAGCCAAGGCGAGCAAGCCATAATTTTTGTTCCATTGCTTTTTTAATGCGGCAAGAACCAGTAAACCAGTGGCAGCAGTGAGAATTATTTGATTGGCAGAATAGATTTTTAAATATAAAGTAAATATTCGCCCAAGTTGCTCTGAGTATTCGCTAAAACGGTAATACCAATGTTGCGAAAAATAGCTTGACAGACCGCCCCCCAAAAGAAAGATATTAATTCCCCAAAAAATAAACGAGATTAAAATACTGGAAAGGATGATCTTTTTTAATTGGAATATAGATACCATCCCTTTTTCAATGCTTTGGGAAGTTTTTTTGTTCCTTGCAATACGTCTGGGTGTAAAAAAAATTACGGTTAAATATGTCAGCGCCAATGTTAACCAAACCATAAGAAAAGGCTGCAGAAAGGAATTAGAATTGGTGGTAATCTTCCCCCACATACCAGCTATTTGGGGATAACCGGGTCTTTCGTAGCCCTGGTTTAAAATAATTAAAGTGAGAGGAAGAACAATAAAATAAAAAAGTCCGGCTAACCAACCCGTAACAGGTGTTAGAGCGGGGTAATATTTCATTTGTCTCTGAATGGCCAGGGCAAAGAGAAGAGACAAAACAATAATCAAAACTAAATAGATAACGGTCATTATATATTAATCTGATGAACGGAAAAAGGCGGAGATTCTTTTAATCGCGCTATAAGGGAATTACTATTTCTAATAAAGAGAGAATTACCGGGTTTTCGCCTCTCCCAATCTAATTCTGTCAAAATTCGATTAAATGGATCATAATTAAACGGTTTGAAGCCAAAAACTGTTAATAAATTATGAATATTATCATCACTAAACCCATACCGCTCGCCATTACCATTTGTTTCAACAATGATCGAATGTAAAGATTCTTTTCTCAAGGTCTCCACCCCCCCTCGTAAAACATTCATTTCGAAACCTTCCACATCTATTTTTAAAAAGTTGGGCAACTCGTCCTTCATCAACCTATCCAATGGAAATATTTTTACTGGAATACAATTCTTGTTTGTATCTGACGATATATGATTCATCGTATCCAAGTTACTGGTAATACTAATTTCTCCCTCTTCAGCGCCTATGGCATAATTCATACAATTTACTTTATCAGTTATATCATTTATTAACACATTCATCATCAACCTATGGTTAACGGATGGGACTGGCTCAAAACTGATGCTACGACAACCTATAGCCCCTGATGCCAAAATTGTATAGGCTCCAGCATTTGCTCCGATATCCACAAATAAATCAGAATCACGTAAAATATGTAATAAATAGCCCATTTCAGAAAAATCTGATAAACCACAATAGAGATTTTGGGTCAATCCTGTTTCGCCATGTCGAATTATCAGTTTGGTATTGTTTATCCAAGGACAAATCACTTCTCCAGGAACCAGCCTGCTGCCTATTTGCCATTTCATAAAACGAATGATCGATTGGAATTTTCTCGTTTTATTTAATGGATGATTAAGTATATGTCGTAGGTTTTTTGATAATTTCATCTTGCCCTTTCTTAAATATATTTTATATATTTTTTCTTTTTCTTAAATAAGGTTTTATCCACTTTTTCAATTCCAACCTTAACCAAGTATCATTTATGAAAAGATATATGATAAAAACAATAATAATAATTGATAAGGTAAATTTAATTATTAACCCGGGAACAAAAAATATAATTACAAAAGCGAGAATCGGTAAAAACAAACCATATCCTAGGTCTGCAAGAAATTCTTGCCAAGGGTTTATTGCTTTGAGAAGAGTATAGGTGTAAATATTATAAAACAAGAGTAGACCCATGGCACAATTGGCCAAAACCGCCCCTAAAAAACCAAACTGCCGCGATAAAAAAAATAAAGAGATCAAGAATAAGAAAGTCGTTAAAGTATATACGAGAGATGTGACTTTTACCTTTCCCATGCCTGTCAATGTTTGATGCGCTGGCCGTACCAGACTAAGAATATTATAGGCAATGATCAAAATTCGATAGAAGTTGCTGTAATTTAATGCATACTCCGGAGATATCCAAACGGATAATAGCTCATTTATCCATAGTATGGCTGCTGCTCCCACCAAAGCGACAAACAAACTGACATAATGAGACAATTTGCGGAAAATTGAATATAATCTTTCGTGATCGTTCAATGAATCTTTTAAACTGGCATAAGGGATCATCACTTCGGTGATTTGTCCCGTAACCGAAGATAAGCGCACGCTGAGACTGGTTCCTACAGAATAAATACCGGCGATGCCTGGACCAAGCACCATGCCAACCAGGACAGTATCCATTTGTTGAAACAAAGTAATGGCTACCGATTCAGAAAACAAGTAAGCAGAAAATCTTAACATGCTGCGTATGATTTCAAAGTTGAACTTAAATTTAAACACACTAATACGTTTTACGGTGAATATGTATACCACAAAAGAAATAATACTTATGAACAGACACCAAATGGCAATTGAAATAAGGTTTTTATCCATGTATGAAATGAATACAATGCCACTCCATAACGCAATGTGATAAAAAAGGTCAATTTGCTTGGCAAGATTATGTTTAAGTTGTGAGAATAAAAAACCTTGGTATACGCGACTTAAAAAAAGCGGTATCAGGCTGATAGCAACAACTAGAATAGCATTTCTAAATTGAATTTGCAGGGATAACGAGCTAATGTTGAGATGAGAAACAATTATTCCATTCAGAGAAAGCAGGACAGCGGCAGTAAGGATGGCAAGCGGTAGAACAATGGCAACTCCCCCCGCAATAATCTCACCGAAATATATTTTTGTGTCATTGTGAGCTTGAGAGGCGAACTTATTGACAATGGAACTCATCCCAGCAGTACCAACCCCCGAAATTTGAATGACAGCATATAAAATGGACCACAAACCAAAGAATTCACTCCCCATCACGCGCAAGGCGATGGGGGTGATGGCTAGATAAAAAATGGAACTGATCCCAAATATGATTAAATTCGCTGAAATGGCCCGGGAATATTTATTCAATCTACCTCAACCAATAATTTTCGCAAAAGGTATCTCCTGCGAGGTACTTATTAATCTTTCGTCTATAAAGGGTGCTTTATTTCTTCAATTGATACCAAAAATCAAGAGAAAAAAGTATCCTACACAATTAAGATCCCCAAATAACATCGGAAAGGACCCAATTTGTAATTAGCAAGAATTTCTCTGCGAATTTGATGAAATAAATTGGTGAGGTTTGTAAAATATGGATATAGATCAACCTTTTTATCAGATAAAACTGGTTAATATAATCGAAGTAGTTATTATTTCAAATCTCCACCATCTTCTCTCCACCATTCCACTGCCAGCGTTCCAAAGACGCTTAACAACAACCCGAGCATCCCAGCCACGGCTGTATTCCTCAGTAAATTTCGAGATTCCGCTTTATCAGGAGGCACAGCCTCCACGCTCAGTCTTGCCACGTTTACGTCCAGCCCTATTGCAGCAGTAACTTGCTTTTCTTGTTGCGAAAGGTCAGTGAAGAGCCCTAAGAACTGATCTCTCTTCGTGGAAATCTGATTCAACTGGGCGTTGGCATTTGACAAGTCTCTATTTAATTGCGGAATTTCCTGTTCCAGGCTAGTTTGATCGCTTAGTAAACGCGTTAATTGGTCTTGAAGCCCGGCGCGCATTTGGGATGTGGCTTCGAGCCCTTTTGAAACAGTGAACCCTGCAAAGGAAGCACTGTCAATTTGAATGGTATAACTCGCGTTCCCGACAGTCAGCGAACGCTGGCGCAAGGTGGTCAAAGCCAGCCCGTCGCCCAATGACAATGGGGTATCTCCTGGCTGACCAGTCAACCCTTGCTCAAAGAATTGCAGATCATTCAATACTCTCCTGACGTTGGATATATTACTCAACACAATGGCCAGGTCTGCTGTGCGATTGTCCAGTTGAGCACTTAAGGCGGGAACCTGGCTTGTGGAGTACGCTTCTTCCAGTGCAGTCTGAGCCTGCGCGAAATCTTTCTGAGATTTCAATTCTTCGGTTTTCAAAACCTGTATCACGGCACCCAGTCCATACGCGTCATTCACTACAGCAACCCCATTTTTAGCCCAGATGTTGGCCAGCAGAGCTGCTCTTTGGGGGTTAAGCTCGGTTACTTGCAGGCGTAGTTGATCCTTGCCAACATCAGAGACATTCACCATATCGATTAAATCGGTAACTGATATTTCTTCGTTTCCTATGGCCGCGACAACCGCCGGATCCTTAAGCACACTTTCCAGCAATGCCGGTGCGGTGAATAATTTAACCACAGCTTTTATGTCGGGAAGAATGGGTAAAATCTGGAGACCCGAATCTGTCTGGGATTGGGTGAATTCAACCACCGGTTGACCAACAAAAACATAGGCAGTCGCCTGATATCTGCTGGGCAAAACCCAGAAGCTGAGGACAAAAACAATAAGCGCTGCTGCAAAAGTCACAATAAGGATCGCCTTGCGCGCTTTCCAAAGAGCCTGAAAATATGTGCGCAAGTCAATTTCATCCTCATGGATGGGTTGGTCAATATCTTTCATACAAGTTCTCCTGAATTTAATTTCCTTAACCTGTAATTATTATTTATTTTACAAGTTTACATTATTTTAGAATATTTTCTGCTAATTCTTTGATCCAAGTTCCCAAATTAATACCAGTGTGGATCCTGTCTTCATGTAGATGGATTTTACTATATATACTCCATTTTCAGGTAGTTTCACCAAGAACAAGAGTTCTCCACCAATAAGCTTGACTTTCGAATCCAAATTGTCCAAATTGATGGAATAACTTGTGATCTTTTTATCCTTCATTAAAACAAAATCGAGGGTTCCTTCCAAATTGTAATAAGGATAAAGAACTTCTCCATAAATTATCATGGCATTGACCCTTTGATTTGATGGGATGGTTTGAGTCAGTGCTTCCATTTCAGGGCTGTTTTCAGGAGCCCTGAAATTTGCAGGTAAGCCAAGATTAGCTATAGGGATTATGCAACCTATAATTACAAGTCCAAAGAAAGAAAACCAGAATCTTTTACGGTCGGCTGAAGGTTGAAGGGAATTCTCCATCCGCGTTTCATCCAAACTTGCCTCTTTACCTCGGATGAAGGTTACAACCTTGCGTATAAGTATGACAATCCCCAACCCATAATAGAAATAGAGGATCCAATCTATCGGGACTATATATCTGCTGCCTGAACTTATACCAAACGCTAAAGAAATTGCGTAGCTGATAAAAATAACTAAAGGAATAAACCCAATCCAGCGGTATTGGTGCCAACTATATCCCAAGCCTACCGCGATCATGATGAGGTTGAATAAAATAAAGACGATTTGTTCAGGCGGAAAGTTTCCCTGCCACTTGTTTAAATCAATCCAATACTCCCTCTGCGCTAAATGATCCAAGTCGTCATATATTAATGAATCAGGTAGACTTAGCAAGGATGTAGAGAAATTGTGGAGAAAATGATTGATAAAAAGGACTGGAAATTGAATATTATTCTGGTCCAATCCGTTCAATAAGGATTGAGTGTCTTTTGATTGTGGGGAATTGGATAAAGCAGGTAGCTGAACCGGGGGTTTATTATCCTCAGTTGCGACGACGAAAGGAGTGGATTCAGGATTTGCCATTGGAGTCACTGGTATTGTTGCCGAAGGAAGAGCTGTTCCCAATGGTTGAACGATTTTAATATAATGAGGAATAATTGATGACGATTGATAAATATTCCCGCTTGAACTGTTCGACAAGGATTGAGTGGCTTTTGGCTCTGGAGAAATACCATCGGCAGACTGTTGACCCAGATTGTATATAAGATTAGGCGTAACTTCGATAAGAGCAGATTCCGGAGTACCAACAATCGTCGTTACAGATATTGTTGCAGAAGGAACGGGTGTTCCAGAAGGATGCATGATATTAATATAACGACCATTAATAATGGTAATCGCTTTTACAAAAGCCCAGGGCATTCCAGTTTTCGGGTGTACACCTATGAATATCCAGGGAATAAACACAATTAAAAACCCCAAAGTATAGAAGGTCAAATGCTTCCATTTGCTCTTGGAGAATTTCCAGAGTACGAGCAACGCCAAACAGGCGATCCCTAGGAAAAGGAAGATGGGATTCAATCGGATCAATGAAGCAGCACCTATAACCCCTCCAGAGAGGATTGCCAACCAGTATTTTTGATTCTTAAGCCATAAAAAAACCAGATAAGTAAATAATACAACACCCAACAAAGTCATCACTTCGGTGATAAAAAGTTTGGGGTTTACTGAGGCAACTTTAAAAGAGAGTGCAATGGCATTTCTTTGCCGGAGAATGGTGACCAAAGCCAGGAAGATGCCCAAGTTCTTACTGTAAAAATTTTTTCCCAAGAAATAAAGGATAACAGGGATAAAAGCCAAAACGATAATTTGTAACCAGGTGAGGAGGGAATAATCATAACCGGCAATAATATGCAATAAAGCTAGAAAAACCATATATAGTGGCTTGTCTGTTGATTTTTGAAAATAGTTACTCTCCCCTTCTAGTAGGGAAATTCCTCCAATATCATAAACCCGCGCATCCGAATAAGGAAATGGCTGATAATTGGGTGATGTCGGTGTCAAAGAGAAATAATGCTTATCCATGGGTGTAAGTCCCCATGTCAGAACCGCCCCCAGGTAAATCAGAAAAGGGATAAACCGGTAAAATCTTCTTAATCCTATTGGTGAAAAAGATTGGTCATCTTTAGGGATCAAATAGATACCCAATCCAACAATGACAACAATAGCTAAAAATTGCAACCCGGATAATGGTATTCCGGGCACATTCCAATAACCAGTTTCTTGCACCAAGCCAATCTTTGTGGTTGCAATGAAAAGGAATAGAGCAATAAGACAGATTGCAAAAAAAATTGACTCTCGGGGAATTTCACCATTAAGAATTAAATTTTTCAAAGATCTTGTTGTAATTTTTTTGTCCAAAAAAAGAGATAAAAGGAAGAATTGAAACACGATAAGACCTACTGCAATCGATAATGGGCGCAGACGTTCGAAATAGGAAGCTCCGTACCCGAATAAATAAGCAGGGCAAAAGATGGAACTCCATCCCCACAATAACAAGAGAAAAATCACAGTAACAAGCAGCCGGTGATTAAAGCTGTTTTCCTTGTTCTGCATAATACTTGCGAAGGTAATTTTCTTGGCATATGCAACTTTTCCAGCAAAAAAAATAATAATTGCCAGAAAAATAGCGACCAGCATTAACAACCATCTTTGCCGTGAAAAGCCGAGTAGCCAGGCATTTTTGGGGTCAGGTAAGATAGTAAGGGTTACAATACTTACTGCAATGAGTTCTAGGGATGCAATTATCGAAAAAATAAAGTTTAATCTAACATTTTTGTATAGACTATATTCCGAAATTTGTTCTTTTTCCAAGAAATTCCCTCCGTTAAGAAAAGGGGTTTTGATATACAAACAATAATATAACACAATTTATTTTCGTTTAAAACCTCTTGGATCTACATTGTGAGCGCAAAATGATGATCGCAGTCATGTCCGCAAAGACCAGGTTGCCGTTTGTTGCCGCACAATACCTGATTATATTTTGGATTATTCTCGCACTTTTTCTTATAAGCGAAGGGACAGCAAACCAATGCGGGTATAGCTGTGGATGAAATCGACCTTCCGTCATGGAGGATACATTTATTCTGCCTTGGAAAACCTAAAATAACTCGAGGGTGTTGTGAATCCTTTTTGCAATAAGGTCAAACTTTTAAGAGAGTTATGGGGAATGAGATGGATGCTTCAGTTTTAATCCTCGTGCGCTTGTGACAACTGGCACGTGAAGAAGGGATATAAATCTCTTGTACAATTCTTGATTTTCAATGAGAATATGAGATATTAACCATTTTAGAAAGGGAGAAGACTGTATGGCGAGAAAATTTGTACCAACACCATTAAAATTGCGTAAACCTGTTCCTTCAGATATTGACATTGCACAGGAAGCAACTCTCAAGCCCATAGTTCAGATCGCTGATGAGCTTGGAATCCGTGAAGATGAATTGGAACTTTATGGCCCTTATAAAGCCAAGGTCAAACTTGAAATCCTGGAACGGTTAAAAGATCGCCCGGATGGTAAATATATTGATGTAACCGCCATCACACCAACTCCCCTTGGGGAAGGTAAGACAACCACCACAGTAGGTATTTGCCAGGCTCTAGGTGCTCATCTTGGGAAGAATGTAATCACGGCCATTCGCCAGCCTTCCCAAGGGCCGACATTTGGTATCAAAGGTGGGGCAGCCGGTGGTGGTTATTCTCAAATTATCCCGATGGAAGATTTTAACCTGCATCTGACGGGTGATATTCACGCAATTACAGCCGCCAACAACTTGCTGGCCGCCGCGATTGATGTCCGCATCATGCACGAGTCCATGCAGGATGATAAAAAACTGTTTGATGCATTATGCCCGATCGATAAAGAAGGCAAGAGGAAATTTTCCCCATCCATGCTCAGACGCCTGGCAAAATTGGGGATAAAGAAGACAGACCCGGAAACCCTGACCCCGGAAGAGCGTTCACTCTTTGCTCGTCTCGATATTGATCCAGCGGCAATTACCTGGAGCCGTGTAGTGGATACGAATGATCGTTTCCTGCGCACAATAACCATTGGACAGGGACCTGAAGAAAAAGGTTTCGAGCGCAAAACTGGTTACGATATCACCGTGGCAAGCGAGATCATGGCCATCCTGGCTCTGACAACCGACCTGGCTGATATGCGCGAACGCTTCGGAAGAATTGTGATCGGTACCAACAAGAAGGGTGAGGCGGTCACAGCCGAAGATCTGGGCGTGGCTGGCGCATTGACAGTCCTGATGAAAGACGCCATCAAGCCCAATTTAATGCAAACCCTAGAAGGTACACCGGCTTTTGTACATGCTGGACCATTTGCCAATATCGCTCATGGGCAATCCTCCATTATCGCTGACAAGATTGCATTAAAACTTGCCGATTATGTCATCACTGAATCAGGTTTTGGCGCTGATATTGGTATGGAGAAATTCTTTGGCATTAAATGTCGCTATTCTGGTTTGATACCCCAGGTGGTCGTACTGGTGGCTACCGTACGTGCTCTCAAGATGCACGGTGGTGGTCCCAAGGTAGTTGCAGGTAAACCCTTGGCATCTGAATATACGGATGAGAACCTTGAACTGGTTCGCAAAGGTCTTCCTAACATGGAACGCCACATTAAGAATGCCCTCAAATATGGCGTCAATGTTGTAGTCGCTGTGAACTCATTTAAAGATGATACCGCAGCAGAGGTTGACCTGGTTCGCAAAGCTGCTATTGAAGCGGGCGCCATGGATGCTGTCGTCTCCCGCCATTGGATGGAAGGTGGCGCTGGTGCGGTAGTCCTGGCTGAAGCAGTCATCAAAGCTGCAGATAAACCGAGTAACTTTAAGCAGCTCTACCCACTCAATCTTCCTATTAAGGAGAAGATTGAGATCATCTGCAAAGAAATTTATGGCGCAGATGGTGTGGATTATTCGCCAGAAGCAGAAGCCAAAATTGAACTTTACACCAAGCTTGGTTTTTCAGAATTACCCCTATGCATGGCCAAAACCCACCTATCATTCAGCCATGATGCCAGCCTGAAAGGTGCCCCCACCGGATTCCGGGTACCTATCCGGGATATTCGTGCTTCGGTTGGGTCAGGATTCCTTTACCCATTGCTTGGAACCATGCGGACCATGCCAGGTTTGCCTACCCGCCCGGTGTTCTACGATGTTGACCTTGACCTTAAAACCGGCAAGGTTCTCGGATTGTTCTAATTTATGTAAGTAGTCCGAAAGGGGCATGTAATCTCGTGCCCCTTTCATTTTTAATATAATGGATCATTCCAAAAACTTTTTATCCGTAACTAAAATTCGTAATGCTCTCTCAATGGGGAAAACAAGTATTGATGAGATAGTTACCTATTATAGAAAGCAAATCAAGAAACACAACCCAGTATTAAATGCGTATATAACCACCCTTTTGCCAAAACTGAATGTATTTGATATTGGGAAGCCATTGGCGGGTATTCCCCTGGCTATAAAGGATCTATTTGAAACTGAAGGGATAGCCACAACAGCGGGTACGAAGTTTCTTAGAAATAATATTCCCGGGGAAGATGCTACAGTTGTAAGAAAGTTGAAGGATGCAGGTGCTATTATTTTAGGTAAGACCAACATGCATGAAATTGCTTTGGGTGTGACCAATATTAATAGTCATTATGGAAACTGCCTGAATCCTTGGGATATCCAGCGGATACCCGGGGGCTCGTCTGGTGGGTCAGCTGTTGCTGTGGCGGCCGGGATGTGTGTTGCAGCCCTGGGAAGTGATACCGGAGGATCGATCCGAATTCCATCCTCTTTGTGTGGAACAGTTGGTATTAAACCCACCTATGGAAAGGTCAGTCTGCATGGAGTGATCCCGCTATCCTGGAACCTTGACCATGTAGGCCCTATAGCCAATAATGTTCGTGATGCAGCTCTCATTCTTCAAACCATCGCGGGTTATGACAAATTGGATCCTGCTTCCATTGATCACCCAGAGGATGAATATATCTCACATCTTGAGAATGGTGTAAGAGGTTGGAAAATAGCATATGCAATTGGGGATTATATAGAGGTATCTCAACCGGATGTACTTTCAGCCATGCAAGCTGTTATAAAAATATTTGAGAATTTGGGGGCAAAGATCGGAAATGCTGTAGTTCCCTGGTTGCGCGAAGCTGCTCTTGCCAATGGAGTCATGACTCAGGCAGATGCCGCGGCTTACCACCATGAACGTCTTATTGCATCTCCACAGGATTTTGGGGAAGATGTCCTTCGTCGTTTGAAAATGGGGATGGCTTGTACATCCTCGGAATATGCGCAAGCCAGAAGACTACAAACTGAAGTCAAACACAAATTCAAACTCTTTTTCAACGACTATGATCTGCTTATACTGCCTACCACTCCAAGTACTGCACCACTGATTGAAGGGTCTGATGCAGTGGAACAAGCCCGCAAATTAACTCGTTTTACAGCTCCCTTTAACTTGGCTGGTTTACCAGCAATGTCTCTTCCGTGTGGTTTTTCGACAGAAGGGTTACCAGTTGGATTACAGATCGTCGGTCCGGAGTGGGCAGAAACAAAGGTATTGGTGGCAGGGTACGCTTATGAGCAATCCACTGGATGGCATGAACAACCTCCAACCGCTTTCTTAGAATAAGTAAGGAATGAACCTCTTTGAAGTCCTCATGTAGATTTCATATTCATCGCCAAACTTAGCTATACATTTTTTTTCGTCAGCGTGGGCAGTGGCATATAAGAATATGGATGAGGTCATGGTCAGGACAAAATCCAGCCAGGAGGGAGATTTAAAGAAGATACCCCAAGCTAAAAATAGCAATGATGCATACATTGGATGCCGAATATATTGATATATACCTTTGGTCACCAGTTGCCTGGTAGCTTCAAATGAAGTTACAGATTTGCCGTACTTTCTGAGAAAGCAGGTTCCTTCGATAACCAGAAATATAGAGATTGTCAGCAGGAACCAGGATATCGCCTGATACCAGAAAAAAGCATTCGAAAACCATCCAATCCGATTGAAGACAAACTGAATCAGTGTAATTTCCCAGGCAAAGAAACGGAAAAATCCATGTGAACATGGTTTTAGTATGGATTGTCTTGAGTAATATACAATGAGGAATGATCCGAATAAAACAACTGTGAAATCAATCATTGATTTCTATTAACTCAATTAAATAAGGGATGGTTATGTTTAAAAGGATCACCAGTTTTGCAAGAGAGTTGCCAGCAACCTGGTGCGTGAAACTAGGCTGTCCTTAATGATATATTCTTTTTCTGAATGATAATCCCCACCGATCGCTCCCAGTCCATCCAGAACCGGGATACCAAGCGGAGCTACAAAATTACCGTCAGAAGCTCCGCCGGTTCCTGCAGCAGTTAGGGTTATGCCATCTTCGGCTGCAATTTCCCTGGCATGTTCAAAGGTGGATTGCATCAATTCACCATATGGCATTGGGGGACGATTTAGATTTCCAGAAATTTCGAGAGAGGTTCCTTGAAGAACTGGCTTTAGATTATAAATCGCTTCCATGATGCGTTCTGCTTCGCCTGGTTGCATAACGCGCAAATCAACATCCATCCAGGCTTTTTCAGGAACAACATTGACAACAATTCCTCCCTGGATCACGCCTACATTGAGGGTGGTCCCCCGGCTGTAATCCGTCAACCCCTGGATTGCCAGGACATGGTGGGAAAGCTCTTCAATGGCATTTCTGCCGTTCTCATGGTTGCCGCCCGAGTGTGCAGCCTGCCCATGAACTACAATATGGAAATCCCCCACACCTTTTCTCCATGTTTTAATAGATCCATCTGGCATACCTGGTTCGAGGACCAGTACCAATTGGGCATCCTTAGCCAGTTTTTCAATCCATTTTCGTGAGGTATGGCTGCCAGCTTCCTCATCCGATGTGAACAATGCGGTAATTGGGACCAGTGGCATTTTTTTATTTTCCAATAAGGCAATCAGGGCAGTCAAACCAATAACTGCTCCGGCTTTCATGTCGGATACTCCTGGTCCAAGAATTCTCCCATCTTTTTCATTAAATGGCATGTGCGTTAATGTCCCTACTGGAAAGACTGTATCCATGTGACTCAACAAAAGGAAACCTTTTTCATGTGTAGCCTTGCCCGGGGATAGGGGTGGATCAAACCTGGCAATGATATGATTTCCAGATGTTTCATTATGAATGATTTCAATTTTTCCCCCCATTGATTTTACTTCTTCACCAATTATCGCACCAACATTATTCACTGCGGATGTATCGTGGGAAGGGGATTCGGTCTCGACCAGTCGCTTCAACAAGTCTAGCATGGAGGGTAGGTACAAATCGTAATTTATCATCCAGAACTCCTTAAATAATTGAAAAAACCAGGCAAACCAACCCAACCAACAGGCAGTAGACCGCAAAGGTGTGCAGAGAGTGTTTGCTTAAATATCCCATAAACCAGCGCACCGCGAACCACCCTACAACTGCGGCAGCCATAAAACCAATGATCAAAGCTGGCAGAATTTGAGAAAGCCCCGGAATTCGAATAAGACTAATGGATTCATAAGCGCCAGCAGCCGCCATGACTGGAACCGACATCAAGAAGGCAAATCGCGCCGCTGAAGGTCGATCAAAATTTCGAATCAACCCTGCGCTGATGGTAGTTCCACTGCGGGAGGCACCAGGAAATACAGCAATAATTTGCATCACTCCTATGAATAATCCATCCAACCAGGTTATCGAATCCAATTTCCGGGATTGTTTCCCTAAATATTCAGCCAGGACCATCAAGAAGGCAGCAGCCAGTAGTCGGATGGAGGCTTCGAGTAACTGGTTGGCGAAAAGCATTTCCACCATATCTTTAAAGAGGAAACCAGCGATCAAGGCAGGTATGGTTGCAAGTAGAATATACCAACCCAGGCGGGCATCAAAAGGAAGTGATCGGAAATCTTTCAATCTATTAAAGTTGGATATAACTGCGAGAACGATCTTCCAAAGCTCAGAACTAAAATATACAATCAGGGAAAGGATCGTTCCCAATTGAACGATCACCAGGAAAGAAAATATGGCGTCATTTGCAGGAATGCCCATTAATTTTTGCCCGATAAGCAGGTGGGCAGTGGATGATACAGGCAGGAATTCTGTCAAACCCTGAATAACACCTAATATCAATGCCTGGATTGGATTCATTTATTAATTCTCCTGTTAATTTTATTGTTTTTCCCTGTTGGCATTGTTTCCCCACCTGTCCAACAGCATTGGAACATTTTCTTCAAAAATACCTGCAAGTATCATTTCCCTTATTTCTTTGACGAGTTCCACCAGGGCATGTAAATTATGGATGGAGAGTAAAGTACCGGCCAACATTTCTTTGGCAACCACAAGATGCCGGATGTAGGCGCGCGTAAATGTTTGACAGGTGTAACAATGACAGCCATCATCGATAGGGAGTGGATCGGATGCAAATGTTGCATTCATCATATTCAAGCGACCTTGCTTTGAAAAAGCGGAATGATGGCGGGCGAGGCGTGTGGGAAGCACACAATCAAAAATATCGATCCCGCGTGAGATTCCATTAATGAGATCCTCAGGTGTACCAACTCCCATCAAGTAACGCGGCTTGTTTTCTGGTAAATGGGAATTGATGATTTCCAGCACACGGTGCATATCCTTTTTAGTTTCCCCAACCGAAAGGCCACCGATGGCTATTCCTAGAAATGGCAGGGAAGAAATAAAATCCGCAGATCCCACTCTCATTTCTAGATCCACACCTCCCTGGACGATCCCAAATAATGCCTGGTCTTCACGAGTGTGTGCTTTTAAACTTCGCTCAGCCCAGTCATGGGTACGCTGCATGGCCAATTGGATATATTCGGAATTGTTTGGGTCGGCACATTCATCAAAAGCCATGATGATATCAGCTCCCAGGTTTTCCTGGATCTGGATGGATTTTTCTGGCGTGAACCGGTGTGTGGATCCATCAATATGACTTTTGAAGATAACTCCATCTGCATCAATTTTGCGTGTATTGGCGAGAGAAAAGACCTGATACCCACCTGAATCAGTTAAGATTGGATGGTGCCATTGCATAAAAGCATGTAACCCACCCATTTTGGCGATCAGTTTGTCGCCAGGGCGCAGGTATAAATGATAGGTGTTGGAGAGCACAAGTGAGGCTCCCAGCTCGCTCAACTGGTCTGGTGTTACCGTTTTCACAGTCGCCTGGGTTCCCACCGGAGCAAAGACGGGAGTATTTAAAACCCCATGCGGGGTGTGAAAAATTCCCGCGCGGGCGAGTCCATTTTTAGCCTTGATGTCAAATTCAAACATGAAGACATTATAATCTCAGAAAGGTAGGTCTCTCACCGACAATCGATATTCTCATTTCAATCTCCATGAAATGGGGAATTTTACCTTGTCCAGACTTCCATCAGGGGCTATACTTTGGTGAATAAATAAAACCGGGAGTAATCACAACCTCAACCCATGAGCAAATTAAAACACTGGCAAACCGAAACCCGCATCACCCCAGAAGCCGATGAAGCATTAAAAGCATTTCCAACTGTTATCAGACAATTATTATTCAATAGGGGATATGCGACCGATGAAACTGCCCGTCAATTTCTGAAAGCGACTGTTGCCTTTGATACTTCACCCTGGCAGTTAACAGGCATGGAAAGAGCGATCACTCGTTTGGAATATGCGATCCTTAATCAAGAGCCTGTTGTAATCTATGGTGATTATGATGTAGACGGAGTTACAGCGACTGCTTTGCTGGTGCAGGTACTTAAATCATTAGGCACGCAGGTGCGGGAATATATTCCCAATCGATTTGATGAAGGTTATGGATTAAATAATGAAGCTTTGGATACATTAAAGGCTGAAGGCTCCAGGGTGGTGATCACGGTGGATTGTGGAATCCGTTCACTGGATGAAGCAGTACATGCCAGGAATCTGAACCTGGATTTGATCATCTCAGACCATCATCATCCCGGCGAAATTTTACCCGATGCATATGCAATTATTAACCCCAAGCAACCGGGAGATGCCTACCCGGATAAAGATCTGGCGGGCGTGGGCGTGGCATTTAAGATCGCTGAGGCATTGTTGGAGCGTTTTCCAAATAATGGCTTTATCAAAGACGACCTGCTCGACCTGGTAGCATTGGGTACTGTGGCTGATCTTGCACCTCTTGCGGGAGAAAACCGCAGCCTGGTAAGACAAGGACTTCGTCAGCTTCGACAAACCCAACGGCAAGGTTTATTCTCGCTTGCAGCGGTAACGGGTTTGGATTTAAAAAATATTAATGCCAGCAATATTGGGTTTGGCCTGGGACCACGCTTGAATGCTGCTGGAAGACTCGATTCAGCGCTGGCAGCTTTTAAACTTCTATGTTCAACGGATATTTTTGAATCCGGACAACTGGCGCAGACGCTGGAAATTCAAAATCGTGATAGACAACAAGTTACCCGCTCCATGCAAGCCCAGGCGGAGAAAATGGTGCTGGAGGAAGATCCGGATGCTTTTCTCCTCTTTGCTGTTGATCCAGATTTTAACGCCGGTGTAGTTGGGCTGGCTGCTTCACGACTTTCTGACATTTTTTATCGACCTGCCATAGTGGCGTGCATCGGTGAAACCACTACTCGAGGCTCCTGCCGGAGTATCCCAGAATTTCATATCACAGAGGCTTTGGATCAATGCGCAGACTTGCTCGTGAGGTACGGTGGACATGCTGCTGCAGCAGGATTTACTGTAGAGAATGCTAAACTACCAGAGCTTAAAAAGCGGATTAAATTCATTGCAGAAAAGCAGCTGTCAGGATTGGAATTACACCCATTACTTTGTGCGGATGCGGAGATCTCGCTCACCGAATTGAATTCCAGGTTGTTGGAACAACTGGCTTGGTTCGAACCAACGGGTTATGGTAATCCGGAACCTGTTTTTGTAACCAGAGGTGTACGCGTTGCCAGCTCAAGGGCGGTCGGAAGCGATGGGAAACATCTCAAATTGAATGTAACAGACGGATATTCACATTTTGATGCGATAGGTTTTCGATTGGGAGACCTTCAACCCACCCTACCAACTTATGTAGACTTGTTATTCACATTTGAATTAAATGAATTCAATGGGCGAAAAAATTTTCAACTGAATGTGCGCGATCTAAAATCAGCTGAAAGACCAGAATAGAACTTCAATTAGCAGGTGAATGTGTTATTGTTGCCAAGCCAGATGATTTAATTTACAAAACGGTATTTAATCAATGTCCACATGGCGATAAAGGCGTCTGACAATTTTATCTTTTTACCTTTTGAATAGTCGCGTGGATTGAAGGAAATCGGTACTTCGTATATGCGAGCCTTCTTTTTAAGCATTTTGGCAGTGAATTCTGGTTCAAAATCAAAGCGTTTGGCCTGCAAGTGAATTCCGTCCAACACATTGATCCGGAAAACCTTATAACCCGTTTCCATGTCGCTGAGTATGTTGTTATAAAGAATATTAGTGGTAAAAGTTAGCAGTTTGTTTGCCATCATGTGCCAGAACAAGATGGGTCGGCGAGCCCCTCCCAGGAAACGAGAACCATAAACGATATCGCTGATATCTTCTTCCAGAGGTTTCAATAATCTAGGATATTCACGCGGATCATATTCCAAGTCTGCATCCTGGATCAAGATCACATCCCCTTGGACAGCATTTATCCCAGTTCGAATGGCAAATCCTTTTCCATAATTATTATCTTGGAGGATGATTCGAACTATTTCATTATTATTTAACTCGGATAACACTTCACGGGTTCCATCGGAAGATCCATCATCAACGATGATGATTTCATGGGGAAGCCCTGTTTCCATCACCCTGCGGACGATCTCATTGATGGTCTCGACTTCGTTATAAACAGGAATTATCACCGATAATTTCATTTGTTAATTATACAGGATATCCATGTTTGGGTTATAAATATAACGATCAATAAGGTAAGCCTCCCAACAAATTTTATTTTATAATTGTACATAAAGGATATTGATCCCTAACGATTCTCTTTTTAAAGTACAGCGTGCTATAATTCAAATAAATTATCCCCATAGGAAAGAGTAATTATGTCCTTACCTAACAAATCCAATATATCATCCAAGAAAAATTCTGGGTTTCTTCCGCCGCCAATCAATAAGCTGGAAGATACAGGCCTTTCTTCGCTCTGGTTACAGGATCTAGCATTAAAAATCATGTACTTCCAAGGTTTTATGACTGGGTTAAAAGTATCCGAGGAATTGGCGCTCCCTTTTGCAGGAGTGGTAGACCAGATCCTTGAAGCGTTGAAGCGTGAGAAATTGATCGAAGTGAAATCCACTCAGATGGGGCTTGGAGATGGATCCTATCAATATGCCATAACAGGCGCCGGGATGCTCAGAGCCCGTGAGGCCTTGGATAGGAGCCAATATGCCGGCGCAGCTCCAGTACCTATAGAAACTTATAATGAGTCCATCCGGCGGCAAAGCCGTGGACGAATCATGGTTACTGCGAGGTTGATGAGGCAGCTTCTTTCTCATCTTATATTATCTGAAGATACTTTTCAACGCTTAGGTCCTGCATTAAATTCTGGAACATCGATCTTCCTTTATGGCCCACCTGGTAATGGTAAAACAAGTGTTGCCAGAGCCTTTGGGAATATGGTTTTAAGCCAGACCATGTATATTCCGTATGCATTATTCCTGGGTGGACAGGTCGTAAAATTGTTTGATTCGGTAAATCACCAACGTGCACCTGAAGAAGATACCGGTACTAATGGGACAGGTTCCATGCGAACAGGTATACGTCGGGATCCTCGTTGGATAAAGATCAAACGACCCTTTATTGTAGTGGGAGGTGAATTAACTCTTGAAGGTCTGGATCTCGTCTTTGACGATACCCACAAATATTACGAAGCCCCATTTCAGGTTAAAGCCAACGGAGGCATTCTTTTAATAGATGACTTTGGGCGTCAACAGGTGCGACCGCGTGATCTGCTCAATCGTTGGATCGTCCCATTGGAAAATCGGGTGGATTTTCTAACCTTGCATACCGGTAGAAAGGTGGAAATCCCATTTGATGTCCTTGTGGTATTTTCAACCAACCTGCCACCTCGTGACCTGGTAGATGAAGCTTTCCTGAGACGGTTACGCCATAAAATAGAAATTAGCGATCCGTCTTTTGAAGAATATCGAGAGATTTTCCGTAGAGTTGCCCAGCAGAAGGGTCTGGCTTATGATGACCAGGGGTTGGCATATTTACTTCAAGAGTGGTACATCAAGCGGAATCGAAAACTGCGGGCATCCCATCCAAGGGATTTATGTGACCAGATATTAGATATAGCTCATTATCTATCAACTGAACCTGTTATGAATAGGGAATTACTTGACAGAGCTGCGCAATCTTATTTTGTGGAGCTATAAATGCTGGAAAATTGGCCGCGACCGCTAGTAATTGGTCACAGAGGTGCTTCAGCGCAAGCACCGGAAAATACGCTAGCTTCTTTTGAACTGGCAATCAATCACCAGGCAGATGTCATTGAGTTTGACGTAAAACTAAGTTCAGATAACCATGTGGTGATTATCCACGATTCAAGCGTGGATCGTACTACAAATGGAACGGGCAAAGTTGCAAATTTGTCCCTGGTTGCTTTGCGGGGTTTAGATGCAGGCAGTAAGTTTGCAGATAGGTATGCAGGCGAAAAAATCCCCACATTGAATGAAGTTTTTGAACGCTTCGGTAAACAAATCTTCATGAATGTTGAATTGACGAATTATTCAACCCCCTTTGATGGATTGGTTACTAAAGTTGTTGAGTTGGTTAGGTTTTACAAATTAGAAAACCGCGTTATCTTTTCTTCTTTCTTATCCAAAAACCTAAGAGTTTCTCAAAGATTGTTACCACAAGTGCCGTGTGGGTTGCTGGTCTTTTCCGGCTGGAAGGGTTATGTTCAGCGGCATTTCGGATGGAAAAAGCGTTTTCAAGCATTACACTCTCCCTTCCTAGATGTTGACCAGGCTCTTGTGGACAATGTGCATACTGCCGGAAAGCGCATCCATGTTTGGACGGTAAATGGGGAAGATAATTTAAAACACATGTTGGATCTGAAGGTGGATGGCATTTTTACGGATGACCCTGGTATGCTTCGTCGTGTTATGGAACAGGGACAATGATCCCATTTGAATGGTTGAATCTGGCTGCGGAACGAATTTCGGAATATATCGTTCGAACGCCGGTGACTTATGATAAAGAGTTAAATATTTACCTGAAGTGGGAAAATAAACAAGTTACGGGATCCTTTAAAGCGCGCGGCGCTCTCAATAAAATAATTAGTCTTGAACCGTGGGAACAAAAACAGGGTTTAGTCACTGCTTCAGCAGGAAATCATGGACAGGGAGTTGCATTAGGCGGGACGATAGTTTCTGCTCCTGTGCTTGTATTTGCGTCCGATCATGCGGTGCCTGCCAAAGTGGAAGCAATGCGTAATTTGGGGGCAGAAATTCGCTTTGTCAATGGTGGTTATGGTTTGGCAGAGCAATCAGCCTTGGAATTTGCCAACAACAATCATTCCACCTATATTTCTCCTTACAATGATGGGCAGATAATTGCCGGCCAGGGAACGATAGGATTGGAAGTATTTCGGGATATTGATGTTGATGCAAACTGTACCTGGATCATACCAGTTGGCGGGGGAGGTCTAATCTCTGGCATTGGAGCTGTTATACGAAGTCTCCACAAGCCTTGCAGGTTGGTTGGAGTTCAGCCTGAGGCTTCTGCGTTTACCTATTCACTGTTTCATAAAGGGAATCAAGTGGATGTTCCTGACCTGCCTACTCTTGCAGATGGTCTTTCCGGGCCAATGCAAGTTGGTTCGATAACCCTTCCGATGATAAAGAACGTTGTAAATGATATCATCACGGTTACTGAAGATGAGATTGCACAAGCGATCGCTTATGCCTGGCATAAATACCAGGAAATTGTGGAAGGATCAGCCGCAACTGCGTTGGCAGCCGTGTTAACCAGGAAGATCAAACATCCAGCGATTATCGTAATCTCCGGAGGCAATATACAACCCGAAGTACATGCTCAGATATGTCGGAGACACGCAGATAATAAATGACCTCAAAAAGAATTCTACCCATCCTGATTCTAATAAACCTGCTTATCTCAGCAGCTTTTCCTGCCATACGCGGTCTTGCATTGAATGATTCTCAAGTGGAAACCCCAGCCATGCGCGCACAGATCATTCTGGATAAAATGTCACCCCAAGAAAAGGTGGGTCAATTATTCCTGGTAACTTTTAATGGATCATTTGTGGACGAGACCACGCAAATATTTGACTTGATAGTAAATTTCAATGTTGGTGGTGTTGTGCTCCTAAACTCAAATGATAATTTCACACTTGCGCCAGATACAGTCACGAATGCGCATCATTTGATATCTGAATTGCAGACCCTGGAATGGCAAAAATCACAGGGAACAATCATTAACCCAACAACCAATTCAAGGTCAACAGGAAACTATATTCCGTTATTTGTTGGAATCTCCCAGGAGGGAGACGGATATCCAAATGACCAAATATTAAATGGTCTTACACCTTTACCTGATTTGATGGCAATTGGGGCAACCTGGCAACCAGAACTTTCCAGAGAGGTTGGTAAGGTCGCAGGACAAGAGCTTTCACAAATAGGTTTCAATTTATCAATCGGACCTTCTTTGGATGTTCTCATTACTTCCGGTATAGCGGGTGGAGGCGGTTTGGGTGCCCGAACTTTTGGTGGAGACCCTTATTGGGTGGCAGAGATGGGCAAGGAATATATCACCGGGTTGCATGAAGGCAGCGGTGGACGTTTGGCAGTCATTGCCAAGCATTTTCCCGGAAGAGGAAGCTCTGACAGATCTTCAGAAGAAGAAGTCGCCACAGTTCGGAAATCTCTGGAGCAATTGAAGCAAATTGAACTGGCACCATTTTTTGAAGTAACAAAAGATAATCCAGGAACAATCAGTGCAACGGATGGTTTGTTATTATCGCACATCCGTTACCAGGGATTCCAGGGAAATATCCGGGCAACAACCCGACCAGTAAGCTTCGACCCTCAAGCGCTCTCTCAAATTCTTGCTCTTTCACCATTTTCCACCTGGCGAGAAAATGGAGGTTTGATCGTAAGCGATGATCTGGGCAGCCAGGCTGTCAGGCGTTTTTACGATCCCGCCAATCAATCTTTTTCCTCCCGGATCGTGGCGCGTGATGCTTTTCTGGCTGGAAATGACCTGCTTTATCTGGGAAATATCGTTTCCAGTGATGCCGTTGATAATTATTCTTCAATTGTGGAGGCACTCGATTTTTTTACACAAAAATACAATGAAGATGCTGCTTTTGCGCAACGTGTGGACGAGTCTGTAAAACGTATCTTAACAATTAAATTTCGTGTCTATGGGGAATTTTCATTAAGAACAGTTCTGACTTCCAGTGACCTGAGTAACATCGGCAATGGTCAGGCTGTAACTTTTGAGGTTGCCCGGCAGTCAGCCACCCTGATCAGCCCTGATGCGATTGATTTGGACGCGCTTGTTCCCTGGCCGCCAAGTGTAAATGACCGGCTTTTATTTCTGACAGATACACGTATTCAAAAGCAATGCAGTACCTGCCTGGAAGAAGAAGCACTCAGTAAAGAAGCCCTACCGGATGCAATTATTCGTTTTTATGGACCTCAGGCAGGTGGATTGGTAAAGCGAAGTGCTTTATCTGCCTACTCTTTTGATGATTTGACCTTGATATTACAAGGTGGTGAGGGGAATCCAACCTTGGAATATGAATTAAACAATGCCGACTGGGTGATCATAAGCATGTTGGATTCAACTCCAGAGCAGCCTTTGCTGGATACCTTGCGAAAATTCTTTTTTGAAAGACAGGATTTATTGCGTAATAAAAGGGTGGTTTTATTTGCTTTTAATGCCCCTTATTTTCTGGACGCTACTGATATTTCAAAATTAACTGCATATTATGGTCTGTACAGCAAATCGTTGCCTTTTATTGAAATGGCTGCTCGCTTGCTCTTCCAGGAATTGACGCCAGTTGGATCTTTACCGGTTTCAGTGTCAGGGATCGGATATGATCTTTTATCAGCTACTGCCCCAAATTCAGATCAGATTATTGATCTTTCCCTGGATTTACCCATCAATCCATCTGTTACACCCGGTGCAACTCCCGAAGAAACTGCGACACCATTTTTTAAAGTAGGGGACACAATTACTGTAAAGACAGGCGTTATTCTTGATCATAATAACAGGCCTGTTCCAGATGGTACTGGTGTACGATTTACCCTTACTTCAAGCGTTGGAGGGAATATCTTACAGGTTGTGGATGCAGTCACATCACAAGGCATTGCTCAAACCTCCTTTGGCATTAACCAACCTGGTTTGGTTGAAATCCGAGCTATCATCGAACCATCCGTTACTTCAGTAGTCATGCAACTGGATATTACCAGCGAGGGCATAAGTGTGACGGTTGTTTCTCCTACGCAAGCTGCTCCAGAAACCACACCAATTCCTGTTGACACCACCATCCCAACGCCAGTCACGCTTACCTCACTTGAATCCGGTTATCCGGGAGTGGCGGGTTGGTTTATGATGGTTTTAGTTATTGCGGGTATGGGCTGGCTGGCTTTTACTTTAGGCGTTCGCTTTTACTCGATCCGATGGGGAATCCGTTGGGTATTATGTATTTTATTGAGTGGATTGGTTGCTTATAATTATCTAGTTCTTGGATTTTCTGGAAGTCGAAATTGGATCCAATCCTCCGGATTGGCAGCAGTGTTTGAATTGGTGTTTATAGCGGCAGTATTGGGCTGGGGGAGTGGGTTTTTGTGGACCCGATTTTCAACGAAGCAAAGTGACAATCAGACTGGTCAGAAATAGAAAGCCGGAAATCCAAACCAGGGCGTTATCAGGTTTTCTGGATAGAATTTTTTGGATAGACTCTCGTGGTTTTTGAGTTTGACCTAAAGTGCGTACAGGAATCTCTCGACCGTAAAATAATGAATCTTTCATTATTTCAATTGAAGCCGGACGTTCATCGGGGTGTAATGACATCGCCCAAAGAATAGTTTTTTCGGTTTTTATACTGATAATCGCGTTGATCTTCCTGGGTTGGATAAGGCTGGCGGGATTGAGGAATCTTTGACGGGCATCGGCAGGAGGTTGGTTGGTGAGCAAGTGATACAAGGTAGCCCCTAATGAGTAAACATCGCTGCGAGCATCTGTATGTCGACCATCGTCGCCATATTGTTCAAGAGGTGTATATAATGCAGTTCCACGACCCTGGATAATGGTTACTGTTACTTCATCTGGAGCAAGTATTTTAACCAAGCCAAAGTCCACCAGTTTTAATAATCCATCGGGTGTGATCTTAAGATTGCTTGGTTTGATGTCTCTGTGGACAAGGGGAGGTATTTGTTTATGTAAATAAGCCAGTGCATCCATCAATTGACTTGCCCAGTTAAGAACAGTATTCTCCTCCAGGAATGTGTTTTGTTGACGTGCTTCCTGCATGATCATCCGTAGATCATTTCCAGGAACGAAATCCATTACAAGATAGTCCCTCTGGTTGATGGAAAAGAAATCGGATACTTTAGGTAGATTGGGATGATCCAGACGCGCCAATACCGTGGCTTCCCGCAAAAATTGTTCACGAGCCTCTTTTAGTAAATTTTCAGGGGTATTACGATCGTATTCAACTTCCTTGAGCGCACACTGACGTCCTTCCAGCCGTAAATCATCAGCAAGGTAAATATTACCCATACCTCCCTGGCCGATTCGCTCACGGATTTTGTAACGATTTCGCAGCACCTCCCCTAATTTAAGGCCGAGAGGCATATCTGCTCCGTTCACTTGGTTCTGATATTGTTGAGATAATATCGCGCAAAAGGCTCATTGATCGGCGTAGGCTAGGTTTAGCCTGAGCTGGTTTTGCACATAGTCTTATTCTCTATTATATATTATAACGTCTTTATCGAGATTGTTTAAAGGGGAAAATTTTTCAATGGAATAGTCGATAATCCAAACATAATAATTACTTTTAGCCATTTGTTTCAAAAATCACATCAGTATCTGGAAGATGAAGTTTGTGGTTAAATTTAAGCAGAATTCCAGAAACTATCAAAGCAACTCCAATAATCGTCAGACTGACATGCCATACATCGGCATAATTGATGGAGGAAATAGTATGTGTTGGAGCCATTAAGAACTGGATTGTTAAAAACAATAATCCCGCAGCTCCCAAGGTAATTGCAGCGGCATCTCGATTTGCGTGATTGTCAGCCGCAGATTCCTTAAAGACAACTGCTTCCCGGATGTCGGGTAAGCCGAATAATAGGAATAATGCCAGTGTAAATAAATTTGTATATAGTACAGCATCGACTGGCATGGACCCACCCCGCAGGGCACGGGATACAAATACGTGCACCAAGTTAATAACTGTGCCCAACAGCAGAGTACCCAAAATGAAGCGATATGAATTCTTACTCCCTTTGATCAAATAAATTACTGCACGAATCCCCATGATCCCAATCGCAATCCCACCCAAGACAAAAATTATATACAGCCATTGAAGATTAGCTATGCCGGAAAATTTATCTCCAAACCCCGTTGGGTTTAGGGTTACACAAGCGGTTCCGGCTCCACCCATAAGTGTGAAGACAGCAGTTATGCCCATCAACACAATTCCGATCGTGCGCAGCAATTTAACCCACCAATTCCTTCTATTCAATTATTACCTCCTTATAAAGTATCCTGAGCAATTTTGTTGAATCTAACCGGCAATTTCCTTTGAAGAATTCTTTTAGAATGCTCTTATTTAATAAAGGCCGAAAAACCAACAACAAAAGCAAGGGTTGTTGCGAACATGAGAGCAGGGAATACATTCAGGATAATACTACGAGGGAAAATTGGTTTTCCTGTTTTTAGGAAGTAGAGCAGCAACCCACCAATTCCGATCAAACTACCTCCCACTCCAACAAATATAAAAATTGGTTGTATCAACCTATTAATGCTGACAACTATTGGAAGAATAAAAATAACCAAGCCTGCTGTCCCATGAACAAAGGCAAGTATCAAGGTGGATAACTGGCGGGAAAAGATGAACCGGGAAATAGTGATGGAGAGTAATCCCATCAATGTGAACAATAAATAGGGTATATGAATACTTGGTAAATATTCCCAAACCAACCCAAGAGATAAACTTAATGGGATAATCGTTGAGATTATCGCCACTGTAGGGCTTTCAAGAGCGTCATATCCAAGAATAATCAACATAAGGCAGGCAACCAGCAAAATACCAAAACCGATAGTGTAAGCCAACATTGGAATGACGCTCATACCATCCACCCCAGCTGCAACCTGATAAGATGCAAGCAAGGCTGTAAAAAAAAGCAAAATACGGTTAAGGGTTGAAATTTTCAACGAATGTAAATGCTTAATAAGAACATGGACGTCAACATATATAAAGATGCATACTTGAACAAACCAAAATTTAACATATCAGATGGTTTTCGTATACTCATGATAGCCAACACAAATAAGCCAGCCGATAATACCCCCAGTACCCGCAGGAAGCCCCATTGCATTCCTATCCAAAAACCGGCAATTCCAATCGATAGAGCTGAGATGATACTGGATAATGCGATGGTCAGGCGCGTTATGGAAAACCCATATACGGATGGGAAGGTGGGTATCCCGGCAGATTTGTAATCATTAAAATTACGCATATTGAAAGTCAAAATATGGGTTGGAATCCAGAACAATATGGCTATTGTTAATAAAATGCCTACGCCATCTATTTGATTCATCCCAAGGACACGACCCGCCAAAATGGGCATTCCACCCGAAATTCCACCCCAAACGATCGACCAGGCAGTTCGTCGTTTAAGCCAGATTGTGTAAATTATTACGTCAATGAAGAGACCGGTGAAAACAACCAGACCATAAAGTGTATTTATAAAGATTGCTAGAGCCACTCCCAGTAAAGACAAAACGAGTCCGACCCGTAATGCTTCGCTCGGTGAAACTTTTCCGGAAGCCAGAGGCCTGTTGCAGGTTCGTTCCATGCGGGCATCGATATCCCGATCAAACCACATGTTTATGATGGTACTACCAGCAATGGCCAAAAATAAACTAACAACCAACCCGAGAAGGGTTGTCCAGTGAATAATCGGACAACGTGCACTCATTAATCCGGCAATTCCAGTTAAAAGGAGTAGTCCGGTTTGCAGACTCTTGGTCAATGGCCAATAGAGCGAAAATATATTTCTAAACTCGCCTAATATTCGTTTCATAATTATTTTACGCATCCAGTAAGATTATCAAAGTTTTACTATAATTTATTGAATAAATCCTTCTCAATGTTTTACGCAACGAAAGCCTACGCCAGGGCTGAAATAGGTTGGGGTGGCGTTGTTGCGAACCCATATTCGCAAATCCATGTCGTATGTATCTTTAGAACCTCCACGCAGGTACCGGTAGTGTTGTCCAGGGTAGACATTACCTGTCCACCGCCAGACGTTACCCGACATATCGTAAAGTCCGTATGGGCTGGCTGAATCCAGCGTTTGGTAGCCAACATAAGATTTACCATTATAAAAGCCAACCGGAGATGTGCGTGACCCAAAAGAACTCATGTTTTCGAATGGATCCCGGCTGGCATAATAATTTGCATTCTCGCGATAAATTTGCTCTCCCCAGGGAAATGGACGATTGTCCGAACCACGCGCAGCTTTTTCCCGTTCGTTCTCGGATGGAAGCTGTCCATCAAAGTATTGACAATATCCAAGTGCTCCGAACCATGTTACATTGGTCATTGGGTGGTTTTCATATCCTTTTTTAATTGAAAATACAGAACCATTATAAGCGAACCCGAGTATAATGAAGAAAGTGGAATAGTAGTTGGGACATCCCAGCTACTTCGTCATTTTTAAATAGAGTTATTTGGTTATTTTAAATCCAAGATAGTGAATAGGATTAGATATGGGTAAAATATTTAAACGCAAACAAGATAACTTTATAAAATTAATTATCGAGCAGACGGCTTTAACCCTTAAAGGAGTTGAGCTTCTCGCGGAATATATGAAAACATGTGATTCTGAAATTGTTAACGAGTTGACGCGTACTGAGAAGGAAGCGGATGAGATCCGCCGTATTCTTATTGAAGAGTTAAACCAGACATTTATAACTCCGATTGATCGTGAGGATATATTTTCATTGTCGCGTACCATCGACGATGTATTGGATTACGCATACAGTACGGTAACTGAAATGGGAGTCCTGAAGGTAGCCCCGACTCCATATATGGGGCGAATTGCCTCATTATTGAGAGATGCTGCGTATGAAATCTACATGGCTGTGCAAAGGATTGAAGAACATCCTGGTGTTGCGACTGATCATGCACAGAGAGCCAAAGCCCTTGAAAATCGGGTGGAAGAAGTTTATCGAGAAGCGATTGCAGATTTATTCAGCGGTCCAGAAGATGTTCATCATATCATCGAGATGCTAAAAATGAGAGAAGTCTATCGGCATTTAAGCAATGCGGCCGATAGAGGCGATGAGGCGGGAAATGTTATTTCTGACATCGTCGTTAAAATGACTTAATTTGGAGTAATAATGCTGGCTTTTGTTATTATTATTGTCTGCTTGTCAGTCATATTCGATTTTCTTAATGGAATCCATGATTCAAGCAATATCGTTGCAACCATGATCTCCTCACGCGCGTTTCGACCGGCGACGGCTTTAGGCGTTACTGCAGCTGCGGAATTCCTGGGACCATTTATTTTTGGAGTGGCTGTAGCGAATACAATTGGTAATGAGATTATAGATATTTCAAGAATTAATCCGAAAGTACTTATTGCTGCGCTTATGGCTGCAATCTTGTGGAATATAATAACCTGGTTTTTAGGGATACCAAGTAGTTCATCGCATGCGCTAGTTGGTGGTTTAATGGGAGCGGTAATTGTTGGGGTAGGTCTTTCGGCAGTTCAATTCTCTGGACTTAATAAGGTGTTAATTGCCCTGCTCATATCTCCAATTATTGGACTTGTTTTTGGTTTCTATATTACAAAACTTATCTTTTTCCTGGCGCGAGGCGCTTCACCAAAAATTAATTGGTTTTTTAAACGATCACAAATTCTGACTGCCATTGTTCTGGCTTTCAGCCATGGAACAAATGATGCGCAAAAGACTATGGGCGTGATCACATTAGGACTGGTAATGACTGGCTTCATCCCTTCTTTCAAAGTTCCTTTTTGGGTCATTGCGTTGAGCGCAGGCGCTATAGCTGCAGGGACTGCCATGGGTGGATGGAGGTTGATCAAAACCTTGGGTGGAAAATTCTATAAGATCCGCCCAATTCATGGATTTTCTGTACAACTAACATCTGCTCTTGTAATCCTGGGCGCATCCTTTGTCGGTGGACCGGTAAGCACGACCCAGGTTGTTAGCTCAACCATCATGGGTGTTGGATCTGCTGAACGTATCAGTAAGGTCCGTTGGGGTGTTGCAAAGGAAATCGCAATCGCCTGGCTTGTCACCATCCCGGCTTCTGGTTTGTTGGCAGCAGGGGCATATTGGGCGGTTAATAAAATACCATTTTTTGCTTCGACCATAAAATAATATCCTTCAGTCATCTTATTGCAAACAAGATTGAATATTAATATATGATTGACTTGATCTACACGATATCCCGACAGCAAATTATTTATTTTAATTCCAGATGACTTAATTTTTCGTTCACCCTAATAATTCCAGAGATAAGTCCCTGTTATTCCAGATAGATGTTGTTATAGCATACTTTGGAGATCCGATTAAGGCATATCTGGAAGACCGGCAGATTTTCATGGATGCTTTTTATTCATATAATATGGAACTGGAGCCGGGATACAGTTGGGTGGCGACCAGTTAAAGTTTTTGTGACAGTTCAAATAATTTAATCGGATCAATTCTCTCCAAAAGTGGTTGTGGGTGGTTGGCAACCCAAGCTCGTAATGGATCTGCCCACCGGACAATTGCGCGGGAATCCGACGGATAATGACTTGGACGAGTCCCGATATTGATCCAATCCCACCCTGATAAAGTTTTTTCCCAATCAGACCAGGGAACGATATCGGGAGTTATTGAAAAAGTTGCCAATGGGGAGAAAAAAACCGGTTTACTAGGCGGAAATCTAGAAAGCATTTCCTCGAGATAAACCAGGCTATCGTGAGTATTAAAAATTAACCATAACGGCAGCAGTCCAGACTGAAAAGCAGCCTGACTGTCGAATTGGGTAAACATTTCTACTAATACTCCGGCTGGTTGTTGATGAGATTTCTCCAATAGGTGGATGGCAGTGTTGAAAGCCAATCGGGAGAAGTCGTTTGGGTGGGGAAGGCAGATATGGACGAATCGATAACCTTCAGTGGCGCAAAATTCTTCGAGCGCATCCGCCATTCCTGGTTCGGAACCCCACTCTGATTCTGCCCCATGTTCACTTGGAAATCCATCCAATTTCCAATTTGTATGGCTTAACCCGGATTTCATGGCATAATCTTGAATGCGGGGACTTCCGTCAAGAAATTCCTGGGCGGATATATCTCCCCAGCCTCCAACCTGGAAGAAACTGTGTGGTCCAACCTTGTAGCGGAGCCATTCCGCCTGACCATCAAGGTATACGAGCGTACCTCCTGGAACAAGTTTATCGCGAATGAAGTCAGAATAACCTGATGGTAGTGATAACAATTTGAATCTGAGGTGGTTGACGTAGCGTGTTAACCATCCATCATGAATAGGGTCAAAATGCTGGATGGTGATCACTTCCGGGTTCTTCTCTGCGATTTTGAGAGCAGATTTGTGGGAACGATTAAAATATTGATTTACATCTCCGGTTGGTGCACCACCTTTTAAGGTGAGAACAAATGTCTGTGGCAGGAATGGGCCACCCAGTGCCTTTGAGATATAAGTTGTTGCGCCTCCCAAGCCGGCTCCCAATGTGATGCAGGAAAATCGTTTGTCTAATTTTGCATAGTCGTTCAGCCGTTGATTTACCAAAGTGACAATTGAAAAATCTTCCAGCACTTTAGGAGATAATCCTGAAATTGTCTGAAAATGGCTGATGACCTGACGGGCTACTCCTTGTGGAAACCATCCTAAACCCAGAAGCAATTGTTTCTGCCAGGAGGGAATTAATAAATTGTCGCAATATTTGCCTTGCAAACTTGCTGCTACTGCCCTGGTTATAATGGGCGAAGAACTTTCTGTAGATTCCAGTGGTTTTGTGTTCAATTCTGATCCTTTTCCTGCAGTGTATAATAATTGTAAATGATAAATATATTTTTTGTGTGATAATCTGAGGACAAATGGACATAGCTCTTGCATTGGGTGGAGGTGGTTCGCGCGGTACTTCTCATATTGGAGTGATCCGTAGTTTGGAGAAGGCTGGGTTTAAAATTCGCGCACTGGCTGGTACGAGTGCTGGAGGGATAGTAGCTGCCTGTTACGCAGCTGGATACTCCCCTGACGAGATGGAGAAATTGTTTGCCGATACCGATCAATCCAAGCTTTACGCACGCTTACCCAATAGCGGCCCTTCAATCCTGGGATTGAGCGGTGTTTCAAAATGGCTTGAAGAATTATTTGGGGATAAAAAGCTGGAGGATTTAAAAATTCGCTGTGCAATGACTGCCGTGGATTTAAAATCAGCCAGCGAAGTCGTTCTGACAAAAGGCAGGGTGGTGGATGCAGTGTTGGCGACAATTGCTTTACCAGGTATCTTTCCGCCGTTTTCACAAGGGGATTACTTACTTGTCGATGGGGGTGTACTAGACCCGGTACCAGTATCGGTTGCGCGTAGTTTAGCGGGAAATCTTCCGATTATAGCAGTTGTATTAACACCAATTCTTGATACAGAAGGGCATTTGAAAGGAATTCATCTTCCTGCATTGATACCTTCACCTATAGCAAATCGAATACAAAGAACGCGAATCGCGCAAGCGTTTAATATATTTTTGCTTTCAGTTGATGCAGGTGGGCGGATGTTAACAGAATTGCGCTTAAAAATTGACGCTCCGGAATGCATAATTCGTCCAGAAGTTGGGCATATTGGTTTGTTGGATAAAGTGAATGTTCACGACATAGTCCGCCTTGGAGAAGAAGCTGTGACGGAGCATATCGATCAACTTAAACGTGTAGCTGGATGGCAAAGCAATCTGAAAAGACAGATCAGACGAAGTATTTCTAGAAATTAAAAAACGTAAAGAAACGAGCAATGCGAGATTTAAATAAATATAAGCACGAAACAAATATTCAGCTTGTAATAGGAGCATTTATACTGATTTTCCTTGTTGGGGATGGTTTGATCTACTTAATATATGGATCACGACCAGCCTTGATGGGATTGATTTGCCTTTTAATTGGATTAATTCCAGTACTATTGATAATTCTGACTATTACTATTATCAACTGGAGTGTAAAACGTGCGAATCGAAAATGAATCCGAATTAATCGATTATAAAGGATGGTTTCTAAGAATTCGTCAACCAGTTAATAAGCCTTACGGTCGCATACTAATCCTTCTGCACGGGTGGTCTGGAGATGAAAACTCCATGTGGGTTTTTGGTAAGGACATTCCAAAAGATTATTGGGTGATCTCTCCTCGAGCCCCATTTTCAGCTGGGATAAAAGGTTATTCCTGGCGGGAGCCTACGCCAGGTAGAACTTGGGGGTTACCGAAAATCAACGAATTTCAGTCGTCATTGAACCCTTTAATGGAAATGCTTAATGATTGGTCAATATTAAATTCCGTTACTCTGAAAACCATCGACTTGATTGGTTTCAGCCAGGGTGCGGCTCTAGCCTGTGCTTTGTTATTGTTTGCTCGAAAGCATATTGAAAAAGTTGCTTGTTTAGCTGGTTTTATGCCTGAAGGTGGAAATGAAATTGCCATACCAGGAATGTTATCCGGTAAAAAGGTTTTCGCTGCGCATGGGACCAGCGATGAAATGGTTCCCCTGAGTAAAGGGCAGGAGATGGTTGAAATCCTTCGTTATGCAGGCGCAGAAGTTGAAACATGTACAGAAAATGTTGGACACAAGGTTGGAAGTCAATGCTTTAAAAGTTTGGAGAATTTCTTTAAAGGTTAGGTGAAAATAAGTCGACGATTTTCACTTTAGGAGATTTTATGAGAACAAATAATTTGGATAAGGTTATTTTGGCTATGATGGCGCTGACGATTGTTGCTTGTTCAGCACTTTCGAGGGTAGCTAGCACTCTCGCACCAATAACAACCACACCTACAACAATAATACCTACAAAAATCACACCTACAAGTTTACCGACAGATGTAAGTACAGAAATCAGCCGGGTGGATGCCGGAAGCGGTGATATATTAATTGTTAATTCGTTTTCATATGATGATGAATGGGGTGGTTTCCATGTTGTGGGTGAAATCCAGAACTTGTCAAATTCGCCATGTGCCTCAATTGAGTTAAGTATTGAAATTAAGGATGCTGAAGGAAATAGTTTGTTGAAAGATGAAAATGGCAATTCTGTAAAACAAGAGAAATTTTTTCCACTGTTATATACTCTGGCTGCGGGAGAATATAGTCCTTTTAGCTATTATTATGATACTGCTAATGGAATACCAGATACTTATAATGTTGCTATCACAGGCTTCCTTGGCGTGGAAGTGAGCCGCGTGAAACTGGTTGTTGAAAATGTCCAAATGGTGGATGATAACGCTGGTTCTATTTATATCTCAGGAGAAATTGTCAATCAGAGTGATCAGTGGGCACATATCAATGGATTTGCTGGAGCTGTTCGGGATAGCAATAATCAAGTCGTTTCAGCCGACTGGTCAGGCGCTTACGCTACAGAGTTGGCACCAAGTGATGACCCGGGAGGGTATGACCGGACTCCATTTATCGCAACTATTCCTGACCCTGGTGTGGATTATTCCGATTGGGAAATTTATATAGATGCAATTGCAGATGATGCTCCTGAAATTTACTCTCTTTCGATTGAACTGACAAATCATTACTTTGACGAATACGATAGTTTCCATATCATAGGTACGGTCACAAATAATAGTAGTGAATATTTGAGTATTTTATTGATAGCTGGATTATATGACGCTAATTCAGTTGTATTGGATGCGGATAATGAGTTTTTAGCAATGGTTGTTAGCCCTGGGGCTGTTGTGCCGTTTGATATCAGTAATTTCAGCAATGTGAACTCCAATCCCGAAGAGGCAAACAGGATTGATGCTTTTAAAGTGCAAATCGATACTTACAGCACTTACTCATCGGTGGGCGATGAGGTCAGTCTGAAGTCGCTTGATGCTTCTGTTACAAAAGATGGATCGAGTTGGAGCTTTACAGGTACTGTTACAAATACTTCTGACCAAAATCTAAGTAGCGAAACAGTTGTAGTTGTCATTTATGATGGATCGGGACAAATTGCAGCGACAGATTATACATACATTTCTCCAGAAGGTGGTGTTATCCCCCAGGGGGATGTAAATTCATATAACTTATATATCGATTTGGATCCACAGGTGGATACTTCCAGTTTTACTTTTCAAGTATTTATACAGGGTGATGTACAATGAGACATTAATCCAAGTTAGAATAACTACCTGCTGGATAAAAAATAAAAAAAATAATCACAACATGTTTAAACCAAAAACGTTCATTACTGGGCGTCTCGGAAACAGTAGCGGGGGCAGGACTCGTCGCGAAGCACCCTTTAGGGAACCTGCGACCTCCGGGTTATTCCGCAAAAGCCCCGGAACGGTGTGAGTGAGAAACCTGATTTCGGGATCGTTGACCTCAAAACCAAGCAAATCAGCGAGTCAAACGAACTCCGGTTCTGTCGAGTAAAGCACGCTGCGGTTGTTAATCAGCAATCGTATAGTAAACCGTCTTGTGGGGGAGGTCAAGCACTTTTTCTTGTTTGATTAAAGAAGGAGATTATTGAAGAACTGCCTTGAGTACGTGCTGATCAAGTGAAAAGGCAAGTCGTGGGGATCGGTTTTAAATCATTTGCCCTACTGAATGGACAGGTCATAAGATGGATACTTCTGCCCCCTCATGGCTGACTTGCAGGTGGTATATCTTCGAACTTAAACCGGCTTTTTCAAATTCATGACTCATCACTTTCCCGATGATTTTGTTCACTTTGGACGAGAAGGCGATCAGGCTGGGACCTGCTCCTGAAAGGGCTACCGCTGCAGCCCCTGCCTGTCGAGCGGCTTCCAGGGCCAATTGTGCGCCCGGGATCAACGGAATACGATAGGGTTGGTGCAACATATCAGTCATGGCTATGCCAAGTAAATCCAGATCGCCGGTTCGCAGAGCCTCTGTCACCAGAACTGCACGACTGATGTTATAGATGGCATCTTTCCGTTCTACTTGTTTGGGCAGAATGGCTCGTGCCTGTTTGGTTGGGAAATCAAAATCTGGCCAGACCACAGTCAAGTGGATCTGACCAAGGTTTGCCCGGGCAGGTAGTTTGAGCGAGACCACCCGCTCCTCATACACAATTGACGCAACCAGACCGCCCAGCATGGCCGGGGCAACATTGTCGGGATGTCCCTCGGTTTCGATGGCCATTTTAAGGATTTCTTCTTGAGAGAAAGGATTTCCTAGAAGTGCATTGGCACCCAACATCCCGGTCAACATGGCTGCAGAACTGGAACCAAGCCCCGATCCAATCGGTACGCGGTTGATGCAATGGATTCGCAATCCATTGCAAGGTTTGTGCGCCTGACCATAGACTTGCAAAGCAGCTTCAATAATGCAATTGCTGGCATCGGTCGGCAACTTCCCCAGACCTTCACCGGAAATGGTCAATGCCATTTGCTTATCATTTGTAGGAAGAAATTCGGTCTCATTCCACAAATCGAGTGCCAGCCCCAACGCATCAAAACCGGGACCCAGGTTGGCAGTTGTAGCGGGAACCTTGACTGAGATTTTCATAGGCTACTTTGAATCACCGATTCCAAGGCTTCTAATTTCGCCGCAATGATTTGCGGTTTTACCATGGCATTTGTAATAATGTCCGGGTCTTTCAATCCGTGTCCGGTACAGATGGCGACGATTCGCTGACCTTTCAATGAAAATTTCCCAGCCGAGATCTCGTGTGCCAAACCCGCCAACCCTGCTGCAGAGGCTGGTTCGACCCAAAGACCCTCCAATTGAGCGAGCATCTTTTGCATGGTAAGGATCTCGTCGTCACTTACGGCAATAATGCGGCCATTTGATTCCAATGCCGTTTCAAGCGCTTCGTCTCCACGGGCTGGTTTTCCGATGCGAATGGCTGTTGCCACTGTTTCAGGGTTTTCGACAGGATGCCCCAGGACTAATGGAGCTGAGCCAGCTGCCTGAACCCCCAGAATCTGTGGACGTCCGGTAGCGTACAAGGCATCATATTGTTTAAAACCAGCCCAATAGGCAGTGATATTTCCAGCATTTCCCACCGGCAAGCAGAGCCAATCGGGGGCGTGGTCGAGCGTATCACATATCTCGAACGCGCCGGTTTTCTGACCTTCGATGCGGTAAGGATTTATGGAATTGACCAGACAAATGGGGTACTTTTCTGAAATCTCGACAACCATCGTCAGCGCATCATCGAATGAACCATCAATTTGAATGACTTGCGCCCCATAGACAATGGCTCCGGACAGTTTCCCAGTGGCAACTTTACCTTGTGGTATCAAGACAATCGATTTTAATCCGGCACGGGAAGCATAGGCAGCTGCAGATGCGGCTGTGTTGCCAGTGCTGGCGCAGATGACCGTTTTTGAACCGCGTCCAAGAGCTTCACTAATGGCGGTAGTCATGCCACGGTCTTTGAATGAGCCGGTTGGGTTGAGTCCCTCGAATTTGACCAGCAGCTCAAAGCCTTCACCGAGTTGTTGAGACAGACGATCGACCGGGATTAACGGAGTGTTTCCCTCCAGCAAGCTAACAGGCCGGGTGTGGGCGGGCAAGTCGAGCAGGGAACTGTATTTGTCTATAAGTCCTTTATATGCCATGGGATCATCCTAAAAAAATTTACCTAGTTCAACATAGATTAGCTGAATAAGATCGAACCTGTAAAGATCAATCATCGTTTTTTGTCAACGCAGCCTGTTCTCTTTGCTTCCCTGGAATCAGAGCTCCATACTTGTCTGCAATAAATCCACCAGCGCTCGCAATCCCAACGCATACGACTGCCAGCCAAACCCAATGACTTTACCCCGGCAGACAGCTGAGATGAGTGACTTGTGCCGGAATTCTTCACGAGCATACACATTTGACATATGTACTTCCACCACCGGGATGCCAATCGCAGCTACCGCGTCCCGTAGCGCCACAGATGTATGTGTATAGCCGCCAGGATTAAAGGTCACTCCGTCTGCCCAGTTGCGGGCCTCATGCAAGGCATCAATCAAATCCCCCTCGTGGTTTGACTGTCGGCATGTCACTTCCACGCCTAAGGATTTCCCCAATTCCATTAATCGGGTGTTGATCTCGTCCAGAGTCAGCTTGCCGTACATATCCGGTTCGCGCTTGCCGAGAAGATTCAAATTTGGGCCGTGCAAGACCATGATTTTCATAACGTCTCCTCCAGATTTGCCACTTCCACCCCCACTTTCACACAACCAATCCGTACCGGAAGGGCAAACCGCACAACCCCGGCCGTTTTTTTCTTGTCCATTTTCATGGATTGAATGATATCCGCGCGATCCAAGTTATCAGGAATTTCGACTGGCAACCCCAACCCAGATAGTGTTCCCGCCAGCATCTCGGACAACCCGGGATCTGTTTCCAAAATACGTTCCGCCAGTCGGGTTTCGATCACCATCCCGATCGCCACGGCCTCGCCATGCAGCAAATTAAATCCGCTGACAAGTTCCACCGCATGCCCGATCGTGTGCCCAAAGTTAAGCGCGGCCCGAATGCCACTTTCATAAGGGTCTTCCTCTATTATTTTCACCTTGACGGCTATGCCGCGCCGGACAACCTCGGGTATGCGACTAGAGACTGCGTCCCAACCCTGGGTGCATAACGCGAACAAATCTGGGTCAGCGATGATGCCGTGCTTGACCACTTCCGCCATTCCTGCGCGCAACTCCCGGTCTGGCAATGTGGAAAGGACATCCGGATCGACCGGCACCAGCCGTGGTGGGTGGAATGCCCCGACCAGATTCTTGCCTTCTGGCAGGTCAAAACCGGTCTTACCGCCCAACGAAGCATCCACCATTGCCAGCAAAGTGGTTGGTACGCTAACCCAGACGCAGCCGCGCATGAATGTAGCCGCCGCGAACCCGGCCAGATCACCGACCACACCCCCTCCCAAAGACACAATTGTACTTTTGCGGTCGAGTCCTGCCTTCAGGCAGCCGTGCCACAGGGAAACAATTGTCTCCAGGTTTTTGTGAATCTCACCTGCAGGAATGGCTAGCTGGGTGGTTGTGTATCCAGCGGCTTGTAAAGATCCCAGGACCCGGTCCCCGTATAGTGGGGAGGTATTCGTGTCGCTAACCACCAGTACAGGTCCGCCTAGATTACGAGATCTTAGCATTTCACCGAGCTGGTCAAGCACACCTTCTTGAACAATCACATCGTAGCCTGGTTCCATACTTCCCAGGTGGTAACGTCCCAAGAGGCGCTGAATATCCCGGACAACTTGCCCTGGTGCCGGAGAAGAGTCAACGCGTAATGCGAAAGATCGATAGTGCGCCTTTCGCACCTTTAGTTGATGGGCAAGTTTGTTCTCCAGTTTAACTGCCAGTAAAGGACGTTGGTTTCCATCTCGCAGAAGCCGTGCAACCAGAGTGGGCAAATCGGTTTCAAGCAAGATCACCCGTCCAATAGTTTCGGCTATAACACGGTTTTCAGTGCGCAACAAAGTTCCACCACCCAGGGAAACGACTGTTTCGCAACTGGCACTGACCGATCTAAGCGCATTTGTTTCCAGGTCCCGGAAGAAAGCTTCCCCGTGTTCAACCATCATGTCCGGGATTGATTGCCGGGCTGAATTTTCTATCTCGACATCCAGATCCAGGAATGGCAGATTCAGAATATCTGCCAGGATTTTACCTACCGTGCTTTTGCCTGAACCGGAAGGGCCATAAAGAAAGATATGGGGCAAGTGGGCTCCTTATAGTTGAGTGAGGTCGCTTAAAATATATTCTGTGAAACGCCATACGCAATGATTGCCGGGCTATTTCCACCAAATATTGGCTATGTTGTCCATTGGCAAATCGGTCAGAACTGCTTTTCGCAGAGTGGCAAAACGTGGACGCATTTCTTCCAGTGAATCGCCACCCAATTTTTCGATCAGAGCGTCAGCCAATACGAAGGCAACCATCGCTTCCAAAATTGGCACCGCGCGTGGCACGGGGCAAAAATCAGAGCGCTCATACCGGGTGAGGGATTCCTCTCCAGTGGCGAGGTCAACTGTCATTTGCGGCGTGAGGGTGGTTGCAATTGGCTTCATCGCAGCCCGGATGACCAGCGGCTGTCCATTGCTTATGCCACCTTCCATGCCCCCGGCTTTATTTGTGAAACGTTGAATATTTGAATGTTCCAACATTATTGGATCTTGTGCCCTGGTTCCAGGTAAGCGGGTGTTTTTAAAGGCGTCACCGATTTCTACACCTTTAATGGCCTGTACCGAAAGCACTGCCTGTGCCACCCGGGCTTCGAGGCGGCGGTCCCACTGGACGTATGAGCCCAACCCAATTGGCAGGCCGACGGCAACAATTTCAAGTATACCCCCCAGGGTGTCTTTGCCCTGGATCGTTTTCTCGATAAGGGCACACATATTCTGTGTTGCGACCGGATCGGGACAGCGAACATTACTTTCTTCCGCCGCCTGAAACTTTTCATAATAACTGCTATCGTTAAATTCAGCTTCTATCTCACCGATAGATCTCACGTACCCACCGACCACAATCCCAAACTGCGCCAGGAATTGCTTGCAAACCGCACCCACGGCAACGCGCATGGTCGTTTCCCGGGCTGACGATCGTTCCAGCGCTGGCCGCAAGTCACGATAACCATACTTAACCGCCCCGGTCAGGTCGGCATGTCCTGGACGTGGTGTGGTCAGCGGATCAACCGCTTTTCCTTTCCATTTGGCTTGGTCGAGGTTTTCGACCAGCATGGCAATCGGTGCGCCGGTGGTCTCTCCAGCCATAACACCGCATAGAATCTGAACGGTATCTTTTTCTATCTTCATCCGTCCACCGGACCCGTAGCCTTTTTGGCGCCGGACCAGTTCACGGTCAATGATGGATGTGTCCAATGGCAGACCAGCGGGCATTCCATCAAGGATGGCGGTTAAAGCTGGTCCATGTGATTCGCCAGCAGTGAGGAAATGTAACATATGAACTCCTATATTCAGAACAACTTTCAGAAATCCGCGATCAAGAAATGGCAGCAGTCAGATCTGCGCAAGATGGTTTATGGCCAGTCCAGATTTCAAAAGACAGGGCAGCTTGCTCAATGAGCATCCCCAGGCCGGTGGTTGCAGGTATTCCAGCAAATCGGGCGTCTGTGACCAGTTTGGTCTCTGGAGGATTGTAAACCAGGTCATACACCGTTGCATTCGACGGGAATGGCAATTCAGCAGGCCATGGGGATTCATTCATGGAAGGAAACATTCCAACCGGGGTTGTATTGACCAGCAGGGAAAGAGAAGGGATGATGGAGTTAAGAGCGGTGGCATGATATTCAATGCTTGCTAAGCGGGAACCGGGATTCAAGAATTGGGCGATCAGTGTATGCGCCTGCTCGACACGGCGAGCCGCGACGGTGACCGCCCAACTGTCATTGACGAGGGCATAGGCGACGGCACGAGCCGATCCACCTGCACCAAGTACCAAAGCAGATTTAACATTTCCATATTTATGAGGAATCAAGGTTAATAACTTGTGCAAATCAGCCAGGAAACCTGCCGCATCAGTGTTGTCGCCAATTAATTTGCCATTTTGCATGTAAACGGTGTTCACCGCGCCGATAACCCGGGCGGTTGGGGTGAGTTCATCGAGAAATGAAATTATATTTTGTTTGTGAGGGATCGTAATGTTGAACCCATGAATTTTATCGGAACGGAGGCGATCAAGCAGATTCGTCATCTCCTGCAAATCGTCAGGAGCAACAGGAAATAACGAATAATCGCCTTTTAACTTACATGCTTTCAGCGCAGCAGCATGAATTTTTGGAGAAAGCGAATGTCCGAGCGGGTAGCCGATCAAGCCGAGTTTGAATGTATTTTGCATGGTATATAATTGACGAAAATGAAAGTCTTTAGACTTGCGATAGTCTGAAGCTAAGAGATGCCAACCTCCGTGGAACGTAAAGTTTCCAATACTTCAAAAAAATGGGGGAAAGTTTTTGAGACACATCCGGAATTTTCAATGGATATACCCGGTATGCGCAAACCGATCAATGAGAAGGCCATTGCCATGCGGTGATCATTGTAGGTCTGGACGGTTGTCGGGTGGAATACAGTGCATGGGTAAATAGTCATGCCATCCTCGTGTTCATCCACTTTCACACCTAACCGGGACAATTCGGTGCAAGTTGCGTGCACCCGGTCGGTCTCTTTGAGACGAGCAGATGCGATGCCACGGATTCGGGTGGGTGTTGAGGCGAAAGGCGCAATTGTCGCCAGTGTTTGGGCAGTGTCGGGGATGTCACACATATTCACATCGATACCGCGCAGGGGAGCGTGACCCGTAATCCGTAAATGGCTATCAACTTTGGTGATGATGCAGCCCATTTGCGCGAGGACTTCCAAAAAAGTAATATCTCCCTGTTTAGAACGGTTTGAGATATTTTCCACCTGGACAGACCCACCACAAATAGCTGGCGCGGCAAAGAAGTAGGATGCTGCGGAAGCATCGGGTTCTATCAGATAGGAAGGTCGTGAAAAATAACGGGCAGGAAATGCTATGAAGCGCTCGTACCCATGATGTTGGATTTCGATACCGAAATCTTTCATGATAGCCAGGGTCAGGTCCACGTAGGGTTTTGAGTTGAGTTCGGTGGTTAACTCTATTTCCACCGGGGATCGGGCGTAAGGTGCGACCATCAGTAGAGCGGAGAGGAATTGGCTGGAAATATTGCCGGCAATTTTAGTTTTCCCACCGGGCAGGCCGGATGCAATGATCTTGATGGGGGGGAAAATGTGACCTGTAAAGTTTATTTTTTTTTGTTCAACAGATTCAACAATTGCGCCTAACTGCCTCAGTGCCTCAACCAGATCACCGATTGGGCGCTCTCTCATCCTTGCATCTCCATCCAGTATGTATTCACCATTGCCAAGAGTGAGAAATGCAGACAAGAAACGCGCCGCGGTCCCGGCATTTCCAATGAAAAGTTTAGCTTTGTGTGACGGGATGCATCCCCCCAGACCGGTGATGGTCAGGCTGGTATTTTTAGGATCATTAATCACATCAAAGCCCACCTGAATCAGCGCATCCACGAAGTAACGTGAGTCATCGGAGAAGAGGGCATTGGTGAGAGAAGTTTTTCCATCTGCCAGGGCTGAAATGAGCAGGGCGCGGTTTGTTAGCGATTTGGAGCCAGGAACATGCACGCTCGCATTCAGTGGGTGGTAGATGGGTGAGATCAGCCTGGAATTTGTCATTTCTCAGTTATTAATTGATGGTAGTGGAAGCCAGCATTGCTGATTGTTTTTTGGAGAGAAGAGAAATCTTCAGTAGATAAGGCGGATTCAATGATGGATAGTTGGTCTTGCAGTCGATGGAGCGCAGTCAGAATGTTGTCGCGATTGGACTGAATCACACCAAACATCATACTTGATGGCGTATCTGCCAAGCGTGAGGTGGAGAGGAAGCCGGGGCCGATAAGGGGTGCACATTCTGTATGGGTAGCCAGAGCCAGGGCAGACGAGAGCAAGTAGGGCAGGTGGCTGGTGGAGGCAAGAATGCGATCATGATCATCGGCGTCCATCCAGATGGGTCGTGAACCGAGGATTCTGACAATTTCCAGAGCAGCGGACCGGGCGAACTGGCTGGTTCGAGATAGCGGAGTCAGCACAAAAGGGGCGTCCCGGAATAGGAATCGCTCGGCATTTTCTAGGGAGAGTCTCTCGCGCCCACAGATGGGGTGTCCGCCGATGGGATCGAAATTGGGTGGCAGATCATCAAGTGCAGCAACGATCTCCCGCTTGGTTGAGCCAATATCGAGAATGATGCACGGGTGCTGGATGTAAGCCGGAAGGCAATCTAGCCAGTCCACGATGCTGGGGACCGGGCAGGCCAGAACAACAAGGTCCGCGTTAGCCAGGATTTTTGCAGGGTCGCTATCGGCATAGTGAACGATCTCTTGAAGACGGGCAATCTCAAGGGTTGCCAGGTTCGGGTCGAGGGCAGACAGGCGCCGGCAACGCGATTTAAGAGAGAGAGCCAGGGATCCACCCATAAGTCCCAAACCAATAATGGCAATATTGGCATCCCTTAATGAAAAGTCAGGCTTATCCATGGACAGGAAACGGGGAGACAGAAGCAAGGCGGTGTCCCATGACTTCAGCGATCTGGCCGACCTGTTTGACCATCGCGGCGAATTTCTCGGGCTTGAGCGACTGACGTCCATCAGAAAGGGCATGGACAGGATCGGGGTGGACCTCAACGATCAGACCGTCTGCACCGGCGGCAACTGCAGCACGGGCGATAGCGGCTACGTAGTCAAAGTGGCCTGTCGAATGACTGGGGTCGAGGAAAACTGGCAGGTGGGTCAGATTCTTAAGCACAGGAATGGCATTAATATCAGTCGTGTTACGGGTGGTGGTCTCGAAGGTGCGGATACCGCGTTCGCACAGTATAACCTGGTTGTTTCCACCTGCAAGAATGTATTCGGCTGACATTAGTAGTTCTTCGATGGAAGCAGAAAGTCCGCGCTTGAGCAGTACCGGCATTTGCGTCTCTCCAATAACCTGCAGCAGGTTGAAGTTCTGCATGTTACGGGCACCAACTTGCAATACATCCACATACTTGAGCATCAAGTCTATCTGAACTTGAGACATAATCTCGACCACAATCGGGAGACCGGTCAGGTCGCGCGCTTCGGCAAGCAATTCCAGCCCTTCTTCCCCCAATCCCTGGAAGGCATACGGAGAGGTACGTGGTTTGAAGACTCCTCCACGCAAGGCGCTGGCGCCTGCCTCCTTGATGGCATAGGCTGTATCGATGATCTGCGAGCGAGACTCAACTGCGCAAGGTCCCGCGATGATGGAAATTACCTCGCCGCCTACGGTAAACCCGTCAAGCGGAAAGATCGAGTTCTCGGGATGGAACTGTCGTGAAGCGAGTTTGTACGGCTGGGTAATACGTTGGACCATCTCAACCCCGTCCAACACTTCGAACTGATCGGTCGGCAGGTCGTGGGTTTCTCCGATGGCACCGATAATGGTTGCTTCGACACCCTGGGAAAGATGGACTGATAGCCCAGCATCTTTGATATGCTCGATAACATGCTCAACTTCCTGGGGCGTTGCATTGCTTTTCATTATGATCATCATTTTGATTTTTCCTTTGAACAAAAAATTTAAGTGCGTGCCGTCAAGTCTGGTCGTAATGTGACAGAATCGCGTAGGAAAACATGGTGAATTTTGGATTGTTGAATAGTGGTGTTCCAGTGGATAAGCACCCGGATACAAAATGGCAGGCTGTCCGGCACTGGAATTTCGCGGGTACATATCATCGGGACCAGGTCCCAGCCGATTTGCCGGGCTGCCTGCGCAGGGAAGGCGGATGTAATGTCATCCGTAACCGTAAAAAGGGCCGAGGCGATATCCTCTGTCTGCAAATCGGGATTTGCCGCAAAGATAGCTGTCAATAGTTCCTGTGTAGCCAAAAGTAGTTCCGCTTTTTCATCTTCTTTCAAGGTGATTGCGCCGCGAATTCCGCGAGTGGTCATGAATCCTTCCTTTCTTTGCCTGATTTGAATAAAGTTCATTCCAAACGCAGGACCGGTGGAGCCAACAAAAAGAGCGAGCCGTTAGGCTCGCTCTTTCAAAATGGGCAGGAAAACCACCTACTTTTTAAGCGCCACCAACGGCAGCCAGATTTGGGAGCCGTAATAATAGGTGCTAAAAAAGAAGCGGTTGGACTGTTGCATATTGCCCGTTATTCTATGTTGAAATATGGGAACCGTCAAGAGGCAATTTCCAGTGTGAGTAATTCTCACAACAACTTCGCTGATGAATCGACGGCCACCTTGACAGGCAGGCTTATCTCCACGTAATCCAGCCAGCCATCGTAAGCTGGATCCTTGCCGCGGATCACATCATGGAAAACCTTCTGGATTGAGCGTGTCACTGGCCCGGTTTTTCCGCCTCCGATCTTACGAAAATCAATTTCGCTCAAGCCTATTACCTCCGCGGCTGTGCCGCTGACAAAAACTTCGTCAGCCACATAGAGTTGATCACGTGAGATCAATGTTTCGATCACTTTGAATCCCAAATCAGTGGCGATGGTAATCAAGGATTCTCTTGTGATGCCTTCGAGAATATCTGCCAACGGCGGGGTGAATATTCTGCCTTCACGAACCACGAAAATATTCTCGCCGGTGCATTCGGCTACAAATCCCTGCGGATTGAGCATGATGGCTTCGTCGAAACCCAGACGCACTGATTCGGTTTTGGCCAGGATGCTGTTGGGATAATTTCCGGCGATCTTGGCCTTGGTCATCATCACGTTAGGTTGATGGCGGGTGAAGGACGACACATTGGCTCGTATGCCCTTTTCGAGCGCTTCCTCACCCAGGTAATTGCCCCATTCCCAAACCGCGATCGCCAGACTGGCTTTGCCACCGTCCACGTTCAGGTTCCAACCACCTCCAGTCAGATACAGCAGCGGGCGGATGTAGCAATCTCCAAACCCGTTCGCCCGCACGGTCTGCCGGATGGCTTCGGCGATCTCGGCTGCATCATACGGCAGTTCACGGAAGCCAAAGACCTGGGCTGAGTCAATCAGGCGCTCAGCATGTTCCTTCAAGCGGAATACCGCCGGTCCTTTGTCTGTGGCGTAGGCGCGGATGCCTTCAAAAACAGCCGCACCATAATGCAGCGCTGGCGTAAGGAAGTGGATGGTCGCCTTTTCAAACTCGATCAGTTCGCCGTCCATCCAGATAAATTTTGATTCCATGCCCATACGATTTCTCCTTTAAATTTTGGTAATAACGCAGCGATTTGGTTCCTCAACCAAGCTGCGAACCTAACTCGATGTACCCTTACAAGCTTACAAACGCTTTATGATTTCATCTGCCATCTGGCGGGTAATTAACTTGCCGCCCACGTCCAAAGTTCGGCAACCTTCCGTGATAGACTCATCTACAGCTTTTTCGATGGAGGCAGCTTCGACTTCCAATCCCAACGAATGTCGCAGCAACATTGCTGACGACAGGATGGTGCCAATCGGATTGGCGATGCCCATCCCGGCAATATCTGGAGCTGAACCGTGGATCGGTTCATATAATCCGGGTCCCGACGACCCTAAGCTGGCCGAAGGCAACATCCCCATTGATCCCGCTAAAACGGATGCCTCGTCAGTGAGAATGTCGCCGAACATATTCTCAGTGACGATAATATCCATCAAGGCGGGAGCGGTGATCAGGCGCATGGAGGCTGTATCGACCAGCATATGCTCCAACTCCACATCGGGATGCTCCGCTCCGATTTTGGTCGCAATTTGACGCCACAAACGTGAAGACTCGAGTACGTTGGCCTTATCCACGGATGTGACTTTTTTCTTGCGTTGCCTGGCAAGTTTGAAAGCCAAATCCAGCACTCGCTTGATCTCATAATCATAATATTCGAGTGTGTCCACCGCCCGCTCGCGGCCGTCTTTTACATCACGGCCTTTGGGCCACCCGAAATAAAGGCCACCTGTCAGTTCCCGAAGAACCAGGAAATCTACGCCTGTGAGTTTCTCAGGCTTGAGAGGTGACCACTCGATCAGGGCAGGGTGGACCTTAACCGGTCGCAAGTTGGCGAACACCCCCAACCCCTTGCGCAGGGCCAGCAATCCACGTTCCGGGCGATCTTTGGCAATGGGATCATCCCATTTTGGGCCACCGACTGAACCCAGAAGGACTGCATCCGAAGCCTGGCAATCGGCCAGGGTTTCATCAATAAGCGAGGATCCGTATTTGTCAATCGAACAACCGCCCATCAAGCGCTCAATGAAGGTAAAGGTGTGTCCGAATTTGCTTGCGATAGTTTCCAAAACCCGCACAGCCTCAGCCACAACTTCTGGGCCGATACCGTCGCCGGGGAGGAGAGTTATTTTTGCTTTCATGAATTTTTCCATTCTGTAGGAGCACTTCGGGACAATGAAATGATTTAATTCTGTGATCTATCCTGTATGCCCTTACTATAATTTAATGTGCAACCATCAATCCGTATTCCACCGAATCAGCTAGTGCCCACCAGGATGCTTCGATGATGTTGCCACTGGCGCCAACCGTGCTCCAGCGCTTGTTGCCGTTTTGGGTATCAATGAGCACGCGTGTGATGGCATGGGTACCATTTTCACCGTCCAGTATGCGAACCTTATAATCTGCAAGTTGAAATGAAGCCAGTTGAGGGTAAATTGGCTGAAGGGCTTTGCGCAGGGCAATATCTAAAGCATTGACAGGGCCATTTCCTTCAGCCGCGGTGTGAAGGATCTCTCCATCCACCTTGACTTTGACAGTCGCTTCAGCGAAGATACCCCGGCCCTGGCGATGTTCGACGTTGACAGAGAAATCCACCAGCTCAAATGGAGGTTTGTAGTCGGACTGCTGGCGCTTGAGCATCATCGCTACAGATGCTTCGGCGGCCTCGAAGGAGAAGCCCTGTGCTTCAAGTTCTTTCACGTCGTTAAGTACTGTCATCACATCGGTGTTGCTTTCCACTTCCACCCCGTGTTCCTCGGCCTTGCTTATAATGTTGCCGCGCCCTGAAAGGTCGGAGACAACCACACGCATTTTGTTTCCGACTTTCTCCGGATTGATGTGCTGGTAGGACTGCACGGAGCGTCGCATGGCCGCCACGTGGACGCCTCCCTTGTGCGCAAAAGCAGACTTGCCTACAAAAGGCAGGTGTTCGTCAGGGGTGATATTGGCAACTTCGTTGATGAAATGTGACAGCTCATAGAGATTGGACAGTTTTCCCTCGGGCAGGCAGCGTTTGTCCATTTTGAGTTCAAGATCGGCGATGATCGAGCACAGGTTGGCATTGCCGCAACGTTCACCAATGCCGTTGATCGTACCCTGTACTTGGATCGCCCCTTCACGCACAGCAACCAGCGAGTTAATAACAGCGCATTCAGAATCGTTATGCGCGTGGATTCCGAACGGGTGAGCAAGATTGGTACCCAGCTCCTGGATGATGCGTTCCATTTCCCAGGGCATGGTCCCACCGTTGGTGTCACACAGGACGACCGTCTCAGCCCCACCCCGGATGGCGGCATTTAATGTCTCCAGGGCATAGGATGGGTCGGACTTGTAGCCTTGAAAAAAATGCTCGGCGTCGTATATGACGCGACGACATTCGGCACGGAGGAAGGCAACCGACTGCTCGATGATGCGCAGGTTATCTTCAAAGGTAGTATGTAGAACTTCTGTTACATGCAGGTTCCAGGTTTTTCCAAAAATAGTGCAAACCAGTGTATGTGAATTGAGCAAAGCCTGGATGTTGGAGTCATCCTCTGGACCGCCTTTAACCCGGCAGGTTGAGCCGAAAGCGGTAATGATGGCGTTTTGCCATTCATAATCGCGGGCGCGTTCGAAAAACTCTGCATCCGTGGGGTTGGAGCCTGGCCAGCCGCCTTCTATGAAGGTTACTCCCAGAGCATCGATGCGCCTGGCGATGCGGATCTTGTCATTACTGGACAGATTAAATCCTTCGGATTGGGTACCGTCGCGCAGGGTAGTGTCGTAAATTTGAATGGTCATAATTTTTTTACGAAGTCACGAAGTGCATGGTGCAAAACCAACAGCCAACCTAGAGTCCCGGGCTGCCCTTCGTGGATCAATGGGTTGCTTCGTATGCCTCGATTTCTGATTCAAAACTCATGATATATCCCAACAAATCCACGCCTTTGAGCAGGCAGGTCCTGGAAAACATGTCAATGGAGAATGGAACGGTCCATCCGCCAGGCATTGTAGCAGTTTGCGTTTCCAGGTTAATAGTGATTTTTACATTCGGAGCTTCTTCCACTAAATCGAACATGGCTGCATGTGTATCGGCATCGACGATGATGGGTAGGAGGCCGTTCTTAAGTGCATTGCTACGAAATATGTCAGCGAAGGAAGTGCTGATCACAGCCCGAAACCCGTAGCCGGTCAACGCCCAGGGAGCGTGCTCCCGGCTTGAACCACAACCGAAATTGTCTCCGGCCAAGAGAATTTGCGCGCCCTGATATTTGGGATCGTTAAGCACGAACTCTGGCCTGGGACTGCCGTCCGGACTGTAGCGCCAATCGGAGAACAGGGCATCACCCATGCCGTTTTTGTCAGTAGCTTTCAAGAAGCGCGCTGGGATGATCTGATCCGTGTCCACATTTTCAATTGGCAGTGGAACTACGCGGGATGTAAGTGTTGTAAATTGAGCCATAAAAATTCCTTAATTCGTGTAGTTAAATATAAGATTGTTTCAACGGATTGCGGTTCACCAAATACAGCCGGTTTTTGAATGAGTAAATAGCAATCCGTATTTACATAACCGGGCTTCTGCCGGTATTGCTCATGGCATAATTGTTCGTACGTCGGTGATCTGGCCTGTGATGGCAGTGGCGGCGGCGGTCAATGGTGAAGCCAGGAAGGTGCGTCCACCTTTACCCTGGCGTCCTTCAAAGTTGCGGTTACTGGCGCTGACCGCGTACTGACCGGGCTCAAGCTGATCCCCATTCATTGCCAGGCACATTGAGCAGCCTGGTTCACGCCAGTCAGCCCCGGCTTCTTTGAAGATTTTATCAAGACCTTCAGCCTCAGCTTGCTTCTTAACCTGTTGGGAACCTGGCACGACCATGACGCGCACTTGTTCAGCAACTTTGCGACCTTTTAGTAAGGTTGCGGCCTGTCGCAAGTCTGTGATGCGCGAGTTGGTACAACTGCCGATAAAGACCACGTCCACTTTCTTGCCGAGCAACACCTGGCCAGGCTGTAAGTTCATGTAAGCGAGTGCCTTTTCAAGCGCGGATTTTTGGGAAGGATCGCTGTATGATGCTGGGTCAGGGATATGATCGCTGATCTTCATCCCCATACCAGGGTTGGTCCCGTAAGTGATCATCGGTCCCAGGTTGGAGGCATCCAGAGTGATGGATTTATCGTAAGTCGCATCTTCATCACTGGGTAGCGATTTCCAGCGGGCTAGGGCGGCATCCCAATCTGCACCTTTGGGGACATACTCACGCCCGTTCAGATACTTAAAGGTGGTTTCGTCAGGAGCAATCAACCCGGCGCGTGCGCCGCCTTCGATGGACATATTGCAAATGGTCATCCGCTCTTCCATCGATAGTGCACGAATGGCCTCGCCGGTGTACTCGAAGATATGCTCGGTTCCTCCGCCGATGCCGATTTTGGCAATTAGTGCAAGGATTATGTCTTTCGCTGAAACACCTTTGGAGAGTCTCCCGTCCACACGGATTTCGAAGGTTTTGGGCTTACGCTGAAGCAGGCACTGAGTTGCCAACACATGCTCGACTTCAGAAGTGCCAATCCCGAAGGCCAGCGCACCAAAGGCTCCATGTGTGGCGGTGTGGCTGTCACCACATACGATGGTCATTCCCGGTTGGGTCAGTCCCAATTCAGGGCCGATCACATGGACGATGCCACGTTTTGGACTGTCCAGACCATAGAGTGTGACGCCGAATTCGGCTGCGTTGACTTCCATCTGACGGATCTGGGCCGCAGCGATGGGGTCTGCAATCGGAATGGACGGGGAGTGTGTTGGCGAGGAGTGGTCTATCGTGGCAAAGGTTCTGTCCGATCGGCGAACTTTCAGACCCAGATTGCGGAGGCTGGTGAAAGCCTGAGGCGAGGTCACCTCGTGGATGAGGTGCAGGTCAATATAGAGGATGGCCGGGGAGTCGGGTTGTTGGCTGACAACATGCGAAGACCAGATTTTTTCAAAGATGTTATTTGCCATAATTTTTTTCAGTCATGTATGCAAAGAAAGAAAAGATTTTTTTCACGCTTTATGCTCTTATCGATTATTTTGTGGTTGTGGCAGCAGAATTTTCTGCTGGTGAAGGGGAGCATGGCCGCGTGTCCGGGATAAGCCCGCTCAAATCCCAACCTGATGGCATGGTATTTGGTTCAGGAAATGGGTCAAAGATCGGGGCCTGGACATCTTCAACTTTTTCTTTCGGTGGTTTCATGGTGATTTCTCCTTGAATACGTTGGGTTATTCGGCCAGATAGTCTTTTTAGACACTCCGGACAGTTTCCATCTCGGTTTGCAAAATAAACAACTTATTGAGGGCATTGATGTAGGCTTTGGCGCTGGCTACAATGATGTCGGTGTCGGCGCCGTGTCCACTGTAGATACGGCTGTAGGACAGTTCTTTTTGGGCATCCATCGACTGGTGGCCGTTGTTACCCTGGATGCGTACAGTGACTTCGCCGAGGGCATCTATGCCTTCTGTAATGGCGTGGATATTGAATTCAATTAGTGTGTTGCCCTTATTGACAATGGTGTTAATAGCCTTATAAGTCGCATCAACCGGGCCGGTGCCTATCGAAGCCTGGGTGTGAACCTCTCCGTCCGGGCCTTTCAGCCTCACTGTGGCAGTTGGCATACCCATCGTTCCGCATGTCACCTGCAAACCGTCCAGTGTGTAAACCGAAAGCGGCTGGTAAAACTCATCAGCTATCAAGGCTTCGAGGTCTGCATAAGTGGCGACTTTCTTGCGGTCAGTCAGTTCCTTGAAACGGGTGAAGGCTTGGTCAAGTTCGACTTCATCCAGTACGTGGCCCATTTCGGCCAGCCGGACACGCAGGGCGTGACGACCGGAGTGCTTACCAAGCACCAGCTGGGTCTGGTTAACACCCACGTCTTCGGGTCGCATGATCTCATAGGTCTGATTGCTTTTGAGCATTCCGTCCTGGTGGATGCCTGCCTCGTGCGTAAAGGCATTTGCGCCAACAATCGCTTTGTTGGGTTGGACCGGGATACCCGTGAATTTGCTGACTAGCTTGCTGAGGCGGGAAATCTGAGTGGTATCAATCCCCGTTTCCAGAGCATAGACAGGAAAGCGAGTTTTGAGGGCCATGACAACTTCCTCAAGTGAGGTGTTTCCCGCCCGTTCGCCAATGCCGTTAATGGTCACTTCAGCCTGACGTGCACCCGCATGAATACCGGCCAATGCGTTAGCTGTTGCCAATCCCAGGTCATCGTGAGTATGAACCGAGATGGTGATCTCATCGCTCATTCCGGAAGTGTTGGCTATAATACCTGCAATAAGTGCACCAAACTCCTCGGGCATGGTGTAACCGACCGTGTCTGGGATGTTGAGTGTGGTCGCACCCGCTTTGATAGCCTCTCCCAAAACAATGTATAGAAAATTAGGGTCTGAACGCCCAGCGTCCTCGGGACTAAACTCTACATTGTCACATAATGAACGGGCGTACGCCACCATCTCTGCCGCCTGCTCAACCACCTGTTCACGGTCCATCCTGAGCTTTTGCTTCATATGGATTTCAGATGTGGCCAAAAAAGTGTGGATGCGTGGCTTTTGCGCCCCTTTGACCGCTTCCCAAGCTTTATCGATATCACCTCTTGTGGCGCGTGCCAGTCCGCAGATCACTGGAACTTGTGTCTGTTCCTCCCCAGACGGGGGGTTGCCAACCTCATTCGCTATGAGGCGGACGGCTTCCAGGTCATCGGGTGAGGCAGCCGGGAAACCCGCTTCAATTATGTCAACGCCAAGTCGAGCCAGGTTGCGCGCCAATTCCAACTTCTCAGTGGAAGTCATGCTCGCACCGGGGGATTGTTCGCCGTCTCTTAAAGTGGTGTCGAAGATCTTGACGTAATTACTCATACTCATCTCGTTTCATAGCAGGCTACTAAAAAAAACGGAACCTGCTCACTATCATCGTATTCCTCTTTGCTAATTTTCTTTCTTCCAGTTCTCCGGTCTTAACGACCGTACCGCCAGGCCTGCCTGCCACATTTCTGAGTCGTGCATGACCTTGAGTTCTTTTTCGAGGTTCTGACGATAATTTGGGTCGGAGTTCTTCTCCAGCACAATGCGGGTCTCTTCACCACTGACCACGCTCTGATACAAATCAGAGAAAATCGGAGCAACTGCGTCACGAAATTTGTCCTTCCAGTCGAGTGCACCGCGTTGCGCGGTGGTGGAGCAATTGGCGTACATCCAATCCATACCGTTCTGGGCGACGAGGCGGATAAGCGACTGGGTCAATTCTTCGACGGTCTCGTTGAAGGCTTCTGATGGGGAGTGACCGTGTGAGCGTAATTCGGTGTACTGGGCTTCCATCACGCCTGCGAGGGCTCCCATCAGGATGCCGCGCTCGCCAGTCAGGTCGGAAAAGACTTCATTTTCAAAGGTGGTTGGGAAGAGATAACCCGCACCAATGGCGATACCAAGGGCAATCGTCCGTTCTTCGGCTTTGCCAGTGGCATCCTGGTGGACTGCATAACTGGCGTTAATTCCGGAACCATCCAGGAAATTGCGGCGAACGCTGGTGCCCGAACCCTTTGGAGCGACCAGGGCAACGTCCAGGTGCGGTGGTGGCACGACGCCGGTCTGATCCTTGTATGTGATTGAGAAGCCGTGGGAGAAATAGATCATATCGCCTTCGTTCAGGCACTCGACTATTTTTGGCCACTGCGAATGTTGACCGGCATCCGAGAGCAGATATTGCACGACTGTGCCACGTTCGGCAGCTTCTTCTACCGAGAAGAGTGTCTCGCCAGGAATCCAACCGTCCGCAATGGCCTTATCCCAACTGGGTGTGCCTGAGCGCTGACCGACAATTACCTTGATGCCGTTGTCGCGCATGTTCAATGCTTGGGCAGGTCCTTGTACGCCGTAACCGAGCACGGCTACAACTTCATTTTTCAGCACTTCACGTGCCTTCTCAAGTGGAAATTCTTCGCGGGTGACGATATTTTCGACTACACCACCAAAATTGATTTTTGCCATAAGTCCTTTTCTCCTAATGATTGGTTTCGATTACCATTTTCCAGTTTGAAAGCGAGAAGCTTAATTTTGCTTCAGGCTTCCACTACGAACTCTTCTTCATGCCACCCATTCCCATTGGCTCCTGGCGTACGGCGGATGCCGGAATGTTCGCCGCGCGTCATGGCTATCTGACCGGTGCGCACCATTTCGAGAATGCCGATCGGGCGCAGCAGTTCAACCATGCCCTCGATCTTCTCTTCCGTACCTGTTGCTTCAACGATGACAGAATCAGCCGCCACGTCCACGATACGGGCTCGGAAGATGTCTGCCAGGTTGTTAACTTGAGCGCGCTGTTCTGGCGTTGCCCTCACCTTGATAAGAGCCAGGTCGCGTGTCACCGCTGGCTGGTGGGTGACATCCTGCACATCGATCACGTTTACCAATTTATAGAGATTGGCTTCGATCTTGTGGGCGTCCAGGTCGTTGGCACAATCAGCTACGATGGTCATACATGAAACTTCGGAATTATCCGTCCGCCCGACCGCTAGCGACTCGATATTGAAGTTTCGGCGGCGGAAAAGCGATGACACACGGTTCAGCACACCGGGTTTATTTTCAACTAAGATGATAAATGTGTATTGCATGTGTTTTCTCCATTTTCCTTTTCTTGCACGGAATTCACTGATAAGAGGATCTTCACAGATAAAATAAATCCATCCTTTTTCGTGAAATCAGTGAAATTCATACCCTAGTTCTTAAACCATCTCTCTCATGGGTCTGCGCAGCATCTGGTCCAGGGCTGCACCGCTGGGAACCATCGGGTATACTGTTTCTTCTTTTTCTACCTTGAATTCAAGCACAACCGGACCGGAGGTGTTGCGAGCCCACTCAATGGCTTCCTGCACTTCATCGGACCGGGTCACACACCGGGCAGGGACACCGTGTGCTTCGGCCAGTTTGACGAAGTCTGGACTGGTTATGTTCACTGCTGAATAGCGCTTCTCAAAGAAGAATTCCTGCCACTGACGCACCATTCCCAGGAAGTTGTTGTTCATGATGGCAATTTTGACATTTGCATTTTCCTGCACTGCCGTGGACAGTTCTGCCGCGGTCATTTGGAAGCCGCCATCGCCAGCCACTGTCCAGATTTCATCTTCCTTATGGGCGAACCAAGCCCCGATGGCTGACGGTAGTCCGAATCCCATCGTTCCCGCCCCGCCGGAAGTGATCCAGCGGTTGGGTTTTTCAAGGAAATAGTACTGCGCTGTCCACATCTGGTGCTGACCGACGTCAGTGGTGACAATTGCATCTCCACCAGTGGCAGTCCATAGATCGTGAATGATATGCGAGACGTACAATTTCCCATCGTCTGGCCAATCCATGATCGAAAGGGCTTCCCCATATGTCTGCCATTCCCCGATCTCTTTTAGCCATTCTTCGTGCTCATATTCATCGACCATTGGTATCAAATCTGTCAGGACGGTTTTCAGGTTACCCAATAATGGGACATCTACGGGTACATTCTTGTGGAGTTCTGATGGGTCGATCTCGATCTGGATTTTCTTCGCACCAGGTGCATAGGTATTAAGTGTGCCGGTCACACGATCATCGAATCTCATCCCGAAGGCCAGAAGAAGGTCAGCTTTCTGGATTGCCAGATTGCAATGGGCTTCGCCGTGCATGCCCATCAAGCCCAAACTGAGTGGATGCGAAGCTGGAAAAGCACCCAACCCCAATAATGTGCTGGTGACAGGCGTGTTGGTCTTGACGGCAAAATGGTGCAGGACTTCTTCTGCCCCAGACATGATGATGCCATGGCCGCACAGGATAACCGGACGTTCGGCTTTTTCGATCAGCTCAACTGCTCTTTGCAGATCCGCCTTCGGGGCGTGGGAATGCGGCTTGTAACCAGGTAGTTTGACTTTTTCAGGATAGATAAATTCAGTCTTCTCAATTTGGGCGTTCTTACAGATATCGATCAATACCGGACCGGGGCGTCCACTGCGGGCTATGTAGAAGGCTTCCCGTACCACTTCGGCGACTTCGTCGGCACGCGTCACCAGGTAGTTGTGTTTGGTGATCGGAAGTGTGATACCCGTTACGTCGATTTCCTGAAATGCGTCCCCGCCGATCAGACGGGAATGCACCTGTCCGGTGATGAATACCACTGGAGAAGAGTCCATCATGGCCGTGGCGATGCCGGTCACCAGGTTGGTCGCTCCAGGGCCGGAGGTCGCCATAGCAACGCCAACCTTGCCTGATGCACGAGCGTAGCCGTCAGCCATGTGCGCTGCACCCTGTTCGTGCCGCACCAACACATGATGCACTGAACTGCTGAGCATGGCATCGTAGATCGGCATGTTTGCACCACCAGGGTAACCGAACACTACATCCACGCCCTCTCGTGTCAGGCATTCCCACAAAATTTCTGCACCACTTAATTTCATTATCTCTCCTCTATTCGGGATAATCGATAGCTGCCCTTAGACCGAAACGGTGCAGCATCTACTATTTACCTTCCACCGTCCACAGATAAAATCGCACCTGTATCAGCAGACGTTACAAAGTATGAATATCGTTTTAACCACTTGCTCTTGATATTGGATTGGAACGGAGGCAGCTCACTCAAGCGTTGATTAATTTCCGTCTCACTCAAACGGACATCGAGGCTGCGTTCCGTTAAATCGATGTCAATAATATCTCCGGATTTGATTGCGCCAATCGGGCCACCCGCCGCTGCTTCCGGTGAAACATGGCCGATACAGGCTCCACGTGTCCCGCCGCTAAAACGACCGTCGGTGATCAGTGCCACATTATCGCCCAGCCCCTGACCCATGATAGCAGACGTTGGTGAGAGCATTTCCTGCATCCCAGGTCCACCCTTTGGCCCCTCATAGCGTATGACAACGACTTCCCCGGGCCTAACTTTACCAGCCAGAATGCCTTTTAACGCATCGTCCTGCGATTCATAAATCCGGGCTGGACCGCTGAACTTCATCATGAGTTCACTGACGCCGCCTACCTTGACTACTGCACCGTTGGGAGCCAGATTTCCGAACAAAATTGACAAGCCACCGCGTTGCGAATATGCATTTTCGTAGCGATGAATAACATCCTCATCTTGAATACCGCATCCCTGGATCGATTCCTTCAGGGTCACACCACTGACCGTGATGCGGTCCAAATGCAACATTCCCGTGCTGCGCTGGATTTCGTTTAAAATTGCAGGGATACCACCTGCTCGATGGACATCCTCCATGTGCCACTTACCGGCAGGACTGACTTTGCAAATGTACGGAACTTTGTCGGCCACAGTGTTAATACGTGTCAACGGATAGTCCAAACCCGCTTCGTTGGCTAGAGCCAGCGTGTGCAGAACGGTGTTGGTTGAACCGCCCATGGCCATATCCAAGGCAAAGGCATCATCAATCGCTTCGACAGTTACAATGTCACGTGGCTTGATGTCGCGCTCCAGCAACTTAAGCACCTGTGCGGCAGCCTTCCGTCCAAGTGCTTCGCGTTCAGTGGTTTTTGCCAGGGCTGAGCCATTGTAAGGCAACGCCATTCCTAACACTTCCATCAGGCAGTTCATCGAGTTGGCTGTAAACATACCTGAGCATGATCCGCACGAAGGGCAGGCAAAGCGTTCCAGCATATTCAGGCGGTCTTCGTTGATCTTTCCCGCAGAGAAAGCGCCGACGCCTTCAAAAACAGAGATCAGGTCGATTACTTCGCCTTCGGGAGTGCGTCCGGCTGCCATAGGTCCTCCAGAGACAAAAATGGTCGGGATGTTGACCCGCAGGGCAGCCAGAAGCATTCCGGGGACAATCTTGTCGCAGTTGGGGATGCAGATCATGGCGTCAAACCTGTGAGCTTCGATCATGGTCTCAACGCAATCGGCGATCAGTTCGCGCGATGGAAGGGAATACTTCATCCCCATGTGACCCATGGCGATACCATCATCCACGCCTATGGTATTGAACTCGAACGGCACACCACCGGCTGCACGCACAGCATCCTTGATCAACCTGCCAAACTCCTGCAAATGGACGTGACCGGGTACGATATCCACATACGAATTGACAATTGCCACAAACGGCTTTCCAAAATCATCCTCTTTCAACCCCGTAGCGCGTAGCAAGGCACGATGGGGTGCTTTATCAAAACCCTTCTTGACAGTATCAGAACGCATAATTCTTATATACTCCAATCCTTGGTCGGAACGATGGAAGATAATTCCTGGGGATAAAAAAATCGCCCGATGTGGTCGGGCGATTTTTTCTTTCTACAGGTGTGCCTATCTTTCAGTCACTATCCTAATCAGCCCAACCACTAATGATCTCTCCTTCGTAAGAAGGAGGGCAATAATTAGAATAATGACAATATCAAAGATTTGTATAAAATTCATCTCGGCTACCTTTCTTAACAAAAAAGCCGCCCGTGGTTGGGCGGCTCAATTTCTTGTAGCTGGTGAGTTTAGTTTATTCTCACCAGTGCCATCCCAACCACAAATTTGTCCTTAATAATAAGGACAGAAATAATTGTAATAAGGATGAGTGTTGAAAGATTAGTTATCATGGCTTGTCTCAGGTTTCGTCCGATTATAAGACAGTTTGAGAATAAGTCAAGGGTATATCCAAAAGTGGCAGTTATTGTGAATGCTTGACCCTGTCTTTCACTTCTTTGCATACTTTTCCGTCCAGTTAATCGAATTTTGGGTAACGTGCTGCCCCAAAAAATTCACGTAATTCTGGGATGCTTTTTATCTAAACCTTCGGGACATTTTTCGGAAGGTGACTTAGGTAATTACTATATATATTCTTCTTGGATCTTTTGTCTGCATTGAAATCTTAGCTGGCCATACCCTGCTGGGAGCAGACTAGGTATCCGTGATTATGGCAGAGCCCGGGATCTCCCTGATTTTATAGGGTGTTTCCTGGTACACAAGGTAATTCAACCAGTTGGAAAACAATAAGTGTGCATGTCCACGCCAAAGGACAGTGGGTGTCTGTGATGGGTCGTTTGCAGGAAAGTAGTTGACGGGGATTTGGATGGGCAGGCCTCTGTCGAGGTCACGCTCGTATTCATTCTTGAGGGTGAGTGGGTCGTATTCAACGTGCCCGGTAACGAAGACGGATCGCCCATCTTTGGAAGCCGCGATGAGGACACCTGCCTCGTCAGACTCAGCCAAAATGTGCAGATCGGGTATTCGTACGATGTCCGCCCTGCGAATCTCAGTGTGGCGCGAGTGTGGTGCGTAGAAAATGTCGTCAAAACCTCGCAGAAGTTTATGGGTTCGCTCGAGGACGTGGTGCGGGAATACTCCAAACTTCTTTTCAACCAGAGGGTACTTTGGTATGCAGTAAAAATGGTATAGGCCTGCCTGGGCGCCCCAGCAGATGAAAAGTGTGGCGAAAACGTTTTTCTTGGCCCAATCCATGATGGATTGCAATTCGGGCCAGTAGTCTACTTCCTCGAAAGGCATGGTTTCCACTGGTGCGCCAGTGATGATGAGGCCGTCAAATTTTTGACGGCGTACCTGGCTGAACAATTTGTAGTTTTGGAGCAGATGCAGGGCGGGGGTGTTTCTGGAGTAATGTGTAGCGGTGTTAAGAAGAGTCACATCCACCTGCAAAGGTGAATTACCAAGCAAGCGCAGGATCTGAGTCTCAGTGGCGATCTTGGTTGGCATAAGGTTCAAGATGGCCACGTGCAGCGGACGGATATCCTGATGGCGGGCACGCTCTTCGTCCATGACAAAGATGTTCTCTTTTTCGAGGGTGGTTCGAGCAGGTAGGGTGAGAGGAATATTTACTGGCATTTTTTCCTTACAGATGAAAATGGATCCAAGTGGAAGGATGAAGAATTAATCTTTTCCATCCACTTGAATGGTCCATACTTTATTCATTAAGAGCCTGATTGAGATCCCACAAGATATCTTCAATGTCTTCGATGCCGATGGAAAGACGGATGAAGTCGGGCGTCACCCCTGCTGATAACTGCTCAGGCTCTGTTAACTGGCTGTGAGTAGTAGTGGCGGGATGGATCGCCAGGCTTTTTGCATCCCCTACATTGGCAAGATGACTGAAAAGCTGCAGTTTTTCAATGAATTTCTTTCCGGCTTCTGCGCCGCCTTTGATGCCAAAACCCAGGATCGCACCGGGACCTTTTGGGAAGTATTTTTTGGCTCTTTTGTAATCGGGATGACTCTTGAGACCAGGATATTTTACCCAGTTCACATTGGGATGGTTCTCCAGAAATTCTGCTACAGCTTGGGCGTTATGAACGTGCTGGTCGAGGCGCAGACTGAGAGTTTCAATTCCCTGAATGGTCTGCCAACTATTGAAAGGTGATTGGCATGAACCATAGTCTCGCAATATCTGGACACGGGCTTTGATGATGAAAGATGGCAGGCCAATAGTTGGGAGATCCGCATAAACTAAACCGTGATAGGATGGGTCGGGTGTGGTAAAGTTGAGGAAGCGTTCGTTGTGCCAGTCGAAGTTACCGCCATCCACGATGACACCGCCGATGGATGTGCCATGTCCGCCGATGAACTTGGTTGTAGAGTGGGTGATGATATTTGCTCCCCATTCGAATGGACGGAACAGGTAGGGGGTGGCGAATGTGTTGTCGATCACCAGAGGGATTTTGTGTTTCTTTGCAATTACTGAGATTTCCTCGAAGGGGAAAACAGAAATATCGGGATTCCCAAGCGTCTCTCCATACAGGATCTTGGTGTTCGGTTGAATGGCTCTCTCAAAGTTCTTCGGATCGGTAGGATCAACAAAGGTGACTTTGATTCCGATGCGAGGAAATGAATAGTTGAATTGATTGTAGGTTCCGCCATAAAGCCGGCTGCTGCTGACAATGTGGTCACCTGCACCAGCGAGGGTTAGGATGGTCAAAGCCTGGGCAGCATGCCCGGAACTAACTGCAAGTGAACCTATGCCGCCCTCCAGGTCAGCCAGGCGTTTCTCGAGTACATCCGAGGTTGGGTTCATAATGCGGGTATAGATGTTGCCCAACTCTTTAAGGGCGAAAAGGTTGGCAGCGTGTTCGGTATTCTTAAATTGATAGCTGGTGGTCTGGTAAATTGGGACAGCACAACTGCCGGTAGTGGGGTCAGGGGAATATCCGGCATGTAACTGACGGGTGGCGAAGCCATACTTATGTTTTGTTTCCTGGGTGGTCATAATAATTTCTCCTTGAAATTTTGAGATTTGAAATATGGAATAATCGATAAAAAATCACTTGCATATCTGTAAATACGCAACCATTAGCATTTAATTGACATCTCATAAATATTTAACTCCCTTAAACCATCTTCCTCATGGTGATCTCTCAATCCAACTGCTGTGAAATTAATAAGACCTCTTCCTAGATGAAGAGGTCTTATTAATTTAATATTGGCCTCTCATCTTCCAGAACATATATCTGCCGGAATTGGCACCTTGAATTTAATCAGGTTGCCGAGGTTTCAAAGGGCCGGTCCCTCCACCTCTCTGGATAAGAGCGATAAACGATATTCAGTTTTTAGTAAATTGGACGGTTTATAGCACATCACTCCAGTTATGTCAAGCATCACGCTTGAGGGTGTTGAAAAACAAGTGACAAAATGGTTGGTTAATCGACGGAAGGGGAAAAATTTAATACAATTGGAGCAACCATCAATACAGGAGAGTT
>MGMF01000019.1 GCA_001796335.1 Chloroflexi bacterium GWB2_49_20 | reverse complement strand
CGAAAGAGCCCTGGTTGCCACACTGGCCGAGATGTACGCTCAGGGAGTATCCACTCGCAAGGTAAAAACCATCACTGAGGAACTTTGCGGCATTTGAGAATTCCGAAGTCTCAGAGACTTCGGAATTCTGAGAACAAGGAATCCGCCATGCCTCGCAGAACCATACCTTTTATACCAGATCAATATTATCACTTTTATAATCGTGGTAATAATCGCCAGGCAGTATTCTTTGAGCGCGATAGCTATCTATATTTTTTGCGCGGGATCAAGAAATACCTGAACGAATATATGGAAATTATTGCCTATTGCTTGATGCCAACGCATTATCACATTCTGGCGAGGGTGCGTCCCCAGGTTTCCGAGAAACAGACTTCGGAAGTTTCAAAATCTGTCTCACAGGCAATGCAAAAAATTGGAATTTCCTACACCAAAGCCATCAATAAACGCTTTAGCCGCGTCGCGCGTTGTTTCAAGGCCAGTTTCAGGGGAAACCCATAAAACATTATGATTATTTGCTGACTTTGTGTATTTATATCCACGCAAATCCCGTCAAAGATGGATTGGTTAATTTGCCCGAAGATTGGGAATTTTCCAACTATCAGGATTGGATGGATCTTCGCAAAGGGACCCTGGTCAATCGCGAGTTTATCAAAAACAATTTCGGAATGCCAAAAGAATACAGGAAACTGGTAATGGATTTTATCGAAACAAAAGACTTGCCCGGGGACATGAGAGAATATTTGTATGAGCTTGAGAATTAAACCAAAAAGACTCTCTTTGTGGAGAGTCTTTGGTTTGCTCTGTCAGAATGGATGGAATTAGAGTCCCTTGACCAGAAGACCCAAAACCAGAAGAACAAAACCAATAAACAGGAACCAAAAAGCATAGGCAGAAACCAGCGGGATACTCATAAATGTTCCAAGAAAACCGAGAACGCCAAGTATTACTGCAATCCAAAAGGTAATAACTTTCGGGGGGGTAAGGTTCATGATTTTAGCTCCATTATTAAGCTGATTATCTCTGACAGAGTTAGTCATATCATAAAACACCCACAACTTAAATTCGTTTCGTTAAAATAACCAAATTTCATGACAATTTGATGCAAAAGCACAACGACGGTCAAGTATGTAAAACAAGTTTTCCTTAGTGAGACTAACGAATAGAAAAAATTTAATCGGGCCAAATGGAGATCCTTGCCCGCGATCCTAAGAATGCAATCATCAATTGTGGATATAGGGTATATTCAGGTTAGAATCACATTAGACTGAGCTCCAGATGCTTGACTACTGGCATCCACGCGGCATAGAATAGAATTGAGAGCGTATTAAACTATGGAATACAAGGATTATTACAAGATTTTGGGTGTGGACCGAAAAGCCAGTGTCGATGAGATCAAAAAAGCTTATCGCAAATTGGCCATGCAATACCATCCTGACCGAAACCCGGGGGACAAGCAGGCTGAGGAACGCTTTAAAGATTTCAATGAAGCCTACCAGGTGCTCAGTGATGAGCAAAAACGCGCCCGTTACGACCAGTTGGGCTCATCTTATTCCGATTGGCAAAGGCGCGGCGCCCCGGGTAATTTCAACTGGGGTGACTGGGCTTCCCAGCAGGGAGGCCGGGGTGGTGCCTCGCAGGTAAACCTGGATGAGCTGTTTGGAAACGGCATGTTCTCAGATTTCTTCAGTTCCATATTTGGCGGTGGCGGAGCCAGATCTCAGCGCCCGGGTGTGCCGCGTTCCCACCAGCGCATGGCACCCCAGTACCAGCAGCCGGTGACCATAAGCCTGAAGGAAGCCTACCAGGGGACTGTGCGCCAGTTGCAGGTTGGGGATCGACTCAAGGAAGTCAAGCTTCCAGCCGGTGCCCGTACCGGCACCAAAGTACGCGTATCTGCTGTCGGGCCTGACGGCCCGGACGGGCAGCCTTCTGATATTATTCTGCTGGTGGAAGTGGCCGATGACCCATCCTTCGAACGGCAGGGCAACGACCTGCACACCCAGGCAAAAATTGACGTCTTCACCGCCTTGCTGGGTGGTGACACCCACGTGGACACTCTCTCCGGCAAGGTAGTCCTCACCATCCCGGCCGGCACCCAGCCCGAACAAGTCTTCCGGGTCGCCGGGCGCGGCATGCCACAATTGAAGAATCCGCAGGTGAAAGGCGATCTGTTCGTCCGCATCAAGGTACAGGTCCCCCGCCAGCTTTCACCCAAACAAAAAAAATTATTGAAAGAAGCTTCGCAATCCAATTAGCGAAGTGATTCTAATGGAGATCCACATATGAAAAAGAAAATAACTGTATCGGTAATGACCCTCATTTTGATCCTATCCATGGTAGCCTGCCAGGCGACCAGCCTCCTACCCACCCAACAGGTGGGCAGTTCCACGCCAAGCGCGCAGGTGGTCACGGTGACCAACCTGTCAGGCGAGCAGGATCAGTTCGTTAACATCTATAAAAGCGTCAGCCCGGGTGTCGTCTCGATCAAGATCTATGATGCCAGCGGGACTGAACTTGGCCTGGGATCGGGCTGGGTTTACAGCAGCGATGGTTATATAGTCACCAACAACCATGTCGTCGATGGTGCCGCCAAATTGGAAGTGGATTTCACTTCCGGTTTTAAGACCTATGGAGAAGTGGTCGGTACGGATGCACAGGCCGACCTGGCAGTGATCCAAGTGACTGCCCCGGCTGAGGAATTGACTCCGCTCAAATTGGGAGATTCCGACTTGCTCAATGTCGGCCAGGTGGTGGTGGCAATTGGTAATCCCTTCGGCTTGAACAGCACCATGACCACCGGCATCGTCTCCGCCCTGGGACGCGCTTTGCCCTCCAATGTCTCATCCGCAAGCGGTGGCGGCTATTTCTCAGCCAGTGATATCATCCAAACCGATGCGGCGCTTAATCCCGGCAATTCGGGCGGCCCGCTTCTCAACCTGGATGGTGAGGTGGTGGGTGTCAATCAAGCCATTCGCACAAATGGCAGCACCAGCAGCGGTGATCCGGTAAATTCAGGCATCGGTTTTGCCATCTCCGTCAATATCGTCAAACGTGTGGTACCCGGCCTGATCGCAGATGGTAAATTTGAATATCCGTACCTCGGCATTTCCACCCTGGATGTCTTCGACCAGATGTCCCTGGAAGAGATCACCAAGCTGGGGTTAACCCAGTTCACGGGTGCTTATGTTACCTCAGTTACGGCTGACAGTCCGGCCGCAAAGGCAGGTGTGATTGCCAGCAACACCGATCCGAAGGCCACCGAACTTCTGGCTGGTGGAGATCTGATCGTTGCCATTGATGCTCAACCCGTTTTTCGCTTTGACGACCTGATCAGTTACCTTTACAGCAATAAATCCCCTGGAGATACGGTTGTTGTCACCGTTTTGCGCGGCAAAGAAAAGGTGGAGCTGACCCTGACGCTGGCATCGCGCCCATAGAATAGTTATCACCGCGCCCAACCAACCTATCAGCAGCTTCCGTTGCCTCCTTCCCGTCGAGGTGATGGAAGCTGTCTTACAACCCCGGTTTGATACCGAAGGTGATTGAATCAAATGGTTTAATCAGGTAAGATAATATTACAAGGAGGTAATATGCTAACTGACCATGATCTTCAAGAGTTGCTTAATTATTCCAGCCCGGAACCCATGCTCAGCGTTTATCTCAACACCGACCCGGCCGGGGGAAATAGCGATGCACAAAAGCTGCAAATGCGCAACCTGCTCGAGGGAGTCAACCTGCCTGATGACCAGGCTGCCGTATTGAAACATTTTGAACAGTTAAGGGATGCCAGGGGACGTGGATTGGCGCTGTTTTCATATGCAGCCGGGGATTTTTTCAGAGCCTACCCGCTGGCTGTAACGTTGCGCAGCCGGGTTTTTGTGGGTGACCATCCCTACGTCAAACCGCTGGCAGATCTGTTGGACGCTTATGGAAGTTATGGGGTGGCCCTGGTGGACAAACAGGGCGCGCGCCTGTTCCACTTTCACCTGGGAGAGCTGATCGAGCAGGAAGGCATCCTGCTGGGAGAGGAGATCCGGCATACCCGGGGCAAGGCGTCCTCCAGCAGCCCCGGAGGGCGCGGTGGGATTTCCAGCCAGGATCGCAATAACAATGAAATGTCCTCACGCAACCTGCGGGAGGCTGCCGATTTTTCTGTGAAGTTTTTTGAAGAAGTGCACACCCGGCGTGTCTTGGTCGGCGGTACCGATGAAACCATTGCCCAATTCCAACAATTTCTGCCGAAGACCTGGCAGAGCCTGGTGGTGGGCACCTTCCCCATGAGCATGACCGCAACACACAGCGAAGTGCTGACGCGTGCCATGCAGATCGGGCAACAGGCCGAGCAGCAGCGGGAAACCACCCTGGTGGAGACCATGCTCACCGCGGCTGCCAAAGGACAGGAGGGTGCCGTGCGTCTGGAGGATACTCTCTCAGCCGTGCATGCTGGCCGGGTGAAGACCTTGATCGTTCAGGAAGGGCTGCGCCTGCCCGCCTACCAGTGCGCAGGCTGTGGGCATCTGCTGACCCAATCATTGGAGGCCTGCCTTTTCTGCGGCAAGAATTTCCTGAAGATCAATGATGCGGTCGAGCTGGCAGTCCGCAGGGTGATGCAGACCGGTGGCGATGTGGAGATCGTGCGCAATAACCCGGCGCTGAAAGAGGTGGGCATCGGCGCCCTGCTGCGATACTAGGGCTTTACTGCAAAGAACTTCTTTCACCACCATCCCCAAAAAGCGGGGACACGAGTCACGAAGGCACAAAGATTTTTTAATGATTATGCTTCGTGACTAAGTCCCGGCCTCTTTTTCCGGGATGGTGTCTTGGTGGTAAAGACTTTTGGGGGTTGTGGTTAAGTCTTTTTTCAGAGACTCCTGCATGAGACCCGGTTTACCTGGCTAACCAAACCGCTCTTCCTTCCAGACGTCGGCGGTGTTGCTGTAACCGGCCTTCTCCCAGAAGCCGCGTTGGTCGCGGTTCATGAACTCCAGGCCGCGCAGCCACTTGGCACCCTTCCACAGGTAGGGCGAGGCCAGATCGTCACGCCCCGGGATGGCGCCGACCACACCGCGCAGCGGATAGCCGTGCTCGGGGGTGATGGGTTCCCCGTTGAAATGGGTCGCCAGCAGGAAGTTATCCTGCAAAACCACCTCGAGCGGCAGATTGACCGTGAAGCCGTACTCGGCATGCTGCATGACATGCGTCGCAGTTGGCAGGAGTTTGAGCAACCCCGTCTCGATCAGGGTGCGCACGGATACGCCTTCCCACACGGTATCGGCCTTGCTCCAGCGCGTCACGCAGTGGATGTCCATGCTTATCGTGGTGCGCGGCAGCTGGTTGAACTCATCCCAACCCCAGGCTGCCGGTTTTTCGACTTCGCCCCACACCCGCAGATCCCAGGTGACCGGGTGGAAGGCGGGCACGTCCCCGTAGTGCAGCACCGGGAACTTGAGGGTCAGGGCTTGTCCGGGCGGCAGTCGTCCTTCGCTGCGAATGCGCTCTTCTTCCTGGCGGCGGTCAAGGGTTTCATGGGGGGGTGTATGTGGAGTACTCATGTCTGAATTATACTCTATTGGTGACCCCCACCTCCAACACCAAATCCGCTTGACCTGTGCTCATAAATTATCTATACTAATTTCTGTAAACCCATCCCCGATTCCACCCACGCTGATTCGAAAGGAACCGCCATGCAAACCGAACTGACCCAACCCGGACCCCTGCTGCAACCCAACGGACAACTGGCGGACATTGGCTGGGCGCGCCAGCCTGTGCTGGATTGCAATTTGGAAGCCGCCCGCTTTTACGCCCTGCGCTCCCTGCAGCACTTCCGCATCAAGCGCTGGGATTATTACGCCGTGTTCACACCCCGCCATTTCTTCTCGGCCACCATTGCAGACCTGGGCTATGTCGGCAACATCTTCGTCTATACCATGAATTTCGAGAGCGGGGACCTGCATGAGGAAGGCCTGGTCATCCCGCTAGGCAAGAGCATCACGCTGCCGCGCAACAGTACCCAGGGTGACAGCCATTTCGAGAACAAACACGCCAGGCTGGATTTCAGCCTGCAGCCTGACCACCGTCATGTGTCGGTTTCCTGGCCGGAATTCCACGAAGGGAGGGGCATCCAGGCCGAGATCGACCTGGCTACTGCCCCGGGGGACGAGTCGATGAACATCGTCATTCCCATCGGGAAAAAGCGTTTTTACTACAACCGCAAGATCAACTGTATGCCCGCCAGCGGGTCGATCACCTACGGGGAGGACAGCGAGCGGCTGGACCCCGCCACTTGCCTGGGGTCGCTGGATTGGGGCCGCGGGGTGTGGGAATATAAGTCCTTCTGGAACTGGGCTTCCGCTTCCGGTTTCCTGCCGGACGGACGCACGATCGGGCTGAACCTGGGCATGGGCTTCGGGGATCTCTCCCGGGCCGGGGAGAACGCCATCCTGCTGGATCAGCGCGTCCACAAGCTGGAGCAGGTCAGGTTCGATTACGCCTCCGGGGACTACATGCGCCTCTGGCATTTCAGTGACAGCGCCGGCCGTCTCGACCTGGTTTTCACACCTTTCAAAGACCGCACGGCCACCACGGACTTGGGCATCATAACCAGCCAGGTGCACCAGATGTTCGGGCGTTACAACGGCACGCTCATTGCGGATGATGGAGAGAAGATCCAGGTGCGCGAGCTGCTGGGCTTTGCGGAGGAGCACCAGGCCAGGTGGTAGCCCCCTGTAGTCCCCATTTTAAAAAACACAAAATAAGGGGACATGAGATGCATCCCCAAAAAAGAGGCCGGGACCCGTGGGTGGGATGGCGCTAATTTGGAAAAGCTTATTGACAATTAGAACATATGTACTATAATATGGGTAATTTAATTTTACCGATAGGAAAGGATTAAAAGCATGCCGATCCGAAATTCAGTTTTTTTGACGATATTTGGTGCCACTTGAAAGCAATGGCTGATCCCGACCTGCGCCCAACCGGCAATTTTCTTCCGCCTGTTGGACCAGCTTGAAGCGCAGGAAAAAGAGCAGTCCCTTTTCAAAGAGAAAATTGATTTATGAATCGACCCTGGATCAAACTTTACCCTGAAATGTTGGATGATCCTAAAATTGGGCTTCTGCCCGATTGGTTATGGAGGCGCACCGTAGAGATGTTCCTGTTGGCGGGTGAGAACGGGAA
>MGMF01000018.1 GCA_001796335.1 Chloroflexi bacterium GWB2_49_20 | reverse complement strand
TCATTCAACACCTGGTGATTCCAAAAACGGATCACTTGATACCCTTGCTCTTTCAAATATTTGGTTCTCTCTAAGTCGTATTCTTCCTGTTCCAGATGTTGACTTCCATCAAGCTCAATGATCAGTTTATGTTTCGGCGAGCAAAAATCAACAATATAGTTTCCAATGGCATGTTGTCTTCTAAAATTCAACCCATCCAATTGATCCCTGCGTAAATATGCCCAGAGTTTTCTTTCGGCAGATGTCGGTTCTTTGCGTAGTTTCCTGGCAAAATCGTAACTTTTGGGTGTGGTTCTTCTTGGGGGCATGCAATGATTCTACTCCATCCTGAAATTGACATGCATCCATTACCCCTACCCAACCTCCCCCAAATCGAGATTTGGGGGAGGGCTGGGGTGGGGGTCAACCTTCCGCAATCTTGATCTCCGCGATCCTGATGGAGATCAGTGAGGAGTGGCAGATCGGAAAACATTATTGTGCTGGCAAGTCATTAATTTATTAAAGAACGATGGATATTCGCGACTCAATTTACAGAAAAAAGGTTGCGTAATCTCCTTGTCAAGCGATTACGCATGGCATGCCTAAATACATAATCAACTATTCATAAACTGTTGGAAATCTAAAAAATCCCTGCGTGTGTTGAAAGCCTAATAGTAGAGAGGCAGATCCCGGGGGAGATGCTGGGGGTATAAATTACAACCGAACAACCTGTCTGGTTAGTCCTCAGGCTTCTGCTAATAAAAAGCCCCCTACGTTTAAGGCCTTTGCACCACCACCTCGCCCTGTGGTGTGATCTCCACATCGTCCCCGCTGCGTAAAAGCCCAAAATCTGCTTCGGAGAGGGCGATCAATGGCAGGGTTGTGGCATACAGCTCATCTGCCACCACTGAGGCCAGCGCAAAGAAGAAGTCCGTGGCGGTGGTCAGGATGGCGGCCGGGGCGGTATCGTTCCGAATGGCTTCAAGCAGCACGGCTGTGGTGGTGGAGGAGCCGCGCGTGAAGGGCAGCGCCAGGATCTTGCCGCTGGCCACCTGGCCCGAGAGGGTGTGCCGCCGGTCGATAATCTCGCCGGTCTGCCAGTCGTATCCACCCCAGAAGGAGAGCGGTTCCCGGCTGACCAGGGCGGTGGCGTGCGCCAGACCGTATATGATGAACCTGCCGGGCAGTATTATTCGTCCCATAGCGACCCATCCCGAATGACCCGGCCGGCGCAAGCCGAATCCACGCAATCCTGCAGGCTGCCGAAGGTGATATTTTTTTCCAGCATGCCCGGCGCATAATAGGCGAACTTGGCTGAGTTGGTCATCAGGCACTTTATTTCGGCCGGCAGCATGGGCGAAGCGAGGGTACAGGTATCCACGGTGAGCTGCCCGCCGAAAGCCTCGAGCGCTTGCAATAATCCGGTCTGGCGCGCCAGCCCGGTCATGAAGCGGCTGGAGGTGACCAGGAACTTGACACCCGGGTGCGTGTGCCGGCCCTCCAGCAGGGGCGCCAGACGTTTGAACTCCGCCAGCGAGAAGTGCGGACAACCCAGCACCACCAGGTCGAGTTGATCGTCCAGACCGTGTGTGAGTTGTTGGCGGGAGAGGCGCAGGGCTTGCATGCCGATCTCAATGGCCTGCACGGGGGGAGTCCCCTGGAAGGCATGTTCCAGACTGGGGGCTTCGGGTGTGATCCCGACCATGTGGAACAGGGCCACTCCGCCCGAGGATGCGGCCGCGGCGCAGAAAGCCTTGAGCTGATCTTCGTCCGGCCGGCCGGTCAGCCCGTCGATGACCGGGATCTTGTCAAGGGTTTGCTTGCCGACCAGGTTGCCCAGCACAGTGTAGAAGTCATCACTGTACTGCAACTTTTCGGAGACGTCTGCGGACAGGCGGAATAGGAGCTGCCCGCCCCGGTTCTCAGCCAGGTGCAGACCTGTGGCGGGAGCCCGTCCGCTGATGGCGCAGCAGATGTCGAACAGGTCGGGGTAGCGTTCGGTGCGCGCTCCCAGCACGGAATTGGCAAAGGCGATGGCGTTGGATTCCCCCCAGGCGATCTGCTGCCCGAAGGCCGGGCGCAACTCCAACTGGTAGGGGGCGCAGGTCCAGGTGGGGGTGGTGCCCATGCCCTGATAGGCCAGCATCTGGCGGTGCGCCTGCCTGGCCCACTCAGCAGGTACGGCCCACTCCTGCCAATGAAACTCATCCAGTCCGCTGACGTTGAGGGTGGTGGGCACACAGACTTTGGCGCCCAGCCTGGCCAGCCGCTCAGCAAATTCGAGTCCGGCCGCGCCGATGTAGACGGTGCTGTCGATGTGGGCGGCAGTGATGTCGAGCAGCGCATCGGCTCCGACCACCCCGGCCATGCGCACGACAATAGAGAGCGCCATGCGGGCCGCGGGACCAAAGTCGCCCTTTAACATGGATCGATCTTTTTCAGTCAGAGTCAGTGTCATATCATCCTACAACACCCTGGCAGCGGGTGCGTTGCTGGGGGTGGCGGGAGGAATGTGAAAATAGCTTGATGTGAACTCTTCTTTTATGCTACACTCACCTTGTATATTGGTTGGAGTATATATTCGAAGGTTTATATGACTTTACTGCAAAAAGACTTTACCACAATCCCCCAAAAGCGGGGACACGAGTCACACCCCCCTTGAACATGGGGGGCACGAAGTCACGAAGATTCAATATTAAAGAATCTTGGTAGCTTGGTGGTATAGACACTGTTATATCGTGTATAGACACTGTTTAATCGTGTGAAAGTGGCTTTTTGCAATGGACACTTACAAATTTTCATAAACAACCCACCAGGAATTTATGCAAAATAAACTCAAGTACCTGCTCACCGGTTCGCCCCTGCCCAGCCAGATGATGGCGGAAAAGCAGCTCAACAAGATCCGCGCCCTGGCGGCTTTTTCGCCGGATGCGCTTTCCTCGCTGGCTTATGCCAACCAGGAGATCTTCCTGGGGCTGGTCATCGCCGGGTCGGCCGGGCTGTCGCTGCAGTTTCCGATTGCGCTGGCCATCACCCTGCTTTTGGGCGTTGTGGCCCTGTCCTATGCCCAGACCATCCGCGGCTATCCAATGGGCGGCGGTTCCTACACGGTGGCACGCGAGAACCTGGGCATGCTGCCCGGCTTGACAGCAGGAGGCGCCCTGCTGCTGGATTACATCCTGACGGCTGCCGTCAGCCTGACGGCCGGTGTGGCAGCCATCGCTTCGGCCTTCCCGGAACTGTGGCCCTACCGGATCTGGATCGCGCTTGGGCTGCTGGTGGTGATCACCGTCATCAATTTGCGCGGGCTGCGTGAGTCGGGCACCAGCATGGCTGTCCCGGTCTACCTTTTCCTGATTTCATTCATCGGCATGCTGCTGTATGGTCTGATCAAGGCTGCCATACAGGGAACTCCCACACCTCTGGCTGCCGTGGCTCCTCCTGCATCAACGGCACTTGGGCTGTTCCTGGTTATGCATGCCTTTTCGGCTGGGTGCACGGCACTGACCGGGGTCGAAGCCATCAGTAATGGCGTGACAGCCTTTCGATCCCCGGCCTGGGTCAATGCCCGCAAGACATTGATCATTATGGCAGTCCTGATGGGGTTTCTCTTCCTGGGCAGCATGGGGTTGACGCAATTCTTTGGGGTGGTGGCCGGACCGGATGAGACCATCCTGTCTGCGCTCGCCCGGCGCTTGGTGGGCGGCGGCCCGCTCTATTACCTGGTGCAGTTCTCCACCCTGGCCGTGCTGGCAGTGGCGGCCAACACCAGTTTTGCCGGCTTTCCGCGCGTAACCGCCATCCTGGCTGAAGATAAATTCATGCCCCGCCAGCTCTTTAACGTCGGCGACCGGCTGGTGTTTCATAACGGCATCCTGTTGCTGTCTGCCCTGACGGCCGTGTTGATCATCGCCTTCAACGGCAACTCCCACGCCCTGGTGCCCTTGTTTGCAGTGGGCGCGTTCACGGCCTTCACGCTGTCCCAGGCTGGCATGGTGCTGCATTGGGTGCGATTAAAAGAGCCGGGCTGGCTGGTCAAAGCTTTCATCAATGGGCTCGGGGCGCTGGTCACCGGGGTTACCTTGTTCGTGATCGGAATCAGCAAATTCCTGGAAGGCGCCTGGATCTCGGTGCTGGTCATCCCCGCGCTGGTGATATTATTTCTCACCATCCGCAAGCATTATCAAGGCGTTTCCGTGCAGCTCTCCATGCACGGGCTGCCACCCTCGCTGCGTCATTTTCCCAGGCCACGCGTAGTCATCCCCGTCTCGAGCATTCACCGCGGCATGGTGGACGCTGTCAACTTTGCCCGCTCCATCTCGGACCGGGTCACCGCGGTTTTCATCGACGTCGATCCCGGCCCGGATGAAGTCGGCATTCGCAGGCAATGGGATAAATGGTTTCCGGATGTTGAATTCGTGGTGGTGGAATCCCCTTACCGCTCTCTGGTGGAACCCCTGCTTTCCTTCCTGGAGCAGACCGATGATGAGCATAACGACGGGCAGCAAGCCGTCCTGATCCTTCCGGAACTGATCCCCGCCTCGAGCTGGCACGAGATCCTGCACAACCAGTCGGCAGAGGAGATCAAGAAAGCCTTGCTGTTCCAACGCCGCCAGAGCGGTCTGCAGCGCATCATCATTGATGTGCCTTACCACCTAAAGAGATGAGGCGACTTGCGCACCTCCTCTGCGGGAAACCTTCCCCTTGCCTCCTTCGGAGACCTGAAGTGGGGATGCTACGCGGAACGGCGGGCGACGGCTTCGGCCTGCTGAAGGTCGGCGGGGGTATTCACATTCATAAACACATGCCCGTGCAGGTCAAATCGAGTCACCTCTTCGAGTGGCACGGCATGTACTTTAACATTGGGAAACCAGGAGATCAGTTTCCATTCTTCTTGCTGCAGGGCAGCCCTCACAGCTGGCAGGCAGGTTTCCCGGCGGTACACAGCGTGAAGGGGTTCAAGTCCCTCCAGGCTGGATGGAATGACCACATCCAAAGCCTGTTCAACCAGCACATCGCACTGGTATGTAAACAATTCCCGGCTGGCAAAGGGCATGTCACAGGCCACGACCGCCACCAGCGGGTGCGAGGCAGACTGCAGGGCGGTGTATAAGCCTCCCAGGGCGCCGCGCCCGGGTTCCAGGTCCGGGAAGAGCGGCACATTAAGAAAGCGATAATTCTGCGGGTGGTTGGTGGTGACCAGCACTTCATCCGCCAGGGGAGCCAGGCGCTCGATCACGCGCTGGATGAGAGTCTGACCCAGGAATGGCAGCAGCCCCTTGTCCGAACCCATGCGGCGAGATTCCCCGCCAGCCTGTACAACCAGTGTTAGCATGGGTGTATTATATAGTAGAAGGTAGTATGCAAGGAGAAAAAAGCGTGACCGAGATCGCCCGGGTACTGGATGCACTGACACAGGAAGCCGAACTTGTCCAACAGATGGACTCAGGTGAGGTGCGCTGCCTGGCGTGTGCCCAACGCTGCCTGGTGCGCCCGGGACGCCGCGGCATCTGCCAGGTGCGCTTTAACCGGGACGGTAAACTGTATGCCCCCTGGGGGTATGTAGCCGGGCTGCAGGCTGACCCGGTGGAGAAGAAGCCTTTCTACCACTTTCTGCCGGGGTCCATTGCGATGACCTTTGGGATGCTGGGCTGCAACTTCCACTGCGGCTATTGCCAGAACTGGCTGACCTCGCAGGCGGCGCGGGACCCGGCTTGTGATGAGGCCGTGTACCAGATCCGCAAGATCTCGCCCGCGCAGATCGTGGATTACGGCAGGCGCATGGGAGCCCGGGTGCTGGCTTCGTCGTACAACGAACCGCTTATCACCAGCGAGTGGGCCGTGGAGATCTTCAAGCAGGCGGTGGCGGCCGGGATGAAGTGTGTGATGGTCTCGAACGGGTACGCCACCCCCGAAGTCCTGAAATACCTGCGCCCCTGGCTGGCGGGCTACAAGATCGACCTGAAATCCATGCAGGACCAGAATTACCGCCGCCTGGGGGGTGTGCTGAAGAATGTGCTGGATACCATCCAACAGGCGCATAAGCTGGGGTTATGGGTGGAGGTGGTCACCCTGCTGGTGCCGGGCTTCAACGACAGCAATGCAGAACTATGGGAGATGGCCAGTTTTTTGAGAGGGGTTTCCCAAAAAATCCCCTGGCATATCACCGCCTTTCACCAGGACTATCACATGCTGGAGGCGGATAACACCCCGGCAGCCAGCCTGCTGCGGGCGGCTGAGATCGGCAGCGAGGCGGGGCTGTATTATGTGTACGCCGGCAATTTACCAGGGCGGGTGGATGAGTATGAGACCACCTTCTGCCACCACTGCCAGGCGGCGCTCATCAAGCGGCGGGGATTTTATGTTATGGAGAACCGCATCACACCCGAGGGGGCATGTCCGCAGTGTGGGATGCAGGCGGCGGGGGTGTGGGGGTGACACCGATACAGCGGGGGAGTTGGAGACCTGCGGTCGAGCGAGTGTCAGGGTCAAGCCCCCCTCGGGGATGTTTCGCGAAGACCCCCCGACACAGCACAGCAGAAAAAGTCGGGAAATTTGCCTCTTGAATATGATATCACTATATGATATCATATTATTGTGGACAGCAAACACCGAAAAGCATTGGAAGCCGTTTATGAGAAACCAGAGCGAGCCAATATCCCTTGGAAAGACATAGAAGCCTTATTTATCGCTTTAGGTGCAGAAATCTCCGAAGGCAATGGTTCCAGGGTACGGGTTGCGTTGAAAGGTGTCCGGGCCGTGTTTCATCGCCCACATCCACATAAAGAAACAAACAAAGGTGCAGTTAAATCCGTTCGAAAGTTTCTCGAAGCGGCAGGAGTAAAGCCATGATCGAATATAAAGGTTATATCGGCAAAGTTGAACTGGACGAGGAAGCGGGTTTTTTGTACGGGGAAGTGATCAATATCCGCGACGTCATTACGTTTGAAGGCAAAAGTGTTGATGAAATACAAAAGGCATTTCACGAATCAGTGGATGATTATTTAGAGTTCTGTGCTAAACGAGGTGAAAGCCCTGAAAAACCTTTTTCTGGTAAGTTCGTGGTTCGCTTGCCGGCTGAATTGCATCGAAAAGCCTATATCCAAGCAAAACTGGCAGACAAGAGCCTGAATGGCTGGGTTACTGAAGTTTTAGAAACAGTACTTCAAGAGGATTGAGACCTTCGGTCAAACGGGTGTTCCCTGGCACGATAAGGCAGTGCCTGCCGCGGGGAGACCCCAGCACGGCGGGGGAGAACCGCATCACGCTGCCGGAGACTTGTCCGCAGTGTGGGATGCAGGCGGCGGGGGTATGGGGGTGAGAAATGGACGATGGACGATCAGTAACAGGCGATTACCCTTGACAATGAACGCCAGGAAACAGGTGACCGGACGACATTAAAGGATCTCCATGCATCGAACCAGAATGTTACTTGGTGCAGTCATAATCTTGCTTGCCTCCGCTTGCAGCCAGTTCCCTGGCTCCAGCGATGAAGAGGCAGTTGGAGATGTGCAAATTTCTGAAGCATCACCGGCAACAGAGGCCGCAATAGATGCTTATGAACCAGGGTCTGCCAGTGTAATGGACGGCTGGGCAGGCATGACCTGGCAGTGGCAATTGGATCAGCCCATTGACCCGTCTTTTGATGTAGATATGTACGATATTGATCTTTTTGACAGCGATCCCGGCACGGTGGGTGCCTTGCATTCCCAGAGTCGCATGGTCATCTGTTATATCAGTGTGGGGAGTTGGGAGGATTGGCGGCCAGATGCCGGTCAGTTTCCAGAGTCAGTAGTCGGGAAAAATTACGATGGATGGCCTGGTGAGAAGTGGCTGGACATCCGTCAAATCGACTCGTTGGCCCCCATTATGCGCGCCCGTTTTGACGAGTGCAAAGCCAAAGGTTTCGATGGTATTGAGCCGGATAATATGGATGCCTACAACAATGACACAGGTTTTCCGCTCACCTATGCAGACCAGTTGGCTTACAATATTTGGCTGGCGAAAGAAGCCCACAGCCGGGGCCTGTCGATAGGATTAAAGAATGATCCCGACCAGGCTGCCGATCTGCTCCCCCATTTTGACTGGGCATTGACGGAAGACTGTTTTGCCGAAGGTTGGTGCGAGCTAATGTTTCCCTTTATAGAAGCTGGCAAGCCGGTTTTCGCAGCTGAATACACGGATATGAAAATCAGCCTCGATGATTTTTGCCCACAGGCGAAAGCCTGGAAATTCAGCGCCATCCTCAAGAATCGTGACCTGGATGCCTTTATGGAATCCTGTCGCCAGGATTTTCCATAATCACCCTTACCGCAGCCGTACCTGATAGAGGCGGGGGAATTTGGGATGACTTATCTACGCTTTTTCCAGCACCCGGCGGATGGCTTCCAGGCCGCACTCGATATTATCGATGGAGGTGGCATACGAGAGGCGCAAGTAGCCCTCGCCATATTCCCCGAAAGCGGAGCCGGGCAGCAGCGCCACCCCGGCTTTTTCAAGGATCAGGTCGGCAGCCTGACTGGAACTCAGCCCGGTGCCCCTGATGTTGGGGAAGACGTAGAAGGCACCCTGGGGTTTGCGACAGCTCACTCCAGGTATGTTGTTGAGCCCAGCCACAATGACATCCCGGCGGTGCTGGTACTCGGCCAGCATGGCGTCCACCGCGTGCTGCGGGCCGTGCAAGGCTTCCAAACCCGCATATTGTGTGAAATGCGCGGTTGAGCCAACCGAGTGGGTCAACAGGAGTTCCACCCGCCGCGCCAGGGCGGCTGGCATGACCCCGTATCCCAGCCGCCAACCGGTCATGGCATAGGTCTTGGAGAAACCGTCCACCAGGATGGTGCGCTCTTTCATACCGGGCAGCGCAAAGATGGAGGGTACCCGCAACCCATCAAAGGCAATGCGGGCATAGATCTCATCAGACATGACCCAACTATCATTGGATTGCGCCCGGGCCGCGATGTGCTGCAGGTCGGCCAGGGGTATGACCCCCCCGGTGGGATTGCCGGGCGAATTGAGGATGATCAGGCGGGTGCGTGGATTGATCTTCTGATCGAAAACCTGCAGGTCAAATGAAAAATCATTTTCCTCGCGCAGGGGCACAGCCACCGGCTGCCCGCCTGCCACCCGGATCATGGCTTCGTAGGTGGGGAAGCCCGGGTCGGGATAGATGACCTCGTCCCCGGGTTGAACAAGCGCCAGAGTCGGGAAAAAGAGAGCCGGCTTGGCTCCCGGCCCGACCACCACTTCCTCCGGCAGAACATCCAGATTGTACCTGCGGCTGGTTTCTGCCGCGATGGCAGTCTGCAGGGATGGCATTCCGGCCGGAGGCGTGTAACGCGTCCGCCCGGATTCAATGGCTTGCACCCCTGCCAGCTGGATGTTTTCGGGTGTATCAAAATCCGGCTGGCCGATCTCAAAATGGATGATGTGACGACCCCCGGCTTCCATCTGCCCGGCACGAGCCAATACCTGGTAGGCGCCTTCGGGCTTCAGGCGGGAGGTGCGCTCTGAAAATTCCGCACTCGCCATTTAGAGTAACCTTAAGAGGTCGTTGTATTCTTCGTCCGGCATGCCAAACCAGTTCTCCGGCTGCGGGAAGGTTTTACCGGTCACTTCGGCAGCATAACCCTTGAGACCGTTCAGGATGACCTCACCGGCATTGCCGAAGACCTTGGCCATTTTCGGTTTGAACTTGGGATACAGGCCAAACATATCATGATAGATGAGCAACTGCCCATGTGCATCCGGACCGGAGCCCAGGCTCATGATGATGCAGTTTTCGGCGCGTGCAGTGATAAGCTTGCACAACCGGTCGGGGACCATCTCGAGCAGGATGGCAAATGCCCCGGCTTTCTCGAGCGCTTTGGCATCCTCCACGATCTTCTTGGCCAACTCGGCAGATTTGCCCTGCACGCGGAAACCACCCAAAGCGGCAACTGACTGCGGAGTCAGCCCCAGGTGACCAATGGCAGGAATGCCAGCCTCGACAATGCCGCGGATGCGGTTGGCCATGGCTGCGCCTCCTTCGAGTTTGATGGCGTCGCAACTGGCTTCGGCCATAAAGCGCCCGGCATTCAGGATGGCAGTCTCAACCGAAGACTGGTAGGTCATGTAGGGCATATCGCCCACCAGGAAAGCAGTCGGGGCGCCGCGGCGCACGGCCTGCGTGTGGCGGATCATGTCAGCCATCGTGACCGGCAGGGTCGAGTCGTATCCCAGCATGGTCATACCCAGACTGTCACCCACCAGGATCATGTCGATCCCGGCCTGTTCCTGCAGGTAGGCGGTCGGATAGTCATAACAGGTCAGCCAGGTGATCGGGACACCATCGGCTACCTTTTTAAAGAGGGTGGGCAGGGTAACTTTTTTGCGATCTGTCATTGCATTCTCCTGGAAGGCGGGAGGAAATAATAAAATAGAGTTATTCCGCCTATCTGATTATACGCCATTTACCTGGCATCCCCATCCCCGCCAATCTTGCCGCGCTCCAGGCGGTCATACAGCTTGGCAATATTGGATTCAGCCACTTCATCCAGCGTGAGACCCAGCTCGGTGGAGACCTGTGCCAGGTACCAGAGCACATCACCCAGCTCGGCTTTAAGCGCCTGGCGGGTTTCTTCCGAGATCTGGCCATCTTTATCGCGAAAGACCTTCTTGATCTTGCCAGCCACTTCCCCGGCTTCGTTAACGAGACCCAGGGTGGGGTAGATGACGGGGTGACCAATGGCCGGGTACAAGGCAGTCTTGCGGGATTTTTGCTGGTATTCGTCGAAATTCATGTTCACCTCAAAATAAAAGATTTAACGCAAAGGCGCAAAGGTTTAAATATTTGTATCTACTCACGTCCATAATTGCGATTAATTCCACAGTGGCAGAGCGCTGCTGTTCAATGCAAAAAAGCTCTATCTTCTGTCTTTGCGAGGAGCACATACGCACTGGCTTATCGTGTCCTCCCAGCGACGCCGAAGACCCCGATGCTTTTTGGGGTGGCAATCCCCTTGCCGGAGAGGAGACTGCCACGCTGCGCTCGTAGTGACAAAATCTGATATGGTGAGTAGATACTAATATTTATATGACGGTTACGAATTTGTAAACAAAAATTTTACGGATACTCACCAAATCAATGATTGTGATTTTGATTAATAATTCGTGTTTTTACCTGTGATTCTGCTCCCTTGTGGAAAAAAATCTAACGCTAGGGCGCAACGGATTAAAAGTATTTGCTGTTTGGTTGGTTAATTATTCCAACAAGCCATTTACAACACGATGAATTCCATATTTGACAAGCTTCTCGCCAAAATTAATCACAAGTCCCAATTTCACTCCTGAAAGCCGTAAATAAGTTAACAACTGCGATTCAAAAATCGTATTGTATTCAGATGTTGCCTTGCATTCGACAATAACCAAATTATCCACAAGCATATCGAGCCGCAAAGGCAACCCCAATTGATGTCCCTTGTATTTTATGGGAATTTCTTTTTGACGCTCAACGGTCAGTCTTTTTTGGATAATTTCCCAAGCAAGGGTTCTTCATATATGGATTCCAACAGCCCCGGACCACCCAAATTACGGTGAGCTTCAATAGCAGCATCAATGATAATTTTACTCACCTCATTTTCATTCATGGCTACCTCTATTATGAATAATGCAAAGGCATAAACGTTTTTTCTTTGCGTCCTGGCGTCTTTGCGTTGGCATTTCTTTCACCAAGTATAAATTAGATCTTCTTGGCAGAGGAGAAAGCCCCGGTCATTTCTTTCCAGAAGTCATCGCGTTCAGCGGGCACGAAGGGGATGTAGAGGGACAGGCGATCCGCCAGGCCGGCATAGCGTTTCTGCAATTCGGCAGGCAGGCTGGCCTGGTCGGTGACCAGGCAGAAGGTGTGCAGCATCTCGTCTGTGATCAGGCCGAACATCTCGCCCCACTGGGATTTGGAGGCCAGCGCTGAGAGCTGTTCTGCCACCTCACCCCAGCCATGCAGGGCCATGACCGGCTTGTAGGATGGCGTGGAGGCATAGAAGGAGATCTGGGCGCGTGCAAAGGTCTCTTCTTCGGGGGTGGTGGCGACAAAGGCCGTGACCGAGTTTTTTATGTCAGCGCGGCTGCGCCCGGCTTTGGCGGCACCCTGCTCGATGGCCGGCAGGATGACCTCCGCCAGGTAGCGCGGGCTGTTGAAGGGATGGGCATGAAAGCCCTGGCAGGTCTCCCCCGCCAGGCGCGCCAGGCCGCGGTTGACCCCGGCGATGTAGATGGGGATATCCGGATGATCGTTGGGACCCGGGTTGAAGAAGGGTGACATCAGGGTCAGTTTGTAGTATTCGCCGCGGAAATCCAGCTTTTTATTTTTTTGCCAGCAATTCCAGAAGGCGCGCACCGCATCGACCTGCTCGCGCAGCTTGCCCACCACCGATTCCGGCCAGGGCATGCCAAAGCGCCGTTCGATGTGCGCCCTCACCTGGGTGCCGAGGCCGAGCATGAAGCGCCCATCCGATTGGGAAGCGAGGTCCCAGGCAATGTAAGCCAGGTTGGCAGGGTTGCGCGCAAACGAGACCGCAATGGCCGTGCCAAAATGCAGTTTTTGGGTGTGTTCGGCGATGAGGGTACAGGGCAGGAAGGGGTCATGCTGGGTTTCACTAGTCCACAGTGCTGCGAAACCCATTTGTTCGGCAGCTTCGGCTATCTTGGCTACACCGGACAGTCCGGTCAAGGGCAGGGCAGCATCCAATAACATGGCATCTCCTTTGGCAAAGAAAGTCAATCTTCCAGCAGGTAGGCCAGCAGCCATTGGGTTGTGGCAACCAGCGCTTCGGTGTGAGTGCGCTCGTAGTTATGCGAGGCATCCACACCCGGGCCGATCAACGCCACAGCCACATCCCCACCGGCCCGCCAGTAGGCCTCGCCATCCGAACCATAATAGGGATAGATATCCACCATGTAGGGGATCTTATGTGTATCAGCCAGGTCACGCAGGCGGTTGGAGAGAGCGTGGTGATAAGGTCCGCCGCTATCCTTGACACACAGCGAGGCAAAATATTCACTGGAATTTTGCCCGTCACCGACAGCAGCCATATCCACTGCCAGCAGTTCATGCAATTCTTGCGGGAGACCAGCCGCGGCGCCATGACCGACTTCCTCGTAGTTGCTGATCAACAGGCAGGTATCCTGTTTGGGCTTTAACCCGGCCTGACTGATGGCCTTGACCGCGGCCAGGATGGTGGCCACACAGGCCTTATCATCCAGGTGGCGCGAGCGCACGAAGCCTTCACGGATCTCCAGGCGCGGGTCAAAAGCCACGAAATCACCGATCTCAATGCCCAGATCCTGGGTTTCACCGGAAGAGCGGGTGCGGGCATCCAGGCGGACTTCCATGTTTTCATCGATGCGCTCTTCCTTGGTCACCTCGGTGCCATAGACATGCGTGGAGGCCTTATTTAACAGGAAGGAGCCACGGATTTTGCCGCCGCGGCGGGTGAAGACTGTACAGCCCTCGCCTTCGACCGTATTCCAGGCAAAGCTGCCGATCTTGGTCAACTGCAGGCGGCCATTGGACTTGATCTCCTTGACCATAGCGCCAAGTGTATCCACATGGGCGGTCAGGGCGCGTGCAGCGTCATGCTTCTCGCCAGGCCAGAAAACCAGCAGGGCGCCTTTGCGCGTGCGGCTTAGCTTGAGCTCCGGGAAGGCTTTAAAGGCTTCTTCGCAAAAGGCAATGGCCTGGTCGGTGAAGCCGGTGGGGCTGGGGGTGTTGAGCAACCCGCCCAGGAACTCGAGCAGGTGGGGGGTATTGATGGGGGGTAGAGTTGGCATGATCTAATTTTCTCCATTCAGCAGGGCTTCAAAAACACTTGTCTTCTCCCGCCACTCTGACGGGATGGGGATGGTCTGCCCGGTGTGGTAGTCATAGGTCACCAGCACCAGTTCGCCAGTGCACATCAATTTACCGGTGGCGTTGTCGATGACCGCCTGTTCGACGGTGAAGGACTTGTTACCCAGCCGGGTGGTGCGCACGCCCACCTCTATTTCCATGCCGAACAGCACCGGCGCCTTGAAAGTCAGGTGCACATCCGCCAGGATCACGCCGATATCCAGGAAGGACATATCCCGGGTAAATAATCCGAGTTTTTCAAAATAAAAAATACGCGCCTGTTCAAAGTAAGTCAGGTATTTGGCATTGTTGAGATGACCCTGCGGGTCCAGGTCGCCATAGCGAACCTCGACGGGGTGAGTGAAGTTGTAGTCTGTCATGGGTGGAATTATACAGCAGCAATTCTCAATATGGATAATTTTGCTGCCTGGAATGAAATAGTATCTTAGTTAAAAAAGTGGGGGGATTGCTTCAGTCGCTTCGCTCCTTCGCAATGACAAATTATTAATTTTTATTATACAGTAAACCGGGTGTGTCCGTGTTAAAATGAAGTCAGCATGGCACCCATACGCGCTTCCGAAATTGGCTCCTATCTATATTGCGCCCGTGCCTGGTGGTACCAGCGACAGGGGATCGAGTCCTCCAACCAGGCGGAATTGACCGCCGGCACCAAATTACACCAGCAGAACGGACGCCAGGTACTGGCAGCCGCGTTGATGCGCGCCCTGGCGCTGCTGCTCCTGCTGGTGTCGCTGCTGCTGGTTTCATACTGTACCGCACGGATCATATAAGAAGGGGAACAAGCAAACATGCAATACCTTGCCCTGTTTCTCCTGCTGATCGCCCTGCTGCTTTTCTGGAAGTCTGCCAAGCAGCGCAAGTCTGCCGGGCTGCCAGGCGGCCGCATCATCTATACCGACACACGCGGCTGGGGAAAACTGGAGAAACCGCTGTATGACCCCGACCTGGGGTTGACCGGCAAACCAGATTACCTGGTGGAGCAGGAGGGCAAGATCATCCCGGTTGAGGTAAAATCCGGCCGGCCGCCCGAAGCTCCCTACGATTCACACATATTTCAACTGGCAGCCTACTGCCTGCTGGTCGAGCGCAGCTATGGTCAGCGACCTCCGTACGGCATCATCCATTACTCCGGTCGTGATTTTGCCGTGGATTACACCCAGGAACTCGAATCTGCCCTGCTGGACTTGCTGACCGAGATGCAGCATTCCGGAAAGCGCCGGGAGGTGCCACGCTCGCACAGCGAAGCACAGCGCTGCCTTAAGTGTGGTTTTCGGAATACTTGTGATCAGGTGTTGCGGTGATTCGGCGGGACGAATGTAAAATAAAAGATCGCCACGAGCCGGAGAAGAGCTTCCGGATCTCGCGATGACAATAGAAAATTATAAAAAATCCCTGGCACGCTAATAATGATTTGGGTTTTCCACTCCTACGGTATAATAAACAGGCATGACAGATAAACTCACCATTCCGAAGCGGATCGTCGTTGCCGTCCACCCTAAAATGCCGGAAGCGATCAAGGAAGCCGAATCCTTTGAAGCTTTATTGAAAACACGCGGCCTGACCACCCGGTGTGGTCTGCTGGATGATGCGGACTTGCGTTTGCGGGTGCGCAATGGCGAGTTTGACATGCTGGTGGCTGTGGGTGGAGATGGCACCATGCTGCGGGCAGCCCACCTGTGTGCACCCTGGGGAGTGCCCATCCTGGGCGTCAACCTGGGCAGGCTGGGTTTCCTCTTCCAGGTGGGACGCAACGATTGGCAGGATTATTTTTCCCTTTTGCTGGAAGGTGAATTTTGGATCGAAAAGCGCATGATGTTGCGCGCCGAGCACTGGCGTTCAGGAGATGCACAGGGCAACTGGCACGCTCTGAATGAAGCCGTTATTTGCCGCGGGCATTACATCCGCCCGGTGCATATCTCTGCCAGCGTGGATGAGCGCCTGTTGACCACCTATGTGGCTGACGGTCTGATCGCCGCCACGCCCACCGGTTCAACTGCCTATGCCCTGGCAGCCGGTGGACCCATTTTACCGCCCGAGCTGCGCAACATTCTGCTCGTGCCCATTGCCCCGCACCTGTCCGTTGACCGGGCCGTGGTACTTTCGGAAGGCAGCACAGTCAGCATCCAGATCCACAGCGATGCGGGTACTGTCCTGAGTGTGGACGGACAAACCCCGGTTGGCCTGGAACAAAAGGATATCGTCAAGATCCGGGCGGGGGATTACAGCGCCCATTTTGTCCGTTTTGGTGACCCGGATTATTTCTATCGCAACCTGACAGCTCGCATGAACCAAAATTCAAGCATAGGCTTTCCTCGATGACTCAACCCCCTGCTGTCCTGACCTGCGCCAATCACCCCGGCGTTGAAACCACCCTGCGCTGCAACCGCTGCGAAAAACCCATCTGCCCCAAATGCGCCGTATTGACTCCCACCGGCTACCGCTGCAAGGAATGCGTGCGCGGCCTGTTGAAAAAATTTGACAACGCCGAGTGGTACGACTACCTGTTGGGTTTTGTTGTGGCCGGATTGCTGTCGCTTATTGGAAGCCTGCTCATCTCCCTGGTGGGAAACATCGGATTTATCGGCTGGTTCCTGGTGGTGATCAGTGCTCCCACCGCGGGTGCGATCATCGCTGAAACCGTGAGACGGGTCATCCGCCGGCACCGGGCGCGGCCGTTGTTCATCACCATCATCGTTGCTGTCGTGTTGGGCGCACTGCCCATGGTCCTGATCCATGTTCTGAGCTTAAACCTGTTTGGCATTCTCTTCCAGGGTATCTATCTCGTCCTGGTGGCTCCGGCGGTTTACTACCGTCTTTCAGGCATCCAACTATTCAAATAAAGGGTATCAATTCAAAAAAATAGGGTGTAGGGGCACACCTCAACCTTCCCCCAAATTATTGAAAAATAAATAATAATTTATGCTAAACGAACTGCGCATCCTGAATTTTGCAATCATCGACCAACTTGACTTGACCTTCGAAAGCGGGTTGTTAATATTCACGGGTGAGACCGGTGCGGGCAAATCCATCATCATGGACGCCGTGGAAATGTTGCTGGGCGGGCGGGCAGACGCAACCGTCATTCGGGCGGAAGCAGACCTGGCACGTGTTGAAGCCACCTTTAAGCTGGAGGGCTCCCAGCATCCGGCAGTCCACGAGCTGCTCAAGCGTGAAGAACTTCTGGATGACGAAAATTTTGTCACCATCAGCCGGGAAGTCCGTCGAGAAGGCCGCAGCGTGGCGCGCATCAACGGGCGCACTGTCAACCAGACCCTGCTGCGCGAGCTGGGCGGCCTGCTGGTGGATATCCACGGGCAATCCGAGCACCTGTCACTGCTGGACATTCGCTCCCACCTGGGGTTGCTGGATCGCTTCGCAAAATTGGAATCCGCCCTGGCTGCCTACCGTCTCAACCATCAAAAAATAGGGGCAATCCGGCGCGAGTTAAAGGAAGTGCTTGAAGCCCAGCAGGATGCCGAGAGGCGCACCGAAATGCTAACCTACCAGGCTGAAGAAATCGAAGCAGCCCGCTTGCACTCCGGCGAAGAAGATGAGCTGCGTAATGAACGGGACCGGCTGGCCAATGCCGAAAGCCTGACATCCCTGGCACAACAATCCCTGACCTTCCTGGATGAAGGTACACCCGAAACCCCGGCTGCCACAGACCTGCTCGGGCAGGTATCCCAGGCACTAACCAACCTCAGCCGCATCGATTCCAGCCAGGCGGGCCTGTCTGACCAGGCTTCCGCACTCGAAGAAAACCTTGCGGATATGGCACACAGCCTGCGCGATTACCTGGAAGGCATTGAATTCAACCCCAAGCGGTTGGAAGCCGCCGAGGAACGTCTTAACCTGATCCAAGCCATTAAACGCAAATTCGGCGGCTCCATCGAGGCTGCCCTGGCTTTTGCGAGTGATGCCCGCCACCAGTTGGATGGCATCACACACGCAAGTGAACGAATTGCCAGCCTGCAAGAAGCCGAAAGCGAGCTGCTCAAGGAACTGGCCAGCCAGGCAGTGGCAATATCCAACCAGCGTAAACAAGCCGCTGCCGATTTGAGCAAACGCATTGAAGCTGAATTGGAAGACCTGCGCATGGCCAGTGCCCAATTTAAGGTCGATTTCCAGACCCAGCCAGATCCGCACGGCGGCCTGCCCATGCCAGACGGTCAGCGCCTGGCATTCGACTCAAATGGCATGGACCGGGTTGAATTCCTGGTGGCGCCCAACCCGGGGGAGGGTCTAAAACCACTGGTCAAAGTGGCCTCGGGGGGTGAGACCTCACGCCTGATGCTGGCCTTAAAGAATGTGCTGGCCAGCGCAGACCAGGTACCCACCCTGATCTTCGACGAGATCGACCAGGGCATTGGCGGGCGCGTGGGCACGGTGGTGGGTGAAAAGTTGTGGCAACTGGCACGCCAACACCAGGTACTGGTCATCACCCATCTGCCGCAATTGGCGGCCTTTGGAGACCAGCACTGGCAGGTACACAAACTGCTCGAGAATGAGCGCACTATTACGCGTGTAACCCACCTGCAAGGAGAAGCCCGCACTCTCGAGCTGGCTGGCATGCTGGGAGAGGTCACTGAAGGCACACTGCTCTCAGCGCAAGATATCCTGCAGCTGGCTCAAAAAGCCAGGCAGGGGAAGAACTAAGCGAGGCAATCGCATCTAAATTAGATTTTGGGGGTGTTAATTGATAGAAAAACCATTTTATTCAGGCGACAAGCCTTTTCTGATAACCATGCCTGACCATCAACCAATTTATAAAAGACCCGGCGTGCATTAATTTCTGTCACTAACCTGACCTTAATTTCCCGTTATTCACCTGTGCTATACTGAGATCATCGTCCAAAATATGGAGGTATACCCATGAAACAAGATCGTTTTCTGATCGGTATTTTGATCTTTATCGTCATCCTGGTGGCAGTAGCCCTGGGGTTGTTCTTCATCCGCCAGGGTACCCAGACTTATGGTCCTGAAGACAGCCCGGCCGGTGTGGTGCGCAACTACGCCATTGCCGTACAGAACATGGATTTTGAGCGCGCCTACACCTACCTGGCAGACAAGGATGCCAAACCGAGTTATGACAACTTCCGCATGGCTTACCTGAACCGTCAATTGGATACTTCCAACGCAGCCATACAGATCGGCACTACCAGCAGCCTGAGCGACAGCGAGGCCATCGTGGGTGTGACCATTGTGTATTCCTCCAGCGATCCATTCTCCAGTCCGTGGTCGGACACTCAAAATGCCAGCCTGGTCAAACAGGGTGGGGTCTGGAAGCTGACATCCATGCCCAATCCATACTGGGGTTGGGACTGGTACACACCCACACCCTATCCCACCAAGACTCCTTAGGCAAATCAGCGTTTATGATCTGGAGGTAGAGCTATGCGTACTGTTCGCCGGTTGTATTTTTATGCTGTCTCGCTGGTCAGCCTGGAAGTTGTGCTGTGGGGTCTGATCGGGCTGGTACGTTCCACCATCACACCGGACGTGGTCGGAGGTGGGCCAGCCCGCCTGGCACAGGCTCTCTCGCTCATCCTGGTGGGCGTGCCGGTTTTCTGGATCCACTGGAATGTGGCCCAGCGCAATGCCCGCGAGGATATGGATGAACACGCCTCGGGTGTCCGGGCTTTCTTCCTGTATGCCACCCTTCTGGCAATCTTGATCCCGATCGTACAGAACCTGCTGGGGCTGGTAAATCACATCGTTCTACGCCTTTTTCTGATGTCGAACAACCTGACCATGTTCAGCCGGGGACAAGTCTGGACGGATAACCTGGTGGCGATATTAATGAACGGATTGGTGGCGGTTTATTTCATCCGCATCCTGCGCCAGGATTGGGAGACAGTGACTTCCAGCGAGGCTCTCAGCAATCAGCGCCGCCTGTACCGCACCATCTGGGTGGTATATGCACTGGTCTTGCTGGTGGCGGGTGTACAGCAAATGCTGCGTTTTGTACTCAGCATGCCTGCCAGCACAATGTTTGGACCGTCGACCCGGGTGTCCTTTACCAACGGTCTGTCCCTGTTGCTGGTGGGAACGCCCCTCTTTTATTTCGCCTGGCAAACAGCCCAAAACGCCCTGAAGGAATCGCACGAGCGTGAATCGCTTCTGCGATTGGGTCTGCTGTATGTTCTGGCCTTATCGGGTGTCATAACAGTCCTTTCCACGGGCGGAGTGGTGGTGAATGTGCTTCTGCGCCTGGTTTTAGGGGAAAAGATGGGACTGTCCGCTTTCATGGGCGCCATCAGCACCCCGCTATCCCTGGGCATTCCGCTGGCAGGGGTCTGGGCTTACTTTGGGCATTGGTTGAATCGTTCGATGACCGAGGTGCCCGATGCGCCCAGGCGGGCCGGGCTGCGCCGATTCTATTACTATATTCTTTCAGCCATCGGGTTGGTGGCAACCTTTATAGGGCTGAGCCTGCTGCTCTCTTTTATAATTGATAACCTCGTTGGCGGTGTTTTGTGGACCACCACCTTGCGCCCACGCCTGGCGTCTGCCCTGGCAGTCATGCTGGTCAGTTTTCCGCTGTGGTGGCTCACCTGGCGCCCGATGCAGGCGGATGCCCTGCAGGCCGGTGATGATGGTGACCATGCCCGGCGCTCGCTGATGCGCAAGATCTACCTGTACCTGGTGATGTTCGCCAGTGTGATCGGTGGCATGGTGGTAACCGGCAGTATGCTGTTCCTGCTGCTGCGCAGCCTGCTGGGTGACATTCCCTCCAACTTGCTACGCGATGTGTTGAACTACCTACAGCTTTTACTGCTGTTTGTGCTGCTGGGTGTGTATCATGGTCTGACCTTGCGCCGGGATGGGCAAAGAGCAGCCGAAGCACTCAACCAAAAACACGCTGCCTTCCCGGTGTTGCTGCTTGACCCCGGCGATACAAACCTGGTGCAGGAGCTGCAAGCCACCCTGGGCAAACAACTCCCCAGCTTGCCGCTGCAAGTACACTCTGCCACGCAACCTCTTTCAATGGAACAACAAACCGCCTTCAAGGCTGTGCTGCTGCCGGCGTCAGTGGCTTTGCAACCTCCCAAAGCGTTGGCCGATTGGTTAACCGGATTTGACGGCGCCAAGCTGGTTTTACCGAGTCCGGTCCCCGGCTGGGTGTGGAGCGGTGTCAGCGGACACTCATCACAGGAGATGTACCGGCAGACAGCACAGATCCTGCGCCAACTGGCTGAGGGACAGGAAATCCGCAGCCAGGCGTCCACCTCGGGTTGGATGATCGCTTTTTATATCCTGCTGGGATTGATCATTACTCCGATCCTGCTTTCCTTACTGGGATCGGTCATTTTCAGATAATTGCCATATCTTCTATATAAATTGGGAAAGATGGGGGGGCGGTTGCGAAGCATACCCAAAGGGTGCGAAGCCGCCCACACCCCCCGACCCCCCGGTTTATTGAGATCATACCAATCTCTGGCAAAAACCTTGACAAATATTCCGACTGGCCTATAATTCCGCCCAATATGTTTGCGCGCATGCATTTCCGGAACCCCTCCAATACACACAAATTACTGATTGTTTCATTTGTTTTTTAGAGAGCCGATATCGGCTCTCTTTTTTTGCCTGTTTCAAGAGCAATCGAAAAAACCAAACCATTTGCCAAGGAGGAAGAAATGTCACAAAATACCAGTTCCAAGGTCCCCGGCTACCTTCCGGATGACCGCCCACCATTGGGAGCCATGTTCAGCCTGGGCTTCCAGCAATTCCTGACCATGTTCCCGGCCACTGTATTGGTCGCCATCCTGACCAAGTTTGACATAGGTGTTACACTATTGGCCAGCGGTTTGGGGACGATCATCGCCCTGCTGGTCTCCAAGCGTAAGATCCCCATGTACTACGGCTCTTCGTTTTCATATATGGCAGTCATTGTTACAGTGATGGGCAAATATGCCTCCGGTTGTTTCAGTGACCCGACCCAGTTCTATTGCCCCGAAGGTGTCCGTATCGTACAGGTCGGCATTATCCTGACAGCCGTGTTTGAGATCGCCCTCGGCCTGCTGATCATGCGCGTTGGCAAGGGTGCCCTGGATAAAATCCTACCTCCCATCATCACCGGTTCGATGGCCATGGTCATCGGTATCGCCCTGGCCAATGTCGCTTTGGGATGGGGAGGTTACTGGGCCGCACCAGAAATTGCAGCGCAATCCTGGGCGGTGGCTTTCATTACACTCTTTGCAACCATCCTGTTCTCAGTTTACCTGCGTGGCAAAGGTTTACTTGGCATGCTGCCGATCCTGTTTGGCGCCATCTTTGGCTATCTGGTTGCCATTCCATTCGGATTAGTACACTTTGAGAACGTAATGACTGCCTCCTGGATCGCCGTCCCGAAATTCACCTTTCCGGCCTTTACCAATCCCGAGGCCTGGGGTATGGCACTCAGCATCGCCCTCATCTTCATCGCCACCGTTCCCGAAAGCACCGCCCACCTGTACCAGATGAGCCTGTATATCGATACGCTGGCGGTCGAACTGAAGCGCAAACCATTCGAGATCAAAAAACTGATCGGTCTCAACCTGGTGGCGGATGGTGCGGATGACCTGGTTGGCGGTTTGCTGGGCGGCTGTGCCGGTACGAATTACGGCGAGAACAACAGCCTGATGGCCATCACGCGCAACTACTCCACAGCCGTCTTAATGACTGCCGGCGGTATGGCTATCGTAGTTGGTTTCTTTGGCAAGCTGGTGGCACTGATCAACACCCTGCCACTTGCCGTCGTGGGTGGGTTGAGCATTTATCTATTCGGTGTGATCGGCATGCAGGGCGTGGCTCTCATCCAGTCCGAGAAGGTAGACCTGTTTGACCCGAAACAACTGGCCATCGGCGCCACGATCCTGATCTGCGGGATTGGCGGCAACCTGGTTCTGGCCAATGGATTGTTCCCCTTCAAAGTTCCTTACCTCTTCCCGAGCGGCATACCTGCCATTGTGTTCGCCGCCATTCTCGGCATTTTCATCAATCTCATCTTCCTTATCTTCAAACCAAAAGAATAGCTGCTTGTAACCTTACCGTCAATGCGATAAGATTGGGGCAGGGAATTGTCCCTGCCCCTTCCCATGCCTATGATAAAACTTCCCGGAATAATTGACCCGCACGTACATCTGCGCGAACCCGGCCAGACCCACAAGGAAGACTGGGGCAGCGGCACCATGTCCGCCCTGGCCGGAGGTATCACGCTGGTATTGGCCATGCCCAACACCAAACCGCCCATTTTTGATGCCGCAACACTCGACCTGGCCTTGAGTGCCGCCCGTTCCAAAGCCCGCTGTGACTATGCCCAGTTTTTAGGTGCCGGACCTGGCAACGCGGATTGGAATCTACATATAGGTCTACCCCAGCGTTCGGCCGGGCTGAAGATGTATCTTGACAGCACATTCGGTGAATTGCGCCTGGATGACATGAGTCTGTGGAGGCCACATTTCGAACACTGGCCGCTCTCCCTGCCCATCGTCGCTCATTCTGAAAGCCGCAGCATGGCGGCTGCCATTCTGGTCGCTGCCATCCACAACCGCCCTGTGCACATCGCCCATATTTCATTAAAAGAAGAAGTTCTGCTCATCAAGGCTGCCAGGGAACGCGGCATAAAGGTGACCTGCGAGGTTGCTCCGCATCATTTGTTTCTGAGCAACGACGATATCCCCACCATCAACCAGGGACACCCTGGTCGCGGCGAGGTACGTCCGCGCCTGGCCTCCAAAGAGGATGTGGAAGCCCTGTGGGAAAACCTGGATGTGATCGATTGCTTTGCCAGCGACCACGCCCCACACACCCTGGCCGAAAAGGATGGCGACAACCCGCCTCCAGGCTTCCCAGGTTTGGAAACCATGCTTTCCTTGCTTTTGACAGCCGTGGACGATGGACGATTGACCATGGACGATCTGCTCAGCAGGATGGTCATCAACCCGCGACGCATTTTCAACCTGCCCGAACAACCCGAAACCTGGCTGGAGGTGGATGAGAACGCCAGTTATGAGATCCGTGCCAGTGAAATGCACTCACGCTGTGGCTGGACACCTTTCGAAGGCTGGAAGGTGAAGGGACGCCTGCGCAAGGTGGTTCTACGCGGCAAAACCGCCTTCGAGGATGGCAAGGTACTGGTCGAGGCGGGGTATGGGAAAAATGTGAGGGCGCGGGACTGAAGTTCCTGCCCAGCTCATGGAAGTCCTAAGGACTGGCGGCAAGAGCGAGTCGGACAAAGCCGACTTTCACGTACTGAGGCGGGGATATACTTGTACCCTGTTTCATGGGGTATCCCCGACGAATAGAAAGACGGGACTTCCCCGAGCTAAGATTTTTATAAATACACAAGATTGCCACAACCCATTGCACGGGTTTCACAAGGACATTTTAGAACAAGGAGAAAAATTATGCCCACTCAACCCAACAGCCCCTACCTGCCCTTCGGCGACCACAAGAACGCCCCCTGGTATGGCAAAGACATCATCTCGGTCAAACAATTCAGCCGCGCGGACCTGGAGTATGTCTTTGGTGTAGCCCACGAAATGCACGGCATGGTCGACCGCGTCGGAACCTTTGACCTGCTCAAAGGCAAGATCCTGGCCAACCTGTTCTACGAACCCTCCACGCGCACCTCGTCCTCCTTCACCGCCGCCATGGAGCGATTGGGAGGCAGCGTTATCCCCATCAACGAAGTCAAGTACTCTTCAGTGGCCAAAGGCGAATCCCTTCCGGATACCATCCGCACCCTGGAGTGCTACGCGGATGTGATCGTGCTGCGTCACCCCGAGACCGGCTCGGCGGCCATCGCGGCCCAGGCTGCTCGCAAACCGGTCATTAACGCCGGGGACGGCATCGGTGAGCACCCCACCCAGGCCCTGTTGGACACCTTCACCATCTTTGAAGAACTCGGCGCTGGACAGATCGATGGCATGACTGTCACCATGCTGGGTGACCTGAAATACGGGCGCACCGTTCACTCCCTGGCGCGCCTGCTCTCGCTTTACAAGGTCAAACTCAACTACGTCTCACCTGAGATCCTGCGCATGCCCAAGGAGGTCATGGAAGAAGTGGCAGCCAAGGGCATTCCGCAGGCCGAATTTGACTCGCTCGAAAAGGTATTGCCCAAAACGGATGTATTGTATGTGACCCGGGTTCAGAAGGAACGCTTTGAAGACCCGGAGGCCTACGAAAGCGTACGCGGCTCGTTCGTGGTCAACCCGGACATCATGCGGGCTGCCAAGAAGGAAATGATCGTCATGCACCCACTGCCGCGCGTGGGTGAGATCAGCCCGGACTTTGACGATGATCCACGTGCCGCCTACTTCCGCCAGATGGAATATGGTTTGTATGTGCGCATGGCCCTGCTGGCAATGGTGCTTGGAAAAGCCTAGAGGTTAGACCACAGACCATGTACGATGGTCAATCGTCCTTCGCCCATGATTGGATGAAATCCAATGGAAACTTTTTTTAACTTTCTCACTCATCGTGTTGACGACAGCGCCTCGGTTTTGTGCGTAGGGCTGGACCCACACCCTTCCGATCTGCCTGTGCCCACAGCCTCTGCGGCGCTCGACTTTTGCTTGCGCTTGATCAAAGCCACCGCCCCGCTTGCTGCTGCTTTCAAGCCCAATGCCGCCTTTTTCGAGCTGTACGGACCTGAAGGCTGGGTTGCCCTCCAGAAAGTCATCTCTGCAATTCGAGCGGAATCCGGGCGGCTGGGAGTCACCATTCCCATCATTCTGGATGCCAAGCGCGGCGACATTGCCTCCACTGCCGAGGCTTATGCCATCTCCGCATTTGAGCACCTGGAAGTGGATGCGATCACGCTCAACCCCTACCTGGGAAGGGATTCAATAGATCCGTTCCTGGTCTATCCTGGCAAGGGTGTCTTCCTGCTGTGCAAGACCAGCAACCCCGGTGCAGCGGATTTGCAGGATTTGCCCGTCTCCATGGGAATACAAGGTATCGTACCCTTGTTCGAGCATGTTGCCTACCTGGCACAGGTTTGGAACACAGCTGATAACATCGGACTGGTGGTGGGAGCAACCCAGCCCGAAGCATTACAACGCGTCCGGCAGGCTGCGCCCAAAGCCTGGTTCTTATCACCCGGGGTTGGTGCGCAAGGCGGAGACCTGGAGACCACCCTGCGCCTCGGTTTGCGAACAGATGGCAGAGGCCTGCTTATTAACGTCTCGCGCAGCCTGGCACACGCTCAGGATCCCGCCCAGGCGGCCGCTGATTTGTGTCACCAGATCACCGCAATCCGCCGAAGACTAGGGTTTTAGCTTTTCAGGCAACCATTCACAAGAAGGAATTGATGATGACCGATGAACCATTTTCCCGTCTGGCTGATGGACTGCTTGAGGCCGGCTGCATCAAGTTTGGCGAATTCACTCTCAAATCCGGCTTGATATCACCCATCTATATTGATCTGCGCCAGGTCATCAGCCACCCAAAATTACTTGAACAGGTTGGGGCAGCCTACCTGCCGATCCTGCGGAAATTGCACTTCGAGCGCCTGGCCGGGTTGCCTTATGCCGCCATCCCGATCGCCACCGCCATCTCCCTGGCAGGCAATTACCCGATGATCTACCCTCGCAAGGAGATCAAAGAGCATGGAACCAAGGCTGTGATCGAAGGCGAATATCACCCAGGAGAGACGATCGTTGTAATTGATGACCTGGCGACCACCGGGGGCAGCAAATTTGAAGCCATTGAGAAACTAAGCGCGGCCGGATTGAAGGTGCGCGATGTGGTTGTGCTGGTGGATCGCCAGTCCGGGGCGAAGGAAGCCCTCGAACAAGCCGGATTCCATCTGCATGCCGTGTTGACCATCACGCAGTTGTTGGATTACTGGGAGAAATTTGGCAAGGTGGAAAACAGCCTGCTTAACAGGACAAGAGCTTTCCTGGCAAGCGCCCGTGGCTGACAATGCACACAATTATCCGTCCTGCCATTCAAATATAAAATCCCGTCCGCGCTGGAAAACATCCACCGCAAGTGGTGGATGTTTTCATGTATTTTGCGGGGGTCAATTATTCAAAAAACTTACTGTGATTTTAACACTGCGCCAATCCCAGCTCTTTCTGGAATTTTCACAGTTCCGAATTCATCAAAAATCATCCCCTCAAATGGATCATTCGTGATCAATGCTGAGGCGTCCAGGTCCAACCACTCCGCCAAACCGCCCAGGTGAGCCATGGCAGTTGTACCAATGGAGGTTTCGATCATGCAGCCCAGCATTACTTTTAACCCGAGTTCCCTGGATCTATTTATCATTTGCAATGCAGGGGACAAGCCACCCACTTTCATCAATTTAATGTTTACACCTTTTACCCCGGCTTTGGCCAGGTCTTCAATATTTTTTATGGTCTGAACCGATTCATCAGCTATGATGGGGATATGGGTTTCTGCCTGAATTTTTCCCATTCCCTCAATATCATCCTTACTCAATGGTTGTTCGATCATTTCAAGGTTGAATCGTTCCAAATCCCGGATGTAGCCCATGGCATTATCCAGCATCCAACCGGCATTGGCGTCCAATCTCAATTTTACATCCGGACGGGCGCTACGAATCGCCAGCAGCCGATCCATATCCAGGTCATCACTGCCGAGTTTTACTTTAATTATCGAATAATTTTTCGCCTGCAAAGCTTTATTTGCCATTTCAGCAGGTGTATCAATCGCTATCGTAAAAGAACTTAATTTGGGTTCAGGTCGAGGGATACCCAACAGTTTATACAGGGGAACATTGTTAGCGCGTGCGATGCGGTCGTGCAATGCAAGATCCAACGCACAGCGCGCCGGAGCAGGACCTTCGGAACCCACCCAGGACAATATTTTTTCGGGATCATCCGGAAAAGGTGCCGTGTTTTCTGAAGCATTTTCCCACAGCGCCTCCATATCATCCGTGCTCACGCCGTAATAAGGAGGAATTGTGCCTTCCCCCCAACCTTCATCATTTTTCAGTCTGATCCAGTAAGCATGCCGCTCTTCACTCGTACCATAGGAAAGACGAAAGGGATTCCGAAGTTTTAATGTAATTTTGTGCCATGTCAATTGTGGGTTCATATCTAATAAGTATCCTATTTCTTAAACCTTAGAAATTCTTGAGCACCAACAAGGAAGCACTCCCCATCATATTCGGTGAGTTGTCACGAAAGGAAATTATGGTGACCTTATTTTATGAATTGTTCGGCATGATGACAGGCCACAAAATGTTTGGGGGTTAATTCCCGATATTCCGGATCAATCTTGAAGCATTCCTCAGTCGCGATGGGACAACGAGTGTTAAAGTTGCATCCGATGGGAGGGTTTACCGGGCTGGGAATATCTCCCTCAAGGAGAATGCGTTGACGATTTCTGGCTTTATCTGGATCAGGGATTGGTACAGCAGACATGAGGGCTTGTGTATAAGGATGAAGAGGTCTAAGGTAAATTTCATTCCTATCAGCCAATTCCATGATCTTTCCCAGGTACATAACCACCATCCGGTTGCTGATGTGACGGACCATGCTGAGGTCATGTGCGATGAAAATGTAAGTCAATCCGAGGCGTTCTTGAAGTTCTTCAAGCAAGTTAACTACTTGTGCCTGGATGGAAACATCCAGCGATGAAATTGGTTCATCGCAAATGATCAAATCTGGGCTGAGCGCCAAAGCTCGTGCGATTCCAATTCGTTGGCGCTGTCCGCCTGAGAATTCATGTGGATAGCGATTCACAAAATCCGGGTTTAATCCAACGATCTTCAGCAACTCCTGTACTTGATCCTGCTTTTCTTTCCTGTTTGCAGATGTATGAACATCCAAAGGAGCTGAGATGATCGAACCGACCGTCATGCGTGGATTAAGGGAGGCATAAGGGTCCTGGAATATCATTTGCATGCGCCGGCGCATGACACGCATCTCATTTTCCCCTAAATCAGCCAGGTTGATACCGCCGAAGATGATCTTACCGGAAGTAGGCCGGTAAAGGTGAAGGATGGTCCGGCCAACAGTGGTTTTTCCACAACCTGTTTCACCCACCAGTCCGAGTGTTTCTCCTTTGTAAACATCAAAGCTGATATCATCCACGGCTTTCACGTCGTTAACATGCTTATTAACAATCAGACCCTTATAAATAGGGAAATATTTCTTCAGATTTTGAACCTGTACCAGGACTGAATCTTCAGATGTCATTTAGTACCTTTCCCGTCAATTTCCTGCCATCGCCAACAGGCGACTGTATGCTGGCTGCTTTCTGATTCCATCAGGGGTGGAAGCTCAAACTTGCATTGATCCACTCGATAAGTACAACGAACATAAAAAGGACAACCTTTGGGCAAGTCTATCAAGTCTGGTGGAAGTCCAGGGATCGAGATCAGTTTGGTCCCCGGGGCTTCATCAATCACAGGCAAAGAACCTAATAATCCAAAAGTATACGGATGAAGGGTTCGTTTGTAGATATCTCTTACATTGCCCCGTTCAATGATGTAACCCGCATACATCACATTGATCGTATGCGCCATTTCTGCGACTATACCCAGGTCATGCGTTATCCACATCACCGCCATACCTAGTTCTTCCTGCAGCTTTACCACCAGGTTGATGATTTGAGCCTGGATGGTGACGTCCAATGCCGTTGTGGGTTCATCAGCAATCAGAAGCTTGGGTTCACACGAGAGAGCCATCGCTATCATAGCTCTTTGACGCATGCCTCCGGAAAACTGGTGCGGATAGTTATCCAGCCGTCTCTTTGCTTCTGGTATTCCAACCAGGGTTAAGAGTTCCACAGCCCGGTGCCTGGCTTCGTTCTTATTCATTTTCTTATGAAGCATTAAAGCTTCGCATATCTGGAAACCGACCGTATAAACCGGGTTAAGGGATGACATCGGGTCTTGAAACACCATGGCAATATCTCTACCGCGCACGTGACGCATGTCATTGTTATCCAACTTCAACAAATCACGACCGTCAAACCAAATTTCTCCACTTTCAATTTCTCCTGGTGGAATTTGGATAAGCCGCATGATCGAGAGAGCGTGAACGCTCTTTCCACAGCCGCTCTCACCAACCACCCCCAGTACTTCACCAACTTTCATGGAATAAGAGACACCATTAACTGCTTTGACAATACCATCCTCGGTATGAAAACGGGTTTTTAGATTATTGATACTTAATAATGGTTCCATTGTGCTCCTCAGTGGTCGCGTTTTGGTTTATATTCGCATTTTTGGGTCCAATGCATCGCGTAACCCGTCACCCAAAAGATTGAACCCTAAAACGCTGAGCATGATCGCCAATCCCGGGAACAAAACTGCCCACCAGGCTCCACTGGAAAGATACTTATAGCTATCGCCAAGCATGGCTCCCCACTCCGGTTCCGGGGGAATTGCACCTAGACCAAGAAAGCCCAGTGCTGCCGCAGAAAGGATCGCATTCGCCAAACCCATTGTGGATTGAACAATGATCGGCGAGAGAATATTTGGAACAATATGCTTGAAAAGGATCCGTCCATGGGATTCACCTACAGCCTGGGCTGCAAGAACATATTCCTTCTGGCTGACGGATAGAACGGCTGAGCGGGCTAGCCGGGCATAGACCGGAATGCCAACAACTCCAATGGCGATCATCCCTTTTTCGAGACCTGGTCCAAGAAAGGCCACGATTGCGATAGCCAACAGGTAACTGGGAAATGACAGGATCACATCCATGATGCGCATGGTCACGTCGGAAAATAACTTTCCGCCTAAAGGACGCGCAAGGATCATACCAACACCCAACCCCAAAAATCCACAGACCAATCCAACCAAGGGCCCTACCAAAAGACCTGACACGCCGCCCAGGAGCATGCCCATGACGGCAAAAGCAAGGATGCGAACTTTTTTACCAGCCTTCCATCTCTGAAAAACAACCGAGAAGATCCCAAGCCCCGAAAAAAGGAATATCTGGAAGAATTGTGCAGCAATCCAGGCAGACAGCGAGCCCAGCCCGAGGCCAAGAAGCCCCATCAAGGTAACTCGCTCCCAGAAATTCATGTCAATGCTCTCAAAAAAACCTGCCAGCAATCCCATCAGACCGCCGATGGCGAGAGAAATGCTGACCGACACCAGACCTACTCGCAAAGAATTCCAACCGCCATGCACCACCCGTCTGAAAATGTCCCTTCCCAATTTGTCTGTACCAAAAATGTGCACTGCTGGGGCGTCTTCGGTAACCACCAGATTTGGTGCAAACAATTTAGAGGAATAATCCAAATCCGATTTGGGGTCATACTTCCAAAAGAAATGAGACAGGCTGGCTGTGAGGATGAACAAGGCAACCACAAATAAGCCAAGCATGGCTATTTTGTTTGCAATCAAACGACGCCAGGCATCCAACCATAATGAGCGGTGTTCACGTATAGCAAAATCGACGATTTCGGTATCTTGAGGATTGATTTCTGCCATGCAGCCTGCCCTTAATCGTATGAAATTCGTGGGTCAAGAATTGCGTAGGAGATATCCACAATCAAGTTGACCAATAAGAAAATAATTGCGATTAGTAGTGTTACACCTTGCACAATTGGGTAATCTCTACCCAGGATCGAGTCGTACACCCACTTGCCGATCCCTGGCCAAGAAAAAATGGTTTCAGTAAGTACAGCACCTGCCAGTAAAGTACCTGCCTGGATGCCGATGATCGTGATCACGGGCAGAAAGGCATTTTTCAAAGCATGGCGGAAAAGGACGACCCGTTCCGCCAGTCCCTTTGCGGTGGCAGTGCGGATGTAATCTTCCTGCAGTACATCCAACATACTGGAACGGGTCATGCGGGCAATAATGGCTGTCGGGATGGTTGCCAAAGCTATAGCAGGCATGGCGATATGTTTTAAAGCATCAACAAAGCCTGGGATATTTCCTGTCAATAAACTATCCAAAAGCAGAAGGTGGGTAATTGGTGTAATCACTATCCCAGTACTGAGGCGGCCACCGGATGGGAGCCAATTGAGAAATACCGAAAATAGCATGATTTCCATGATTCCCAACCAGAAAATGGGCATGGAAACTCCGATCAAAGACCCTACCATGGTCACGCCATCCAATGCGGAATTTCTTCTGGCAGCGGATGCAATTCCAACTGGAAGCCCAATAAGGAGGGAAATTAACAATGAAAGTGTAGCCAGTTCCAACGTCGCAGGAAAGCGTTCTGATAGAGTTTCTACCACTGGAATGCGGCGGTGGATGGAATTGCCAAGATCAAAATGAAGCAAACGATTGGCATACCTGATGTACTGGCTGTCAAAGAAACCGGTCAGGTCACCGTCTGCAAGAGCTTCACGATCCAGAAATGCCGGGCGATTCAATCCGAACTGTTCGCGGATGCGTTCGACATTTTCCTGGGTGGCGTGTTCACCCAGCATGGCAACAGCCGGATCACCAGGGATCAATCGCTGAAACAAAAAAATGATCAGCGTTACACCAATCAAAGTGGGGATTACCGAGATTAATCTTCGAAGAATGTATCGGCCCAAGACTACCTCACTGGATATTTTTTTACAACAGGGGGGCGGATATTCACCGCCCCCCTGTCTTTACTGTCACAAGATTGGTCCGTGATTAATAGTCAGACTTTTACTGAATTACGGCACAAATTCGATGAACTCAAAGTAGTCAGCGCCTACTGGTTGTGCTCCGTAACCCGTGACCTTGGATGAGAAGATCAAGGGTGTGTTGTTGTGACCAAGCCAGATACGCATAACATCATCGTGCATCAGTTGTTCAGTCTGTTGGTAGATTGCTTCGCGGGCAGCTCGATCGGGGTTGACCAAGGCCTGACGAAGCAGATCAGCCAACTCGGCATTCTGGTACCAACCTTCACGCTTGATGGGCTCTGCTCCACCGCTGAAGAAATATCCGGTAAAGTTATCCGGGTCACCGTTGTCTCCACCCCATCCCAACAGGTACAAACCAACCAGAAGTCCATTACGGCGTGAACCCAGGTAAGTCGGCCAGTCACCTTCGAGATACAGCTCAACATTGAAGCCGGCCGCGGTCAGGTTGGCTGCCATTGCTTCGCCAACTTCCTTGGCTGCCGGGAAGTAGAAGCGTGTAACCGGCATGTAATAAAGGCGCAGAGGAATCTTATCTCCGGCTTTATAAACTACAGCACCATCTGCATTAAGGATATCCTCAGCAATGGTGACTTCGCTCAAGCCATCGGGGAAACCGGCATCAGACAGGAGTTGTTTGGAAAGTGCAGGGTCGAAAGTCCAATCAACAACTGCGTCATTATGACCCCAGACCAATGGAGGCAGGAGATTCTTGGCAACTTCACCATATTTGCCAAAGAAGTTGGAGATCAAACCTTCTTTGTCTATGGCATGCGCAACTGCTTCACGTACTCGAATATCCTGGAATTCCAGGATATTGTAGTTGAAGGCCAGGTAGCTGGTATTTAAAGCCGGGCGGGTAATAATGGTGAGATTGGGATCTGCCTCAGCAGATGCAAGATCTTCCACAACGGCCTGTTCCAAACCGTGGATATCACCGGCTTTGAGAGCCAGGAAGCGGGCTGAATCATCCGGAATAACGCGGAAGACGATTTGTTTGATCGTTGGAGCGCCGCCCCAATAATCTGCATTGGCGTCCACGATGATCTGATTGCCCTCTTCCCAGGAAACGAATTTGAATGGGCCGGTTCCAACGACACCACCAGTTGGGGTGCCATAAGCTTCACCGGCGGCTTCAATTGCGGCCGGGCTGGAGATGGCGAACATGTCCATCGCAAGGTTGGCCAGAAAGGGAGCCAATGGGTCGCTCAGTGTAAATTGAACGTTGTAATCATCAACTTTCTTGACTTCGGTGATCATACTTGCATCGTCAAAACCACCAAACATAGCTTCGTAATACTCGAACACCTGGCTGGCAAAATGGTATGGGTCGGTGGTGAAGCGCCAGCGTTCGAAGTTGAAGACTACTGCATCAGCATTGAAATCGGTACCATCATGGAATTTGACACCTTCGCGTAGTTTACAATTCCAAACTGTAGCATCTGCATTCGGTACGCATTCTTCGGCGAGAGCCGGTACAGGAACCGTGCTGCCGAGTTCATATTCGTAGAGCGGTTCAAGAACCTGACCCGTAACACGGAAGGATTCACCATCCGTAACGATCGCAGGGTCCAATTGGACCGAATCCGCTCCACGCCCAAAGATGAATGTGGTGGGCAATTCAGCGGCTGGGGCATCAGTAGCACCCGGGACTTGGGTTACGGCTGGTGTCTTGGGTGCGCAGGCTGTCAACACCATAGTTAATATCACTATCAGCCCTACAATTGTGTAAATAGATTTTTTATTCATTGATTTCTCCTCTATCATTTGTGTAATTCGTGAAAAGCGACAATTCTGTTGGATCATTTGTTTATCTTTTTTATTTGCCTCCTTTCTTATTGGAACATAAGCACTAAGGGTATTGTATCATTTTTTTCTCGAATAAAACAATGGGGGATTTTCTTCTTATAATCCCCCTCTTCTCTTAAAGGTGGAACAAGTGTGGCCTGTTGTGCGTCCTAAAGGTACCCCACGTACCTTGGGGCATTGTATAATAAGCATGTACCCATTCAGGAGGCTGCACATGAACAAACTCAATCCGTACTGGCGCATTGGCATCGTTATTCTTTTGGCACTCTCGTCGTGTAATCTTCCCCTGGGGACACCACAAGCCACCCCATCGCCCACCACGATTCCTCTGCCGCCCCTGCCACCCGTCCTGGTCGAAACAGACCCACCCTCCGGCAGCGTGATCGCCATGCAGCAGGCGCTGACTTTCTATTTCAACCAGCCCATGCAGCGCACCGCCGTGGAGACTGCCCTGGCAGACCAGCTTGAGGTCACCGGTAAATTTGACTGGCTGGATGACAGCAGCCTCAAATTCACCCCCCTGCAGGCCTTTGCAGTAAACGCCAGCCTGAACATCACACTCGACACCAGCCTGCAAGCCAGCAATGGACTTGGCTTCCAACAGCCCGTCACCGTCAATTTCGTCACCTCCGACGCCCTGCGCCTGACCCAAAGTCTACCCGAAAGCGGCACGCAGGACGTCTCCTCGTCTGCCGCTATAGTGGCAGCTTTCAACCAGCCGGTCGTCCCCCTGGGCGCTGATCCGACCAGCCTGCCACAGGGCTTCAGCCTGCAACCATCCGCCGACGGATCGGGTGAATGGATCAATACCAGTACCTACATCTTTTACCCTGACCCCGGCCTGAGTGGGGGCGTGGAATACACTGCCAGCCTCAACCCGGCTCTCACCGCCAGCTCCGGCAGTCTGTTGGATACTACCAATCTGACCTGGAGTTTCACGGTCGGTCTGCCACGCTTGCTCACGCTTGAGCCTTCCAGTGAAAACTCCTTCCCGCTCGACCAGCCCCTCAAATTGAGCTTCAACCAGCCCATGGACCCAACCAGCGTTGAAGCAAATTTCAGCTTTAGCTCCCCCACCGGAGCGGTGGCTGGAAACTTCTCCTGGAATTCCAATCACACCATTCTGACCTTTACTCCCTCCGCCCAGCTTGCACGCTCCACCAATTACACCCTGCTGCTGGGCGCCGGGGCGCAGGCTCGTGGCGGCAGCGCCATCGGGGCAGAGAACCGTTTTGTTGTGCAAACCTATCCGGATTTCAAGGTCTTATACACTGACCCGTACGACACCGGCAGCCTGTCTTCCATGTATAGCAATCTCGAGATCCATTTCAGCGCTCCGATCCAGACCAGCGCATATCAATCCCTGGTTTCCATCGACCCTCCGGTTGCCAACTTTTACGCTTATGGCTCCGACAACGCCCTATATGTGAGCGGCTCGTTACAGGCCGAAACATCCTACACCGTCACCATCAATAAAAATTTAAAGGATATCTGGGGGCAGAGCCTGGGGCAGCCTTTCACCACCCATTTCACCACACCGCCAGCCACCCCGGGCATGGACCTGCTGTACCTGGGCACGGATACTTATTTCGTGCGCGCCAGCCAGCCGGACTATTACGTGCAAGCCACCAACCTGGCCAGTATTGACGTCAACCTGGCGCCCCTGAGCTTCGAGGATTTGCTCTCCCTGGTGGGTCCCAATGGGTACGATGCCCGCCAAGCCTACACTCCCGACCCGGCCAACTCCACCAACTGGACAGCCATGCTCAACCTGCCCGCCAACACCAGCCAGCAGGTAGGCATTTCTCTGGGGGACCAATTGACACCCGGCCTGTATCACCTGACCCTTTCAGCACTCCAAGCCATGCAGGGTGGGTCTTATGGGCAGCAAAAGGTTTTTCTTGTGGCCAGCGATATCAATCTAACCTTCAAAATGGGCAGCCAGGACGCTTTGGTGTGGGCCATGGATCTGCGCAGCAACACACCGGTAGCCAACGCCTCGCTCAGCCTTTACCGGGATGACGGCAGCCTGCTGGCCTCCGGTCAAACCGACGCACAGGGGCTCTGGCATGGTCCGGTTCCCACGCCCACCCAGGATAATTATTACAGTTCCTATTTTGCAGTGCTCGGTCAGCCGGGGGATGCCACCTTTGGCATGGCGCAATCGGACTGGAGCCAGGAGATCGCACCCTGGAATTTTGGCTTATCTTCCGATCGTACCCCTCCCGCCCCGCATGTATATTTCTATACCGACCGTCCCATCTACCGTCCCGGTCAAACAGTCTACTTCCGCATCGTGGCGCGCCAGGCCTTTGACGGGCGTTACACTCCGGTCGATCTGCAAAGCCTGCCTTTTTCCATCCTGGATAGCTACGGTTCAAGCTGGAAGTTTGACCTGCCGCTCTTCGATTTTGGCACTGCCTCGGGTGAGTTTCAACTGCCAGCAGATGCTGTGCCGGGATATTATTCCATCTCGTCCGACATCTCCAATTTTTACGGTTACTTCAATGTGGCCAACTACCGCAAGCCCGGTATCAACCTGTCCGTGGACTTGCAACCCGCTGACGTGAATGACAACCAGCCACTGCAAGCCACCATCTCAGCTCGCTACTTTTTCGATGCCCCGGTGGATGGTATGAGCCTGCAGTGGACCCTGTATTCCAATCCAGATAACTTCAGCCTGCCGGGCTACCAGGTGGGCAATTACAACAGCTTCTGGTATACCCAGCCAGGCGGCTACTACGGCGAAGCCCTCGACCAGGGCGAGGCTGTTACCGATGCGAACGGGATCGTCACTCTGACTTTTTCCGATCTGCCAGCCATTGAAGATATACACGAGCTGACACTTGAAGTAACTGCCCAGGACGAAAGCGGGCAACAGGTTTCCGGAAGTGCCAATGCCCGGCGTCACCCCGCTGATTTTTACATCGGTCTGCGCCCTGACCTGTGGGTCGGCCAGGCTGGCACCGAGATGGGCTTCGATGTCCTCACAGTGGATTGGAAGTCCAACCCATCCGCATCCCGCAGCCTGAATGCAGAATTTCAACAGGTCACCTGGGAAAGCCAGGAATCAAACGACCCCAACAACCCATACCCCAGCTATGTACCTGTATTTACACCAGTCTCCAGTTCAAATTTCTCTACTGGTTCAGATGGTACCGCCCGGCTTAAATTCACCGCTCCCAACCCCGGCACTTTCATGCTGGATGTCTCGGCAGATGGAGTTCGCTCGCAGCTCATGGTGTGGGTGGCCGGGCAAGAGCAGGCCGTTTGGCCAAACCTGTCCTTTCAGAAGATCAGTCTGACAGCCGACCGGGATGAGTATCAACCCGGGCAGATTGCCAACATTTTCATCCCCAATCCCATCGGGGAGGTCGTGCCAGCCCTGGTAAGCGTGGAGCGCGGCAGCATCCACAGCCAGCAGATCGTCCGCGTGGCTGCGGGTGGCAGTATTTTCTCACTGCCACTGACCGATGCGGATGCCCCCAATGTTTACGTTTCAGTCACCCTGGTGGGAGCCTCCACCTTCCGGCAGGGGTTTATCAACCTGCCCGTGTCTCCGAAAGCACAAACTCTGAAGGTGGAACTCACCAGCCAGCCCGAACGCAGTGAACCGGGTGGAGAGGTTACCTTTGGTCTGCGCGTCACGGATGCCAACGGCACTCCAGTGCAAGCTGAATTCTCCCTGGCCGTGGTGGACCTGGCTGCCCTGGCGCTGGCCGACCCCAACTCGCTGGAAATTCTACCTGCCTTTTACGGAAACCAGCCCCTGGGCATCACTACCGGTTTGTCTCTGGCAGCCGAAAGCCGCCGCGGAGTTAACTTATCCGGCGGTCAAGGCGGCGGAGGTGGCGATGGTATCTTCGTGGAAGTGGCCCGTCAGAACTTCCCCGATACGGCTTACTGGAGCGCAAACATTGTGACCGATGCCGATGGACTCGCCCAGGCCAGTATAAAACTGCCGGATAACCTGACCACCTGGCAGGTGGATGTGCGCGGCCTGACCAAAGACACGCGTGTCGGGCAAGCTGATATGCAGGTGGTCAGCACCAAGCAGCTTTTGGTCCGTCCGGTCACACCGCGCTTCCTGGTGGCAGGTGACCATGTCGAACTTGGGGCAATGGTAAATAACAACACCTCCACAGTCCTGAGTGTAGATGTATCCCTGCAGGCCACCAATTTCAATCTGGATGATCCATCCAAAGCCAGTCAGAGCCTGAATGTACCCGCCGGAGGCCGCAGTTTCGTCACCTGGTGGGGCACGGCTCAATCTGCCGAAAGCGCTGATTTTACATTCTCCGTGCAGGGTGGCGGATTAAGCGATGCCTCCCACCCGGAATATGGAGCGCTGCCCATCCTGCGCTACCTGGCTCCGCAAACCTTCAGCACCGCCGGTATTCTTTCCGATGCCGGTACGCGCCTGGAGGCCATCAGCCTGCCGCGCACTTTTGATCCTCAGAGTGGCAGTCTGAACCTCGAAATGGCACCCTCCCTGGCTGCCGTCCTGTTGAGCGGATTGGATGCCATCGAGGAACCTCCCTCCAGTTGCAGCAATGAAACCCTGCTGTCTTACTTCCTGCCCAACCTGGAAGTTTACCAATCCTTGCAGGATTCGGGCCTGAATTTCCCCGCTCTGCAAACCCGCTATGAAAACAATCTAAAAAGCACCCTGCAGCGCCTGATCCTTGGAAAGAACCAGGATGGCGGCTGGAGCTGGTGGTCAGCCAGTCTCATCTCGTGGGAGAACCAGCAAACCAGTGACCCCTACCTGACCGCCTATGTCCTTATGGGTCTATACGAGGCACAGCAGGCTGGCTTTACGGTGGACGCTGCCATCCTGGACCAGGCACGCAGCTTTTTGAATATCAACCGCCCGTACATCGGCGGAAATACACTGGAAGACTGGCAACTCGATTTGCTGGCCTTTGAAGCCTATGTCTTGCAGATAACCGGCGGTGTGGAGACCAACGTGGTGGATACCCTGTATACCGGGCGCGAACATCTCTCCCCCTGGTCACAGGCTCTCCTGGCCCTGACCATTGCAGATGTATCCAGCCTGGATGCGCGTGTTACCGAATTGTTATCCAACCTGGAAACATCCGCCATTCGCTCTGCCACCGGCGCCCACTGGGAAAGCCAGTCCCGCGGCTGGCACAACCCGGGTTCCACGCTGGTAACCAGCGCCATGGTCGGCTATGCCCTGGCCGTGCATGACCCAGCTTCCCCACTCCTGGCCGATGCCGTGCGTTACCTGGCCGCGCACCAGGATGTAAGCAGCACCTGGGGTTCAAATTACGAGTCCGCCTGGGTTATACGCGCCTTGAATGCCTACATGGTTGGCACCGGCGGATACACGGCCGATTTCACTTTCAATGCCACCTTAAACGGCCTGCCACTGGCTGAGGGCCAGGCTGCTGGAGCTTCCGTGCTGACCCCGGTGACCACCTCCGTGGGGCTGGACAGCTTGAACCCGGCTGCCGCCAATGCCCTGCAGATCACCCGCCAGAGTGGCAGCGGCAGCCTGTACTACCGCGCCGCCCTGCAGGTCTACCAACCGGTTGAAGATACCGAACCATTAAATAAGGGCTTGCAGCTCAGCCGCTCCTATTTCAGCCCGGATTGCAAAAAGAACTGCCAACCGCTGCATTCAATTCAACTCACCCAGGGCGGGCGGCTGACCGTGCGTCTCAGCCTGAACCTGCCGCATGACGTCTATTACTTGATGCTGGAGGATTTCCTGCCAGCCGGAGCTGAAATATTGGATACCAGCTTGAAAACCAGTCAACAGGGTCAGGGCAGCGGCATGGATGTAAGTGTCAGCTATGACCCGGAAGACCCGTATGCACGCGGCTGGGGCTGGTGGTATTTTGACACCCCGCGCATATTTGATGATCACATCCAATGGTCGGCAAATTTCCTGCCAGCCGGCAGTTATGAACTGACTTATACCCTCATCCCCTTGCAGGCCGGTCAATTCCGCGTCCTGCCTGCGCATGCCTGGCAAACCTATTTCCCCGAGGTGCAGGGCACCAGTGCCGGAGAGATCTTTGAGATCAAGCGCTGATAGAAGGAACGAGACCTGACAGGTTTACAAAACCTGTCAGGTCTGGATAGTTACAGTATAATAAACACATGCTTGAAATCAATATCCCGGGATGCAGTAACCTGCAGCTCTTACACCTGGTCAGCGATGTGAACGGTACCCTGGCTGTGGATGGCGTATTGCTGGATGGATTGGCCAGAAAGATCGACCTGTTGCGCGACCGCCTGACAGTCCACCTGCTGACCGCGGATACCCACGGCAGGCAGGCTGTCATTGACCAGCAGCTTAACTTACAGGGTGTGCGTGTCACCCCGGGTAATGAAGCCCGCCAGAAGGCGGATTATGTCCGCAGCTTAGGCGCAGACAGTGTGGTTGCGCTTGGTCAGGGCGCCAATGATGCTGAAATGCTCAAGGCAGCCGGGCTGGGCATTTGTGTGCTTTCACCCGAAGGCACAGCCGTGGAAACCATGCTGGCCGCAGACCTGCTTGTGCCGGATGTGTTCAGCGCCCTGGAAATGCTTGAAAAACCTGAGCGCATTGTGGCGGATTTACGCAAATGAGCTTCGATCAGGAATATCCACTTCCCGAACAACCCTCACAACTGCCCCCAGCCCGTCGCCGCAGGGCAAGACGATCGTTGATCCCTGCCAGCAACGATGCCCGTGCCGAAGTGCTGGAGAACCTGGCCCGGCGGGCTTTCCCGTCTTTTGAATTTTTCTTATTCTCACTGCTGGGTGGGGCAGTACTGGGCGCTGGTTATATATTCGATTCACAAAGCATCCTGCTGCTGGGCATCCTGATCGCACCGTTGATAACTCCGTGGGTGGGCATCGTCCTGGCCACCGTGACCGGATCAGGGCGTTTCTTCCTCCAGACGCTGGCAGGGTTTATCATCAGCGCCGGCCTGGTATTTGGCAGCAGCCTGCTGGCAGGCACAGCAGCCCGCGTTTTACCTCCGCAATCATTTTTACAGGCAATTATCCACTCCCACCTGTGGTGGGCAAATATTTTCGTGTTGGTGCTGGGATCCATCCTGCTGGTCATCTCGTTTGTGCGCTCGGAAAAACGCCCCATCCTTCCGAGTGTGATGCTGACTTATGAATTATTCCTGCCGCTCAGTGCAGCCGGATTTGGGCTGGGCAGCGGTTTTTCCGATTTTTGGCCAAACGGTATTCTGGTTTTTTATGTGCACCTGGCGCTGGCAACCCTGGTGGGACTGCTTACTCTGGTTATGTTGGGCTTCCGCCCGCGCCGGCTTCCAGGCTGCCTGATGAGCCTGATCATTGGTTTACTGGCTCTGGCTGTCTTCATTTGGTTGAGCGGATTGAACAGTTTCTTCCTGAACAGTCTGAAAATCCCTTCAATTACAGCGTCCGGCTCTGAGACACCAGCGGTTATCCAAACCATCATGACCAGTTTAACCGCGGCCGAGTCCAGCCCTCCCGCAAACCTTGAGTCAACCCGCACGCCCACCCTGAAAATCCCGACGGCTCAAAACCTCACCAGCACACCCACACCCGAAGCGACACCCGTTTATGCCCGCGTTAATTCAGCAGCCGGGCAGGGGGCCAATGTACGTGCCACCCCGGGCAGCGATACCATCCTGGTTTCATTGATAAACGATTCGTTGGTGGAAATTTTACCGGAAGTCCAGATCCTGAACGGCATTACCTGGCTGCACATCCGTACTGCAGCCGGGATTGAGGGTTGGATCCTTCAGACCCTGGTAATCACGGCCACACCTGCAACTGGTTGGTAATATCCTGTTTTTTTTATAACTTCTCATTTTAAGTGGGTGTTGGGGTGTGAAAGCGAGCGAAGCTCGCTTTCACACCCCAACCTTCGTCTGAATTTTTGAAAAGACACTAATTCTTGGAGCTATACATACAATGACAATTCATTTTGGAACCGATGGCTGGCGCGCGGTTATTTCGGACACTTTTACATTCAATAATTTGCGGGTGGTTACACAGGCCATTGCAGATGCAGTTGTCTCTGAATATTGGGTGAAACAGGTCAAAAGCGATACTCAACCCAATTTGCGCAGGATGGTGGTGGGTTATGACACCCGCTTCCTGTCTGACCGGTATGCCCAGGAAGTGGCACGTGTTCTGGCTGCCAATGGTTTTACTGTTTTCCTGGCACACTCAGACTCCCCCACACCCGCCATCTCTTACGCAGTACGCCATAGCAACTCCATTGCCGGGGTGATGATCACTGCTTCGCATAATGCGCCCCGCTACAACGGTCTCAAGCTGAAATCCATGTTGGGCAATTCTGCTTTGCCGGAACAATGCCGGCGTGTGGAAGTATATATTAATGACAATGAAGAACGCGCCCGTGGACCAAACCTGATGGATTATGACCAGGCCCGCGAGGTTGGGTTGATCCAACGCTTTAATCCGCTGGAAGCCTATTTCACTCATCTGCACACGCTGATCAACAGTGATGTGATTGCAGAAAACCCCCAGCGTTTTGTAGTTGATTCTATGTACGGTTCCGGCCGTGGTGTCATCAAAACCTTCCTGCATGGCACTGGCTGCGAGATCAATGAGATCCGCGGCGAGATGAATCCCGGGTTTGGAGGCGTCCACCCGGAACCGATCGCCCGCTACTTGGGACCTCTGGCGGGTGCCATCAGCACAGGCATGGGCAATTTTGGATTGGCTACCGATGGGGATGCGGACCGGATCGGAGCCATGGACGAACGCGGCAACTTCATCGACCCACACAAGATCATGGCACTGGCTTTGAAGTACCTGGTGGAAAAACGCAACATGAGCGGTGCCGTGGTGCGCACGGTTTCCACTACACGCATGGTTGATCGCCTGGCAAAGCGCTATGGTCTGAAAATATATGAAACGCCGGTTGGATTCAACCATATCGCTGACTACATGATGAGTGAAGATGTACTGATTGGCGGAGAAGAGTCTGGCGGAATTTCTTTCAAAGGACACATCCCCGAAGGAGATGGTCCATTGATGGGATTGCTGCTGGTTGAGATGATCGCAGCTTATCAAAGTACGCTTTATGAAATGGTTGAAAACCTGCTGGTTGAGGTGGGCCCGGCAGTGTATGAACGCAAGGACATTCGGCTCAGCCATCCGGTATCCAAGGTTGCCATGTCTCAATACCTTACCCAACATGTGCCGACCGAGATCGGCGGTGAAATGATCAACGAGGTAAGCAGCATGGATGGCGTGAAGTACATTCTTGCAGATGATTCCTGGCTGCTCATCCGGCCATCGGGTACCGAGCCTGTGTTAAGAGTGTATGCAGAGGGCCGCACCCCGCAAATGGTAAAAGACCTTTTGGCTTATGGCGAAGTAGTCGCACAGAACGTGGTCTAATCCAACTCCCTGTATTCAAAAATCTGATCGTATGGCATCCACCCCATCCTACCGCCTGGCTTTAGTAGAGGCCATCTTTATCAATATCATCTGGGCATCCTCATTCATATTTGTCAAGATGGCTCTCAAAGACCTGGGCCCGTTGACAATTGGGGGACTGCGTTATTTCCTTGGATTTTTGATCCTGCTTCCTTTCATTTTGAAATCCAAAAAACGCCCGAGTTTCTCGCGAGCGGCCTGGTTGCAGCTTTTCATTATTGGCTTCAGTTCCTACACCGTTGCCAACAGCGCCATGTTCTGGTCATTGATCTACCTGCCTGCCACCACGGTTTCCTTCCTGATGGGATTGACCACCCTGTTGGTCTTTTTTGGAGGTGTGATCTGGTTAAAGGAAGTCCCCAATCGCTTTCAGATGGTTGGGATCATCATCACCCTGCTGGGGACAGGTATGTTCTTTTCCACAGGGTTTAAACCAGGTGAGCCCATGGGAATTATCCTGATGGGTTTGGCGCTGCTTTGTTTCACCGTTTTTGGCATCCTGGGGCGTAATACTGCCCGGGCGCAAACTGTGGATACTCTGTCTCTAACCGCATACCCGTTGGCAATTGGCGGAGGGCTGCTTCTGTTGATCGCCATTCCCATTGAAGGGATCCCACATGCATCCCCTCAAACCTGGGGACTTGTGATCTGGCTGGCAGCCATTAATACATCCCTGGCATATATGCTCTACAACCACTCCCTGCAGGTATTAACAGCCTTCCAGATGAATGTTTTACTTAACCTTGCACCCATAGGGACTGCGGTAATGGGGTGGTTCTTTCTCAACGAGCACCTGACTGCCCTGCAGTTCATCGGTATGGTCGTGGTGATCGTTGGAGTAGGGTTGGTTCAACGCCGGGACTATCCAAAAGATACAGCAGGTACCGCTCCGGAATAATTGGAAGTATTTACTCACGTCCATAATTGCGATTAATTCCACAGTGGCAGAACGCTGCTGTTCAATGCAAAAAAGCTCTATCTTCTGTCTTTGCGAGGAGCATCCTCCCAGCGACGCCGAAGACCCCGGTGCTTTTTGGGGTGGCAATCCCCATGCCGGAGAGGAGACTGCCACGCTGCTCTCGCAGTGACAAAATCTGATATGGTGAGTAGATACAATTGGAAAATAGAACGCGGATAGCGCGGATTTAATAGATTTACATTAAATAGAGAACGTCCCGCAAGCAGCAAACAGGAACATAAACTGATCCTGAAGCAGTTGCGGGACGCTGGTTTAAATTGAACTTTGCTTATTGTGTTGGCACTGCGCGCAAGCGTCTGGCAAGGAGGATCACTATGATAAGCGCAAATGCCATGACCACCAAGCCTGGCAAACCCACATCATCAGCAAAACCGCTGGTTGGCATGCCTGCCCCCTGGGTGGCGGTGGGTGTCAGTAAGCCTACTGCTACCTGTGTGTTCAAAGCCGACCACGTGGCAGTCATCGCTGCATTCACCGGCGGCTGGGAAGCAACTGCCAAGAGTGGGGTTGGACTGGCAAGAGGGTGGGTTGGCACGGAGGTTGCCACACTGGTGGGCGAGGCCTGTGCACCAGCCGCGAACGCCTGCATCGTCTGGGTCATAGCCCGGGCTATCAATGCATTTTGTGCCTCTATGGTTGCCTGTTGTGCTGATTGTCCAGCCTTTTGCCGGGGTAGATAAACCAGCGCATACAAAGCCATACAGACGATCGAAAGAAAGACAACAGCGGCCAGAAGGCCGGCAATTATTCCGAACGTCCGGTTGGATTGTTCAGGTGGCGGGGGAGCAGCCATATCCATTTCGATATCATCGCCTTGTTCGAACATAAGTTCCTCCTTGCATCAATTAAATCACCCAAGCACTTCCAGGTTAACCAACGGGACGACAACTTTCTGACCACTTTCGAGGAGAACATCAGCCGCTGGAAGGCTTAACCCACTGGGGAATACGGTCAACCCGGACAGGAGATTCGTTAACGTACCTACTTCAAAAATATTTGGATTTCGGCAAATGCGTACCTGTTGACCACTGGAAAAAACATCTGTGTCCCTGGCTTGCGGTAGCGGTTGTGAGAGCGGCAAAGGTATGATTATTTCCGGCCGGGTGCCAGAGTAGTGGTTGTAAGGAGCGCTGTTGAGAGCCACTTCCCGCTTGGTATTGGTAATTAATAATTTGTAAGCCATTGGGTTCATCGGGTGATTCCCAAATCCATCCGTCACGACGATCGGAAAGCGCGCCTGGGTGGCAAGTGGCAACAAATCCGGTGATATGCTTCCCAGGATCAGTCCACGCAAAGGCAATTCGTCAGCCGCTTGCAGAGTGTTAGGATCGCTGCAATGTCCGGCTAACAGGATGGCACCGCGCAGGCTTATATCCAACTGGCTAGCTTCCAGGACATCTCCTGGGGAATTTAATTGTGGTGCCGGCAGCAACAACCCAAGATCCACACGATCATTGCCCCAGACTCCCTGGATCAGGGTGCCATTGGCGGTGATCTCCACGCCACGATCCGGGATCAATCTGGTTACGATTCCCGGGATACTGGCACGCAGTTCAAAAATAATGTCCCCTATCTCCATCAAGACCTGCCCGCCTCCCACCGCCACTACCCGCCCATCGTTTGGCGATTGTACGGGGTGGGAAATAAGACCAGGAATTTGTGCGATCAACTGATTGGTTGTCAGGCGTTCACCAATCTTGCATTGGATCAACCCATCCGCTTTGTCCGGGGTGATTCCCAGCAAGCGGGCTACGTCCACCAGGATGTGATGTTGTCCGAGGTTGGCATCTGCAACCACATCCACAGGTGAAACTTTTTGATCCAGTCGCGCGACAACCCGCCCGGAAACGGGAAGTAGCCGTTCGCGCCGGATGGTAGTCAATGGCAAAATGTGTACAACGGGAGCCAGCATTATTAGTCTAGCCTCCTAAAGTCCAAATCCACTTTTTAAGCAATTCACGTCTGCGCCCATTTTCGCTGGGTAGTTGCAAAGGACGGCCGCGTGCATCGATGACCACACCCAACTGAGTGCCGCTGAACTGTACATCGCCGGAACGTCCGGGACCAAAACCGGCATCAACACCATGAAGAGGTTCAAGGAAAAGATGACCGGTCTGCCCGCTGGGCAAGGGGAGAACATCCAGAGTTCCTTGTTTGATTTCAAAACGAGTTTCGTTTTCATCCCTGGTCACCAGGCGTCCGTGCAGGATGGTTGAACCCACCCGGGCATTGGACACAGGTACAACCACACTGGCCAATCCCATAAATGCACCCGATTCAATGATTTGCACCGGCAGGATCGGGTTGTTTGCGGCTGCCGCACCTAAACCGGGCAACAGATGGTTTTGATCCAAAATAAATGTAGTAATCCCAACCGGTTGGATGGAATCAAGCAACATCAGCAAACCCTGTCCCATGGTAGGTGCGTTGGTTATGGCACTGCCTCCCACCAGGATCGGTTCGAAATATGGAAGCCCTCCTGCAAATGGCCGGCGAACAGTGACGGGTATATCTTTTATGGTAGCACCAATTGCCAGGCGCAACACCTGGCGGGTGATGGCCTGCTCGATAGCCATATCCTCAAGGGTGGCCGGCATACTTTCGGGATAAGTGGATTTTTGATAAAGGTAATCACGCACATTATTGGTCGGTATATCCAACGGGAGCCAGCGCATGATATCATCCAGGCTGGTATGGCGCAGCAAACCAGACAGACCCTCACCCAGCCCAAACTGCGGGTAAACCCCCAGGGTAAGTTCTCCATTGAAACCGGCTGCTATCGTGGTGGCAGAGGCGCCAATATCCACCCCCAGGATATTTTTATTGGATTTATAAGCCTGGCTCATGAAGCGGATCAAGCGTCCCTGGGCATAGGCTGTCGGAAGCAGATTACCTTCTGACCAGGAGTATAATTCTTCCACGCCTCCCAAATGATTCCTACGTATTTGCAGATACACATCGGCCAGTTCACGGGAGGCAGGTTGGATATCCTCCACATCCAGGGAAGGACGAATGTTGGAACTGATATGCATTGAGGATGTCATCGGCGTCAAAGAAGCATTTACATCTTTGGCCACATCCTGATTACCGGCAAACAGCACCGAGGGGCGTTTTTCAGCAGGCATGAGGTAACAAGCCAGCCCAATGATATCGATGATCTTTTGCACCGACCGGGTTGCACCACCATTCGTTCCACCGGCAATCAAGATAAGATCCGGTTCCAGGCGCAAAATGCCATCAATCAGTTCTTCCGGTTTGCGGCGATCATTCACGCCAATGCTTTCCATCACACTGGCATAAGTTGAGTGCGCCAGCCGTTGGACACTCTGAAGGGAAACATCATTTAATAAACCAACTATAACCGTTTTTACAGCGGGCCCTGCTGAGATGGTGGCTACAAAACTATCAATTCCAACGCCCTCCTGGGAAGGAATGATCAAGCACCGATCCTTGTTTAAGAATGTCCGGCCTGTGATCTCCTGCAGATTTTCAATAGCCTGCACAACTCCCTCACCAACATCCTTAAAGGGTGCTGCAGCAGAGGTGGGCGATTGTCCAATGGCAATGAATCGATAACTGCTTTCCACCACATCAAAAAGCGTTGCGCGTGTGGTGCAAGAACCCACGTCCACTGCCAGTACGGAATCTGCGTCAATCAAAGATGAAGGCATAAGCACCTAAAAGAAAGATGTGAGAAAAGCCCATAAGGAAAACATACGCTCGATCAATGCGGTCATTGCAGCGGCGTAGGCACCGGCAAACAATACACCAAAAGTGACGGCGATGAACAATTTGCCGACCAAGGCAACTCCATTTACCAGGCGGCTGCGCTGCGGACCGGCAGGCGTTGCCCGGGCACTGAATTGGAAATAAACCAGTGTACTGACTGTTCCAATCAAAAATATGCTGCCTTCAAAAAGGCGTTCCACCAGGCTGCCCCCGGCGCCTGTATCAAAGAGGTTGATCGAGGCCAGTGTTTGCGGGAAGATGGTTCCAAAGACGGCACCCCCTATGGCCACAGCGGCTCCTGTCCCTACCAGGAAAGCCATGGCCGGATTACCCAAACGCGCCGAGCGTGGTGATAGTTTGGCAAGCAGCAAAAACCCAAGCAGTAATGGAACCACCAGGAGCAGACGCTGCTGCATGGTCCCGAATATTAGAGGTTGGAACAATTTTGGCCAGAGTACATGCTGCCAGGCCACCGAAGCAGCATAACCAGCTGAGACACCTACAAATATATAAATGGCCACACGGAAGAGGGGGTTATCCCCAATCAGGTAACTTAATATCATGAGCGTGAAAATAAAGCTCAAAAATCCGGTAATCAAGTCCAAGACTGAATTGGAAAGCATGCTTAGGCCTCCTCCTCATTTGCAGACTTGCGCTTGCGCCAGACAGAGATGATACTCCAGACACTACCCAAAATGATGATCAATTCTGCTATGAATAACCCGGAGCTAAAAGAGTCCCAATATTGCTGTCCCAGGCCTGAGGATTGCTGCGCTTGCTCATAGGCTTTTCCTCCAGCCAGTCCCGTCACCAACCCCTTGATCTGTTTTGAATCATAATAAGGCCGAATCATGGGTTCAGCTTGCGCACTGATCGCCATCAACATGGGTTTCTGTCCCAGGATCGAGCCAGTCTGTTCAACCCAGATTCTTGCGGTATCAGAATTATCGGTGAGAATGATCACCATGTCAAAATCAGCCAGCGTATGAATATCCTGTAACAATGGGGTTTGCCATGGCAGGCTGCCATCCAATGCATAGGGTATGGTTTGAGATGGATTCAAAGCAAAACTCAATACTCCCGAAGCGCCACCAGCCAGATACCCAAGGTTGGCATATTGCTGACCGCTCTGATAATCATGCTTGCCCTGGGTGGTTTTCAAGAAATGCTCTGCCAGGGTAGGCCCGGTGGGAGATGTGGATAAAATGGCCAGGCGCGCGCCGGAAAAGAGCAGGTTATCCACCAGTGGTGCCGCGGTGGCTTCCAACTCACCCGAATATGCGGGCTCGTAATCAAAAACCAATAGAACCGGTGAGGCAGGGGGCAGCCCAAGCAACACATCCCTGGCTGCCACCAATTCCGGTGGATAAATCGAGGGAGTGGAGATAATCTGAATATTACTGAAAGCGGGTAAACCTACTGCAAGGATCATTAACAATGCCACCACCCAACGCAAGACCCGCTGCGACTGTTTCTTTACCACCTGGGTTAGTTGTGTGGACTGGGTTTCAATACCCAGCATCTGCTTCAACTGGGTGGCTTGCTGGTTTTGTTCATCTGTCACCCGCAGTTTGATCGAAATATTGAGAGGTTTACGCACATTACCCAAACCAGGCGTAGCAGGCAGAACACCAGACAAACCTGCCAGTGGCCCAGCTTTCTCGGTAATTTGTTCCAGTTGGTTGTCGGGAACACCCACCTCGGCAATCATCGATTCAACCGGCCGCATGGCCTGTACCCAGGAGGGTAATTTAGCCGGGGCAATGTCGCCATCTGCTGGTTCGGTTTCCAGATTCTCTTCCTCTGGTTGAGGAACTGGTGTGTCCGCTTTCAGTTTAAGTAACAAATCTGGAAATTCAGCAGGGGGCAGAGCACCAGATTCGTTTTCATTTAAAAACTGGTCACCCGAGATCTGGGCAGGTGTGTTGTTTGGAATAGTTTCGGTATTATCAATATTCTGCAACCAAACAGGTATTAATTCTGAATCTGGTGGTTGGTTCGTAAAGCCAGTCTGCAACTGCTCACCAGCCTCGGGTTGGCTGATCTGTCCTGCGACCTCCAGATTTGATAACCAGTCAGGTTCATTATCAGTGAAAGTCAACTTCTCCAACTCGTCAGACTCAGAAAGAGGCAGATTGGATTGAATATTTGAAAACTCCCCAGTTGTTTCAGCCAGGCTGTCCACTTCAGAAAAGTTCTGGAGTTCCGAATCTAATTCTTTAAACAAATTGGGAGTTTCAGATCCAGTGGTTAGATCTCCTTCAGCAAAAACCTGTGGTTCAGCCTGAAGAGGTAATCCATCTTCTGCAAAAGCCTGAGTTTCTGTCTGTAAATTTAAAAGCCAATCGGGAGTCTCGATTTCGGAAGGAGTATTCTCTTCAGAAGAAACCGGAGTTTCGACACTCATCTTCTCCAACCAATCTGGTGTTTCTTCAGCCTGCCCTGAGACAGAGTTTTCATTTTCCGCTGCATAGGATTGAGTCTCGGCTTGTAAGCGGGTCAGCCAATCTGGTGATCCTGTTTTTCCATCTTCGGTCTGACTTTCTTCTTCCGGATTGAAGGCTTCTGTCTGCGAATCGACTTCGGCTTGAAGTTTCTTCATCCAATCCGGTAAGTCTTCTTTAAAAACAGGTTCTTCCTGCGGAGTTTCTGGTGGCTGCTCATCTTGTGTTAGTTCCTGTTCTGGAGCATCTCCCCGCAAGCGGTCCAGCCAATTGCCTTCACCCACGTTCGCGTTCTCAATGGTTTCTTCAGCAGGCAGCTGTTGTTTTTTGGGCAAATCTTTAATGTTGGACAACCAGGCCGGGGTTTCGTCCTCTTTCTGTGCAGTCTGCTCCAAACCTGAAAGCCAATCAGCTGCTTCTTCTTCAGTAGATCTGACAGGCAGGTTTGCATCAGAGGGTTCAGATAATTCATTTGTTTCCAAGATCCCGGGAAGCGACTCTTCGGGTTTATCAGGTTCATCAGCCGGCAGTTTATCTTCACTCTGCTTGCGCAGATTACGCAACCAGGCCGGCAGCGCTGACTCCAACTCAGCAGTATTCTCCCTGGTGTCGGCTTCTTCGGGCTGAATGGGCTCTTCTTCCTGGCGAATAGATCCATCATCACCGGTCGAAGAATTAACCAAAGGTTTAAGACGTGCCTGGCAAAACGGACAGATATCCAGCTCTTGGGAGGCGGATTCCCCGCACATCGGACAGCGGATGTCAGCCATTATTGACCTCCATAGGGGCGGTCAACGCCAAATAAAACCCGTAAGCCGGTTGTCAGCGTGGCCAGGGCAATCCCAAGCAAAATACCGCGTGCGCCTGCCGCAGCCAATACTTGGGCAACAAATGGCCGCAATATATCGCTGAAGAATGGCAGTACACCAAATGGCAACGGCGCTGTTCCCAGAAGGATGAGCAAAGTTGTCACCAGGAATATAACTGAAAAAAGGTTGGGCTGTCTGCGCAACAAATGGATGCTGGCCAGAAGAAGGGTTACCGCCAGCAATGCCATCAGGCTTCTTTCCACTGGCAGTTGCACTGAATAAAAAATAAAATTCATAACTGGATGCCCAGGCTTAAACAATAAACCCAGGATCAGGGTAATCAGCAGAGAAATGACCAGGATCAGGCTGTAAAAACCTCCCTTTTGTTTGGTTTGGATACGGGAATTGTTGATGGACAACAGGTTAAGCACCCCGATGAAAACCATGATGGCAGCCAGGGTGACCGCCCAATCCAGGATCAGGTTGCGAATATCAGAAAGGATGGGTATTTGAAAGAAATACCCCACCAGGACGATCAGACCTGCCATGATGGCAACCGAGGTTGAGATCAGACCTTTCACAGCAGACCTGCCAGTTTAAGAAGCGCACCCAGCAGCAAACAGACGATCAACACCCAGCGCAGAATATCTTGAACACTCAGGCTGGCCGCGTGCATGGGGGAATGATGTATATATTCGCTGACTGCATAGAGTTCTTCGCCTATCAGCGGTTCCTGTGCACTGGCATACAAGACCGCCTGCGCAGGCAAATAATCACTGGCAGCCAGCAAGAAACTGTTCTGCCGTTCGGCTGCATCCGTTAATAAACCGGCCTCCACCCCAAAGCTGCCAAGCAGGATATTGGCTGAAATATGCTCATCGCGCAATGTCGGCAGTGTGCCGGAGGCATAGGAGAAGGGGGTCAAACCGGTCAGGCGTGCCCCGGAGGTATCAAAGTGGCCGCCTGCGGTTGCTTCCTGGTAGGAGGCCTGCAAGACATCCTGGGAGAGAACAGCCAGGCTGGGTTCTCCAGACGTGGCAATGGGGGTCAGGTCACTGGTGGAGGTCAGGTCAGCCAGGCGCCGCAAGGCACTCAAGCCAGCCAGTCCGGCAGCCCCCTGGGGAGATGTCAGGCTGCCGCGCCCCAGGGATACATGCAGGCGGCTGCCATCCTCCACTGCCCGGCCAATCGCCTTACGAAGCCGGATAAATGCAGGGATCTCCCGAAACGCCGGGGAAGACTTGCGCCTGAGGATGGCAAAACCAAGCAGCAAACCTGCGCTGCCAGCCACCAGGACAAAAGCAATCATTGCTGACCAATTCATGCAGTCCCTTTCTCCCTCAAATAAGAAACAAAAGCCTGCCCTTCATCGGTTTCTTCCAACAGGTGAGCCAACTCTTCAAGTTGATTGACCGGTATGGCCGGACGAAGGAAGGGTTGTCCAAAATGCAAAGCCTGTGCCCCCAGGATGGTGAGCGGACCGGCAGCTTCCAACAACCAGGCTACCAAACCTTCCAACCCGCGGCGGCGTAAAAAACCTGCCCAGGCGGGCCAAGAAGAGCGCATTTCAGAGTTGGTGTGTATATGCATCGCTTCGCCTACACGCTATAGATACCAGTATAGCACAATTAAACCATTTTATAATCACTCACACGGCAGGTCAAGTAGTGCAATGAGGGTAATACCGGCAGCTTTGTTACCCTATAATTGAGTAAAGATCGTGCAGAAAGGGGATACTAAGATCCAGGGTGAAAAGAGAGCTTTTTCCGCGCGAGCAACGGGCGGGAATAATGAATTTTATGTATAATGAGAGTGAAAGTTGCGACATTGAGACCATCAACCTGGGGCTAAACATAAATCCAGTCCAATGGGGATGAAATCTTGAACGGCTGGGTTTTTATACGGTTCGCCTATAAGCCGTTATACAATCCGCTTATACGCGAGTTGGATGGCTATCTTTGATAATCAGCGGTTTGAAGGAAAAACATCATGAAAATCTACAGCATCACACCTGAAAACAAATTCAAGGAATACGCTGAAATTGGCTTTCAACATGAACATCAGGAAATGATTTTAGAGTCTTGGTTGGAAAATAATCCCGATAAGATTATCGAAAATGGTTCATTGCTTATCGTTGGGCGGCAGGTTACAACGAATTTTGGTAGTTTTATTGATCTTCTTGCTATTGATAGACAAGGTGATTTGGCGGTTATTGAGTTAAAGCGAGACCGCACCCCTCGCGAAACGCTTGCTCAGGCACTCGAATACGCTTCTTTTGTTGAGAAATTGGGGTATGAACAACTCGAGGACATTTTGAGAAATTATGCAGATGATGAAGCTTTAAATCTCGCCCAATACCACAGGGAATATTTCAACTTAGTCTCTGATGAAGCAGTGGTATTCAATAATGACCAGAGAATTGTTATTGTAGGGCAGCAAATCACGCCAGAAATTCGCCAAACGTCATCTTTTTTAAGAAACAAGGGCGTAAGAGTAACTTGTCTGGAATTTACCTTTTTCAAAGCCGATGGCGGTTTACGTTTACTTTCAACAAGTATTGTGGTTGGAAATGAATCTAATGCTATTGTCAAAGTAACATCAGGTTCATTGCCAATAGTTTCAGAAGGTAGTTTTCTTGCATCACTGAATGAAAATGGAAAATTCGTTTTTGAGAAAATCTTGGAATGGGCAAAAATAAATTCATTTCCTATTCATTGGGGTACAAAGGGTTTTTCTCTAAATGTTGATTTATCTGGAACGCATGTAGCCTTTTGTTTTGGGTATCCGCCTAATTCGGTTTATCGGCAATCGCTTTATACGGCTCTTGTCGGACGTGGCGGCCTATTAAGTAAAACGGGTATTTCAGAGCAAGAGATACAAGGTTTAGCCGCAGAAGCAAAGAGTTCTGGTTTTTTTCAGCCTGCTGGCAGAGAATTAAAGTGTTTAATTGTCCGAAAATTCTCTGAAAAAGACGTAAATTTGTTAATATCTTGGCTTGTAACACTTTCAAAAGCCATTGAAAAGAATGGTCTTAAAGGTCAAGGTGAAAATCACACATAAAGTTCTTGGCGCAACAAGCCACCGAATACCGCGTGCAGTGGACGGCTGGGCGCTTCACGTGCGGCATTTTTTAGTATTTTCTACACCTCGACAGAATCCTGCTCCCAAACAGAATCCACGGTCGCCCCACCACCGCTTATCTCGCAGAAAACATTCGGGGCTTATGCCAAAAGTAATAAAAACCATCAATAATCCCGGCCTGTCAAATTATCGCCAGGCCGGTCCAGTTTCCTTTAAAGTTGGTCATTCCACCTCAGAAAAATCTTTAACTTGAACGCTTATAGTATAATGAAATTAAGATCCCACAACCCGAGGAAAAAATGACCGAAAAAAAGATCCGTGTTTTAGTCGCCAAACCAGGCCTGGATGGTCACGATCGCGGTGCGAAGGTGGTTGCGCGCGCCCTGCGGGATGCCGGTATGGAAGTCATTTATACCGGCCTGCGCCAGACACCCGAAATGATCGCTGAAGCTGCCCTGCAGGAGGATGTGGACGCAGTCGGATTATCCATCCTGTCGGGTGCACACATGGCCCTGGCGCCGCGCATCCTTGAACTGCTCAAAGCCAACGGGCAGGGCAATGTCAAGGTCTTCCTGGGTGGCATCATCCCGGATGAAGATGTGCCCCAATTGAAAACATTGGGCATCACCGGCATCTATGGCCCCGGCACCTCCACCGAAGATATTGTGCGTGATGTGCGCACATCCGTGCTCGGAGAGCCGGCTGTCTGAAGCGCCAATCTGAAAGTTATTACAGTGTACTGCGTAAATAACGGAACCACATTTCTATCATTTATGAGAAATATGACAACGAAAAATTCGATTATTTATGCAAGCAGCAGTAAACCATGATGAACCTGGTAGAAGCCCTACTCGCTGGTGACCGTCTGGCTCTCTCCCGTCTGCTAACCCAGGTGGAAAACGATACACAGGAAGGGCGCTCTGCCCTGAATGAGCTATTTACCCATACCGGCAAAGCCCACCTGGTGGGTGTGACCGGTGCGCCAGGTGTCGGGAAATCATCCCTCGTCAATCAACTTGCCCTGCATTACCGCAAACAAACCAATAAATCCATTGCAATTATCGCGGTTGACCCAACCAGCCCTTTTACCGGCGGGGCTGTTCTCGGAGACCGCGTGCGCATGCGTGACCTGGCTGGAGATGCCGGGGTCTTCATCCGCTCGATGGCTTCACGCGGCACACTGGGTGGTCTGGCACATGCCACAGCAGCCGTAACCCAAGTGTTTGATGCAGCCGGATTTGATATTGTGCTCATTGAAACGGTGGGCGCCGGGCAGGCGGAAGTGGATATTGCCAGGCTGGCCCACACCACCCTGGTGGTGGAAGCGCCCGGCATGGGGGATGATATTCAAGCCATCAAAGCCGGCATTTTGGAGATCGCAGATGTCCTGGTTATCAATAAAGCCGACCGGCCCGGATTGGAACATACTGAGCGTGCCCTGCGCGGTATGCTGGAGATGGCGCATCCAGTCAAACATGTCTTTCAACACCACGGCAAAATTGAAGTGGTCGAATCACCAATTGGAGCACAGGAGAACACCGCCCAGTTTTGGGTGCCCCCAATTCAGAAAACCATCGCCAATGATGGGACCGGTATCCCGGAACTGGCAGAAAGCATCGACAAGCATGTCCGCTACCTTGAAAGCAGCGGGGACTGGAATCTGCGCGAGCGCTCCCGCCTGGAGACCGAATTGGATGCCCTCATTCAGGATACCCTGACAACTCAATTTCGTTCCAGCCTCCCCGAAGAAAAATATGACCGGGCCCTGGTCTTAATCCTTGAACGCAAACTTTCCCCATGGGAAGCTGTTAAGGCTTTAATGAATGGGAGGAAAATATGATCTTTGGCAAGCATATTCGCCTGCGCGGAGTGGAGCCGGAAGACCTGCCCTTCTTCGTGCAGTGGCTGAACGATCCGGAAGTGATCGAGGGATTGCTCTTCCTGGCACCGCTATCTTTGGAAGACGAAAAACGTTGGTTTGAGAAGCTGGCAGACCACTCTCCTGCTGAACGTCCCCTGGCCATCGAGATCCGGGATGGAGATGCCTGGCGCATCATCGGAAATTGTGAATTCCATAATATTTCGCAGACCAACCGCAGCGCTGATTTGGGCATTTTCATCGGCGACAAGTCACTCTGGAACCACGGCTATGGCACCGAGACCATGCAACTGCTTCTCAAGCACGGTTTTGAAACCCTCAACCTCAACCGCATCATGCTGGTAGTGTACGACGATAACCCGCGTGCCATCCGCTGTTATGAAAAAGCTGGTTTTGTGCAAGAAGGTCGTATGAGACAAGCCAAATTCAAGCAAGGCAGATATGGCGATGAACTTATTATGAGCGTTCTGCGTTCCGAGTGGGATGCGAAACATTTATTGGAGGAATGATGCCGGTACACTCCCATGAAATAAAAATGTATGGTGAGATCAAACTATTCGCGGGGACAGCTTCTCCAGACCTGGCTCAAAAAATCGCTGATTATCTCCAGACGACCCTGTGCGGCCGGGATATTATCCTGTTCCCCAATGACAACCTCTTCACGAAACTGCATGGAAGCGTGCGCGGCCAGGATGTGTATGTCATCCAAACCACAGCCGCACCGGTCCAGCGCAACCTAATGGAGCTCTTGATCCTGCTGCAAACCCTGCGCCTGGATTCAGCTGCCCGCATCACGGCAGTTGTGCCCTATTTATGCTATGCCCGGTCAGACCGAAAAGACCAGCCCCGGGTGCCCATCACAGGACGTCTAGTGGCAGACCTGATCGAAGTGGCAGGGGCAGACCGGTACATGACCCTCGACCCGCATTCCGGTCAGATCCAGGGCTTCTTTTCCATCCCGGGAGATGTGCTGACCGCCTCTCATCTAATGACCAATTACGTCAATACCAATTTGCGCCAATACCTGAAAGATCCGGTGGTGGTCACAGTGGATCTGGGATATGCCAAGAAAGGCCGCAACTTTGCAGCCAGCATTGATACCCCCATCGCCTTCATTGAAAAGCGCCGCGTCGCCAATGATGCCAAGGCTGAAGCTCTGACCATCATCGGTGACGTTAAAGACCGGGATGTCTTCCTGGTGGATGACGAAATTGACACCGGCGGATCCATCGTCCAGGCCGTAAACCTGGTAAAAGAAGGGGGAGCACGCCGGATCTACATTGCCTTTGTTCATCCGGTTTTATCCACCGATGCCACCAAACGATTGGCAGCCCTGCCCGTTACCGAATTCATCACAACTGATTCCATCCAAATTTCACCCGAAAATTGCGCTCTGCTGGGGGAGCGCCTGACAGTGTTATCCATTGCGCCGCTGCTGGGAGAAGTCATCCGGCGGGCACATGAAGGCCGCAGCGTCGGTGAAATGTTCAACGAGTAGTTTCTTTAACCATTAGTAAAGGAGAACTATATGAAAGGCAACGATAAGATCATTGAAAAACTGAATTTTCTGCTCGCAGATGAATTGACTGCCATCAGCCAGTACATGGTTCAGGCCGAAATGTGCGCAAATTGGGGTTATACCCACCTTGCCGAAGTGATCGAAAAACGTGCCATTGACGAAATGAAGCATGCTGAAAAACTTATCGGGCGGATCATTTTCCTGGAGGGGCATCCGGTTGTCAGCAATCTGAACCCGATCAACATCGGTCAGAACGTGGAAACCCAGCACAAAAATGACTGGGCCGCCGAAGAAGGCGCCATCAAGGCTTACAACACGGCCATCAAGCTGGCTGTCAGCCTGGGCGACAACGGAACCCGGGACATGTTGGAAGAGATCCTTGAAGATGAAGAAGAACATATCGACTGGATCGAAGCCCAGCTCGACCAGATCAAACAGATGGGCATCCAGAATTATCTGGCTCAACAAATGAGCTAAACCCCGGTCAACCATCCTTTTTCCCGGCAGCCCAATCCGCTGCCGGGATTTGTTTCCAATCCGGCAGTTTTTGATGTAAAATCTTAATGTATCTTTTCAATAATTCGCGGGAAGGTTGGGGTGTGCCCAACACCCCACTTCTTTGAGAAAGTATATATTGATATCGAATCTATCTAATGCCTGAATTACCTGAAGTGGAAACCATTGCGAGAAAGCTCGCCCCTATCCTGACCGGCAGAGAGATCCAGGCAGTGGATTTACGCTGGAAACGCAGCCTGGCAGCTCCAACTCCTGCGGAATTCAACTGGCGGCTGGTTGGACAAACCATCCAGGGCATCTTACGGCGGGGGAAATTTCTGCGCTTGCGTCTATCGCAAGATCAGCTTCTGATCCATCTGCGCATGAGCGGAGACCTGGATATAAGGGAAGGCACCTGCATCCCCGAAAAACATGACCGCCTGATCCTTGGGCTGACAGGAGACTTATCGCTGGTTTTCAACGATACCCGCAAGTTTGGGAGGGTCTGGCTGACTTCCGACCCAGACCAGGTTTTGGGCACGCTCGGACCCGAACCACTGGCGGATGACTTTACATCTGAAATTCTTGTTGCCCGGCTGCGCAACCGGCATAGACAGCTCAAGCCACTGCTTCTTGACCAGACCTTCCTGGCCGGGCTGGGAAACATCTACACTGATGAGGCCTTGCACATTGCCAGGCTGCATCCCCGCAGGCTCTCAGACAGCCTGACAGAACAACAAGGGGTTGGACTTTGGCGGGCCATCCGGGATGTATTACAGGAAGGCATTCTCCGCAATGGAGCCAGCATCGACTGGGTGTATCGCGGTGGTGATTTTCAGAATCACTTTCGGGTTTATGGAAGGGAAGGGGAAGCCTGCCCGGTATGTGGAACAAAGATTGAAAAAATGATCGTCGGGCAGCGTGGCACCCACTTTTGCCCTGTCTGCCAATCAGATAAGGATGTTATCTTCTCATAATTTAGATGAAGGTGTGGGTGTGAAAGCGAGTTTCACTCGCTTTCACACCCACACACCCAACTTTTTTGCTTAGATACTTGATACTAAGGATGGATAAAATGGAATGGGATCTAAAAACCATAGGGATCATCACTGCCTTATTCTTCATTGGCTATATCATCGGTCTGGTGGAAGCCGCCATCAAACAAAAAAACAAAGATAAAAAGAAAGCCCGGGAAGAAGAGAAAGAAAAAATAGAACTTCCCCCTACACCGGTGAAGCAGCCAAACCTGCTCAGCATCAACCGCAACCAGTCCAATGACCTGGTATTAGAGCTGGGTGGTCAAACCATCACCAATAAAGATGAGCTTACACCGGAAAACAGGCACACACTGGTTGATCTCCTGGTCGAAATGCGCCCCTGGCTGGAAAGTTCTCCAGCTACTCCCGTTACCCCGCCCTTTGAATCTCAACCAGAGCCTCCAAAAGTCAAACCTCAAGTTGTCCCCCCGGTCACCCCGCCCCTTTCCGTCCCACCTGCGCAGAGCCCACCTGTCAAACCAACCGGCAGCATCGTTTCCCAAATCGACTCAGTACTGCAAGCCCGCCTGGTTGCTTCGCCCCTATCCAACCTGGGCATCCGGCTGCTGGAAGCACCCACAGGGGGTGTACTCGTGTACATTGGCCTGAACAAATACGAAGGTATCGATTCCGTTCCAAACCCCGAGATCAAGGCCTTCATCCGGCAGGCGGTGGCGGAGTGGGAAAAACAGTAATAAGTTATTCAGTCTGAATAGTACGCACAGTCAAGATCGGGCATCCAGCAGTTTCTGCAATTTCGGCGGTAATATTCGGGAGGGTTAAATGCCGTAAGCTTTGAGAACTATACATTGACCCCATGCAGACTAGATCATAATTTCCTGTCTCTATTTCCTTTAATATCCCGGGAACAATATGCCCATGGCGCAGCCTGACCTCGGATTGTATCTCCAACCCTTGCGTTTCACTTAATACCTGCCTTAAGATACGACCCTGTGGAGTATTTGTATTCATTAGGTCCTGCCAATGGGCTTCCACCTCATGTGCCAGGGGGTAATCCAGGGTTACCGGCTCAACAACATGCAAGAATGTCAGCGAGGCAGGCAAGAGATTGGCAATTGCCAGGGCTTCATGAAATACATTCATGGTATATCCCAGACCGCCCATACAGACCAAAATTTTCCTGACTGGCAGCCGGGATCTGGGTACATAGAGAATAGGCATGGGCAGTTCTTCCATAAAATGGCGGAAGGAGTGCCCCAGGAGAAAATTGTGCAGCGGAGGCCTGCCCAGAGGGCCAAGCACTACCAGCGCACCAGCCAGTTGAACGGATTGATTGACAACCTCCTCCGCCGGACCAGTCTGATATTCCACCTGGAATGGGATCCCGGCGGATTGTAGAGACGGAAGCATCTCCTCCACCAGGGATGCCACCGGGTGAGCCTGATCACCTGATTCGCGCACACCCAAAACATGCACGGGTAGTTTCAGCTTATCCGCCAACCAGATGCCGTATTCAAGGGAAGGGCGGGTTTCCTGCCGGCCATTGGTAACCAAAACAAGATGATTTGTATGTGTATTCATCGGATTAACATCACTCCCAATAACCCCGCACCCACCAGGACAATGGGCGAGGGAACAGCCAAGAGAAAAGCCAGGAGGCTCAAAGCAGCTATCAAGAGCACCTGTCTCGGAAGATTCTTCTCACTTCTGAATAAATTCCAGGCTACGACCATAATGACCATGGCAACAGCCGGGCTTAAACCATGAACAAAACCCTGCATCCACACTTCACCTTTAATGCGTTGCAACAGGGATACAACCGCCAACATTATCACGGTGGTAGGCAAAATGGAACCCAGCAGAGCCACCAGAGAACCCGGTATACCCCCAACCGAATATCCTACGAACATGGCCAATTGCAAAGCATCGCTGCCAGGCAGAAGATTGGAAAAACCAACGGCTTCAATGAACTGGGTTTCTGTCATGATCTTTCCCACGGATTCCTTAAACAAAAGCCCAACAGAAGACGGCCCGGATGTGGAAAGGAGGTTGATCTTTAGAAACATCCAGAACAATTTCAGCCTGAGAGTTGTTTTTGGTGATTTCATCAGTAAATGAATACTCCCAGCAATCCGGCTGCCAGCAGAACAAGCGGCACGGGTGCCTCCAATACCAAAGCAACCAGGGTTCCAGCCGCAATCAGCAAGGTTTGCCAGCCTATTGCCCCGTTATTGCCATCTTGAAAAACCTGCCAGGCCACGAAAACCATCAGGATTGAAACCGCGGGAGAAAGGCCGGATACAAAGCGTGCTACCCAGGCCTCCCGGTGCAGGCGATGCAGGATCAAGATCACGCCCAGCATCAACACCGTGGGAGGCAAAATGGAGCCCAACAAGGCCACCAATGCCCCGGGAATACCCCCGACTGAATATCCAATGAACATGGCCAACTGCAATGCATCGCTACCTGGCAGGATGCTCGAAAAGCTAACCGCCTGGACAAAATCCGCATTGGTCATCAAAATACCCACGGATTCTTTGTATAAAAGCCCCACCGAAGCCGGGCCGGAAGTCGTCAACAGGTTTACTTTTATGAAAAGCCAGAACAATTGAATAAACGGTTGCATGAATCAATAACCTTTTTGAGCAGCCATTATTAACTCATCTTACACCGAACGTCCCGAAGGATTCCTTGAAAAACTTTGTTTTACCAATCAAACCTTCGAGACGGTACGTAAAAAATACCAACTTTATTGATGCAGACGCGCTGTTGACCCTGGTGGAGAATCAGGTCAATATCTTGATAAGGTAAGTCTCGCCACGCTTAAAGCCACGTTCCAGGTAATACCTGCGCGTACCTATTGCGGAAATTACCACCAAGCGCTTAAATCCATATTTTCGGGTAATTGCATCCGCTTCTTCCAACAAACGGGTGCCCAAACCACTATGCTGGGCTGCTCCATTTGCATCCTGGCCTACTGCCAAAGACTGACCATACACATGCACCTCCCGGATAATGGCAGCCGCCTCCAGGTCTTTAAGGCCAGTGTGTGGAGAATTCTTCCCGGGCAGGGATAGGCGGATGAAACCGGCAATTTTATCATCCGGGGTTGTGAAAGACAGGAAATGCTCCTCCGCCCCGCCTGCCGTGTAAACCTGGTCTTGTAGAATCAGATCCGAGTTGACCACGCTGCTGCCGCGCACTTCACGACAACGAATACACTCACAGTGGCTACCCCGCCGGGTCATTTCAGCCTGTGCATCCTGGCGCAGACTGGTGCGTTTGTTGCCTGCCACCACATGCGTGGAAGGGATATCGCGGATGACACGGTTAACCCGGCAGTAACGTGGAATACCTGGTTTAATGTCCGCCAGAAGCGAGACTAGTTGTTCCTGGCTGTAGGGTTGGTATTCTCCTCGTTGCCAAAAGGCATATAAGGGTGCATTTTCCAGCAACTGGCATGGGTAGATCTTGATCTCGTCAGGGCAAAGGTCTTCCCACAAACGCTTGAAATCCATCCGGTCGGAATCCGGGGTTGCCCCGAGCAGGTTGGGCATCCAATGCAGAACAATTTTGAAACCAGCCGCCCTTAGCAACGCCACCGCCCGACCGGTTTCAGCAACTGTATGGCCGCGCTGGTTGAGCGCCAGAATACGATCATTCAGGCTTTGGGCTCCCATCTGGAGCTTGGTGACACCCAGTTGACGCAACCAGGCGATCTCTTTGGGGGTGATCTCATCCGGGCGGGTTTCGATGACCAGACCAACGTTGCGGTGCATGGCAGTTTCATTGAGAGAATGCGCTTCCAACAATGATCCGGCGGTTTTCCCATTGAGAGCATCCAGGCAGCGGCGCACAAACCATTCCTGGTAATCCCTGCGGTAAGCCGACCAGGTTCCCCCCAGGATGAGCAATTCCACTTTATCGGTGGGATGCCCAACCGCCTCCAGCGATTCAAGACGGGAATATACCTGGTCAAAAGGATCAAAATCGTGTTCAACCGCCCGCATGGCACCCGGCTCGTCGGGCAGGTAACTCTTGGGCATGCGGGCATCATCCGGGCAAAAAATACATTGCGCCGGGCAGGGATAAGGCTTGGTCAGCACAGTGACAGTCGTCACACCTGAAAGAGTGCGCACCGGTTTCATACGGATACGCGCCTGCAAACCCGGATTGGGCTGCCATTCCCCGCTTTCCACCAGATGATTGTAAGCCGCCACGAGAACAGATTTGCTGACATGCCCATCAACACCCGGGTGCCGGTGGATCGCCTCCAATACAGGCAGACCCAGGCGCACTTCCTCCAGGATAAGCCGGGCATGGCTCAATTTTTCGAGTGTCAGCCGGTGGGTTTGGGTCCAGGTTTTATTCTTGGTCATCTTCTTTACTATAAGCCATCTCCATTCCTGGAGGCCCTTTCGGTCAGGATTTCTGAAAATCTGGAGTAGGGACAGAGAGAGGACAAAGAACTTTCAGATTTTGTGGAAGTCAGACAATTTCTCTTAAATATTCTACCATTACAAGCCGGTGGGTGAGTATAATGAATGTATGCAGCTCACCACTCTCAAGCAATTATTGGATATTAATTATCAATTCTACCAGAGCTTTGGCGCAGATTTTTCAGCCACACGCGGACGAATACAACCCGGTATGCGCACGATCCTGGATCGCCTGGAAGGCCGTGAGAACATCCTGGACCTGGGTTGCGGGAATGGTGAACTGGCACGCCAGCTTGCCAGAACCGGACACCAGGGCAGTTATACTGGGCTGGATTTCAGCCCGCCGCTCCTGGCTGCTGCCCGGCGGCAGCCAGATCTCTTCCCGGTAAATTTTATCCGGGCAGACCTGACCAGCGCTGATTGGGACACGGGTTTGCCTGCTGGCGGGTATGACCTGGTGTTTGCATTTGCATCTCTTCATCACATCCCTTCCGAGCAACTGCGCTTTCAAATAATGGCGAAGATCGCCCGCCTGTTGAGTAGTGCAGGCAAGTTCATCCATTCGAACTGGCAATTTCTGAACAGTCCTCGCCTGCAAAATCGTATCCAACCCTGGCAGGCAGCCGGATTAAACCCAGAAGACCTTGACCCGGGTGACTACCTGCTGGATTGGCGGCATGGTGGCCTTGGGCTGCGCTATGTGCACCATTTTGATGATGCAGAACTATCCAGGCTGGCCAAAGCTGCCGGTTTCCGTGTTTGTGAAACCTTCCATTCGGATGGGCAGGGGGGCAGATTGGGTATATACCAGATTTGGGAGTTATTATGACCACTAAGAACGAAATCGTTTCTGACTGGCTGCCGCGTTATACCGGCACGCCCTTGACGGATTTTGGCCAGTACATCTTGCTGGTTAATTTTAAAAATTATCTCAGCATGTTTTCCGAATGGCATAATGTGCCCATCCACGGACAGAAAATGCCGATGCCAAACGCCACTGCCAACGGCATCACCATGATCAACTTTGGCATGGGCAGCGCCAATGCCGCCACGGTCATGGATCTGTTGTCTGCCATAAAACCCAAAGCAGCCTTGTTTCTGGGCAAATGCGGGGGATTGAAATCCAAGAACCAGCTCGGTGACCTGATCCTGCCGATCGCTGCCATACGAGGCGAAGGTACATCCAACGATTATTTTCCACCGGAAGTGCCCGCCTTGCCAGCCTTTAACTTGCAAAAAGCCGTCTCCACAACAATCCGCAATGCCCAGCGGGATTACTGGACCGGCACAGTGTATTCCACCAACCGGCGCGTCTGGGAGCACGACGAAGAATTTAAAACCTACCTGCAGCGTATTCGCGTCATGGCAGTGGATATGGAAACAGCCACCATTTTTATGACAGGCTTTGCCAATCGGATCCCTGCCGGAGCCCTGCTGTTGGTATCAGACCAACCCATGATCCCGGAGGGTATCAAGACCGCCAAAAGCGATAAAAAGGTGACCCAGGAATTTGCCGACCTGCACCTGCGCATTGGAATCGACTCGCTGCAAGAGATCATCAACGACGGTCTGACCGTCAAACACCTGCGTTTCTAAATGGTTCTCCCGCTAAATAAGCATGAACCATTGAATATTGAGGCTGAAAATGTTGATCGCCATCACCCGCAAAGTTAGTCCGGCCATCACCCGGTGCGAATTGACCCACCTGGAACGCCAGTCCATCGACCTGCAAACAGCCATTGCCCAGCATGTCCAATATGAGCAAGCGCTGCAATCCCTGGGGGTTGAGGTCATTTCCCTGCCAGCCGAGCCAGATCTACCGGATTCAGTATTCGTTGAAGATGCTGCCCTGGTGCTGGATGAACTGGCGCTCCTCACCCATCCTGGCGCGGATTCGCGCAAGCCGGAGGTAGAAAGCATAAGCCGGTCGCTCAGCTCCTACCGCCAGCTAATCACGATCCAGTCACCCGGCAGCCTGGATGGCGGAGATATTCTGCAGGTCGGTAAGAATATCTACGTTGGTATTTCAACCCGCAGTAATGTTTCTGCCATCCAGCAAATGGAAACCTGCCTCAAGCCATTCGGATACCAGGTAAAAGGAGTCAAGGTGACAGGCTGCCTGCACTTGAAATCAGCGGTTACACAAGTGGCCGAAGATGCCCTTTTGATCAACCCTGCCTGGATAGATAAAGAGGAATTTGATGGTTATAAACTGATCGAAGTGCATCCATTGGAAATATATGGTGCCAATGCTGTGCGGGTCAATCAGATACTGCTCTATCAGCCAGGTTTTCCCTGCACTGGTCAACGCCTGGAGGCAGCCGGTCTGAAATTGAAGCTGGTGGATGCTTCGGAACTGGGCAAAGCCGAAGGCGCTCTGACCTGCTGTTCATTGATCTTTACAGCATAGAGAACCAACCAGGGTTGACCCGATTCATTTTGTTGCCACAATGTTCCCCCCCGTGCTCTTGGCTATATACATGGCCTGGTCAGCACGGTTGATCAGGTTTAAAAGGGTGGGCATATCCTCCGCCAGTTGTGATACACCTATGCTGATCTTAACCCCGACCGGTCCGGCATCGGTTTCAACACTGGTCTCGGCCACACAGTTCTTCAAGCGCAGGGCAACACTATGGGCGGATTCCATATCCGTAACCGGCATCAGGACGGAGAACTCCTCGCCCCCATAACGCCCCAGGATATCATTATCCCGCAAACTCCTGTTTAATACCTGGGCTACATTGTGTAAAACCTGGTCCCCAACGATATGCCCATAACGGTCATTAAACTTCTTAAAGTGGTCGATATCCAGAATAATCGCTGAAAGAGGCAGGTCATAACGCCGGGCCCGACTGAATTCGTGCTCAGCCAGTTCGAAGAAATGCCTGCGGTTAAAGATACCGGTCAAGTCATCTATGAGTGCCATCTTTTGTACTTTGGCCAACAAGTGAGCATTTTGTAATGCAATAGCCACCTGACTGCCAAAGATGGACATGGTGGGCAGGTCACTCTCGCGCAAGTCCTCTCCCCATAACCAGAAGACTCCTTTGAATTCGCCATCCACGATCAAGGGTAGGTGGCAGATCGGTATATTGGGAGTCACTCCAATGGGAGTCAGTATTTTTTGAATACTTTGCCGGGGGAAGTCAACCAGGATGCTACTGACCACATTGACCGGATCGCTAAGCAGCAAGGGGTCCATGGATTCTTGTGAATACAGCCACAGGCGCTCGCGTGGAAAAACAAATTCCTTAATTTTTCGCCCGGCTGCACGTTCAATCACTTTGATAACGCGCTTGGGAATGGACGTGTAAGCAATGCTCATATTCTGATTGTCTGGTTCTGGAAGGGCAATTACACACATTAATCCCAGCAAGGATAATTCATTGCCCAGGGTATTCATGACACCTTCAGGATCGGCTGCGATCGAAGCCCGCGAGCCCACCTGGGCCAGTACCTTGATCATGGCGTTGGACCGCTCCAGTTGGTTGTTTTGCCTATATTGTGCATCAATCGTGCGTAAACGTTCAATCGCCGTTGCCAGTTGTCCGGCGATGACGCTCAGTAAATCTTCATCTCTTTGGGTAAAGGCATTCAGTTTTCCACTCTCAGCATTGACTACCCCGATCACCCGTTCACCCAGTTTGAGGGGTACACACAATTCAGAGCGAATTCGGTCATCCACATTCAAGTAATCTGCCGCCTGGCTGACATCAGCCACACGCCTGGTTTTACCTGTGAGAGCAACATTACCGGTAATTCCCACCCCAGATGGAATGCTGGCCGGTTTTTCCATAAGTCCAAGGCGATAGGATGAGTGCAATTGCAGCAACGCCCCTTCTTCATCTAAAATCATGATCCCAAAATTATCCGGGTAAAGTTTTTCACCGATCATGTGCGTTACAAATTCGATCAATTCATCTTCATTATGAGCACCCGTTGCCGCAGTGGCAATGGCATTTAACACAGATAATTCCTCGTTGCGCCTGCGTTCGGATGCAAGCAATTGGATGTTTTGGATCACAAAAGAAGCCTGGGAAGCAAAAATACCCAACAAGCGGGTATCATCCTGATCAAACCCGCCTGGTTTATTGATGGTAAACACCATTCCAAACAAACCCTGGTCTGTACGCTGCATTGGGGCAGCCATGACCGATTCGATATGAAGCGCCCGGGCAAATTCCATGAACTCAGGTGGGATATCAGAGATTGCATTGGTGCAAAAAATTCCTTTTTCTGTTAAATTCCAAATCTGTTCACCCACACTATTGGTGTAATGGTAGAAGCCAACCTGGTCATCACTCATCCCGTACGCAGAAACCTGGGCATTGATTTCATCGGTTTCAGGATCGTACAAACAAATCATGCATATTTGAGCGTCCACGAGCTGCGCCATGATTTCAGTGAGCTGGCCAAACATATTTCGAGAGTCATCCGGAAAATGAAGAACCCGGGAAATTTCATGAAGACCTGTAAATTCACGCACACTTTTTCCAGCTTCTTCCAAAAGCAATATCTTGGTCATTGCCAGAGAAACCTGCCGGGCTGCAAGTTCTCCCCAAGCAATCTCCGCATCCGAAAATTTACGTGGAGAATGAAAACTTAGAATAATGGCTCCCTGCTTCTTTTCACCAGAGATCAGTGGCAACACCAATGAGCAGCGGATTTCAGGAAATGGAATCATCACCTCGGGATCTACAAAGGGTGAATTTCTAGGATTTTCAATCACCAGGGCATGACCTGCTTCCAGAACAGATGAGGTCAGGGTAAGCTCACCAGGTTTGGCGATAACCGATTGATACATATCACTATATGGACCATATGCCGCCATGGGTATGGACAGCTTTTTTACCTCATCCCAGAAGGTGATAAAGCAATCGTCAGCCACAAACAATTCACCCATCCGGCTGACTAAAATCTTCAACATGCCGGGCATATCATTGACTTCCAGGGAGGCTCGTACGATGTCATTTAACAAGGCGAGGAAGCTGGCTTGAGCACGACGCTGCTCAATCACCTGGTCACGGGCAAGGATCTCTTTTCTATTGCTGCGAGACATCAATCCAAATTTTCCAACGATTCCAGCAACCAGAATGGTAGCAATTAAACCAACCAGCTCACCATGTTGTAAAATCCCGGCCAGATCTTCCACCTGCTGGAGTACCTGTATCAACAGATAGGCAAAATGACCGACAAATGCCAGCAGGCCTCCCCGCCACATTCCCAGGCTCCATGAAACGAGAATTGCCGGAATTAAAAGGAGCATTTCTACAGAAGGACCGATGGCTTTTCTGAGCAGCAAGGAGACTGCCACAAAGATTCCCCATATACACATGGCAATCAACCAGCGCACCTTAGGTGATTGAGACTTATTAAATAGCATAATGTCCATTTAGCGAATGCGTTTTCTGAACGAATATTTCCATGAAACGATAACTAAATACTAGCAACACACATATCACTGATTGAAGTATTTACACCAACTTTACAAATCTATCAGGTTTGGATCAATGAGGTATTGCCACCAGTTGTTGGCAACACTCCCCGTTCGCCCGGACACTTTGGGCAAGTGGCGCAGCCACCACTTGTGATGCAGGCGAATATTCCCATTACCCCATTCATCTGCGTTCACCTGCCTGGCTGGACCGGGAAGCCTGGGAAAATTTAACCAGTCGTCACAGTGACTGGAGACCAGGCGCGGGTTATTCCAATCATAGTCACTTTCACTGTTCGGTGCAAAGTGAATGTTTCCCACCTCAGCCTGCCCAGGATTTTGTTTATCGTATCTTGAAAAACGTTCATACGGGTTCTTGCCAGGTGGGGCTTTTTGAAAAGTCTTGATCAAAATGGATTCACTGCGGTGCCCAAACGATTCGAGCATCTCTCCCACCTGGCGTTCATAAGAGAAACCCATGATCACAAATTTGCGACTGCAACTCGAAGTATTTTCCATCGCCGGAGAATTGCACCAGAAGGCTCCCTTCCCGGCCATGCGCGATTCGTAAAACCCGGCATGCGGAAAAGCAAACAGCCAGACTTCATCAATTTCACGATTGTTAACTTGCTGCAAAATATTCAATTGCGTCAATAGGGTCTGGTAATCTGCCATGCTAGGGGTATGCGGATTACCTCCCCGCAATACTGCCATGTAACTGGTGGGAGTATAACGGAAACCATCTGTCTTGGCAGGGAATTCGTTTAATTCAACGCGCTTCACCACCTGGTAACGTGCCAATCCGCCACTGGTTGTGGCAATATCAGTGATGAAACCCGTCATCAGAGCATCCACACGCTGCCAGTTCATCTTGCTGGATAACTTTTCTCCAGTAACTGTATCCATGACCGGGTCATAGATCACCAACAGGACACGCGCGGTTACGATGCGTGCCGGTTCAGTGCTGCTGTCTGGATGGGAAACAGGCTGCGGGGCTGGTGGTGTAACCGGCGCTTTGGATACCCCAAAGAGTTTTAATAAACTTCCAAAAGCAGAATTAATCAGATTACCAAGGCTGCCCGTTGTTTTACTCATATCATGATCTTATAAGCCTAACCGTCCTACAAGATCGCTGATGTGCCAGGGTTTTCTTCATCAGGGCACATCCGTAGCAAAATAGATCTGGCTGCCCACACTCAGGAAAATGTATCGATTGGGACTGATCGCCATGGCGGAAATGGGTGAGGTGAACAGGGTCTTATCCTGGTCTACAGCCGCACGGAACTGGTTTTGCAGAAAAAGTGCTTCAGGGCGCGGGCTGAAACGGTAGATGGCAGCGGTAACCGGCGCCAGCACATACAGGGATGGGTCGGGAGGAGAGGTGAATGTCATTTCGGTGAACTGCGCATCCGAAAGGACCGCTCCGCTCTGGTGCCCACTGCGCGTATCTGTCATCGTCTCCGGATCATTGCAACGGATGGGCACCACATCTCCCAGTATTCCCGGCGTGCAGTTGGTGACATGTCCATCGCTAAATAACAGGTACAGATCGTTACCTGAGATGGTAATATCAGTAGCCTGACCCAAATTCTTCGGCACAAAATCGCCGGAAAAGAACAGGTCAGGCGGCAGACCATATCGGGTGTCCTCATCCAGTCCAAACACCCAGACGGCGTTACCAGCCGGGTCGAGAACGTAAAGGGAGTAATCATCTGCGCCCAGTGCAAACCCGGCCAGATTTTTCCAACGGATGTCGGGTTCTTCCAACTTCCAGGCCAGCGGTTCTTTATTGGGACTGCAGAACACCAGGGTACCTGTGTTGTCCATACCCACCAGGGTGGCTGCACCAAAAAGATTAACCCTGGGCAAAGCCACCATATCCAAAATAATGCCTACGTCATAGGTTGATTCGGATTTTACATTAATGGATTGATAGCTGCCGGGTCCGCATTTAAAATTCGTATCAACTTCGTAACCCTGGCTGGTCATGAAAGTGCGCATGACATTCCCCTGGGCAACGTTCAACAAGTACAGGTCCGTTTCGCTGGCAGCCATGTGCCCGACCTGAATTGTTTTACTCAAACCGCCGTAGATGGCCGGGCGGAAATCAAGGCGGATGATCTGATCCATGGCATCCAGAACGCTTTGGGCCTGCTGGCGCAAGGCATAAGAATCCTGGGTGATCTGGTAGCCCTCGGCCCGGTCGAGATAGTAGAGCGTGCTTTCCCAGGCCCTGCGCACAATGGCAGAGTCACTTTGCCCTATTGCCCCCACAGCTTCGCTGATGGCCAGCTTGTAATTTTCATCGTACTGTGCAGAACGCCCAAACCGCAAATATACCGTACTGGCTATAACCACCAATATCAGGGGAACGATAACGGCGATAAAAGCCATGGTCGAGCCCTGCATGGCAGGTGAGCGGTCTTCCGGCACTCCGGGCAGCGTCCGCTTTATTAGAGTTTGAAAACCAGTGCTCACTGACCGTCCAAATTTGCGAACGCCTTGCAGACCTGTTAAAAGCCTGCCCATGATCTCAACGCGGCGGGATAAATCCGTGCGTTTAATTTCGGGAAGTTCGCTGGTATTATTTGAACTGAAGATTTGGCTCTGAGCCATCTGCCGGATTGCAGGTGAGACGCCTGCAGATCCATCCAATTCTGATTCGGGCAGCATTTCATCCGCTGAGCTGTCTTCTGGAGTCGAGTCTTTGAGAAGCTGCGAATAATGACTGGGAATCCGGATGGATTCATCTGCCGGAACAGGTGCAGATGTAAGGATGGCAGCCTCTGGAGCAGGCGTATTCTCAAGTTCTGCAGGAGCTTTGGCCACCGGTCCCGAAAGAGGCGGCAGGCTTTGCCTGCTTTGTTCCTCCTGGGCGCGCAGCTCTTCCATATCCAGTTCCACATCTAGTTCAGATACAAGCATGGAGGCAGGAGTTTCCTGCAGGGCTGCCACAGGGGTTTGAACTGCCTGTAGCCGTGCTGCACTTAACAAGGTCATTAGACCTTTTCCGGTTTGCGCCTGGATGATGGCTGCGTTGATATTTTCATTCGGGATGGATTGGAGTTTACGGCGCAAGGCTTCAAGAGAAGTAACACCACGCTCACTCATCAGCGCTGCTTCCCATCCATCTGGAAGTTGGGCGCACATCACAAGTTGATCGCCTGGATTAAGATCCAGTTGCGAGTAATACAAGGGTGCGGTTTGGCTGAAACCCAATCCGCGTCCTGAGAGTTCCGGGTCGTGGATATGCTGTACATCATCCTTGCCAACACTGAATATATGGGTCGGACCACTTTGCACCACTACAAGCTGACTACCGCGCAGCACACCCAAAATCAGGCGACCAACAATATATTGGCCCCGGCCGGTTGTGCCCAGGTTGCGGTTGAGCAGGGTTAGGTTGAGGATATCCGCCGTGATACGCAAGGCAGACGTCAGCGAACCGGCGGTTTCAAAAAAACCAGCGGTCATTTGTGCAATGATTTTGGTATACTCATCTGATGAAAAGGGTGTATTGCCCGCCAATGCAAGGTAGATGAACAGATGATCCCCCTCCCGGCCGCGTGCAACCCTCCGTGGTGGAGAAGCTGTCATCAGCCCGGGAAGAGAAGGCCAATCCTTACCGTCGATTCGATGAAATGGAAGGAAGATGAGGTCAAATTCAACTGTCATGTCATCATTATACGTTAAAATCCAATTCATTGGGTAATGGCAGAATCAGGGCTTTCACAAGGTCAGATAACCCCTATTTTCTTACCCCTCTTTCACTCATTCCTAACAGGGTATAAGAGAATCAGGGTGATGGCATCATAAGGTGGACACCCGGGCAATAAGATTTGCGCGTAACATAGTTTAAATTAAACATAGGATAGATAATCAATGGAATTTAGCTTTATTAAAACAACATCTGAACTGGAAGCCCTGGCAGAAGAGTGGAACTCACTGCTGGCGGAGAGCATAACCAATGTGCCCTTTTTACGCCATGAGTATCTGAGCGCCTGGTGGCAGACACGCGGCGGGGGAGAGTGGGAAAATGCCGAACTGGCAGTGGTTACTGGCCGCCAGGATGGTATTCTGACCGGGATTGCGCCCTTATTCCTGGCAGACAATCATGATGGCGTACCAGCCTTGCTGCTGATGGGCAGCATCGAGATATCCGACTACCTGGATGTGATCGTCCGGGAACGAGATCTGGCGGAATTTTTATCAGGTTTGCTCGATTTCCTGGCTGACAGCACACCTGCTGTGTGGCACTGCCTGGATTGGTTCAACCTGCCCGAGGCTTCTGCCAGTTTGGCTGCTCTGCAAAATGCAGCCGAAAAACATGGCTGGAAATATCAGCAGGAGTCATTTCGCCCGGTCATTTCGGTATCATTGACGGGAAATTTTGAGAGCTACCTGGCAGGTATCGATAAAAAACAGCGTCACGAGATCCGGCGCAAGATGCGCCGGGCAGCCGAATATGACCTGCCGGTGAGCTGGTATATCCTGGAAGACGAGACCCGGTTGGATGACGACATGGATGCCTTTCTCAACCTCATGTCAAATGACCCCGAGAAGGCTTTTTTTCTTAGCCCGGCCATGCGGCCACAGATGAAAAACGCAGCCTGGGCAGCCTGGAAATCCGGCTGGTTGCAACTGGCATTTCTGGAAGTGGCTGGACAAAAAGCCGCCGGGTATCTGAACTTTGATTACAATGGGCATATCTGGGTATACAACTCGGGATTGGATCAACGCTACCTGGAACTTTCACCCGGTTGGGTGCTGCTGGGTCACCTGTTGCAGTGGGCCAATGAACATGGCCGCACTGAGTTTGATTTCATGCGCGGTGATGAGGCCTACAAGTTTAAATTTGGGGGGGTGCGGCATTTTGTGGAGCATGTGCAGGTGAAGCGCTAACCAACCATAATGATCGGGGAAAGAGAATATCAGGCCTGATACAGGTCTTCGCCAAATATGGACAGGACCTCGCCGTAGTACATGCGGTGATAATCCTTGCCGGGATATTTTTTCTCCAGGCGTGGGTCCAGAAAATTGGCTTTCTCCATATCATTCCAATAGATCTTGCGGCACTCCAGGATCAAGACAGCCTGGGCATAACCCGGTGCCGCCACACGCGTGGAGGCGATCGGGGTCAGCCCGGCCTCGCTTATTTTGTCGCCATCCCGCCCGGATTTGTTGCCAAGCAGATCCAGCGCAGGAGCGTAGGCTTCTGGGAAAGCGCACACGGTGAAGGTGTCGTATTTTTCCATGAACTGGTAGGTGTAGCGTACCGGGCGGACAACCACCTGCACAAAAGGGAGTCCCCACATGACGCCCAGGCTGCCCCAACCGACTGTCATGGCGTTAAAGTGACCGGTCTTCCAGTCACCACTGGTAAGCAGCAATCCCTGACCATCCCAATTCGCCATGGGTTTAAAAGTGAAGGTATCGATGGATATTTGTTTTCGTGTCATCCTTTTATCATTACCTCTCAAATAAATGGAATGTTGGGGATTGGGAACGAGCTTCGTATGCTTTCACACCCAGCCTTCCCCTGAATTATTGAAAAGAAACTCATTATCTTTTTGTTATTCTTGCATCAAATTATAGTGCACCCGGGGTTCACGCCGTACCACCAACTGCTCAGCAACCAGTGCCAGACCCAGCAGGCTGGCTTCCTGCCAGGCGTGACCAATGGCCTGCATACCGATCGGCAGACCATGCGGGTTATAGCCAACCGGGAAGGAGATGGCTGGCTGGCCGGTCAGGTTGGCGGGGGTGGTAAAACGCAAGATCTCGATCACGGTGGTCAGGTCGGAATTGCCGTCCGGCAGCGCGCCTGTAGGAATGGCAGGTGCAACCAGTCCGGTGGATGGGGTCAAGATCATATCCACATTTTCCATGGCGTTATTAAAATTAGCGATCAAACGCGTCCGCACTCGCTGAGCCTGGACGTAGTCACTGGCGGTAAAAGCCTTGGCCAGAGCCAGGTTGGTACGCACATCCAGGCCATGTTCTTTGTGATGCTCTGCATATGTGGCGCTCATGGATTGCATCATCTCACCTGCAATGGTGATCAGGTGAGCCACGCGTGCAGCTTCCATGTCTGGAATGGAGACCTCATGCAAACTGGCGCCCATTTTTTCAAACTCCCTGAGCATGGTTTCACAGGCGGAGACCACCTCATCGCTGGCATGCCGAAACCAGGGCCAGAAGATGCCCAGGCGCAGGCCGCGCATGTTTAACTTGTCCCAGTCTTTTAGTGTGGGTTCGGGCTGGTGCAGCGAATTTGGGTCCTTGAGATCCGGACCGGCCATGACTGCGTATGCCAGGGCGGCATCGGTGGCACTGTCTGCCAGAGGACCCAGGTGAGCCACACTCCAGCACAAGGGAAAGGCGCCATATTCACTGATGCGGCCAAAAGTGGGTTTAAGCCCAACCATACCGCAGAACGAGGCCGGGATGCGAATGGAACCGCCACCATCTGCGCCGATGGCCACCGGGCAGAGACCTGCCGCCACTGCCGTGGCAGGTCCGCTGGAGCTGCCCCCGGTGAAATGATCTGGTTCGTAAGGATTACGCGTGGTGCCGGTGTTGGGATTCAATCCGGTCACACCGATGCCAATCTCGTGCATGTTGGCTTTTCCGATCAACAGGGCACCGGCCGCGCGCATGCGCGCCACTACCGTTGAATCCTCCTTGCAGGGAGTCTTGCCCAGGAAGCGGGTACCCACGGTGGTTGGGAAGGGGCGCATGTCCACTTCATCTTTAACTGCCACCGGAACCCCATCAAAAATACTTAAGGGCTTGCGGGCTTTAATACGCTCGCTTGCCTGGCGGGCCTGCTCAAGCACATCCTCCCGGTTCACGGCAATAATGGCACGCAGAGGCGGCTGGGCGGAATTACTGGCTTCGATCGCATCCAGGGCACGCCGGGCCACATCTTCAGGCGTCAGGCTGCCCTCCCGGTAGGCAAGCGCATAATCCTGCACACTGGCAAAGTGGAATCCGGGCGCGGCCGGAGTCGGTTTGGAGGGCCACTCCTGCTCGGGCACAGCCTGGGATTTGTGCGCCAGAGTGCCCGTATAATTGAGCGGCTGGGTGGTGGGTGCCTCATCAAATTTTTGCTCCCGCAGCCAGGTGATGCCGCTGCTCTTGAACAAGCTGGGGATCAACAGACCACGCAGGGGACCTTCCACCAGTTTTACGAACAGCCGCAAAACTGCGCCTGCCAGGTAGGGTAACTTGACTGACTTCAGATCATACACGTTGTCACGGGTGGGCTGGTGATCCATTATTTACTCCTCGGAATTATGGAATGAAAATAGGGGAATAACTTCATACAGTATAGAGACAACCCGCCCATCCGTCAAGCACGGGACGCAAAAAAATTTTCAGCTTGACAGACCTGTAAAGCAGTATATAATCACCTTATTAATATAGAAATAGCTATGACCGGGACGAGTAAACGCACCGGCTGCTGACAGGGAGAGCACAGGCCGTGGACTGAAAGCCTGCTCAAGCAGCCAGAGTTGAAAACCCCCCGCGAGCCTGAATCTGAACACCATCCGGCAAGTAAGATGAGCGGTTGGCCCCGTTAGCAGCCCCAAGGAGATGTCTCGATCGCCGCATTGATCCGGCAGTAATTCAGAGACAAATCCGGGTGGAACCACGTGAACGCATGCGCGCTCTCGTCCCGGAAACGGACGAGAGTTTTTTATTTTATAGGAGTTTTCTTCTCAAAAACACCCCACTTCCAGATTTTTGAGAAGATAATTATAGGAGGCAGAAATGGCCGAAAAGATCCAGGAAAGATACGAAGACAGTGACCTGTACCGCATCCGTCACTCCACAGCCCACGTCATGGCACAAGCGGTGCTCGAGATGTTCCCCGAGGCGAAATACACCATCGGGCCGCCCATCGAGAATGGTTTTTATTATGACTTCGATCTGCCGCGCCCTTTGACTCCTGATGACCTGAAAGCCCTGGAAAAACGCATGCGCCAGGTGCTGGCAGGCAGGCATGTTTTTCAAAAGAAAGTAATTTCAGCGGATGAGGCGCGCCAGGTCTTTGCACAGCAGCCCTACAAACTGGAATTGATCGCCGGTCTGGAACAAGGCGGGTTCGATGAATACGGCAACCCTTTGAAGGAAAAACCGGATATTTCCATTTACTCCCACGACAAGTTTGTAGACCTGTGCCGCGGCCCGCATGTGGAAAATACCGGACAGATCAACCCGGCAGCTGTCAAGCTCATGTCCGTGGCTGGTGCTTACTGGCGCGGTGATGAGAAGAATGCCATGCTGCAACGCATCTATGGCACAGCCTGGCGTACTCCGAAGGAACTGGAAGAATACCTGTGGCAGTTGGAAGAAGCCAAGAAACGCGATCACCGCCGCCTGGGCAAGGAACTCGGTCTGTTCCATTTCTCCGACGACGTCGGCCCCGGATTGCCGCTATTTACCCCCAAAGGCGAGATGTTGCGACACCTGATGGAAACTTATGTGCGTGATCTTCAGACCCGGTATGGCTATTCCCACGTCTGGACCGGTCACCTGGTCAAGGAAGACCTGTACAAACGCTCCGGTCACTACGATAACTATGTGGACTCGATGTTCCCGCCCATGGTGGACGAAAATATAACCTTCCGCCTCAAGCCGATGAACTGCCCCAGCCACATGACCCTCTACAAGGAAATGGGTCGCCACTCTTACCGCGAGCTGCCCATGCGCTTCGGTGAATTTGCCACGCTTTACCGCTACGAAAAAACCGGTGAATTGACCGGCCTGACGCGTGTGCGCGCCCTGACCCAGGATGACTGCCACATCTTTTGCACAGAAGACCAGATCCAGCAGGAGTTCACCCTGGCGCTGAAATTGATCCAGGAAGTGCTCGAGCGTTACCGCTTTATAGATTACAAGGTGCGCCTGTCTCTGCGCGGCGAAGGCGGCAAATATGTTCAGGATGACGAGAAATGGGCCAAAGCCGAAACCGCCCTGCGCGCCTCCCTGGATGCCAATAACGTCGAATATTTTGAGGCCAGCGGTGAAGCCGCCTTCTACGGGCCAAAAGCAGATTTCCTGGCCCGGGATGTGCTCGGTCGCGAATGGCAGCTCTCCACCATCCAGGTGGATTTCATCCAACCAGCCCGCCTGGGACTCATTTACATCGCAGAAGATGGCGCCGAACACACCCCCGTGGTATTGCACCGGGCGGTGACAGGCACCACCGAGCGATTTATGGGTGTGATCATTGAGCATTTTGCAGGTGCTTTCCCGGTCTGGTTGGCACCCCAGCAGGTTATGATCATCCCAATTGCCGACCGCCACCTGGAATATTCCGGGCAGGTGGCAGAAAAGTTGAAGGCTGCCGGTTTGCGCGTCGAAGTGGATGGTCGCACCGAGCGCATGAATTCCAAGATCCGCGATGCCCAGAAGCAAAAGATCCCTTACATGCTGGTGATCGGCGACCAGGAGGCCGAAGCCGGACAGGTTGCCTTGCGCCTGCGCAGCGGGGACAACCCCGGTGCCATGTCGCTGGCAGATTTTATATCCCTGGCCCAAAAAGACATCCAGCAGGGGAATTGATCATTATATAAAGGCTTCTACTCACCATATCAGATTTTGTCACTGCGAGCGCAGCGTGGCAGTCTCCTCTCCGGCATGGGGATTGCCACCCCAAAAAGCATCGGGGTCTTCGGCGTCGCTGGGAGGATGCTCCTCGCAAAGACAGAAGATAGAGCTTTTTTGCATTGAACAGCAGCGTTCTGCCACTGTGGAATTAATCGCAATTATGGACGTGAGTAGATACATATAAAGAATCGTATATCTCCCACGGCGCTCTAATCTGACAAACGCCGTGGGAATTGTTTCTATCAATAACTGCAGGTAAAGCGCGTTAATAAATAACGTAACTACTCAGACATTTCACGCTGAGCGGAGAGTTCTTCCCTGGCACTTGCATGCCTGGGCAAGTGTGCATAGCAAAGCATCTCAGCCCAGGTTACGAGAGATTCTTCGCCGCTGGAGAACGTCAGCAGCTCACATCGTCCCGACACTTGCGCCAGAACGCAGTGCAGGTGTGTCCCCGTTCGGGCGGGGAGCCCTCCAGGGCGAGATAGCATTCGGGAGAATGACGCCCCGGATGAGTTTTTAACAAAAACAATCCATCTTGACGCCCTTTGATTGCCGATGGTAAGATGAAGTCATGTATCTAAAAGGTTCAAAATGGAGCATGAACAAAAGGCGCAAGCAGATCCACCCCTTCCGCATCCTGTTCCTGCTTATTCTGATTGCAATTGCAATCTATTTCAACCAGGTGGTCATTCCGACCATACCAACCCCCTTTGTGGCAACCCCCACTGCGACGCGCCTACCCGAGTCTTACCTGAGCGAAGCGGAGGGGCTTTTTTCCGATGGTAAATTATTGCAGGCCATCTCCGTGTACCAGGAAGCCATCAGCATTCAACCCAACAACCCGGCTAATTACCTGGCTCTGGCACGTGTACAGATCTTTGCAGGTCAATATGATGCCGCATTAACCAACGCAGAAAATTCGCTGCTGTTGTCCAACAACAGTTCCATGGCCTATGCCATACGTGGCTGGGCATTAACGAAGAAGGGTGATTTCCCATCCGCAGAGACTGCCATCTTGAAAGCCATCAACATTGATGCCAACAATGGTCAGGCACATGCTTATTATGCCGAACTGCTGGGAGAAATGTACCTGGCCGATACCGGACCCTTTGGCGCCCTAGACCTTGCCATCGAGGAATCCCGTGTGGCAACCTCCCTGGCAGGCAATACCATCGAAGCCAATATTGCGCGCGGCTTTATCCTGGAGATCACGGATAACCGGGAGCAGGCCGTTCAGGCTTACCTGGCAGCCATTAACATCAATCCGAACATCCCCGAGATTCACCTGGCGCTGGGGCGCATTTACAAGGTGTTAGGAGCCATTGGAAACGCCATAGACGAATATACCCTGGCCAATACGCTCAACCCATCCGACCCAATACCAGATCTATATACATCACGCGCTTATGCAGCTTATGGAGATTTTGCCAAGGCAATCCAATCTGCCGAGCTGGCTGTAAGTAATGCTCCCACAGACGCCTATATGATTGGCAACCTGGGTCTGATGCTCTACCGCAATTTCGAGTGGCCGGATTCCGTCACCCAATTTTCGCTGGCGATCAATGGAGGCAGCACTGCCGATGGGCAGGTGATCGAACCAGTAAATCTAACAGGGGACGACTTGTACATCACACAATACTTTTACACTTATGCACTGGTTTTGGCATACACCGATCATTGCAGCGAGGTTTTGGATGTTGCCAAGACCATCCTCGAAAAAGTGGTCAACGATGAGGACGCAATTTACAATGCCAATGAAGCCCTGAGACTATGTGAAAACAGTCTGCTGACTCCCTCCCCAACCACAGCGCCCATCTTGACACCGCAAGCCACCCCCACACCATGATCGTTAGATCCAGACGTCCCCTCTTTTACCAGAAACGACATTCCAATTTTTACAGAATCTTCCTATGGGTTTGCCTGATCCTGGCTGGCATCTGGCTGGTAAATCAAGTTGATATCGGTGCAATCCAGCGCCCATTTCAACCATCCCCGACCCCAACCCGCAGTATTCAATCCTATTCCATGGAAGGGGACGCATCTTTTTCCGCCGGACAGCTTAATGACGCCATCAGTGCTTATATTGAAGCAACCAGGATCAATCCAAACGATACCGAAGTATGGGTCAAGCTGGCTCGTATCCAGGCTTACTCATCCAACCTGCTGACCACAGACGCACAGCGCATAGAGCGCTTGCAGGCAGCGCTTGCTTCCATTGACCAGGCTGTAATCCTGGCTCCGGACGACAGCATGGTGCATGCCACGCGTGCTTTTGTACTGGACTGGTTGTGGAGTGCAACCACCCTGGCAGGACAGGACCCAAAAACCCTGCTTAACGAAGCAGAACAGGAAGCCACGCGGGCTTTGCAGTTGGATGGTCAAAACATCCTCGGAATGGCTTATTATGCTGAGATCATGATAGACCAGCAAAAATGGACCTCGGCCGAAAAGATTATTCAACAGGCTATTGAGCGTGGACCTGAGCTCATGGATGTTCACCGTGTTTACGCCTACGTGCTCGAATCCACCAGTTATTATAAGCAAGCCATTGAAGAATATCAAAAAGCCATACAGATCACCCCCAACCTGACCTTCTTGTACATATCCGTGGGAGCCAATTACCGTCGCCTGGCATTTGACAGCACCATCCCCCCTGAAAGAAATGCCCTGTATGACCAGGCCCTGGAATATTTTTCAAAAGCAGCCAGGTTGAATACCCAGCTGCAGATCAAGGACCCTATCCCATATATCGCCATTGCCAAAACCTACTCCCAAAAAGGTGATTTTTTTGCTGCTGCCCTGAACATCAAAAAGGCGCTCTCATTTGACATCTCCAACGCGGATATCCATGGTCAACTGGGAATTATATATTTCAAGTCGCGAAATTATGAAGGCTCCATCCCTGCGCTCCAATGTGCGGTGCGCGGTTGCACAGCCGCGGATTCCTGCCTGGCGCGTTACGGACGGGAATGTACGCAAAATGAACAAAGCTCAGAAGTCATCGGTCTGCCTCTTTCAAACACCACTGTGGTGTATTACTATACTTACGGTTCTGTGTTGGCAGCCCTGAGCATTCCCCAACGAAATTACTGTCCGGAAGCTATGAAAGTTCTCAGCGAAGTGCGCGCCTCCTTCTCCGCGGATGCCAACATTATCGGTATCGTTAATGCCGGTGAACAGATCTGCCAGTCACTTACACAGGACATCGTCCAAACCCCCATACCTTTGCCAACCTCCACACCCATACCCACTCCCAAGCCCTAAAAAACTCGCATTTCTATTTTTCAGAACGGTAAAAAACGCTTCTCTTTCCAGGAAAACCTACCCAAAAAGCCAGGAGCCAAAGGTCAGGCTGACTGGTTGTAATCCCAGCGAAGAAATGCCACCATGAATTCTCTTTTCACCACCTGGGCACAAAGATTCTTTATATGGAAATTTTATGATTGCGTGTGAAAAGTTTTTTTATGACTACAACAGAAACATCTCAAAAGATTATGGTGTTGAGGCACACCCCGACCTGCCCCTGAATTATAGAAACGATATCTACAGCATATATAAATATTTTATTAATATCTGTCAATATCCCTTGACTTACCCCATTAAGACAAGTATTATTGTATTTAGCACTCGCACCGTGTGAGTGCTAAAAAATTCAAGTTTTTTCCCAGGAGCGAATATGAAACTTTCTTTAAAACCCCTCGGTAACCGTATCGTGGTTGAACCCATCGAACAGGAAGAAATCACCGCTGGTGGCATTGTACTACCCGAAACCGCAAAAGAGAAACCCCAACAGGGCATGGTTCTGGCAGTCGGACCAGGCGAACGTGATGAAGATGGCGACCGCATCCCCATGGATGTAAAAGTCGGCGACAAGGTCCTGTTTGCAAAGTATTCCGGGACCGAAATGAAATTGGACGGCAAAAAGTTACTCGTGCTGCGCGAGAGCGACCTGCTGGCCATTGTTTTAGGAAAATAACCACAAATCTGTAACGGAGGAATAATAATATGGCAGCCAAACAACTTGTTTTTTCAGAAGATGCCCGCCGGCGACTCAAGAACGGTATTGATATCGTCGCGAACGCGGTAGGAACCACCCTCGGTCCCAAGGGACGCAACGTAGCCCTGGACCGCAAATTCGGCTCCCCCACCATCACCCATGATGGTGTAACCGTAGCCAAGGAAATCGAACTCGACGATCCATTTGAGAATATGGGCGCCCAGCTTATCAAGGAAGCCGCCACAAAGACCAATGACATCGCTGGTGATGGCACCACTACTTCAACCGTACTGGCACACGCCATTGTCACCGAAGGCCTTAAGAATCTGGCTGCAGGGTCCAACCCGATGCGCCTGAAACTGGGCATTGAACAGGCCACCGATGCAATAGTTGCCTCACTGCGCAAGATGGCTCAGAAAATTGAAACCAAGGAAGAAATTGCCTCGGTAGCCACCAACTCAGCCGCAGACGTCGAAATTGGCAACCTGATCGCGGATGTGATGGACAAAGTCGGCAAAGATGGCGTCATCACCGTGGAAGAATCCAAATCTATGCAATTCGAGACCGAGTATGTAGAAGGCATGCAGTTTGATCGCGGCTATATTTCAGCATACTTCATCACCGATACAGAGCACATGGAAGCCGTCATCCCCGAACCCTATATCCTGATCTACGACAAGAAGATCTCTGCAGCCCAGGATATTGTGCCCGTGCTTGAGAAACTCGTCCAGCTTGGCAAGCGCGAACTGGTCATCATCGCCGAAGATATTGACGGCGAAGCCCTGGCCACCCTCGTTCTGAACAAACTGCGCGGTATGCTGAATGTGCTGGCCATTAAAGCCCCAGGCTTTGGTGATCGCCGCAAGGCCATGATGCAGGATATTGCCACCTTGACCGGTGGACAGGTCATCTCCGAAGAGACCGGCCGCAAGCTCGAAACCACCACCCTGCAAGACCTGGGTCGTGCCGAGAAGGTCGTGGCTGACAAAGACAACACCACCCTGGTGGGCGGCAAAGGCGATAGCAAAGAAATCAAAGGCCGCATCGACCAGATCCGCGTTGAGATCGACAAGAGCACCAGCGATTACGACAAGGAAAAACTCCAGGAACGCCTGGCCAAGCTCTCCGGCGGCGTAGCCATCATCCGTGTTGGTGCTGCAACCGAAACCGAACTTAAAGAGAAGAAGCACCGCGTGGAAGACGCTCTTTCAGCTACACGTGCTGCCATTGAAGAAGGCATCGTCCCTGGCGGTGAGATCACCTTCATCAATGCCATCTCCGCCCTGGACAAAGTCAAAATGACCGGCGACGAAGAAGCCATCGGCGTCTCCATTGTCCGGCGTGCCATGGAAGCCCCCATCCGCAAGCTGGCTGAAAATGCCGGCCAGGACGGCGCGGTCATTATCGAGACCGTCCGCCGACTTTCCAAGGAACAGCATAACAAGAACCTGGGTTACAACGTCATCACCGGTGAATATGTGGACATGCTCAAGGCTGGCATCATTGACCCGCTTAAGGTCGTGCGTGGCGCCCTCGAGAATGCAGCCTCCATCGCTGCCATGATCCTGACCACAGAATGCCTGGTCACTGACCTTCCTGAAAAAGACAAACCAGCCCCCATGCCCCCCGGCGGCGGGATGGATTACTAAACCAGAACGATCCTCTTTTCAGGGCGCAGCACATGCTGCGCCCTGATTTTTTAATTCAGGTATAATCATTCAGATGTCCACATTCCAGCCCAGAAAACTATTACGTGTAACATCTCAAAAAAGTGGGGTGTCACCCCGAATTATTAAAAAGATATTTTTACTATGGACGTTGGTACTGGTCATTACAGGCCTGGCAGCTTGCCAGCCGGCCTCCCCGACCCCGCTCACTCCATCCCCAACATCCCCACCACCTCCAACCTTAACCCTGGTGCCAATGGCGATCCTTATCAACGGCAGCGGCATCACCCAGGCCGAATTTGAGGCCGAATTGACCCGGTTTCAATCTGCTCAAAGCGCTCTGGGAAATACAATATCGCTCGAAGAAGCCACCCAGTGGGTGGCAGATGACCTGACCAATCAGATGTTGCTGGAACAGGGTGCGCAATCGGCTGGTTTTACCGTCGATGATGTCATGCTGCAAACCCGCATTGACAACCTGGTTGCACAGCTCGGTAGTGTGCAGGCGCTGACAACCTGGCAAGAAGGACATGGCTACACCGACGAATCCCTGCGACAATCCCTGCGCCGGCAAATAGCCGCCGCCTGGATGCGTGACCAGATCATCTCAGCCGTACCCAGTACTTCAGAACAGGTACACGTTCAGCAAATTTTGCTCTATAATTCAGATAAGGCCCAGGCAGCCTGGAATGAACTGAACGCCGGTGCTGACTTTGCCACTCTGGCTGCTGAATACGATCCGGTCACAAAGGGTGAGTTGGGGTGGTTCCCGCGCAATTACCTGCCGGATGTGGAGATCGAAGAAGCCGCATTTGCCCTTCAGCCCGGGCAGTATAGCAATGTAATTGAGACCCTGGCAGGTTATTCCATACTGATGGTATTGGAACGAGAACCTGACCACATTCTTTCACCTGACGCCCTGCTGACGCTGCAAACCCTGGCTCTTGAAAACTGGCTGGAAGACAAACGTCAAAACAGCACCATCAAGCTGACCCCCTGAGAAGAACTCACAGGAAACAGCCAGCCTGAAAACAAACAGGCAAATTAACGGGAGAAGTTGCGATGGATAATTTTGAACCAACACCCAACAGATCCGGCATGATATGGAATATCGTGTCCATTCTGGTTGTGGTGACTATCATTGGAGTGGTGGGTTTCTTTGGGATCATTTTCTTCAATCCCTATAGTGCTCTGAATCCTTTCCCACCCGCCCCGCTGCCCACCTTACAAACCTATCCAACCGCCACCATCACGCCACTACCCTTGCCGGCCACATATACCCCCACTATAACCATTCAGCCCAGTGCAACTGAAACCCAATTGCCTACCTGGACAGCCATCCCATCCTTCACACCTTTCCTAATAGAGTCGGCCATAACTCCACCGGGAACTCAGGCAACCAGCAGCTCGGGGATGCCATTCGAAGCAACCCTGACCCATGTGGGCAGCACTTATTATCACCCGGATGCCGGCTGCAATTGGATGGGAGTAGCCGGACAGGCTGTGGATATCAATAACAGCCCGATTCTATACCTGACCATTCACATCAGCGGTACATTGGGCGGAAAATTCCTCGATTACTACAGTCTGACAGGTACAGCCCCCAACTATGGGCAAGCCGGGTTCGAATTTATGCTGGGTGACAAAGCCATTGCATCCTCCAATACGCTCTGGATCCAATTGCTGGATCAACAAAACCTGCCGCTGACAGAGCAGATTAAGCTGACCACCTACAATGACTGCACCAAAAACCTGGTCATGATCCGCTTCAAGAAGGTGCGCTAAGCAGCAGATCGTCTCTATGCTACCGATCTGCCGGGCATTTTTGCAGGCTGGAATAAGAAAAGTGGTTTATTAATTAGAAAGTGGTGTATCTTCTCAATAAATCGGGGGAAGATACAAAGTGGTTTATAAATTAAATCAAAGGAGCGGCTTCAGCCGCTCATTGTTTATCACATGTGCATTTAAAAATCATAAATATCCACCCCAATATGCTCCCTATGGTATCAATCTCCAATATTTAATCATCCATCTTATCAATAATGGCGTCTCCAAACTCGGAGCATTTCAGCAGGGTGGCACCTTCCATCAGGCGTTCGAAATCATAAGTGACGGTCTTGGCAGCAATGGCAGCCTCCATTCCCTTCACGATCAGGTCAGCGACCTCGTTCCAACCCAGGTAGCGGAACATCATTTCCCCCGAGAGGATGACCGAGCCGGGGTTGACTTTGTCCAGGTCGGCATACTTGGGGGCGGTTCCGTGGGTGGCTTCAAAAATAGCGTGCCCGGTGACATAGTTGATGTTGGCGCCCGGCGCAATGCCAATGCCTCCCACCTGGGCTGCCAGTGCATCCGAGAGATAATCTCCATTCAAGTTCAAGGTGGCGATCACATCGTAATCTTTTGGGCGGATGATGGTGAACTGCAGGGAAACATCCGCAATTGAATCTTTGATCAGCAGCTTGGATTTCCACTTGCCGTCACCGTGGATATCCCACAACTTGAGGGCTTCTTCCACTTCCTGCTTTATGCCATTCTGCTGGTCAGGTGACATCATAACAAAACCAGGGTCTATCAATCTGGCATTGTCTTCCAGGCTCAGGTGCGGGTTTTGTTCCTTGTTTCCCAAAATCCAGGTTTCACGCTCAGTGACGATCTGATCACGGAATTCACGTTTGGCCAGGGCATAACCCCAATCCTTAAAGGCGCCCTCAGTAAACTTCATAATGTTACCTTTGTGAACAAAATTGATGCTCTTGCGCTTATTATCCAATGACCACTGCAGGGCAGCCCGCACCAGCCGTTCGGTGCCTTCCTTTGAGACCGGTTTGATACCGATGCCAGAGCTATCCGGGAAGCGCATCTTGGCGTATTGCTTCGGGAAATTTTGTTTGAATAGTTCCTTGAATTTTTTATTATCTTCCGTGCCATTTTGGAATTCAATCCCGGTATAGATATCCTCGGTGTTCTCACGGAAAATGACCATGTCCACATATTCGGGATGTTTGACCGGCGAAGGCACACCTTTGTAGTAGCGCACCGGGCGCAGGCAGACGTACAAGTCCAGCAATTTGCGCAGAGCCACATTCAACGAAGTGAATCCACCGCCGATGGGTGTGGTCAAGGGGCCCTTGATGCCCACCAAAAATTCTTTGAAAGCTTCCACGGTTTCATCCGGGAGCCAGGAATTGAACATTTTAAACGACTTCTCACCCGCGTATACTTCCATCCAATGTACCTGGCGTTTGCCGCCGTAGGCTTTTTGGACAGCCGCATCGAAAACTCTTACAGCAGCCCGCCAGATGTCACGACCGGTGCCATCCCCTTCCACAAATGGAATGATGGGATGATTGGGGACTTGCAGTTTTCCATCCTTGATCCCAATCTTGGCACCACCTGCGGGAACTTTAACTTGTGTGTATTCCATTCATACTCTCCTTATTGCGTAACAATTTATTCAATTGGATGGTTCTTCCCATAATTCTAGGGAAAAGTTGCCCCACTTCTTTTAGATATGTCGGTTAGATTATATCAAATCAGGACTATTATTGGATGCAGAACCCCGGTCAATGTCGCGCGAAGTGGCCAGGTTACTGAAAAGTGTGTCAGGCATCCTTCAAGGTTGACTTTTGCGGGATGTCTTTGCGAATTGCTATTAAATTGCCTTTTCACTTTGCATGTCTCAGGATATACTTTATGAAGGCTGGACGTCATCCCCCAATGAGGATTGACACAATTATAGATGAGAGGATCGAAGCCATGAAAGTTACCGTACTGCAAGAAACCCTGGCACATGGATTAAGCATCGTATCACGCGCGGTCTCCCCGCGCAGCACCCTGCCCGTACTCTCCAATGTACTGGTTGCCACAGATGAGGGCCGCTTGCGTCTTTCAGCAACCAACCTGGAACTGGGCATTACCTGCTGGATCGGAGCAAAAATCGAGGAGGAGGGCTCCACGACTGTGCCAGCGCGCACCTTTGTGGACCTGGTGGGGACGCTACCCGCTGAACAGGTCAGCTTGAACCTGAACACCACCACCCAGAGCTTGAACGTGCGCGCCGGGGCCTCGAATACGGATATCAAGTGCATCGATTCCCAGGAGTTTCCACCCATGCCGGTACCCGAAATGGATTCTGCCTTCCAGATCAATGTGGCTGACTTCAAGGAGATCATCCAGCAGGTGGCCTTTGCAGCCTCCACGGATGAAGCCCGCCCGGTATTGATGGGTGTATTGATGAATGTGGAAGGGGACAAACTGACTATGGCGGCTGCGGATGGATTCCGGCTGTCAGTGCGGCACGCCACCCTATCCACATCTGCCCCGCAAGCACTTTCCGCCATCATCCCGGCCCGCGCTCTGAATGAACTGGCACGCATCACGGCAGAGGGTGGTGAAATGATCTCAATGGTTCTACCCAAAGGCCGGGGCCAGGTGGTTTTCCGCGTGAAGGATGCCGAATTGGTCTCCCAATTGATCGATGGCGTTTTCCCGGATTACCAGCAGATCATTCCACGGGCATACAAGTCCCGCACCATCCTTTCCACCCAGTCACTGCTTAAAGCCTGCAAACAGGCCGAGATCTTTGCACGCGAGGGCTCAAATGTAGCCCGTTTCAACATCAAATCCAGCGGTGATCTGGAACCCGGCTCTGTCGAGATCTCTGCCCAATCCGAGGAGACCGGGTCAAACGAGACCATCGTTTCTGCCACCATTGATGGGGTCGGGTTGTTGATCGCCTTTAACGTGCGCTTCCTGCGCGAGGTGCTGGAGGTGGTCAGATCACCCAATGTCGCCCTCGAGACCAGTGCGGCCAACAGCCCGGGTGTCATCCGGCCGGTGGGGTCAGATGATTTTCTGCACGTCATCATGCCCATGCATTTGGGTTAGGTACCTTTAAATTTCAAGCCCTCACCGGACTTTTTGCTACTTATCCTTTTGATAAGGACAAAAGCCCAGAGTTTTTTTGTCCAGTGAGATCTGAAGTCTTGCCCAACCGCAAGAGTTGCACATATACAAAAGTAATATTAGGCATCCTGGGGGGAAACCGGATGATTTGCATTCCCAATATTAAAGATGTATACTGTTGGGAATATTTTATTTTATATCTTCTTGGAGGAAATCATGAAAAAAGCGCTCTTAGTAATTGTTATGTTAGTGGCAGCCTCACTGGCCTGCAGCCTGCTATCACCCAAAGTAAGCCCAACCAACAACCCACCGGTCGAGATCCAGCCCACGTCAGCCCAGGTTCAACCCACTGCCGGCCAAATCCAGCCCACCGTTCAGTTTCAAAACAATATACTTTTCTCAGACGATTTTGCAAACTCCGGCAGCGGCTGGGACCAGGTGAACGAGGATTACAAGATCACGGATTATGCCAATGGCGGTTACCGCATGTGGTTAACCGAAACACAGTATGATATCTGGGCCAATCCGGGCAAGTCATTTTCTGGCCCGGTAAGTATTGAAGTGGATGCCACCAAGACTGCAGGTCCGGATAATAACGACTTTGGCATCATCTGCAATTACCAGGATGTTGAAAACTTCTATGTTGGGCTGATCAGCAGTGATGGCTATGCTGTGATCAGTAAAGTTGAGGCTGGCACTACAACCTATCTCTCCTCTGAACAGATGGAACCTGTTGATGGCATCAACCCAGGCTCAGCCACCAATCACATCCGGTTCGAATGCAACAATGGCGAACTATCCCTGTATGCCAATAGCAAACAGGTGGCAACTGCCAACGACAGCTCATTCTCGAGCGGAGATGTCGGCCTGCAGGTGGGCACATTTGATGAAGGCGGTGTGGACATGCTGTTCGACAATTTTCTCGTGTTAAAACCGTAAACATATCCAACCTTTGAAAAAGCATGGCAAGGTCTGTCTAAAAACAGACCTTGCCTTTTAATTATCCATGAAGTAATTAAAAACCTTCCAGCCTGCTTAGATCCGCCACACCATCCGCCAGGTGAGCGATGCGCTGCAGAAGAGCCAGGCGGTTCTCACGAATGGTTTTATCTTCAGCCATTACCATGACCGACTCAAAGAATTTATTGACAACCGGCAGCATGGGCAGAAATACATTCAGGAAATCGTCCACGCTCCCAATACGGCATTCTGTTTGCTGCGCAGTTTGCAGGGCATCCAGTAATTCCTTTTCGGCTGGTTCAACACAGGCTTCTACATGCAGGTCAAAGGTTGTCTCCTGATCACGGGTGATACGCACGCAGCGGGCATAGCCCGGCAGAATGGTGCTCCAATCCGCTCGCTGCACCCAGGCGCTGAGCTGCTGGATGGCACGTTTTGCCAGGGCAGGGTTATGCCCCTGTTGAGCCAGAACAGCATCCACCACGTCATGGCGGAAGCCCGAATCCAACAACATTACCCGCATACGCCCGGTGATGAATTCCAATACCTGTTCACAGATCGCCGGGCTGACTTGAATGGGTTGCAGGTCAGCCGATGCCTGGATGGCAGATTGCAGGTTAAACGAGATCCCGTGTTCGATCAACGGCTGCACCACGCCCAGGGCTGCACGCCGCAGGCCAAATGGATCTTTGGTGGCGCTGGGCAGTAACCCGGCTGCAAACAGGCCGGTTAACGAATCCAGACGGTCTGCCAGGGCTACCGCCAACCCGGGGAGTGTTTGGGGCACAGGCTGGTATTGCCCGCCTATGGCCGCAACCACCGCAGGGTGCTCGTTATTGCGCCGGGCATATTCAGCCCCCATAATGCCTTGCAGGGAAGTCATCTCCACCACCATGCGGGTCACCAGGTCCGCCTTGCACAGGTGCGCAGCCCGGCGGGCATAGATGGCTTCATGTGCGTCCAACCCCAGCATGGGGCTCAAGCCAGCCACCAACTTTTCGATCCGATCCGTTTTGTCCAGCATGGAACCCAGCGCCTTTTGAAAGATCAGGCTTGCCAGTTTCGGGCGGAAGTCGTCCAAATTGTGTTTTAAGTCTTCGCGTACAAAGAAATTGGCATCTGCAAAACGCGCCCGCACCACATGCTCATTCCCCGAACGCACCAACTCCAAACCCTGCCCGTCTCCATTGCGTACCACCACAAAGTAGGGCAGTAATTTGCCATCCTTCTCCACCGGGAAATAGCGCTGGTGTCTCTTCATTACCGAGATCAGTACCTCTTTGGGCAGGGCCAGGTATTCAGACTCGAAACCACCCAAAAATGGCAGGGGCTTCTCCACCAGGTTGGCAACCTCCGCCAGCAGTTCAGGCGTGATGAGCGCTTCCCCGCCCACCGAGGCAGCCAGTTTTTTGGCTCCAGCCTCGATCAATCCTTTGCGCTCTTCCACCTCCAGCAGGATGCCGTTTTGCTGCATGGTCTGTGCATAGGCTTGGGCGGAAGCGATCACAATCTGGGGAGAGCCATAGGGGCGCAGGCCGAGCGACAGGTTGCCCGCCACCAAGCCGGCATACGCAAATGGGATCACTGCCTCGCCCAGTAATGCCACCAGCCAGCGCAGCGGGCGCGAAAAAGTTACACTATTGTCTTTTCCAGCCATCCCAGATGAGGGCAGCCAGCGCATGGACTTTTCAAACTTGATGCCCGCCACCAACCCGGGCAGAACCTCGAGCAAAACTTCGGGGGTGGGACGCCCGGCCTGTCTGACCAGCGCCACCACGTAGCGCCCCCCGTCCACTTCCTGCACCTGCAGGTCTTTTACATTCACCCCTTTGCCGCGTGCAAAACCTTCGGCGGCTTTGGTGGGGTTGCCGGCAGGGTCAAAAGCGCGTTCGGCTGGCGGCCCTTTGACTTCTTCTTCAATATCAGGCTGGCGGGCTGCCAGTTCTGCAATGGTCACAACCAGGCGGCGCGGTGTACCGCAGACTTTTACCTCACCATGCTCCAGGTGCAACTCCGCCAACAGGACCGGGACACGTGCTCGCAACTGCGCCAGGGCTGAGTCCAGGTCGGCCGCGGGCAGCTCTTCCACGCCGATCTCCAGCAGGAAAGACTGGGAGCCTGCAACCTCCATCCGTTTGGGGCTGGCTGCTTTTGCGGGCTGCCTGTCTGCCCCCTCTTTGATGAGCGGGTATTCCAACTCCTTGCGCTGGACCAGGTAGGCTTCAGCCACCCGGCGCGCCATGCCGCGCATGCGCCCAAAGAATGCCTGGCGCTCGGTCACGCCGATGGCGCCGCGCGTATCCAGGACATTGAAGGTATGCGAGCATTTGAGCACGTAATCATGCGCCGGGATCAGCAAACCCTGCTCCAGGCAGGCATTGGCTTCCGCTTCAAACAGGTCATACATCTGGCGCAGGCGGGTCACATCCCCGATCTCAAAGTAATATTTGCTATGTTCATATTCTTCCCGCTGGCGCACCTCCCCGTAGGTGACGGTCTCATTCCAGGGCTCATCCCAGATGGCGGGTGCATCCCGCAAGGCGATCAGGATGCGTTCCAGGCCGTAGGTGATCTCCACCGCCACCGGGTCCAGGGTTTGCCCGCCGACCTGCTGGAAGTAAGTGAACTGGGTGATCTCCTGCCCATCCAGCCAGATCTCCCAGCCCAGACCCCAGGCCGAGATGGCTGGCTGCTCCCAGTTATCTTCCACCAGGCGGATGTCATGCTGGCGCGGGTCAATGCCCAGCGCTTCGAGGGATTGGATGTACAGTTCGACCGGGTTGCCGGGGTCAGGTTTGAGGATGACCTGGAACTGGGTGTGCTGCTGGAAACGGTTGGGGTTCTCGCCATAGCGCCCATCGTCCGGGCGTACGGAAGGCTCCACGTAACCCACATGCCAGGGTTCAGGGCCGAGCACGCGCAAAAAGGTGGCGGGGTTCATGGTGCCGGCGCCCACCTGGGTGTAATAGGGCTGCCAGATCACGCAGCCTTGCGCCGCCCAGAATTCCTGCAGCTTGAGGATGATGGATTGAAAGTTGAGAGGTTCGGTCATGGGGAGTCCAGAATTTTATGAGATTTTTGTGTTTCGAGAAGATTATACCGTAAAGCACGTTGCCCGTTACACGTTTCGCAGCGCAGCAGAGATCCCCATGTAGTTTGGGAACAACATTCAACGATGATCTGGATCACGGATGCCGGCTTTGAAAAGTCGGAATTTTTCCGACTTTTTATCCACAGGTTTTCCACAGGCTCCCGGGTGGGCAGGGCGGCAGAGTCGGAATATTTCCGATCTTGCTTTATAAAGTCGGAATATTTCCGATTTTTCTAGTATTAGTAGTAGTGGTAGTAGTAGAATCTTTTCTTTTTGATCCATAATTAAACTACTACCACCACTACCAGATTCAGAACCAGAACCAGAATCAGAACCAGAATCAGATACAGAAGGAGATCGTTTCACGACTGCTGCTGCTTC
>MGMF01000017.1 GCA_001796335.1 Chloroflexi bacterium GWB2_49_20 | reverse complement strand
TCATTCAATGAAAACCATTCGTTCCTCTTCGTTCCTCCGACTGGAGGCTCATGCTTTTTGAGCAGAAGGAAGTCCCGGCTTCTTCTTCCGGGATTCGTTCCTCGTACTTTTACAACTAAATAAAACCTTTGCGCCTGGTTTCATAAGATTTTTTATCGTCCGTGGTCCATCGTCTCCATAGGTACTGCCTCACCGTATCGTCTGCCTCGCCCAAAAATTTCTCCTTGACGTTTCCCCGCCCGGCAAGTATAATAACTGGACGTTGAATTCTAAACAAAACTTATTCCTTCAGGTGAGCGCTTGAGGCAAAAAACCCCTTGCGCTTTATTTTGCATGTCTCTGGCAAAAATACTGCTCCAGAATTAAAACAGGGGAAACCCGGAATTGGAAATGATAACGATGCTCAACCACCTGCCAGGGAACGCAACCCATCATCCGTCACACACAACCAAATCCCAAAACGAGGAGATGATCCAGTGGAAACTAAGGGGCTAACTTCGCTTCGTATTAGTCTGGCTTCGCCAGAAACCATCCGCAGCTGGTCTTATGGAGAAGTACTAAAACCGGAAACCATCAACTACCGCCGCTTGCGGCCTGAAAAAGACGGTCTGTTCTGTGAGGCCATCTTTGGCCCGACGCGCGACTGGCAGTGCTACTGTGGTAAATACAAGAACCCGCGCTACAAAGGCATTACCTGCGATAAGTGCGGTGTGGAAGTCACCCGCTCAGCCGTCCGGCGCGAACGCATGGGTCACATCCAACTGGCCACCCCGGTGGCGCACATCTGGTACACCCGGCGCATCCCGTCTTACCTGGGCCTGTTGCTGGATATCTCGCGCCGCAACCTGGATCGGGTGCTGTACTTTGCCCAGTATATCGTCACCTATGTGGACGAAGATGCCCGCAATAAGGCTTTGAAGCGCCTGGAAGATGAGATCACTGTCTCCGAACGTGAACAGGCAGCCATCATCAACGCCCGCATCGTGGAGATCAAGACCGAGCGTGACGTCAAAGTTAGTGAGCTGAAACAGCACAAGATCAGCCTCGAACAAAACTACGACGAACAGATCGTCTCCAAACTCGAACCGATCATGCAGGAAGGTCAGCGTCTGGACCGTTTCCTGCAGGAAGAAAAGGGTAAGGAGCTTAAAGAAGCGGTTGTCTTTGGCAGTACCCAGGATGTGATCGTGGAAGCCGGCAAGACCATTGCAGCCAGCCACATTTCCAAGGTTCAGAAATACGTCAAAGAACAACTGGAAAATCTCGAAAATGAATTGAAGGATCAGAAGCAGCGCGAACTCGAACAGATCAAGATGGATCACGCCCGCATCAAGGCTGAAGCTGAAGAGCAGATGACCGGGATGCGCAACAAGCTGGAAGATCAATCTTCAGATTCAAAGAACCTGAACTCACGCCAGCGCGATGAACTGCTGGAGCTGCGCCCCTTCACCTTCCTGGGCGAAACCCGCTACCGCGAGCTGAAATCCCGCTGGGGCCAGGTTTTCCGCGCCGATATGGGCGCCGAAGCCTTTTACGACATCCTGCGCCGGCTGGACCTGGACAAGCTCTCCCAGGAACTCTGGCACGAGTTGCGCACCACCAAATCCAAGCAGAAACGCAAGAAAGCCACCTCCCGTCTCAAGGTTTTGGAAGGCTTCCGCCGCTCGGGCAACAAACCAGAGTGGATGATCCTGACCATTTTGCCGGTCATTCCCCCCGATCTGCGCCCTATGGTGCAGTTGGATGGCGGCAGGTTCGCCACCTCGGACATGAACGACCTGTACAGGCGTGTCATCAACCGCAACAACCGCCTCAAGAGACTGCTTGAGCTTGGCGCCCCGGATGTGATCGTGCGCAATGAAAAGCGCATGCTCCAGGAAGCGGTTGACTCGTTGATCGACAACTCTCAGCGCGGCAAGGCACTCTCACGCCGCGGCCGCCGTGAACTGCGCTCACTGAGCGATATGCTCAAAGGCAAGAAAGGCCGCTTCCGCCGCAACCTGTTGGGCAAGCGCGTGGATTACTCCGGACGCTCCGTGATCGTGGTTGGGCCACAACTAAAGCTCTCACAATGCGGTTTACCCAAGAACATGGCCCTTGAATTGTTCCGCCCCTTTGTGATCGCCCGTCTGGTTTCACACAATTATGCCGCCAACGTTAAAGGCGCACGCCGGTTCATTGAACGCAGCCGCCCTGAAATTTGGGAAGTTCTCGAAGAAGTCATTAAAGAACGTCCGGTTCTGCTCAACCGTGCTCCAACCCTGCACCGCCTGGGTATTCAAGCTTTTGAGCCGGTTTTGATCGAAGGCTCAGCCATTCAACTGCACCCTCTGGTCACCACTGCATTCAATGCGGACTTCGACGGTGACCAAATGGCTGTGCATGTGCCCCTGTCTGAAAAAGCAGTGCTGGAAGCCCGTTCATTGATGCTGGCCTCCAAGAATCTGCTGAAACCCTCGGATGGTGAACCCATCATCGGCCCATCCAAAGACATGGTTTTGGGTGTCTATTACCTGACCATGAAGCACCAACAGGATCACAAGGGTGATGGGCGTGCCTTTGCAGATTTGGATGAAGTGTTCCTGGCCTTCCAACTCGGCCAGGTGGAAATCCACTCTGAGATCAAAGTTCTCGCCACCACCTGGTATGACGATCAAAAAACCCGCCTGGAACAACCTGAAAAACGCTTGTTGAATACAACCGTCGGCCGGGTCATCTTTAATCGCATTCTGCCGGAACAGGTTCAATTCGTGAACGAAAAGCTGGAAAAAGGTGGGGTTAAAGACCTGATCGCTGAAATTTATGAACTGGCCGGGCAGGAAGTGACCACCGATGCGGCCGATGCCATCAAGACGCTTGGCTTCGAGTTTGCCATGTGGTCTGGCACCACCCTGTCTGTGGCCGATATCACCATCCCGCCTGAAAAAGTTGATATTGTCAACAAAGCCTTGCTGGAAGTTGATGTGATCGATAAAGATTTCCGGCGCGGTTTGTTAACCGAGCAGGAACAAAATGAGCGTACCATCCAGATCTGGCAGAAAACCACCAGCCTGGTCTCCGATGCAGTCAAGAAATACATGGATCCGGATGGCAACCTGGCCACCATGGCCAATTCCGGCGCCACCAAGGGTGGGTTTAGCCAGCTTTCCCAGTTGGCCGGCATGCGCGGTCTGATGGCTGATCCATCCGGACGCATCATCCCCTACCCCATCCGCTCCAACTTCCGCGAGGGACTGACCGCTCTTGAGTACTTCATGTCCACCCATGGCGCCCGCAAAGGCCTGGCAGACACCGCTCTGCGTACAGCGGATGCCGGTTACCTGACCCGCCGCCTGGTGGATATTGCCCAGGACGTGATCATTAACGAATATGACTGCGGAACAGATGATGGCGCCATTCTGCATGCCAGCGACGATGTAGCCGGACAATCTTTGAGTGTGCGCCTGTACGGTCGCCTGACCGGTGGGCGTATCCTCGATCCAAACACTGGCGAGGTCCTGGCTGAAAAAGATGAAATCCTCGATCACGAGTTGGTTCGCAAGATCATCGAAGCCGGTATCACCGATGTCAAAGTCCGCTCGCCATTAACCTGCCAGTTGATCCATGGGATCTGTGCCAAGTGCTATGGCATCGACCTGGGACGCGGCAACATGGTTGAGCTGGGTTCAGCAGTCGGTATTGTAGCGGCCCAATCCATTGGTGAACCAGGCACTCAATTAACCCTGCGAACCTTCCATACCGGTGGTGTGGCTGCCGGAGGCGATATTACAACCGGTCTGCCCCGTGTGGAAGAACTGTTCGAAGCCCGCAGGACGCCCAAAGGTGAAGCAGTAGTAGCCGAGATTAAGGGCACGATCCATATCATCCAATCTGAGAAATATGCAGATATGCGTCTGGTGCATGTGGAGCACAGCGAGATGATCTCTGATGAGATGGATATCCCTGCAGAATGGAAGATCGTCGTCAAAGATGCCGTCGAAGTCAAATCAGGTGAAATTCTTGCCACCCTGGGTGAGGCCACCATTCCGGCACAACACGCCGGTCGCGTCCGCATTGAGAAAAAACGCAAAGTGATCGTCTCCTACGAACAACATGAAGATGTGGAATATGAGATCCCCATCACCTCCCGCCTCTTGATCAAGGAAGGCGACCATGTCGAGGCGGGGCAGCCATTAACTGAAGGTTCCCTCAACCCGCATCTCATCCTGCGCATCCAGGGTCGTGAAGCCTGCCAGATGTACCTGATGACCGAAATTCAAAAGGTATACCGCTCACAAGGGCAGAACATCCATGACAAGCACTTTGAAGTCATCATACGCAAGATGTTAAACAAGGTCCAGATCACCCGCCCGGGTAACACCACCTACCTGCCCGGAGACACCATCGACCGTCTGGAAATCCGCCGAAGCAATGAAAAGCTGCTGTCAGAAGGCAAGCAGCCAGCCCGCTTTGGAGAGATCCTGCTGGGAGTGACCAAAGCATCCCTCAGTACAGATTCATTCCTCTCGGCCTCCTCATTCCAGCACACCATTAAAGTCCTGGCTCAAGCTGCCATCGGCTCAAGCACCGATCCGCTCTATGGCCTCAAAGAGAATGTGATCATCGGCAAACTTATCCCGGCCGGTACCGGTTTCGTACATGGGCGTTTTACCGCTCTTGAACAGGTCAATAACCCGGTTATTTCAGAGGCCGGCGTGGTGGCTGCCTCGACTGAAGTCACTCCTCCTTCTGATCCAGAATAGGGAACCTCTTTCTAAATTAGATCAAGTGAGTAGGGATGTCCAGGTATCTCTACTCACTTTGCTTAATCTGACAACCATATTGGGGGTTGCCATTATCCAATTTCCTGGTGTATTATTAAGCTGTCACATTATGAAGTGGAACAAGTTCCCCTTCAAGGAGAATCTCATGAACGCAAATAAAATCTTTCTATTTCTAACAATCGCGCTTATCCTGCTTGTGATCAGCGCCTGTGGTCCCGCACCCGCAACAGAAACACCTGTCCCAACCCAGGATACCGCCATTAACACTTCCCTGGCTGAGACAGCCCAGGCTGGTGTATTTGGGACTTTGACCCAGCTTGCTTTATCCATCCCAAGCGATACCCCCACTCCCCTTTTTACGGAAACACCCATAAATACATCCGCGCCGCTGCCCTCTGCCACTTCCAGCAAGCCAATGATCAGTGTTGTAATGGAGACACTTTGCCGCCTGGGCCCGGATATGGTCTACGACCGCGTTGGTGCGCTGGGTGTTGGCACCATGGCAGAGGTATACGCCATGGATCCTTCAAGGAGTTACTATTTCATTCAAAACCCCAACCAGCCTGGATCCTATTGCTGGGTATGGGGCTTTTATGCCACACCCGTGAACAATTTTGTGGGAATGCCCATTTATACACCTGCTTTTACACCCACGATTAGATATACATCCACACCTACAATTACACGAACCCCGACCGGTACCCTGACTCCCATGCCTGCATTTACTGTTACTAATCCCAAGATTCGTGAATGCAGCCCAAACAAATATTTGGATGTCACCATCACAAACACCGGCGGGACCGTGTTTAAGTCCGGCAGCGTGGAGTTTAATGACACAACTGTTCCCGCAACCGTTGCAGCCATTCCACAGAATACTTTCAGGGACCTGGTAGGTTGCGATGTTCACTACGAACAAGGTGACCTGGCTCCAAAGGAGGTTGGCAATTTGAGCAGCGACGCCATTCCATTCGATGTCTCCGGGCACAACCTCACAGTCACTGTCAAAGTATGCCCGTTGGATGATTTGGGCGGAACCTGCAGTGTCCAATCATTCACCTACAAACCATAATATTATTATTTTTCATGCCCGTAATCTAACAGACCTGACAGTTTGAAGCCTGTCAGGTCTGTTCTGCATAGAACGATTTGAGGATTCTATTTTACTTAAGTTTTACCCATCTTCAAACAGATGTAAGTACCCCAATAAATCATCCCAAATGCAATTTCTTACAGAAATAAAACATTGTATTTTTGGTAAATTGTAGTAATATCAAGATACTAACATCAATTTACATGTTTCACTTTTTTATTGACTAAGGAGGTCCGAAAGGAGTGAATGACGAAGACCCGCTAATACTTATGCTCCATAACGTCGAGCAGGATGTGACTTGTGGTGACCCGAAGGATTTGATCGCCATCCAGGACACAGCCAGTGTTGCCATGCATTTGAAGGATGCTTTGGATTCTTGTGGATACCAAACCATCCCCATCGTGGTAAAAAATTCTCTCGACGACCTCAAAGAATCCTTGCGGCCGTTTTCTCCACAAACGGCTTTTGTTTTTAATTTCTGCGATGGATTTGGGGGTAACAACCGGGATGCCACCAAGGTTATCCATCTGATTGAAAAGCTCGGTTTCCATCATACCGGTTCCTCCGCCAGGACCAATTCAATTTGCATAGACAAAAGCCGCACCAAAGCCCGTCTTATGACTTCTGGAATCCCCACGCCGGCTTACCAAATCTTTACCCACCCGGGTGGATTGTATGTGCATCAATACCCAGCCATGGTGAAACCAGCCTGGGATGATGCCAGTATTGGGATAGACATTAAATCGGTGGTTACCAATCCAAAAGAGCTGAACTCACGCGTGGATTACATACTATCAACCTACCACCAACCCGCCCTGGTTGAAGAATTCATCCCCGGGCGCGAACTTTCAGTTTCCATGTGGGGCAACAAGAAAGTCAAGGTGCTGCCCATCACAGAAATGGATTACTCGTCCATATCCAATCCACTCGAACACATTTTGAGCTATGACTCAAAGTGGGTGCCTGATTCTTTTTGCTACCAGAATATTTATGCGCGCTGCCCTGCCAACCTGTATGGACAGGATAAATGGCGAGTGATGGATGTAGCCATTCGGGCTTACCGAAGCCTGGGTCTCCGTGACTTTGGCCGGGTGGACATTCGCTACAATAACCAGATCCCATACATCATTGACATCAACGAAATTCCCGACCTGGCTCCAGGTTCTGGTTTCCCCAATGCCGCCCGGCAAGCCGGATATGCGTATCCCAGGATGGTGGAACATATCCTCAAGCTCGCCATGGAAAGAGAAAAGTGGCAATATCCTCAACTGAACTTGAACTCGTTATCCCGACAACTACAGACGGCTTAACCATCCTGGAGATAGCGCGCGGCATCAGCCTGTTTGATGCAGGGGATGTGGATACCATCCAGGAGTTGTGGACTGAATTTGCCACCCGTGGAGATTCCGAAAGTTGGTATCACTTCCTTGGCGCCAGCAAGTCAGGTAACCTGGCAGGTTTCGCTTGTTATGGCAGGCGTCCACTTACCGAAGGTACCTTTGATCTGTATTGGATCGCAGTGGACAGCAGACATCACCGCCAGGGTATTGGAGAATTTCTGTTGAAGCACGTTGAAGCCCAGGTACAGTCACGCGGAGGTCATCTATTGATCGCTGAAACAGCCGGCAAACCTGCCTTTGAACCCACCCGGCACTTTTACCTCGGCAGCGGCTACGAACTGGAAGGCAGGCTGCGCGATTTCTATGCTATAGGGGACGATCTGTATATCTTTACCAGGCATTTCCCCCTGGGATAAACATCCAATTCCAACACAAAAAGAGATGCTCCTTATGCAGGGAGCATCCCTTTTTGTTATTTTGGGAGTTACGCTGTTGGAAAAAATTCGGGGTGTGGTTACTTCTCAGTGATCGTAATACTCTCAATGGCATCACCGCTGAAGGTGGGGTTGGTTCTCGGATCCCGGCGGGTGATGGAATTGACCACATCCATGCCCGAGATCACCTGTCCAAAGATTGTATAGTCGCCATTTAGACTCTCTGCTGGCGCAAAGGTGATGAAAAATTGGCTGCCGTTGGTATCTCTACCGGCGTTTGCCATGGCAACCACTCCAGCTTTGTTAAATTTCAGATCGCTGTCTTCATTTATAAACTCATATCCCGGGCCGTTCATACCCGTACCGGTAGGATCGCCGCCCTGGGCCATAAAACCTTCCAGTACCCGATGGAAAGTGACACCATCAAAATAACCCTGGCGCGCCAGAAAGACAAAACTATTCACCGTAATGGGGGCTTTGTCCGGGTAGAGTTGAATAACAAACTCGCCACCCTTAGCCATTTTTACATTCGCAAAATACTGTTTGGTTACATCGATCAGCATGGGTGGTGCACTGGAATATTGCTTGGTGCCCACCAGTTCTGGTGTGTTGATCACCGCCGGTTCGGTTGGATTACCAGCAGCAGGTACTCCCGCTGGCAAATTTGAAACGATTGCCCAAATCAGGATGACTGCCACCAGTACAACCCCCAGGAGGATGGCCCCTTGCGTGGTTTTTTTCTGTTTTTGACGGGCCGCCTTACGGCTGGCCTTCCTGGAAAGATTATTCCTTGGCATATCCTTGCTTTCTCCTTGTTCGGTAGATAGCCTTTATTTTATCACCTCCCACTGTTGGGGAAAGTAGATTTTTTATGGTCTTTGGGAAATTTTGTAACATACCCCTACGTGGCAATTCCAACGACCTCAATAAACTACCGGGTCACCTCACAGAGAACCCGGTAGTAGCAGTAACCGATTTTTGCTTGTAAAATTTTATTCTGAAGATCAACCGAAGTAAGACAGCAGATCCTTGATGTGCAGAACGCCGTCAAACTTGAGGCTGGCGCCAGCCTTGGTCAGGCGACCTTTCTCGCCATCTGGATCACCCAGGCAGGTGACAATAATATCCCCACTGCCAACATCTTCCTTTTCAGTGTAAGAGTTGGTGGTTACGATAACATTGGTACGGGCTGCCTTGGCGGCGATGACCCCATTTTTCGAATCTTCCACCACCATTACTTCATCCGGTTTCAAACCTGTCTTTGATAGTGCCAGGTTATAAATCTCCGGATCTGGTTTCTTTTTCTCTACCACATCCCCAGCCAGGACAATATCAAACTTGATGTCCGAGAGAATTTTTTCAGTAATGGCTTTTGCTGCCTGCTCATTGGACGTGGTGCAAACACCAACCATCAGTCCGGCTTGCATGGCTTCCTGCATGAAGCGGTGAATACCCGGGCGGAGGGGCAGTTTTCCGGATTCGATCAATTCCACAAACAGAGCGGTTTTGCGCTTATGCATGGCTTTGACCAGTTCGTCCACTTCTTCCGGGGGTACTGGTTTGCTGAAGCCCCTGGTTTGCAGGTGATGCTTCATGCGTTCTTTTCCACCTGCGATCTGGAGCAACTCATGATAATAGTCCACGCTCCATTCGTCGGTGAAACCAAACTCTTTAAATGTCATGTTAAAAGATACTCGGTGACCATCTTTTTCGGTATCAATGATGACACCATCCTGGTCAAAAAATACAGCTTTAATTTTTCCCATTTCATACCTCCTGTTCAGGATTCTATTTTCCAGATGCACACATTATGGATCCTGGTTGTAACTTTTCAAAAAAGTGAGGTGTGGAAGCGAGCAAAGCTCGCTTTTCCGCACCCTTTCTTCTCCTGAATTATTGTAAAGATACTCCTGGTTCACGTTACCAAAAATATCCCGCAAGTTTTGATTGTTAAAAATTGGATGCAATTAATTAAGGTGCGGGATATTCTTACTTCTCCTACTTTGTCAGGAATTCTGTGACTACATCCACCACCATCTTGTTTTCTTCCTTGGTGCCGATGGTAATGCGGAACCAGCCATCACTGCCATATTTCTCTGTTTCAGGCCGCAAAATAATACCCTTGGATTCCGCATAGGCGACAACTTCCTTACCCTTTTTACCGGTTTCACCACAATCAAATAAAATGTAGTTGGATTGGGATGGGAACACCACCAGCCCAGGGACTTTGTTGAGTTCAGTAGTGATGAAATCCACAGCATTGTTATTAAATTTAACGCGTTCCGCCAGGGCTTCGGTATCTTCAAAGGCAGCCAGAGCAGCCCACATAGGTATGGTGCCTACATTCCAGGGCAACAATGCACCTGAGATCTGGGCGATCACATCTTTATCCGCCAGGGCATACCCAAAGCGCATCCCCGCCAACCCGTAAGCTTTGGAAAGTGTGCGGGTGATGATCACGTTCTTGTATTTTTTGGTAAGACCGACATAAGACTTGGTCAAACCGGCGTACTCAACATAAGCCTCGTCAATGATGAAGGGAATACCTGTTTCAGCTATGCGCAAAATATCCTTGCTATCCATAAAGTTACCGGAAGGATTGTTCGGGTTGGCAACCACAACGATCTTGGTCTTGTCAGTGATGGCCTTGAGCATGGAATCGGCGTCAAAGTGCAGGTATTTATCCTTATAGATCATTGGGACGGATACCATCTTGCCGCCCAGAATGGTGCCACGCAGCTTGTAAATGCCAAAGCAGGGAGTATGTTGGATCACTTCCTGGCCTGGTTCGAGGAACATACGAAATATATTGTCATACACTTCGCTTGAACCATTCCCGATCATCACGTTCTCAGGACCATCCAACCCATTGATCTCGGCAATTTTGGAGCGGACCACCAAGCCCTGATCGGGGTAGCGATTGGCCATGGCGCCAAACTTTTCAATGGCTGCCATGACATGCTTGGATGGTGGGTTGGGATTCTCATTGGACATCATGCGATGTAATTCCGGTCTGCGCCAGGCCAGCTCAATGTGTCCTGAAACATACATTGGGATACCTTTGACCCACGGCACATAATAATCTTCAACTTTTTTCATTTTATCTCCTTAATAATTGTTCAAAATAAATTTTTTTAATTTTTGAAGGGAGGGATTTGGCGGTCATAATCCATCAAATCCCCCGCATTCAGAATTTCCAACTTGACTTTTAAGCTTTACCTGCACTGCCTAACAGGTCTATCCAGCCCCAGACTGCTTTGCGAATGGCGTCCCTGGCAGCGACATCCACTTTGCCAGGATCATATTCTTCACGATGAGCCGCAATATAATCATAAGTTGAATTAATGAGAGTGTACTTCAACTCGGTGGATACGTTGAATTTTGCGCCGCCCATTTCCAGTAATTTGGCAACATATTCCGAGGATAAACCCGTGCCACCATGCACAACCATGGGAACTTTAACGCTTTTGCCATTAACCATTTTGGAGATTTTTCCGAGTCTCTCAAAATCCACTTTTGGATTCTTGGTTTTATAGACACCGTGAGCAGTACCGATGGCCGGTGCAAACAGATCCACACCGGTTTTTTCGATGAATTCAATGGCCTGGTCCGGGCTGCACAGGGCTGCTTCGTTCTCAGCGACTTTGACCTGATCTTCCACGCCGGATACGGTTCCCAGCTCACCTTCCACAGAGATGCCGACTATTTTGTGGCAATGATCTACAATCTCTTTTGTCTGGCGGATATTCTCTTCAAAGGATTGCTTGGATGCGTCGATCATGATGTTAGTGTAACCTGAATCGGCCACTTTTTTGCAGTAATCCACATCTGTGCAGTGATCCAGATGCAGGCAGATCGGGATCGGTGCAGATTGGGCAATGGTGCGGTAGATTGCCACGAGCACATCCCGTCCCAAGAATTGGGATGGCTTGACGGATGTTTGGATGATGAGTGGAGCTTTACGTTCGACTGCAGCTTCAATTACGCCTTCCATTTGATTTAAACTTGTGATGTTAAAAGCACCGACAGCATATTTTCCCTTGGTCGCCTCGATCAACATCTCTTTTGCAGATACGATAGACATTTTTGCCTCCTGACAAAATGGTTATGAAATGAAAATCTATTGAGTAAAATATATCCTACTTGATCCGCTTGCCTTTGGGATCGTACAAAGGTTCTTTTTCTATAATGGCCTCTATTTCTTCTCCAAAACATTCAACCGTGAGTTTGGTTCCGGGTGTGGCATGTTCCACGGGTAAATATCCATAAGCAATACTTTTTGCTACAGTATAACCATAGCCACCCGATGTCACCCAGCCAATAATGTCATTCGATCCGGCCAGGCGCAGAGGCTCGTTCCCCAAAACTACAGAACGGGTATCTGCCAGGGAGAGACAGCATAACTTTATTTTGATGCCTGCTTCTTTCTGCTTGAGGAGAGCTTCCCTGCCGATAAAATCGGTTTTGGTCAACTCGACTGCAAAACCAAGGCCAGCTTCAAATGGAGTGTAATCCGGAGAAATCTCACCAGACCAATAGCGGTAGCCTTTTTCCAGGCGAAGTGAGTCAATTGCCCGGTACCCTGCTGCCACCAAACCTTCAGGTTGTCCGGCTTCCCACAAAGTATCCCATAAGCGTAGACCATATTCCATGGGGACATACATCTCCCAGCCAAGTTCTCCAACGTAGGTCACACGCATCGCCAGGGTGGGAACATCACCCACGGTAATGTGTTGGGCGGTCATGTAAGGGAATTTATCATTAGTTATATCATTCCTGGTGACTTTGGCCAGAATATTACGTGCCTTGGGACCCCATAAACCGATGCAGGCATAGGATGAGCTGACATCTTCTATGGTAACTGACCCATCTTCCGGGTTATTCAACTGCAACCAGGAAAGGTCATGCAAGCCAAAGGCTGTACCTGTGATGATGAAGAAGCGCTCTTCCGACAGGCGTGTAACTGTGAAGTCGCATTCGATCCCGCCGCGCTTGTTAAGACACTCGGTGTAAACAACTGTTCCCACCGGAACATCAATTTCATTGGCACACACATAATTGAGGAATTTCAATGCATCCGGACCCCGTACTTCGAATTTATTAAAGGAGGTTTCATCAAACAAACCTGCCTTTTCACGTGTCTGGATGTGTTCATAGCCAATGGCTCGTGACCAGTTGCGTTTGTACCAACCCTTGGGTTCGTGTCCGTGGTTGGCTTTTTCTTCATAGCATGAGAACCAGTTGGGGCGCTCCCAACCTGATTTTTCACCGAAAGAAGCGCGCAGATCACGCAGGCGATAATAAGTGGGTGAAAGGCGCAGGTTGCGACTGGAGATCCGTTCACCCGATGGATAGTGAATGTCATAATACTTGGAATACGTCTCGATGGTGCGTTTGACCGTGTAATCCTGGCTGGCATAGTTTGAGCCAAAGCGGCGTACATCCAGTCGCCAGACATCCCATTCTGGCATTCCATGGGTTATCCATTCTGCCATCGTCTTGCCGATCCCACCTGCACCAGCCAATCCATGTGCGCAGAAGGCACAGGCGATCCAGAAACCCTTGACTGGTGTGGGACCCAACAGGAATTCACCATCCGGCGTAAAGCCTTCCGGACCATTTAGCAATTGAATGATCTCTGCATGCTCAACAGCCGGGACGCGCTTGATGGAATTTTCCATGAGGGGCGTAAAACGATCCCAATCGGGAGGCAATAGTTGATATTTAAAATCATGGGGGATGCCATTTAACCCAAATGGCACCGGGTTGCGCTCATATCCACCAGTGATGAGACCGCCCACTTCCTCGCGCCAATAAACCAGCAAATCTGGATCACGCAGGGTTGGAAAATTGGATGTAACCCCTTCGATGGGTTTGGTAATGATATACAGGTGCGCCATGGGAACAACGGGGATATTCAAACCCACCAGGCGGGAAACTTCACCACCCCATTGACCGGTAGCATTCACAATAATTTCAGTCTTGATGGAGCCGCGATTGGTAACCACCTCGTTCACACGCCCTTGCTCGACGTGGATGGCAGTTACTTCGGTGTCTTCAAAGAATTTCACACCGCGCATCTTGGCACCTTTAGCCAATGCCATGGTCAGACCGGTTGGGTCGATCATGCCATCATTGGGTGTAAATGCCGCTCCCAAGATACCATCCATATTCATCAATGGAAACATGTCCAGAGCTTCCTTTGGTGAGATCATTTCGATGGGCACTCCAAAAGAACGTGCCATTCCCACCAGGCGTTTTAGATCTTCCATGCGTTCGGTGGATGATGCCAGGCGGATGCCTCCAACCTCCCTCCACCCGGTATCCTGCCCGGTTTCCGCTTTCAGTCGTCTATACAGATCGGTGCTGTAAGACATCATGCGCGTCAGGTTGGCGTCTGAACGCAGTTGACCCACCAGGCCAGCCGAATGCCAGGTTGAACCTGAAGTAAGTTCATGTTTTTCCAGGAGAACGACATCCTTCCAACCCAACTCTGCCAGGTGATAGGCGATACTGCAACCACCCACACCACCACCAATAACAACAATTTGGGCTTGAGTAGGAAATTCAGACATGGTTATTTGGCCTCCTCGATCCATCGATCCCATTCAGAAGATTTCATGGTGCTTCGCATCCTTTCGAAATGTTTATTGGCATACTCGCGAAAGTCAAAATCGAGGGTCGAAACTGCAACCTGGATCAATGCCCACATGGCTTCGCGAAAATCAGACATGGTTTTCAAAATCTTTAGACGCCCCCAGGCTTGCGGTGTGACTTCACTACAATAACATTCCAACAACCAACGATCCTGGTCATCTGCCAACTGATGATGAACAGAGAAATTTGCCAGGTCAAAAAACACATCCCCCATACCAGCATATTCCCAATCCAGGACGCGGATGTTCCCATCAAACAAAAAATTGGCGTTTAGCAGGTCGTTATGGCAAGGCTGCGGGGTATATGCGTGTGTTGCAAGGGCATTTTCAGCCTCCTGTGCGCGCACATTTATCCAATCGAAATCAGGAGGAAATTCCACCTTATACTCACGGACTGTTCTGGTATATTGTTCAACCACTTTGAAGACATCGAATTTACCCGGAACAGGTGGCATGGCATGAATTTTCTTCAGGACAGAGGTCAATTGTTTTATATTGGTCCTGGTAGTGATTTCCTGAGGAGGTAATGGTCGGGAATTAAGAAAACGGGTAACCAGGTAGCCTTCCGGGCGAATAAAATAAACCACTTCAGGAGCTATTCCCAGTTCCCCAGCCTGCAGATTGGCTGCGTACTCATTTTCCCGGTTGATCCCCAGCAGTTCTGTCCTAGCACCTGTAATTCGCAATACAAAAGATTCTCCGCCCACATCCACCCTGTAATTGAAATTGGTAATACCCCCACCCAAAGGACTTGTTTTCAAGTCACTTTTTTCGACCCACTGTGGAACACGGGCGACGGCTTCTTCAATTGTGAGTGCCATGAAATGATCCTTGATATATAAAACTGACCACCGGTTATTCTTGCCAGACTGAGGCTGGGTTGGCCATCTCTGCGACAATATCATAGGAGGATATGATCCCAAGCGGGAAAGCCTGCGGATCTTCCTTGTCTGTCACTATGAGCCGATGGTGATGGTTTTGGATCATCATGTCTGCTGCCTCCCGCAGGCTGGCAGAGATATCAATGGTCAGGATTGGATGCATAACATCCCGCACAACCATCTTTTCATCAACACCTTTCTCAACAAATGGCATCAAATCCTTTCCGCTGACAACTCCGAGGGTTTTACCCCTGGCATCCACAACCAACACTGAGCGCCAGCCAGCCTGAGTCATTGTTCTGGCAGCAGAAATTAGCGGGGTTTTCCCCCGGCATACCAATATGGCATCTGACATTACGTCTGCCACTGTCTCACGCCGGGGACGTTCCTCAGAGGCGATGCTGGCTACAAAGTCTGAAATGGAGATGATACCCACCGGGTTTCCATTCTCTGTAACGACAAGACGATTAACATCCAGTGTATTTAAAATATGGGCAGCCTTTTTAACGGTTACCGAGACATCAATCGTATCCAAAGGATAAGACATCAAATCTGCAGCGGTCAATTTCTGCATGGCATCCAGGCTTTCTGCATCCACGGCCAGCCACTCACCCGCCAGTAGATCATAGTCTGTAATGATTCCCAAATGACGCCCCTTGCCATCAGCAACAATCAGGGCATGCACATGATGCTGTGTCAATAAAACAGCCACCTGTCCCAGCGTGGCATTGGGCTTACAGTTTAGCACACCGGGGTGCATTAGATCACGAACGGTCTTTGTCATTCCTGCCTCCTTGTGCTATTCCACTTCATCCACTTCTTTGTACCACTTGACCCTGTCGCCCACACGGGAGCGCAATTTCCAGGCCATTGATTTTGGTTCTTTTTCCATACGCTCAAGGGCTGCTCTCACCTGGGAGGTTACATACTTCTTTTGCTCATCCGTAAGCTGCTCGTAACCTTGTGCGAGTTGCCGAACTTTATCGAGGTTCATACTGGTTGTCCGCCACAACCCCCAATCAGAACTGCAAAGCCTGGAAATTCGATCGATATTTATGGTCTCTTTATCGTTGTCACCCAATGTGTGTTCCAACAACAGAATGATGGTATCAATAATATCCTTCTCATTGATCTGAACGATCTGCATTTTTTCTAGGAGCATCTCTGACAGGGGGATGCTTGGGTGGTCAACCTCCAGTCGTCCCTCCCAGAAGATGGTATGGCAGAAGTCCAACTTATCGTAAAACACATCCACGTGCAAACCAACTTCAGGCCGGTCAAATATGGAGCGCTCACCCTCTGAGACAATAAAAACCTCCCGGTTTTCGGTGTACCCGAGTGTTTTCATCAAGCCTTTGATCTCTTTGGTCTGGCTTCGATAGGCTGCGAAATCGATATCCGTGTAAGCACGGCCCATGGCTGCCTGCAAATAACCATATTTTGGGCAGTGCATTTGAAAAGCCAGTGACCCGATCACCCGGAGCAAAACACCGGCATCGTCACTTGCTTTTATAATGCGCTTAAGTTCAGATTCAAACTTATCACGTTCACCTCTATCCTGTCCACCCATCCCAATGGAATGATTCGTCATAACCTGCTCCTGTGATGAGATTCTGGCAAACAACGCCCGTTTTTTAGCATGCTTGTAAGGTCATTGGGGAGAATATTTATGATGATTATATCAGAAAACCCAAAATCTTGCAATTTTCGTCAAATTCCTATATAATAATTTATCAAAGCACTCAGTTTCCTTCAAATTTTCCAATGGAGTCCAGACTGATGAGTAAATCTCTCATCCCAGCCCAGCGCAGAGAGCGGATCCAGGACTATTTGTCCCTTCACAAAATTGCCCGGACGATTGACCTGTGCGATCTGCTAGAAACTTCTGAAGCAACGGTACGTCGCGATCTGGAATGGCTGGAACATGAAGGCATCCTGGAGAGGACGCACGGGGGTGCCACGCTCAGTCAGCGCATGATCTTTGAACCGGAATACCAACACAGGGCTCAACTGCATCCTGAAGAAAAGCGCAGCATCGGCAGCCTGGCCGCTTCGCTCATCGAAACCGGGGATATTGTTTTCATTAATAGTGGAACTACAACAACGCAGGTGATCCAGCAGATCCCCAGCAATTCTGATATTACTATTTTTACAAACAACCTGAATGCCACCCTTGAAATGGTTGCACCTGGTTACCATTACTTTCTCGTTGGGGGCGAATACCAATCCCGCTCCAGGTCATTATCCGGAAGTTTTGCCATGGAAAATCTGAAGCAAATCTACGCCAACAAGGCTATCCTGGGTGTGGATGGGTTCAGCCTGAAACACGGCTGCACCGTGCCCACCCTTACAGAAGCAGAAGTCGTCCGCCAGATGATCGAACGTACAATGGGGCAGATAATCCTGGTTGCAGATCACAGCAAGTGGGGTGTTGTTTCGAATTTTCCAGTAGCAACCATCAACGAAATTGATATTTTAGTCACAGATGAACAGTTTGATAAAGCTGCCATTGAATCTCTTGAAGGGCAATCCGTTAAAATTATGGTTGCTCCCTTTAATCCTGCAAGTTCATGATATGATACTCCCCAATAGGGGATGTGGGAATTTTCATCCCACACCTTTATGTTCTTCTTTGTAAATAATTGCCAGACTATATTTCTCTGGAGGTTGGACCATGCCCTTTTTTTCAAAGAAAACCCATAAGAAACCAACTCGCTTGTTTTTTGCCACCGACCTGCATGGCTCAGAACGCACCTTTCGCAAATTCATTAATGCGGGAAAATTTTATGGAGCTGATGTAATTGTCATGGGAGGGGATATCTCGGGAAAAATGCTCATTCCAATTATAAAAGAAAAAAACGGTAACTTTCGCGCCACCTTGCAGGGGAGGGTTGAGCAGTTCTCCACACAGGCTGAATTGGATGTTCTCACCACCCGGCTTGGTACCCTGGGTTTCTACCATCAAATCATGGATGAAACTGAATACCAGGCACTTTCATCAGACGAAAATGCCGTCACCCTGTTGTTTCATGAACTGGCGCGCCAACGTTTGAGTTCATGGGTGGACCTGGCCGAAGAACGATTGAATGGAACCGGGATCAAATGTTTCGTAACCGGGGGAAACGATGACGACGAAGAGGTGTTAACAGCTATTAAAAGGGAAAATACCCATTCCTTTTTTGCCTGTGAGGGTGATTCGGTTAATGTGGACGACGAGCACACCATGATTTCGATGGGGTACAGTACACCCACCCCCTGGAAAACCCCGCGCGAGGTCACTGATGAACGCCTGGGAGAAATGCTCGAACAGACGATCTCAAAGGTACCTGATCTCAGCCATGCCATTTTTAACTTTCACGACCCTCCTATCGATTCTTCGCTGGACACCTGTCCCATGCTGGATTGGGATAAAGATCCTCCAGAACCGATCATCCAGGCCGGGCAGATGATCATGAAAGGTGCCGGGAGCAAATCTGTCCGCAGGGCGATTGAAAAATACAAACCCATGCTCGGGCTGCATGGACATATTCACGAATCACAATCGGTAGCCAAGATCGGGCGCACCACCTGTATCAACCCGGGCAGTGAATATGGAGAAGGCATCTTGCGTGGTTGTTTGGTGAATTTTGTCGAAGGCGAAATTATCGGCTACCAAATGACAAGCGGTTAGAGGAAACAAGAAGAGGCAACTAATGCGAACAAGTTGCCCCTTCTTATTTTTTATGCCGGGCATATTGAAAATAAAAAATGTCACCGGATAACTTTCGAAAGGAGGTAACGGATATTTATGTAGGGATGCCACACTTACTCCAATTCAAGTTTATTGATTGTCAAATAAAACCCACCAAAGGAGTTAATTATGACGACTGCAAAACCTGAAGTCTTTACCAGAAAAGCATCCGGCCTTGTTCGGGTCATGTCCCCCTTCTCAGCTTTTATCTACAATGTACTGACCATGGGTTTGATCTTCCCTTGGACGTATTTGTGGGCGCCAGGCGCTTTACCAGGCGGAAAGCTGGTTTGGGGTATTTTGCTGGCAATGATAATTGAAATTCCAATTGCTTTTGTTTATGTCTGGCTTTCCACAGCGTTACCGCGTTCTGGTGGAGACTATGTCTTCCAGAGCCGTGTATTCGGTGGTGGTGTGGCGTTCACTGTTGTGATGTCCGGTTATGTGATCTGGATATTGCAATGGGTGGCACTTTCCGGCTGGTTATTATCCTACCTGGGTTTCGCACCCTTGTTCCTGGGACTGGGCGCAACCACGGGTAGTGCAGCGATGGCAAATCTGGGATTATGGTTCACATCCTCAACCGGGATCATCGTCACGAGTATATTGAATGCATTTATTGCAATGCTCATCCTGATCAGCGGTTTTAAAAATTACGTACGATTTCAAGCCGTGATGATCGTTTTTACTCTACTTGCATTCCTTTCGATGCTGATCGTACTCTTCCTTGGAAATCCAGCAACCTCCATGGGTAAGATCGATAACTTTGCCCTGGCATTAAGCGGTGCCAAGGATTTTGTTCAAACAGCCATCACTGCAACCAAGGCAGCCGGGGTTGATTTAAATCCGCCTTTTAGCCTGCTTGCAACCCTTTTAGTGGCCCCAATCGCCTGGACTTCACTGCAGTGGGCGACCTACAGCGCTCAACAGAACGGTGAAATTAAAAACGCCCGGTCGTTCAAGAGCCAGGCTTTCATCATTGTTGGTTCATTGATTTTCACCGGTATTTTGCTTGCCCTCCTGGCTGCTGCATTGGAAAAAGCGGTTGGAACTGATTTCCTATATGTTGCCGGAGCAGGTTACTGGTCAGGTGTTGGAGAAGCCACAATTTCAGGCTTCTGGTTGTGGCCTAATATCATCGCTGTAGCCCTTTCAGCCAGTCCAATTGTCATCCTTCTGATCAGTCTTGGATACATCCTCAACTCCCACCAGATCGTGCACAACTGCTACATTGGGATGACGCGCGTAATGGTGGCCATGTCCCTTGACCGGGTGTTGCCGGAATGGGTCAGCCGGGTGGATGAACGTTTCCATACACCTGTAAATGCCCATATTGCCTACTTCGTTGCCAGCATCCCTGTCATCCTGCTGTATAACCTGTACCCAGGCTGGGTTGGACTGACCCTGGGTGTGACTTTTGCCTGTGGATATGTCTTCGTGATCACCTGTCTGGCAGGCGCCTTGCTGCCATATCGTGCCAAGGATGTATATGAAGCCTCCCCGGGTGCCAAGTATAAGATCGGCAATGTTCCATTGGTTACCGTCCTGGGCGCGCTTGGTTTTATACTGGGCGGCGTTATGGTCCTGATGTTCATGTTGTATTCACAACTCGGACTGACCAGCGGATTGGCCTACGGTGTCGTCTTCGGCATACTGGCTTTCTCTGCCATTTGGTATATCCTTGTTAAACAGGCGCAGAAATCCCGCGGTATTAACGTGGATTACGCCTTCAAGGAAATCCCACCCGAATAAAATAATTTTACTCTTTATATGTGGTCAGTGCCTGTGTCAGGCACTGACCACAACATATCTAAAATACCCGTTACAAAGAACACGCATTTGAATTCCCAGGTTTAGTGTCCTCTCATCGAAAATTTAATTTTAACAATTCGAATTAACAATCATTAAAATCATTTCAATAAATAGGGGAAGGTTGGGGTATTAAAGCTAGTTTCGCCCGCTTTCACACCCTAACACGTAACCTTTTTTAAGAGGTTATTAATTTTACGTTGCCATCATTTTCGTTTTTTATTCACTGTGGTTTAACAAACAAGAGGAATTAATGCCGTTGATTAATGATATTGTTGCGAAGATCAGCGATTGGCAGGGGAAGGAGCTTATCATCGAACCACTCTCGGGCGGTTTGACAAATAAAAATTACAAAGTCAAAGTCGATGGGATCCCTTATTTTGTCCGTGTCCCTGGCGAGAGCACCGACCTTCTGGCTGTTGACAGGCATAATGAATATTTCAATTCCAAGGCAGCCGCCCAGGCAGGCATCGGGCCAAAAGTCCTTTATCATTTGCCAGAATTCGATGTGATGGTGCTGGAATTTCTGGAAGGCCACACCATGTCAAAAGCAGCACTACATACACCCGGCATGCCCCGACGCATAGCTGAGTCCATCAAGCGGCTGCATGCCGGACCGCGTTTCCTGACAGACTTCAATATGTTTCGATTGACCGAATATTATATGGGTATCTGCCAAAAACAGGACATTCGCATGCCTGCCGGGTATGTATCCAGGATGCCGGCAGTAACACAAATTGAAAAAGCATTATCGATTCATCCAGTTGCGACCATGCCATGTAACAACGATCTTCTGGCCGAAAACTATATCGATGATGGCACCTATCTACGCATAATTGATTATGAATATAGCGGGAACAATGACCCTTATTTTGAATTGGGGAATACCTGCCAGGAGTTAGAGTATAACGAAGATCAGCTTCGCGATTTATGCCAGGCTTATTTTGGGAGTGTCTCTGAGACAAAACTTTCACGCATGAAACTAAACATGATCATGTCGGATGTCGGCTGGACGTTGTGGGCTGCCATCCAGGCCAGGATCTCGAAAATCGAATACGACTTCTGGGGTTGGGCGATTGAACGTTGGGGCAGGGCTACTGAGAAATTGGATTCGGATCAATTTCCGCAATGGCTCAAGGAGGTTCAGGCGTAACGAAATTAACCAAATATTTGCAATTATTTGCAAAGTTCTGTATAATATTTATATAAGTTAATCCCAATCAACCAGAGACTGGGCGGGTATGATCTCTCCGTGTGCCTTCTTTAATCACTGTGAAGGAATAAAAGATTAACCTCTGATGAAAAAGAACTTAATTCCAGCCCAAAGGCGCAAGCTCGTTCAAGAATATCTCTCCATTCACACGATTGCGAGCATTTCTGAATTGAGTAATCTGGTGGAAACATCAGAAGCCACGGTTCGCCGCGATCTGGAACAGTTGGAAAACGAAGGGTATCTGGAACGTACCTCCGGGGGAGCTATTCACCAAACCCGCATGAATCTCGAGTCAGCCTACGATACGCGTGCCATCAGTTATCCTGAAGAAAAACTGCAGATTGGTGCACACGCGGCGGCCATGATTGCAGATGGGGATGTAGTTTTTATCAACAGCGGCAGCACCACCACACAGATCCTGCGTCATATTCCAAAAGATGCCCGTATTACCGTGATAACCAACAATATGACTGCGGTCTCTGACCTTGAAAAAGATGTGAATTATGATATTCTTTTGCTGGGGGGAAATCTGAACAAGAAAGTAAGCGCAGTCACCGGGCAGTTTGCATTAACCAACCTATCCCAGGTCTATGCCGATAAGCTGTTCTTTGGTGTGGATGGCATCAGCCCGAAGTTTGGCTGCACCGTGCCCACCAACTCTGAAGCGGAGATCATCCGCATGATGATTGCACGCACCCGTGGCCTGGTGGCAGTGGTTACAGACCATTCCAAGTGGGGCGTGGTTTCCAATTACGAAGTTGCATCCCTGGAGCAAATCCATGCCTTGATCAGCGATGATGGTATAGACCAGGATGCTTATGGTCAATTGGTTTCCCAATCGGTAGACATAATAATTACACATCCGAATCATGGATCTTCTCAATAATTTGGGTCCGAGGTGCCCCTTTTATTTGAGAAGAACTCAAACCATTTATAAAAAGGCAGGACGAAGCTATGAAAGATCAAGCACGGATCGTCATCATTGGTGGTGGTATCTTCGGAGTCCAAATCGCTTATCACCTTGCCAAGGCAGGCTGTATAGACGTTGTACTCCTCGAAAAAGATGAAATAGCCAGCGGGGCAACCGCCCACGCAGCTGGATTGGTTACCCAATTTGCCACTTCTCAAACCCTAATGCAATTCCGCATGTACAGCATCGAGCTATACAGCGAATTGGGGTTGTTTGAACATGTCGGCAGTCTGCGTGTGGCTTCCAGCCCGGAACAGCTAAAGGAATTGCAGCGCAGTGTCAGCCGGGCCAAAGCCAACGGTATGGAAGTGGATGTAATCACTCCCGTTGAAGCCCTGAAGATCATGCCTCAAATCAGTCCGGACAACCTATATGGCGGTTTTTATCTCCCCCGTGATGGCCACCTCGATCCTTACATCACTACAACCACCATTGCGCGTCTCTCCAAGGAAATGGGGGTCACAATTCAAACCGGAACCCGCATCACCGGCATCCAATTATCCCCTGCTGGCGAAGTCCAACGCGTACTGACCAACCACGGCTCGATCAAAACCGAGATCATCATCAACGCTGCCGGCATCTGGGCACCCCGGGTGGCTGCCATGGCTGGGCTGCACATCCCTTCCATCCCTGTGGATCACCAGCACATTGCCCTCAAAGCTGTCCCCGGACACGTATTCCCGCACGAAACCCCCTGCCTGCGCGACCCGGATAACCTGGTTTACATGCGCGAGGAAGCCGGTGGTTTGGTGATCGGAGGTTATGAACCCAACCCATTAGCACGCTGGGTGGATGGTGTGCCCTGGGAACATGGCGGTTCAACTGTACCCGGAGATATGGGGCGTTTTGAACAACTGCTGGAAGGGGCGATCCGACGCTTACCTTTCCTCGATCAGGCTGGAATTATTTCACTCGTTTGTCACCCGGGTGCCTATACCCCGGATAGCACTCCCCTACTTGGACCCATGGCTGGAGTGAAGGGTATGTGGCTCGCTGCAGGTTGCTCCTTGAATGGCTTTGGCGGCGCAGGCGGTATCGGCAGGCTGATGTCTGAATGGATCCTTGAAGGAAAACCATCCCAGGATGTGTACGCCTTCCAAGCCACACGCTTTGGTGATTATTACAACAATCCCGATTACGCCACCGAACGGACACGGGAAGGTGTTAAATACTATTATCGACTGCGTTTCCCCAATGATGAAAATGAATGGGCGCGCCCCCACCGCATCAGCCCGCTGCATTCACGGCTGCAGGAACAGGGCGCAGTCTTCGGAGAAAAATTCGGCTGGGAGCGGGTTAATTTCTGCCAACCTGGCAAAGCCTGGCGCAGGGCTGGCGCAGATCAACGCGAGTGGGGTTGGAACAAACCCCCTTATTTCGAAAGACTCAGACAGGAACACGAGGCCACGCGTGAGCGCGTCTGCCTGTTTGACCTGACATCCTTTGGCAAGATAGAATTCAAAGGAGCAGGTGCACTGAAATTGATCCAGCGTCTCACCGACAGCGATATGAACAAACCCATTGGCAGCGCCATGTATACACAATTCCTTAATTCTGCCGGAGGTGTCCAATCCGATCTGACCGTAACCCGCCTGGGAGAGAATTGGTTCCGTGTGGTCACCGGGTCTGGCTTCATCGGCAATGATCTGGCCTGGATGCAGATGCATATCCAACCCAATGATCCCACAGTGGAAATTCGTGATATCACCCTTGAGTTGGCCTGTATCGCCATGTGGGGTCCCCAAGCTCGCAAAGTTTTGCAGAAAATTACAGCAGAAGATGTTTCCAACCAGGCGTTTCCATACCTGACTGCTAAATTTATCGATATTAATGGAGTTAAAGTCCTGGCTCAACGTGTTAGTTATGTGGGTGAATTAGGATGGGAGCTGTATGTTCCGAATAATCGCGCCGTGGCTATCTGGGATGCATTGCAGGAGGCCGGTCAGGAATTTGGAATTGAGGTGGGTGGTTATAAAGTGTTGGACGCCCTACGCCTGGAAAAGGGATATCGCTACTTTACCGCAGATGTGACCCAGTTGGAAAACCCCTTTGAAGCCGGTTTGGGATTCTGTGTGCATCTGGACAAGGGCGATTTTGTAGGACGTGAGGCTCTTCTGAAAGCCAAAGCACAGGGTTCAAAACGCAAGTTGTGCACGTTACTGTTGGAAGGAGATGACTACGCAATGATCTACGGCGGTGAAGCCATCTACTCTGACGGCAAGGTGGTATCACGGGTCCGCAGTGGTGGCTATGGGTTTACGCTTAAGCGCAATCTCGCCTATGCTTACCTCCCACCCGAACTCGCTGTGGCAGGCACCCACCTGGATATCGAGATTTTCGATCAGACCATCCGTGCTGAAGTTGTTCAAACGATTTTATTTGACCCCAAGGGTGAAAACCTGCGAGCGTAAGCAAGCGTGAATGAGCATGAGAAGATAATTAATGACTGAATCCAAAACAAGAAAATCTGCACAGGTTGTTGGCTTTGGGATGCTCACCCCGGTTGCGATCCTGGTGGTTGAACAATTGCCCGAACATAATACCGGCGCCCTGATAAAAGAAGTCTGTGAATTTATTTTTGACGATGCTGCCATAGTCGCCTGTCTGCTACGCCAATGGGATATACCGACCGGCATTATTGGCACAGCGGTTGGGGATGATACCCGCGGGCATACCCTCGCCAACCAGCTAAAGGAATGGGATGTTCAATCTGACGTACGCTTTTCCAGGGATTTTAAAACTCCCCTGGAAGTGGATGTCTCGGATGAAACCGGGGCGCGCACCTATTTTTGGCAGCGCGAGGCGAAAGTTCTTGCCACGCTGGACGATGCCGACCTGTCCATGCTGCAGGGGGCTGATCTGCTCTATGTGGATTGGTATGACGGAGATCACATCCTGCGCGCAATGGATGAGGCTGCCCGGTTGAAACTTCCGGTTTTTCTCAACTTTGAACATGGTCATGCCAATCCCGAATTATTATCGAAGTATGCCAGTCGAGCCACCATCTGCCAGGCAGTAACGGATGCCGCCCAGAAGGAAGACAGCAATCCTCTGGAAGTGGCACAAAAATTGTTGCGCGCCGGAGTCCAAACCGCGCTGATCACCCTGGCTGGGGAAGGCAGCCTGGTCGTGCAAGGAACCCAAATCTTGCGTATTCATGCACCCCGGGTCCATGCAGTGGACGGGTGCGGAGCAGGAGCTACTTACTCTGCCGGCTTTATTTATGGCACCTTGAATGGGTGGGACCTCGTCCAATCAGCAAAGTTCGCTACAGCCGCCGCCTCTCTCAAAGTTACCCGACCCGGGTTGAAAATGTTACCGGTTGAAGAAATCCTGGCATGCGCAGAACAAATCCAGGTTGAAGATTTATCCATCAACCGTTGAAATTAATGGAGATGACCCTTTGAATACATTTGCAGCGCTTCTAACTCCCGGACAGGTTGAACAAATCCATTCTGCTTCGCTCGAGATCCTTGAAACCGTTGGGTTGTTGGTGCGCTATGAAAAAGCCCGGCAAATTTACGCCCGGCATGGCTGCCTTGTGGACTCCGAAACCCATGTTGTGCGCTTCCCGCGTTCAGTTGTGGAAGAGTTCCGGGCATTCTTCCCCCCCACCTTCACTTTTCGCGGTCGTGATCCAAAGTATGATCGCACCCTGCCACGGGACAGCCCGGTGGTTGTTACCGCCAGTTCAGCCCCCAACATTATCGATCCGATCACGGGAAAGGAACGCCGCTCCACATCAGCGGACATTGCCCGAATCGCCCACCTGGTTCAGGAATTACCCGGTATTGATGTCTTTTCAGTTTCTACCCTAGCTGATGATGCCCCACTTGAACACTTCACGCTTTCGCGACTGTACCCGGCCTTGAAATATTGTCTGAAACCAGTCCGCATCAACTCAAAAGATCTGGAAGATTCCGAGATGATCCTGCGCCTCGGTTATCTGATAGCCGACAGTGAGGCAGCCTATCGCGAGCACCCATTCATCACGCATCACTTTTGTCCGGTCGTTTCGCCCCTCACAATGGATTACGCCTCCACAGAAATGCTCATCTATTTTTGCGAGCAGCAACTCCCGGTTTATCCTACCATTGTGCCCAACGCCGGGCTTACCTCACCGATGAGTCTGGCAGGTACCCTGGCACAGGGCAATGCGGAATTCCTGGCAGCAGCCTGCCTGATGCAAATGGTTCATCCCGGAACGCCATTGATCTATGCCACGCTTCCCACTGTGGCAGATATGCGATCCGGCGCTTATGCTTCGGGTGGGATCGAATGCGGCATGCTGCATATGGCCTGCGCTCAAATGGCGCGTTTTTATAATTTGCCCAGCGGTGGCTATGTTGGTCTGACCAATGCCAAGCTGAATGACGCCCAGGCCGGGTATGAAACCGGCACGTCTTCCACAGCTGGGGTGCTGGCTGGGATGGACATGCTCAATATGAGCGGTCTGCTGGACGCTCTTAAAGTCTTTGATTTCGGTAAAGCTGTCATCGATGATGAGATCGCATTGATGTTGAAACGCATCAAGCAGGGTTTTGATTTTGGCGATGCTGAACTGGGCCTGGATGTGATTGCACAGGTTGGCCCGGGAGGCTCGTTCATGGTCCACCCACATACCATCAAGCGCATGAAGACCACCGCCCTTTTACCCAAACTGGCCGATCGGAATGCGCGTGAGAACTGGGAAAGCAAAGGCTCCCTGGATACTCACACACGGGCCATGCAACGGGTACGTGAAATCCTTGCCCGACCAAGCGTGGCGGGTTTTCCTGCAGAAATGGATGACCGCATCCGGGCAGCGTTCAAAGGCTTGGTTCCCGGAAACCTGGAACTTCCATCCTTGTGGAGATAACGTCACATTTTAACCTTTAGCGAGTGACTCAGCTTACACAGAACATCCCGCAAATATCCGTAATTCAAGCCTGTGTTCAGAGATAACCTGCGGGACGGTACGAAACAACTGAAATTGATTGACATTAATGGTAAGAAGAGGAAACCTGGATGAAAATTTATTTTGCAACGGACGTACACGGATCGGAGATTTGTTGGAAAAAGTTCATAAGCGCCAGTAAATTCTACGAGACTGACGTACTTATCCTGGGAGGAGATATGACCGGAAAAGCCATTGTCCCCATCATCGCCCAGGGGAATAACATCTATAAAGTCACACTCGCAGAGCAGGAATCTTTCCTGAATGGGCAGGACGAAGTCAAAAAAATGATCCAGACTATTCAAAACCGCGGTTACTACCCATATGTGACAAACCCGGATGAGGTGGATGATATCCTGTCGACTCCAGAAAAATCAGACAAACTCTTTCTCGAGCAGGTTTTACTCACAGTGCAGCGCTGGATGGATTATGCAGACCAAAAACTGGCTGGAACAGGCATACGTTGTTTTGTCTGCCCTGGGAATGATGATATGTTTGAGATCGATAAAGTGATCGAATCATCCAAATTTGTGGAAAATGTTGAAGGTCGGGTGGTGCAGTTGGATGATTATCATGAACTGATCAGCTCAGGCTGGTCAAACCCCACTCCCTGGACAACTCACCGGGAGGAATCTGAAGAAGCTCTCAGGGAAAGGCTGGAGGCAATCATCAGCAAAGCCCGCGATGCCTCCAACTCGATTTTCAACCTGCACGCGCCTCCTTATGGCAGCGGGTTGGATGATGCCCCCGAATTAACCAAAGATATGCGTCCTGCTTTTGCCGGCCGGTCTCTGATGCCGGTGGGCAGCCACGCAGTTATGGATCTTATTGATAAATATGAACCATTGCTTGGTTTGTTCGGACATATCCATGAAGGCAAGGGAACCCGAAAATACAAAAAGACTTTGTGTATCAACCCTGGCAGTATGTATGAACAAGGCATGCTCCATGGAGCCGTGGTTGAAATAAAGCCTAAAAAAGTCGGCAATTACGTACTGACCACCGGATAAAACATAAGCTTGTTCTGATAAAAAGGAGGTGAGATATCGTCCCATTGAAAACATAAATGTCCCCATAGACAGAAGAGAAAGAATAATTGATCGTTTTGTCTACCTGTGTTAATTCCCGGCAGACAAAACTAGAAACCAAAAGGAGTTTTCTCATGAGTGATGTTTCCCTTTTTGTCCGCAAAGCAAGTGGATTGGTGAGGGCATGGTCTGTATTTGATGCCTTCATTTACGCCACTTTTTCCATCAACCTCATTACCCTGGGTTTGTTCATTTTCTCCTACTGCTATTACTTCGAAGGAAACCTGGCCACAGCAGTTGTAATTGGAGCCATCTTTACAATATTTGAGGTGATCGTTTATGCCAGCTTGATCTCAGCCATGCCACGTGCGGGTGGAGACTATGTCTGGCAAAGCCGGATCCTTGGCCGCGCCATCGGATTCCTGCTCTCCATCACCGGTTGGTGGTTCATCCTCTGGTTGTGGGTTCCCTTATACGGACAAATGCTCGTATATGAAGTATTCACCCCCCTGCTGGGCATCCTGGGACTGCAGACAGCCGCTTTATGGTTCACTACCACGAACGTTGGCATGCTGGTAGGTATGTTGCTGGTTTGTGCCATCGTTTTCGTTTACATCGCTGCCGGTATGAAGTGGTATGCACGTGTCCAGAAGTTCTGCTTCTGGGGTGGTACCGTCGGACTGGTACTGGTGTTCGTCCTGCTCCTGTTCGGCAACAACACCACTTTTGTCGCCAATCTGAACAGCATGGCACCCCAAATGTTTGGATCTGCTTCCGGAACCGACCTGTACGCTGCCACAATCGCCGCTGGTCAGGCTGCCGGAACTGTCACCGCTCCCCTGGGTGATTTCAGTGGAGCCGGCATCATCGCCAGCATGGCACTCATACCAATGATGGTTTTCTTCAACCTCTGGCCAAACTGGGGTTCCACCCTGTACGGTGAGGTGCGTGGTGCCGGTGACTACAAACGCAACTTCTGGGGTATGGCAGCCGCCATCATCGTCACAACAGTTGGGGCATTGATCTTTTTTGCCCTGATCGCCAAGACGCTTGGCTGGGATTTCTACAATAATGCCAATGGCGCATTCTGGAACTACGTCTGGGGTTACACTACTGAAGCCCCACCCCTGCCTTTCTGGCCCTATCCTGCCTTGTTTGCGGCATTCCTGGTGAAAAGCCGTTTCATTCAGTTCCTAGTCATCCTACTGATGAGCCTGTGGTGGTTCGGTTGGTCTGGAACGGTCTTCCTCAGCTCAACACGTGTCATCTTTGCAGCAGCTCTTGATCGCATGCTCCCGGAATGGGTTTCGAAAATTGATGAGAAAACGCGCGTACCGGTCAATGCCCTGCTGTTGATGGTCATCCCTTCGGCCATCATTTCGTACCTGTATGCCTTTAAGATCTTCAGCTTCCAAACCCTGGCTCTGGATGCCACGGTTGTGATCGCCATCACCTTCCTAGGTTCGACGATCGCCGGTACGATCATGCCATGGAAAACCAAGGAAATTTTCGACGGCTCGCCTGTAGCCAAGTTTACGGTTCCTTCCTGGTTGGGCTGGTTGGTCACTCTGCTTTATGCTGTTTTTGCCATGTATCTGATCAAGATCTCCTTCACCTATGCCTGGAACATCATTAGTGGCATTGGGACAACCCAGCCAGGCTGGATGACATGGCTGGTTGTTCTCCTTCTAGGTGCACTGACTATCTTTAATGCCGGTATCTTGATATGGGTTCTCTACTACGTCGGCAAAAATGTATTTGGCGGAGCAAAAATGCCGCTGGTTACCCTGGCTGGTTTGATCTTCATGGGATTTTTGGATTGGTTGTTGGTGGTCTGGTTCTGGGATCCCACCACGGTAGATGGCTATCCGTTATATGCCATCGGCTGGTCAAACGTCAGTTCGATGTTCTTCATGCTGATCAATTACCTGGTTGCAGCGGCCATATATTTCGGATTCAGCAGCTACCGCAAGAAACAGGGAATTGATGTAAACAAGATTTATAAAGAAATCCCTGTCGAATGATATCTTAGTAAATATCAAGAGAGGTTGATAACAAGGAATTATTTTTACTATCAACCTCTCGTTATGGTTTTTTAAATTGACTGTAGATACCTTTGATGCTAAAATGTTAAAGTTACAATGTCTATTCTGAACTCTGAAAATTGGAAATTCAGGATGGAGGGGGATCTTTAACCGGCAGATGACGATGGAGGTGCAAATTAATAATGTAAACTGATGATTTCGAAAAAATCTGAATCATTTACCAGGAGAAAAGGAGAAATATGCGTACGAATAAGTTCGTTCTACCTATTTTTGTAGTTTTTGTTGTTTTGGCAACTGTTCTCTCTGCCTGTGGTCCGGCTGCAACCGCAGTACCCACTGCTGTAGCTGGCGTTGCAGATTCTGCGCTTGTCACGGCTGCAAAAGCTGAAGGTATGCTCACCACTATTGCACTGCCCGACGATTGGTGCAACTATCGTGAAGTTATTGACACCTTCAAAGCCAAATACGGCCTGACTGTCAACGAGCTCAACCCGGATGCTGGTTCTGGTGATGAAGTTGAAGCCATCAAAGCTAACAAAGATAACACCGGCCCACAGGCTCCCGATGTCATAGATGTCGGTTTTGCCTTCGGTACCTCCTCCAAGGCTGAAGGCTTGCTGATGCCATATAAAGTCTCAACATGGGACAGCATTCCCGCCGACGCCAAGGACCCCGATGGTTATTGGTACGGTGACTACTACGGCGTTATGGCTTTCCTGGTCAACACCGATGTTCAACCCAATGTTCCCCAGGATTGGGCTGACCTGCTCAAACCCGAATACCAGGGACAGGTTGCTCTCTCCGGTGATCCACGTACATCCAACCAGGCCATTCAAGCAGTGTACGCGTCTGGCCTTGCCAATGGTGGCTCACTTGATAATTTCCAACCCGGTCTTGAGTTCTTCAAACAATTGAATGACGCCGGTAACCTCATCCCGTTGATCGCAAATAATGGCTTGGTCGCCAAGGGCGAGATTCCTATCCGCGTTACCTGGGACTATAATGGTCTGGCCGCCATCGATTCGTTTGCCGGTAACCCAACCGCAGTCCTGGTAATTCCTGCAACCGGTCGCTTCGCAGGTGTGTATGTTCAGGCCATCAGCGCCTATGCACCGCACCCGAATGCCGCCAAATTGTGGATGGAATTCCTTTATTCAGATGAAGGTCAAACCCTTTGGATGAAGGGCTACTGCCACCCGATCCGCGAGGCTGATATGCGCGCCCGCAATGTCATTCCCGCTGACATTCTGGCCAAGCTCCCGGATGTCTCCGGTGCTGTATTCCCATCCGTTGCTCAACTGGATGCCGCCAAGGCAGCCATTACAACCGGCTGGGACACTGTTGTTGGCGCCAACATTCAGGCTGCCCCGTAATAAATTCATAAAGTTTTTATAAACGAGACCCAGCAAATTTGCTGGGTCTCTCTATAAAAAATTCAGTACAGCTTAGAGGTAGTAAATTATGATCCAAACCGCCCTCCCGGCTCGAAAAGAAAAAACCCCACCCTCGAAATTAAAAAACTGGATTGGCGTCATCCCCTTCTTTCTATTTGCCATACTTTTCCTCTTTTTACCTTCAGTTCGCTTGTTTATTGGCAGCTTCACGGATAACAGCGGGCAATTTACCCTGGATAATTTAGTTCAATTATTCTCCCAACAAGTCATCCTGGATGCTTACAAGGTAAGCATCCAGATCAGCACCGTAACAGCTCTTGCCGGTGGAATTTTCGGATTTATGCTGGCATATTCCGTCACGGTTGGCGGTTTGCCTAAACCCCTGCGAACCGCCCTTATCACTTTTTCCGGTGTAGCCTCCAACTTTGCTGGAGTCCCTCTGGCTTTCGCATTTGTAGCCACCCTGGGACGGACTGGTTTCATCACAGCCATTTTAAAAAATGTTTTTCACATGAATATATATCAATCGGGATTCAACCTGTATAGCTTTATCGGGATTTGCCTGACATATATGTATTTTCAATTCCCACTCATGGTTTTGATCATGGCTCCTGCCCTGGACGGCCTCAAACGGGAGTGGAAAGAAGCTGCCTTGAACCTGGGAGCCAGTAACCTGCAGTATTGGTTGAAAGTAGCCATGCCTGTCTTGCTACCTTCCATCCTTGGATCTATGATCCTCCTATTCGGAAACGCTTTCGGAGCATATGCCACAGCTTATGCTTTGACAGGAGGCCAACTGCCTATTGTCACAATCCTGATCGGTGCCCAGATCCGGGGAGATGTACTTCATAATCCTGGCCTGGGTTTTGCCATGGCAATGGGCATGGTGGTCATCATGGCCGTCTCCCTGGGAGGATATTCCTGGTTGCAAAGTAGAACCGAAAGGTGGTTAAAATGAATTGGGTATCCAAATTTAGAAAAATCCCTTTCTGGAGTTGGTTCTGGTTCATATTGGGAGTCATTTATTTTGTGTTACCCCTATATGCTACCCTGGATTTTTCCTTGCGGATGGAACGCGATACCTTGGGCTTTAAAGCGTACGCGGTAGCATTTCAAGATCCTGCATTCCTGAAAACATTTAGCTATTCAATCATGTTGGCAATCTTAACCATCATCGTCAGTGTTGCCCTGGTTGTTCCAACAGCTTACTGGATCCGATTACGCCTTCCAGAGGCACGTCGGATCGTTGAATTCATCACCCTCATGCCTTTCGTTGTGCCAGCCATCATCCTGGTATTTGGCTTGATCCGTATCTACAGTTCCCCATTAGAGATACCATTTACTTCCATAGTCCTGCTGCAACCTTTAACAAATTTCAAATTAGGAACCAATATTTTAATCATCGGAGGGTATGTGGTTCTTGGTTTGCCTTACATGTACCGCTCAGTAGATACGGGTATGCGTACCGTTGATGTACGTACGTTGACAGAAGCCGCACAAAGTATGGGCGCCAGTTGGGCGACAATTATCCTCAAGATCATTTTGCCAAATGTTCGCACTGCGTTGTTAAGTGGTGCGCTACTGACATTTGCCATTGTAGTCGGTGAAGTCATCCTGGCATCTTTTCTGGGTATCCCTGCTTTTGGCCCCTACTTATTCTTACTTGGACAACACCGCGCTTATGAACCAGCTGCGCTTTCCTTTACTACCTTCCTGCTGACCTGGGCAGCCATGGGGATCATTCAATTGGTCACCGGTGGACAGAGTCAGGCTGCTGGTGCGCATTAACTTAATGAGGTTATCATGGCATATCTTGAGCTCAACAATATAAACAAGTACTTTGGAAAAACAGCAGCTGTAGAAAATTTTAACCTTCAGGTGGAGCGTGGTGAACTGGTCTCTTTCCTTGGCCCAAGTGGATGCGGTAAAACCACTACTCTTCGCATGGTGGCTGGTTTTGAAACCCCCACACAGGGTAGGGTAATTATTAACAATGAGGATGTCACCCATAAGTCACCTAACCAGCGGGATGTAGGTATGATTTTTCAATCCTACGCTCTCTTTCCCAACCTGACAGTTGCAGGCAATATCGGCTTTGGTCTGAAAATCGCCAAAAAGCCGGCGGAAGAGATCCATAAGCGTGTACAAGATATGCTGGATTTGATCCACATGCCAGATTATGGAAACCGGTACCCCTATCAGTTGTCGGGGGGACAGCAGCAACGCGTTGCCCTGGCACGGGCGCTGGCGTTGAGTCCAGATGTCCTCCTGCTGGATGAACCTCTCTCTGCCCTTGATGCCAAGATCCGGGTTTCGTTGCGTTCTGAGATTCGTGCAATTCAGCAAGAACTGGGCATTACTGCCATCTATGTAACCCATGATCAGGAAGAAGCCTTATCCATCTCTGATAGGATCGTGGTCATGTACAACGGTCATATTGAACAGATCGGGTCCCCCTTCCAAATCTATAATTTCCCGGAAACAGCCTTCGTCGCCAGTTTCATCGGCACTCTGAACTCGTTTAATGCCGAAGTCACCGACCTGACGAACAATGTTTTGCGTGTTGGCGATCTGCGGCTGACTACTGCTGAAAATCTTGAAGACAGGAAAGTTGGTGACAAAGTCATGATCGCCATCCGGCCAGAACGTTTGAACTTTTCCTCAGATTTGAAGAAGGCAAACCTGATCGATTGTACAATCGAAAACATCACCTTCCTGGGGTCAATCGTTCGCATACAGGTCAAAGTTGGTGATCTCCGTTTGCACATGGACACTTTTAATAATCCATTCCTTGAACTTCCAAAGATCGGGGATAAGGCCGAGATCACTTGTTCGCGCGAAGCGGTGATCATCCTTCAGCATTAATCTATACGTTTCACAACGGCAAACGACTTTGTCCAAAGTAATTTTAGTTCTCTCGGATGCCCTGGGATATACCGTTGCCACACAGGGAATGGGGTATCTTGGGCATCTGGTTGAAAATAAACTCGCAAGTCTTTATAAAGTGATTGGCGAGTTACCCAGTATGTCGCGACCCATGTATGAGACCATTCACACCGGGTTGAAAACATCACAACATGGCATTATCTCCAACCTAGTCATCCGGCAATCAACTCAACCCAACCTATTTCAGCTGACGTCACAGGCAGGCAAAACAACTGCAGCGGCTGCATACTATTGGTTCTCAGAATTATATAACCACGCGCCCTTTGACCCTATTGAAGACAGGGAAGTGAATAACCGATCTTTATCCATCCAGCATGGACGTTTTTACACCCAGGATGAAACCCCGGATATTGACCTGCTGGCAACTGCCGGGATGCTTGTACGCAGGTATTCGCCCGATTACATGCTTGTTCACCCAATGGGTATGGACTACCTGGGTGAAAAATACGGAGCAGATTTCAGCCAGTACCGTAATCATGCCATCCGGCAGGATGAGTATCTGAGTGGTTATATTTCTGAATGGATGTCCCTGGGGTACAATATACTGGTTACCGGTGATCACGGTATGAACGATGATGGTTTGCATGGAGGCACCACTCCCAATGTGCGTGAGGTACCTTTATACTTGATGGGAGCAAGCATAGATGGTCTGGGTGACACACAGGAGATCGTGTCTCAATTACAGATCGCTCCCACCATTTGCAAATTACTCGGTCTTCCCATACCTGGAACAATGCCACATCCATCAATTTTATAAGTACCCATTAGTATCAATATATTGGGAACTTCCATCCGGGTGGAAAATTTTGTCCTGGAGAAATAAATGAGCTTGAAAGCAACAGCTGAAGCACCTGCCAATCTTGCGTTTGTAAAATATTGGGGCAAGCAGGATTCTGATTTACGTATACCTACCAACAATTCGATATCGGTTAATTTAAGTAAAGCGAAAACCATCACCAGCGTGGAGTTTGATTCAACACTCAATGAAGATCAGCTCTCTGTTACCAACCGTGACATCCCACTCGAATCCGATTTCTCAAACAGGGTTTTTCGACACCTCGATCGTATGCGCAGCCTGGCAGGCATAAACCAAAAGGCCATTGTCCATACGCAGAATACTTTTCCAACCGGAGTAGGGATCGCTTCATCAGCTTCAGGGTTTGCTGCCTTGACAATTGCAGCTTGTTCTGCATTGGGATTGGACTTGACCGAAAAAGAATTGTCAGAAATGGCACGCCTGGGTTCAGGCTCCGCTTGTCGCTCCATCCCGGATGGATTTACCGAATGGATCGCTGCTGACATTAATAACAGCTCCTATGCTGTCCAGATTGCACCCGCCGACCATTGGGATCTCAATATTGTCACTGTGGTTGTTTCAAAACAAGCCAAACAACTTTCTTCCACATACGGTCATTCTTTGGCAATGGCATCCCCTTTTTTCAAGGCCCGGCTTGAAAGCTTGCCCGTGCGCCTGGAAACTGTCCGGTCAGCCATACTGGGACGGGATTTCGACACATTTGGCCGGGAGACGGAAATGGAAGCGATTTCATTTCATTCCATTGCCATGACCTCTCCCATCCAAAATCCAGGCAGCTGGATATCAGGAGCATATTACTGGCTGCCAGAAAGTTTGGAATTGATACTTTCCGTTCAACAATGGCGCGGATCTGGTTTGGGTGTATATTTCACCCTGGACGCAGGCCCGACCGTGCACTTGATCTGTTTGCATAAAGACCTCGACCGGGTTATTTCCGCAGTGCATGAGGTCGAGTCGAGCAGATCAGATCGAAAATGGGATATTTTGATCAATGACCCTGCGATGGGAGCTCATCTCATCGCAGGGGATGACCTCGAATAAAATTTACTGAAATGGGAACTTTGTGAAAATTACAGCCTCCGCTCCTGGCAAATTAATGCTCTTTGGAGAACATGCCGTTGTCCACCAGCATCCCTGCCTGGTGACTGCAGTGGATTTACGCATTCAGGTCACCGTGGAAAAGATCGATGCTCCCATGATCTTCATTGAAACCCCTCTCCTTAGCCCAAAGGAACAATCATTTTCGCTTCCCTTAAATGAATTGTTCAACGACAAGCTTCTACACCCGCATACGAAATTTATTGTTGCATCCATCCGGAAAGTGTTTTCCAGGTACAACATACATCAAGGTTTGAAAATTCAATCCTCAGGACCGATCAATAGTTTTGGGTTGGGCAGTTCTTCAGCAGTTACAGTTGCAACCATCTTTGCACTGATCACCTTATTCGACATCGCTATAAAAAAACAACAAATATTTGATCTCGCCTATTCAGCAGTCATGGAAGTGCAGACAGTTGGTTCAGGTTTTGATGTGGCCTCGTCCACCTTTGGGGGTACATTGTTCTACCTTCCCACTCAAAAAATTGAGACTCTCAATGTGGATCACTTACCGCTTGTAATTGCTTATTCCGGGGAAAAGGTCAGTACTACCAATCTGGTGCAGGAAGTGGAACAATTGAGGTCGCAATTTCCCGAAATTTTGGATTTGGTATTTAAGGCAATCGGGAAAATCACTTCCAGTGCCAGGATTGCCATGCTCCAGAATAATTGGAAAACTGCCGGAAATCTGGCGAACATCAACCAGGGCTTATTGGAAAGCCTGGGGGTCAGCACACCCACTCTTAATAAACCCATTACGGCTGCCCGCTTATCCGGTTCATTCGGAGCCAAGCTTTCGGGCGCCGGGGGTGGAGATTGTATGTTCGCTATTGTTGATGAGCAGACCAGATCCAGAGTGGAGGCGGCAATCGAGTCTTCAGGAGCGCAGGTGCTCCACCTGAAAACCAACACAGAAGGGGTTCGATTGGAACCTGAGCTTGCCTGAGAATTGCTTTAGTTTCTTTGATTTTGACAATACTCTTTACAAAGGTCAGAGCCGTTATTTGATCCTGGATTTTTCAACTTACATAGAAAAGCAAGGTGTGTTTAAGTCCCAGGAACTCCATTATCTCCATTGTCTGTTGACAACTTACCTAGAGGGCAGAATCAACCGGCATGACTTTGCTGTGCAAGTCGTTAAATCTTATTATCGTGGTTTAACCGGATGCCCTGAAATTGAAATCGCTGAACTTGCACGCCAGTATTGGGATCAATTACAGACTGAGGCGTGGTTCCCATATACACACCAGTTACTCAATTTGGTAAACAAATTCACAACCACCATTCTCATCTCTGGTTCTCCGCTGGAGGTTCTCCATCATGTAATTAAACCTTTGGGTATAAGAGAGATTTATGCCTCCAAAGGTGTCATTCAAAACGGTGTTTACTCTGGAAGTATGGAACAGGAAATGGCCACTCAATCAGCCAAAGCCCGGTCAATGAGAGAATTATCAACCAAGCTTTCTTTTAACCCGACAACCTCCTTTGCATTTGGTGATTCTGAAAGTGATTTTCCCATGCTCCTGGCCGTGGATCCAATCAATGCATTTCTCTTGGGGGCAAAGGAAAGCCTGAAAAATAAAATAATGGATAATAACTGGAATCTGTTGGATAAAGATACGGAGATTCTGGAACACGTCCAAGCGCGCATTTCGAATTTATTCTCCTGATGAAGGGATCGGTTTTATCCTTAATAATCTTATTTTCATTCCCCTGGCTATGGTAAGATTAACCAGGTGACAGCCAGAACTTTTTCGTTGAATATTGACTGGCTGAAATAAAAACAATTATTCACGAGAAACCTTACCCATGTCAATCAACATTGCCCTTGCCCAGATCAATACCCGTTTGGGTGACCTCTCTTCCAACCTGGATCGACATCTTACCATAGCCAATGAGGCTTGCCAGAATGGTGCGGATTTGTTGGTTTTCCCTGAACTCTCATTAACCGGTTATTCTCTGCAAGATCTGGTTCCCCAGGTTGCAATTCGACCTTCAAAAGAAGATCCCGTTTTCAAGCACCTGTTACAGGCCAGCCTGGAAATAGACATGGTGGTAGGCTTTGTTGAAGAAGATGCACGCCATCGATTTTACATAGCGGCCGGATATCTTTCGAAAGGTGAGATCACCCACATTCACCGGAAAGTTCACCTTCCAACCTATGGGATCTTTGATGAAAAGCGGTTTCTGGCTGCTGGAGACACTTTCCGGGCTTTCGATACGCGTTTTGGCAGGGTTGGTTTATTGATCTGTGAAGACTTCTGGCATATCTCATCTCCTTACCTACTTTGGCAGGATGGCGCGGATATATTCTTATTACATTCTGCATCTCCTGGTCGTGGGATCACTGATAAGCATATTGGATCTGCTGATTGGGTTGAAACAATAAACCGGGCATATGCCGGTTTATTCACAGCTTTTTTTGCCCACTCCAACCGGGTTGGTTTTGAAGATGGCCTATATTTCTGGGGAGGCGCCACCCTTTTCGATCCAGATGGCAAGCTGATGGCTATGGGTCCATATGACCTGGAAGCCATCACCTATGCCGAGATGGATCTAAACCAATTGCGGCGTACTCGAACCCGCCTACCATTACTGAGAGATGAACGCCCCGAACTGGTGTTGCATGAACTGGGAAGGATACTAAAGCATGATTGACCTGCCTATAAACAGTGAACTTGTTCGAAATATACTCGTACGCTTCATTGATAGTGAAATCACGCGCGCCGGATATTCGCGTGCAATCATAAATCTTTCAGGTGGTATCGATTCGGCTGTCGCGTGCGTTTTAGCGGCCGAAGCACTTGGACCCGAAAATGTACTGGCAATTCGCATCCCTTACAAAACATCTGCGCCAGATTCTCTGGAACACGCTCAATTACTAATCGACCAGTTGAATATTCAGTCGCTGACCATCCCGATCACCGAAATGGTTGACTCCCTCATCGAATGTTTTCCTGATATGTCCAAGACTCGCAAAGGGAATATCATGGCACGTGCCCGTATGATCATTGCTTACGATCAATCTGAAGCATTTCACGGACTGGTCATCGGCACAGGTAACAAGACTGAAATCCTGTTAGGCTACACCACCTTGTTTGGCGACTCAGCCTGTGCAATTAATCCGATCGGAGATTTGTATAAAACCCAAGTCAGGCAATTGGCAGTGGATTTAAAAATTCCTCAGGTGATCATTGACAAACCACCCTCCGCTGATCTTTGGCTGGGACAAACAGATGAGGCAGAACTGGGTTTCACGTATGAAAAAGTGGATCAATTACTTTACCTGCTAATAGATCATCGCTATCAACCGGCTGAATGCATCCAGGCCGGATTTGAAGAAAAATTTGTACAGTCGGTTATCGATCGCATCCAGCGTTTCCAGTTCAAGCGTAGTTTGCCACCTATCGCCAAGATCAGCAGTCGCACAATTGGATCAGACTTCCTATTCTTTAGAGATTCGGGAACCTAAGCAACACTGAAACTTAGTACAATTCTTTATGTCCCTTCATATTCCCCCTTCTCTTCGCCATCGTAAATTTCGCCTACTCTGGCTTGGATTGTTGATCTCTGTTGCCGGCTCACAAATGCAGGTATCTGCCATTCACTGGCACATTCGTGAATTGACAGGGTCACCCGACCCACTCGCACTGGGGGGGATTGGTTTGGTTCGCATCCTGCCTGTGATTGTGTTTTCAATCATCAGCGGACCTGCTGCCGATACGTTAAACCGTCGCAACATCATGTTGATCACCCAAAGTGTCCAAGCCCTGACTGCAGTAGGCCTGGCAATCCTGACTTTCACCAGCCTGATCAACATTGGTCTTATCTACGCTCTTACAGCTCTTCAAGCTGCAGCCATCGCATTTGATCTGCCTGCACGGCATGCCATGATCCCAAACATAGTCCCGGAAAAGGATTTACCAAACGCCTACAGCCTCCAATCCATTGCTTTCAATACAGGTGCTATTATTGGTCCCATGTTGGGTGGCATTGTCATTGCCACATTGGGTCAGGGTTATACCTATTTATTTAATGCCATCTCTTTTTTTGCAGTCATCATGGCATTGATAATGATAGGAAAAGTAACCCAGGATATGAAAAAAGCCTCCGGGATCAGTCTATCTGCTGTGCGTGAAGGCATCCGATTTATATTCTCCCGGCCAATCATTCTCTCCACCATGTTGATAGACTTCTTCGCAACTTTTTTTGCTTCAGCCAACACCATGTTGCCAATTGTCGCCCGTGACATCCTCAAAGTTGGAGAAGTTGGGTACGGGTTCCTGTCTGCCGGGCAATCCATCGGTTCGGTGACTATCGGTCTGGTCATATCACAGGTACCAGAGATTAAACGTCAGGGTCAGATTTTCCTGGGTTCCGTCTTCTTATTTGGATTTGCCACCATCCTGTTTGGCATTTCTCATGCCCTCTCCCTGTCCATGCTGGCTTTAATTGTGATGGGGGCGGCAGATACTGTCAGTACCATCATTCGTAACACTGTGCGCCAGCTCCACACACCTGACCATATTCGTGGACGAATGGTCAGTATCAATCAAATTTTCTTCCAGGGTGGCCCTCAATTGGGTGAAGTGGAAGCCGGAATCGTTGGCAAGTTATTCGGTGTCCCGGCAGCTATTATTTCAGGCGGGATTGGCGTTATCCTGGCTGTCTGGTGGATCGCAAACAAGTGGCCTCAGCTACGACTTTATAATGGCGACGAGTCCATCCCCGTAGGTGCCACAACTGAGTGAGAATTGGCTAATTCGAACGATTCTTTTGGAATAAAATGATTCTTGAGATAAAATAATATTTAATCACAAAGGCTAGGATTTCTTAACCTTTCCATAAATAGGAGGAACATTAATGGATCCAGTTATTCTATCGCGATGGCAATTTGCCACAACAATCGTGTATCACTTTTTTTTTGTTCCTCTCACCCTCGGGTTGGTTTGGTTCGTAGCCATTATGCAAACGATGTATTACCGAACCGGTAACGAAACCTATCATAAAATGACAAAATTCTGGGGAAAATTATTCCTCATAAATTATGCCATGGGTGTTGTCACCGGAATAGTGCAGGAATTTCAGTTCGGTATGAACTGGTCTGAATATTCCCGTTATGTCGGTGATATTTTCGGGGCTCCCCTGGCAATTGAAGCCCTGCTGGCATTTTTTATGGAATCCACCTTTCTGGGGATCTGGTTATTTGGTGAAGGGAAACTACCCAAGCGGATCCATCTGGCAACCATCTGGCTGGTCGCCATTGGATCAAGTATATCGGCCTTGTTTATCTTACTCGCTAATGGTTTTATGCAGCATCCTGTGGGATATATGATCAATAACGCAGCCCACCGTGCCGAGCTGGTTGACTTTTTAGCCCTGGCTACCAATCCAAAAGGCTGGTTGTTCTTCTGGCATACAATTTCTTCCGGATTCGCCACTGCAGCGCTATTCATACTTGGGATCAGCGCCTGGCACCTTGTCCGCAAACAAGCCGAGCCAGTCTTCAAGAAATCATTTGCCATGGCTGCCATTATTGGTGCTATTGCCGTAGCCAGTGTTGGTCTGGCTGGTCATTCCCAGGGTCAGGAGATGCGTATATACCAACCGATGAAACTTGCCTCACTAGAGGGTATGTGGGAATCAGAACAACCCGCATCTTTTTCCCTGCTTACCATTTTTGACTCGAGTGGAAAACAGAAAGTTTGGTCACTGCGGATTCCCTATGTGATGAGCTTTCTAGCCTGCAATAATTTCTCATGCGGAATTCTTGGTGTGGATGAGCTTCAGGAGCAGTACCAAAATGAATATGGGCCTGGCGACTACATTCCATTGATGGTGCTCACTTACTGGAGTTTTCGCCTGATGGTTGGATCGGGGTTGGTTATGCTGGTTGTTACGTTTTATGCAGTTTTCCTCATTTGGAAGAAATGGCCGGAGAAGTGGACGAAATGGCTAAAGTGGATGCCTTTTATGATCGGATTGCCGCTGCTTGCAAATTCCACCGGTTGGATCCTGACTGAATCAGGTCGTCAGCCGTGGATTGTGCAGGGACTTCTTAAAGTGGAAGACGCTGTCTCCCCCAATCTCACCAGCGGAATGATCTGGTTCAGCCTGATCGGGTTTGCTTTACTTTATTCTGCCCTGATAGTAGCAGATGTGTACCTGATTATAAAATTCGCCAAGGTAGACCCGGATATCGAAATAAAAGAATTTGATAACCTTACTCCGTCGATAAGCGGATCAGGAAACTAGCGGGAGGTTATGGCAATGTCTCTTGAGCTCTTACAAACACTCTGGTTTATATTGATCGCTGTTTTGTGGGTGTGTTTCTTCTTCCTGGAGGGCTTTGATTTTGGGGTAGGTATGTTACTGCCATTCCTGGGAAAAAACGACACCGAACGGCGCTCCATCATCAATACCATTGGACCCCATTGGGATGGAAATGAAGTCTGGTTGTTGACTGCCGGGGGCGCGACATTTGCGGCATTTCCGCACTGGTATGCCACACTCTTCAGCGGATTTTACCTGGTTCTCTTCCTGCTGCTGGTCGGTCTTATCGTTCGTGGAGTTGGATTTGAATTTCGCTCCAAGGATAATAATCCAAAATGGCGTTCCTTATGGGATTTGTGCATCTTTGCAGGCAGCGCCCTCCCAGCCCTGATCCTGGGAGTCGCCTTTGCCAACCTTGTCAAAGGTGTTCCCATCAATGCAAACATGATGTACACAGGCAATCTCCTGACCTTGTTGAACCCCTATGGCTTGATTGGTGGATTAACCCTGGTGGCAATTTTTTTGTTTCATGGGATCAATTTTCTGAATATGAAGTTGACAGGTGACCTGCTGGAACGATCCAGGCGCCTGGCACCCAAGGTATGGTTGGTTGCATTTGTTTTCCTATCAGGCCTGATGATTGCCACAATCCTGATTACTGACGGCTATGCGCAACATGGTTTGAGAGCCATTATTCTCCCATTAATCGCATTACTGGCCTTGGTGCTGGCTGGTATTCTCCTGCGTCAAAAACGCGAAGGCTGGGCTTTCGCATTTGCGGGTATTTCAGTCCTGCTTATCCCGGTGACCTATTTCGAAATCATGTTCCCACGCGTCATGGTTTCAAGTACCAATCCCAATTTCAGCCTGACTATATCCAACGCATCTTCTTCTGCATATACCTTGAACGTGATGAGCATCGTTGCTTTGATTTTTGTGCCTCTGGTTCTTGGTTACCAAATCTGGTCTTACTGGGTATTTAGAAAAAGGTTGGATACGAATCCTGATAAGCTGCATTATTAAATATAAGATTTAATAATAAGTTCATGAAATTTCAACCCTGCTCTTATTTATTTCAAATACATGAAAAAAAGAACATTCTCGCTTATAATTTTAAAGGATGACCTGGCTGGGATTATTACAATCATCTGACAGCCGCAATGTTAATTTAATTCATTGGAAAGGAGATTTCTCATGAAAATTAATTTCGCCATGTGGAAGACAGCACTATCCACATTAGTTAAAATGGATAGCAAACAGGAGTGGGACCAACTCGATATCATCTCAAAATGGCTTATAGCCACTCGCTCAGGCGTCACCATTGTGACTATATACGCGTGCATGATTGCAGGAATTCTGGCTTATCGGGATCTAAATTTTGCCTTCTTCCCCTGGTTGATCGTCACCCTGGGTTTATTCGTTGCCCATGGTACCAACAATTTATTGAATGATTATACAGACTTCTCGCGTGGCATTGATGCTGATAATTACTTCCGAACACAATACGGTGCTCATCCACTTGTTCAAAACTTTTGGACGAAGAAGCAGCAGTTAACCTGGTTTGCCACCAGCGGGGTAATTGCCAGCCTGTGTGGGGTTTATGCGCTTTTTTATACCAATTTTTCGCCCATTATTATTGGCCTGATCGTCTTTGGTGCCGTGGTGTTATTATTCTATACTTGGCCACTAAAATACATGGCTTTGGGTGAATTAGCCATTTTCCTGATCTGGGGTCCAATCATGGTGTCTGCAGTTTATTTGGTTCTTGCCAGGGGTTGGATCGACAATATCTGGCAGATTGCCCTGGCAGGCGTTCCGTTTGGATTAAGTGTTGTCAGTATCAACCTTGGAAAACACATCGATAAATCAGATGATGACAGGAAAAAACATGTCAGCACATTACCGGTTTTAATCGGCGAAAAAGCCGCCAGGTATTTGAATATGTTGGTTCTGCTTTTGATCTATATCGTTATCATCTACCTGGTCTTCATTACTCGTTATTTTTCCCCGGTAATATTAATCGTATTTCTGGCAGGTAAACGCTGGTTGTATGCTTTTGGTGCATTGTCCAAACCACGTCCGACGGAACCACCGAAGGAATGGCAGGGGTGGCCTACCTGGTTCTCAGGTTTCTCCTTTTACCATAACCGCCTGTTTGGTGACCTTTTCCTAATTGGTCTATTATTGGATACCTTTCTGCGCATCTTCCTGCCTAATTTTTGGCCACTGGCATAATTACCTATTTAAACCCAACGTTTGCTCTACAACTTTGTCAAGATGGCGATGATTATGTTGACTTTAGGAACGATTCGTCTTATACTTTTGACAGGATAAAATCGCTTATGCGAGTATTAGTGAGACATTTCGACCGATTTATTTGAAGGCATGCCTATTTTTTGCGTGCCTTTCTTAATTCTATTGCTAAATAATCAAAGGAACTTTAGTGACGGGGTGTTGGTGTGAAGAAATGAGCTTCTCTCACTTCTATACACCAACCTTCCCCGAATAATTGAAGAGAACAAATTCATAATAAGGAGAGATGATATGGACTATGGAATGATAGGAAAAATTGAAAAAGCTAAACGTTATGCCCAGGAAAGAAACCGCTTTTTATTTGAAGCGTTTACCGTAAAGATTAATGGGGAAAACAACTCGCATAGTGTTAAATTTACAGATAATCAATGGCAATGTGATTGTGATTTCTTCCAGACACGAAATGTCTGTACTCATACCATGGCTCTGGAAGAAGTACTGAAAGGCATGCTGCCTGCTGTTGAACCAGCCTGAGTAAACCGTCAAGGGATATAATCCTTATCTACCCTCAATCAGAGGGTAGATTTTTTTAAAGCCCGGCTCACTCATTTCCAATTTTCAGGTAAAATCAACTTCATGAAATCTCTGTCCCGTCGTGATTTTCTCAAACTTGGCAGCCTGGCTATGGGCAGTCTGGCCTTTACTCCATTCCTTCCACAGATAACTGAATTTAACGATGTGGATCTTGTCCGTATTGGTACCAAGTCTGTGAGTGTTTACAGCAAACCTTACGATACAAGTAATATCGTCACAACCTGGAAGCAGGATGAGGTTGTCAATATCTATGAAGTCATAACCGCTGAAACTCCCGCCTATAATCCAATCTGGTATCGTGTTTGGGGAGGGTATATGCATCGCGCCCACCTGCAACGGGTAAAAATCATTTACAACACTCCGGGAAACAATATTTCTGAAAAAGGTCAATTAGGTGAGATCACTGTCCCTTATACGGATAGTATGCATTTTACACAAAATTTTGGATGGAACCTCAGCAACCGTCTATATTATGGAACAGTACATTGGATCGTCGGAATTGACGAAGGACCTGACAAACAACCCTGGTATCGTCTCCGGGATGAGCTTAATAGCGCAATCTATAATGTTCCCGCCATTCATGTCCGCCTCATCCCAGATGAAGAACTAGCTCCGATCACCCCGGAAATCCCATTCAACCAGAAAAGGATCGATGTACAACTTAGCTCTCAAACCCTGACGTGCTATGAATATGATAATATTGTCCTGCAAACCAAGGTCTCAACCGGGTTGCCCAGCACAACCATTGTTGAAGGGATTCCTACTGCGACCCCCAAAGGGGATTTTAATGTCCAAGTTAAGATGCCGTCCAAACACATGGGTGATGGCAATTTAACTTCTGATCTGCAAGCTTACGAGTTGGTGGGGGTGCCCTGGAATTGTTTCTTCACACAGCAAGGACATGCTTTTCATGGGGCTTATTGGCATGATAATTTTGGAGTTCCCATGAGTCATGGATGTGTTAATATGCGCATTGCCGACGCCAAGTGGCTATTCTTATGGTCCATGCCAGTCGCGAAACCTGGCCAGGAATCCACCATCAATTACGGAACCAGTATCCACATTTACTAAAATAATATTATGCCTTCACTAAACTGGCCAGATAAAGCTCTGAACCCCCTACCCCCGGCTGAGTTTACGCTAAAATCGTACATTTACCCAGATGGAGAGGACTATCCTTCCAAGTCTCCTGAAAACCACCTGTATTTAGGTGATAACCTAAAAATCATGGCGGCACTTTTGCCAAAATATGCCGGCCGCATAGACCTGATATACGCAGATCCCCCCTTTTTTACCAATAAAAATTTCTCCGCACGAATTGGAAGAGGGGAGGATTCCCGTCGCCCAACCGAATGGAAATTGAGCGATGGTTATACTGACCACTGGAAAGATATTGATGCATATCTGAGTTTTCTATATCCGCGCCTGGTTTTAATGTACCAGTTATTATCACCGACCGGAAGCTTTTACCTGCATCTAGATTGGCATGCAGACGCTTATGCCCGTCTTTTATTGGATGAGATATTTGGACGCGATCGTCTTATCAATCAGATTGTATGGCTGTATCATGGACCTTCGCCAATCCGTAATGCGTTCAACCGAAAACACGATACAATTTTTGTGTATTCCAAAACTAAGGATTACACCTTCAACTGTGATGCGATCCGCGAACCATATAATCCCAACACAGTCAAAACATTCGCTTCTTCATCAAAAGCTGGGTTTGGAAAAATCCCGAATCTTGAACGCGGAAAAGTCCCTGAAGATTGGTGGTATTTTCCTGTGGTAGCCCGGTTGCACAATGAACGTACCGGATACCCCACCCAGAAACCAGAAGCATTGCTTGAACGAATCATTCGAGCTTCATCCAAACCCGGTGACCTGGTTGCAGATTTCTTTTGTGGTTCAGGGACGACTCCCCTGGTTGCATCCCGTTTGGGTCGGCGCTTTCTCGCGGCAGATGCAACCTGGCGGGCATTTAATACCACCCGCATCCGTCTGGCTGGATTACCGTCAAAACCCTTCAGCATCTGGCATGAGAAGGCTTTTAATATTCCCCTAGCACAGATTAAAATCAAAGCACAGATTAAGGATTCAAAAATATCCCTGATCGATCCTCCGGATCTAGATTATTGGGAAATGGATCCTGATTGGGATGGAAAAATATTCAAGAGTGCAGCCCAACAAATTCGCCCAATTCGAAATGGAGAAATTCCTTTATTCCTCAATTATCCTACCCTTGGGGATAGGATTAAGATCCAGGCTGTTACAGTAAACGGAGAATTAACAGAATCGGTGATAAAAACCGGAATTCAATAAATTTCCCACTAATTAAAGATCCAATTGATAGCCCACCCCACGAATTGTTTTTAGAAATTGTGGGTGTTCAGGCTCAACCTCAATAGCCCTGCGCAGCCAGGAAATATGCACATCCAGGGTACGAGTATCTCCCGTATAGTCGGTTTCCCATACCCGGGAAAATAATGATTTACGTTCAAGCACTTCGCCATGCTGATGAATCAGGATGGATAACAGGGTGATCAAGCGGGGTGTCAGTCGTGTTCGTTTTCCCAAGCAGCGCACGATACGTTGTTCAGCATCCAGACGAATGGGACCAATTCGAAGCGTTTTATCACTTTCCATTGGCAATACATGCTTCAGGCGATTCACTAATTTCTGTACCGTGAACGGCAGGTTGAGAATTACATCCGCATACCCATTTTCGACCACAACCCCATTATCGAGGATCAGAATAACGGGTATATTCTCCGTTACTGCCCGTAAAGATTGGCATATCCTTTTTCCTGTTGTACGAATTGATGCAGCGGAAACAATAATGGCATCGGGTAAGATACCAGCTTCCAAACAGTCAAGCGCATCTTTTCCACTGGAAGCCAGTTCAACATCAAAACCCTTCCTGCGAAGGGCAGGTGTGAAGGCGGGGTAATCTGATCGATTTCCTTCGATGATTAATAGCGTTGCTGATCCCATTTTTATTTTCAAATAATCGCAATCCTTTTAGGTTTCTTTAACATTATACTCCAATGTTAAAGAAATAAAAGAGACCCAAAGGGACTAATTTCAGACTATAATCACTCATCATAGTTGGAGGCGGTCATGGCAGACCCCAAAAAAATCATCCGAGCTCTTCCTGAACATGGTTGGTGTTTTGTTTGTGGCAGGGATAATCCAAAAAGCCTCGAAGTGAGATGGAATTTAATGGAAGATCAATCCATATCCACACAAGTAACTTTGGATTTATCCCAGCAAGGCCCACCAGGTTTCGCACATGGAGGCGCATCCGCAGCCTTACTTGATGAGGCTATGGGAAGTGCTGTTTGGTCAGCCGGTTATCAGGTGGCAGCTGTTAATTTACAGGTGAACTACCTTAAGCCTCTACCTTTGAATCAACCCATACGGGTGAATGCTAATATTGAAAAGACTGAAGGCCGGGCAGTGCATGCCAATTCATCAATAAGCCTAGAAGATGGAACCATTCTAGTTACAGGTCATGGAGTTTATGTGGAAGCGCCATTTCTGTTTGAAAAAATATGGAAGCATATTAATCCTTACGACTAACACGCAAACCTTCCCTTTATATCAACCCTCTGGTAAAATCACACCCCGAAGCGTAGTACCCTTCGCTTCAACTATCTCATCTCGAAAGGGCTTGACCATGAAAGTATTGTTAATAAAAGATGTTTACAAACTAGGACGTGCTGGAGATTTAAAACGGGTTGCTGACGGATACGGACGCAACTACCTGCTACCGCAAGGCTTGGCAGTATTGGCTACTCCGGGGGCTTTAAAACAAGTGGAGTTCATTCGTTCCAAGGCATCTGAACAACGGGCAGTCATTAATAAGGAAATGGGTGCTGTAGCCGAACAACTATTGAAACTCTCACTGGCTTTTCCCGCTCGTGCAGGTGAGACTGGAAAACTATATGGTTCCATTACCAGCCAGGATGTCGTTGATGCAATCCAGAGTAAATCTGGTATTGCAGTTAAACGTCACCAGATTGATATGCAACCTTTACGTATGCTTGGTGAACATACAATCCAGATTCGGCTGACAATGGATCTTATTCCAGAATTAAAGGTTTTTGTCTACCGTGAAGGTGAAGCTGGACCGAGAGCTGAAACTGTCAAAGTCGATGAGGTTGCCACACCCATCGCTGAAACTCCAAGCGAAGAATAATTCCCCACAAAGGATTGGAATATTGAAATATCACCGGTTCCACCAAAAGGGGTGCCGGTGATATTTCCTTTTCTGTCTCATGTCTGAAACTCCTGGAATCATACTAAAGAACAGGCGCGAATCCAAAAATCTCAATATTGCACAGGTAGTCAAGCGAACGCGCATACGGGCACATTACATTCAGGCAATGGAAGCGGATGATTTTGCATCTCTCCCATCTCCTGTGCAAGCGCGAGGATTTTTGCGCGTCTATGCTGAATTTCTTGAGCTGGATGCCAATGACCTGATCTCCAGCTTGGAGCCTCATTCACGATTTTTCATCCAGCAAACAACTGACAAACCCAATTCGAATGTGGACAGCGACAAATTGGATGGTATCGATTTGATCCCGCCGTCATCCCCTGCAACTGTCCTCCTTGCTACGATTAACACTCCACCCGAACCTTCAGATAATCATCCAATTGAAGAAGAAAATGGCCTTCAATTCGAAACCGAATCAGTACCGATACAGTCTCCGGAATCTCTTGCTCCAAGCAAGTCAAAATATTTTTTTTTCTCCATAGGTGAACAACTTAGACTTCAGCGTGAGGCATTAGGTCTTTCACTCAACGAGGTCGAAAAGCACTCGCATGTACTCAGACGTTACCTCGAATCCATCGAAGCAGGAGATTTTGAAAATTTACCTTCCTCTGTTCAGGCCCGTGGTATGCTAATCAATTATGCCCGTTTCCTGGAGATCGATCTGGAAGAAATCTTGCTGCGCTTCGCGGATGGTTTGCAAGCGCAACTGCTGGAGCGACAACAACCCAATCATGGTATCCCTGGTTCATCATTCAAAGGTTCGAAGCAATTATCTGCATTCAAACGATTTATTTCCATTGATATGTTATTCGGCGGCGGATTGATCATTTTGTTGATTGTCTTTGCAGTATGGGGAACCGGAAGAGTTATCGATCTGTATAAACCACCTGCTTCTTTGGCAACTGCCGCTTCCATATCCGATATCATCCTGACACCGCTTCAATCTGCCACAATTGAGGGACTCGATTTGACACAACCTGCCCTGTTACTCACCAATACACCTGCAGCGAATTTCACCCAAATCTCCGGAATCCCAACAGGTCAACAAGGTCAGGTACAGGTTTATGTAGTTGTACTTCAAAGGACATGGCTGCGCATTATTGTGGACGGGGAAATCTTACTTGAAGGCAGAGTGGAACCAGGCAGTGCTTACCCGTTCAGCGGAAACAACCAGGTGGAAGTTCTCACCGGAAATGGTTCAGCCCTACAAATCATCTATAACCAGGCAGACCAGGGAGTGATGGGCATTTTTGGAGAGGTAGTCGACAGGATATATACTCAAAATTCCATCCTTGAGCCTACTGCAACCATTACCCCCACACCGACCATCACACCTAAACCAAGTTTAACACCGCACATAACCAAAACACCTGTGCCAACACGCACGCTCATTTTCTCTCCAACACCTTTGGTTAATCCTTAGTCATTACCAATGAATTTGTTGATTTATGCCGGTAGAAATTTAAACTCTAAAAAATAGATGTCATCCGAATTATCGAGAAGTATCTCAAGCGATATTGATAGGAATCATAAATTATTATGAAACAAAAAACTTTTCACCTGATATCCCTGGGTTGTGCCAAGAACACCGTCGATTCAGATTCCATGGCCCAATTATTGGTCCAGGATGGTTTTCAGCCCATGGATGATCCAAAAGATGCCAGTGTGTTGATCGTAAATACCTGCGGTTTTATCGGTTCAGCACGCGAGGAATCCTATTCCGTATTACGTGAGCTTGCAGAACAAAAATTACCCGATCAAGTATTGATCGCTGCAGGATGCTTAACCCAGCGCTATGGCAGGGAAGTTGCATTGCAGGTTCCAGGCATAGATGGAATTCTGGGGACACGGCGTTGGATGGATATTGTGCAACTGGTCAGACAAATCCGCCAGGGACCCCACCCAGAACCACTGTATCATTTGCCCGATTCCCCTACGGTTGGAAAGGATGAAGGCGCTACCATTAGGGTCAGCGTGGCTGGAGCCAGCGCCTACTTAAAAATTGCAGATGGTTGCCGGCGACCGTGCGCTTTCTGTGCCATTCCCCTGATCAAGGGTACGACTGTCAGTCGTGCCATGGGTGTTATTATCAAAGACGCTATACAATTAAAAGCTACCGGTGTGTGTGAGATAAACCTGATCGCTCAGGATACAACCGATTATGGGCACGATCTGGGCATGAAAGACGGTCTGGCTATTTTGCTTGAGAAATTAACCGGTGAAGTTCCGGACATGGAATGGTTACGAATCATGTATGCTTATCCAGGATATGTAACCGACCGCCTGATCGATTGTATGGCTTCCAATGCACAAATCCTACCCTATTTGGACATGCCTTTACAGCACGCCCACCCGGATACACTCAAACGCATGCACCGTCCGGCAAATATCGATTGGGTTCATAAGACCCTGGCCAAAATGCGCGCAGCACTACCCAACCTGGCAATCCGGACCACATTTATTGTTGGCTATCCGGGTGAAACCGAAGCAGAATTCCAAAGTTTGCTCGATTTTGTTGCAGAAATTCGGTTTGACCGTGTTGGGACATTTAAATATTCTTTTGAACCCGGCACATTCAGCGAATCATTTGGTGATCCCATTCCCGAGGAAGTTAAGGAAGAGCGCTACCAAAGATTGATGGAAACACAGCAAAATATCTCGCTTCAGATCAACCAGGGATTTGTTGGTAAGACGCTGGATGTTCTTATGGAAGGTTACGACAACGGACTTTCCATTGGCCGTTCGTATCGGGACGCGCCGGAAATTGACGGCCTAGTGATCGTAGAAGGCAAAGCCAAACCAGGCAAGATCGTCCCGGTCCAGATAACGGGCGCCATGGCCTATGACTTAACAGGAACCTTACGGGTTGGCGGGAATATCTGATGGCATGGGGAATGTGGTTAAATCTGGTGTAGGTATTCCTGTACTTATCTGGGGAATAGCGGTGGACTCGGGCTGGTTCTGATTCTCGCATTGCTCCCAGACATATGTGGCTGTCGGTACCACCAGGCTATTATCCTGGTTTGAGATCAATAAACCAGCGTCATAATATTCTCTGGCGCCACAAACATCCCCACTGGCAGCCAGGGAGTCTGCATACATGATGGAGGCAATCCGATAACGCTGCATGGATGTCATACAGGATGAATCCTGCATGTAGGGCATGTTAATATATAGCAAGTCAAAATAATACAGAACCTGGTTCCAGTCTATATCCCAGAAGCTTGCCCCAGTGATATAGATACGTGCCCAGTTTCGCAGGCCCTGGGCATAATCGTCCAAGGGTCCAAACCGCTCTGCCAGCGTAAGATCATAAATTCCACCTTCCAGGCTGATGGCTTTACAATCCTGATTGACAATCTTGCCCTCTCCACGTTGGATCAGGGCAATATAATACATCCCATCCACTTCCACAGTTTTATAGGTAGGATCAGCTTTGCGTAATGCGTCCAGGTTTTCCAGCGCCCCCTCCCAATCAAGTCCGGCAATGGATGTGCGCGCCTGGGTGAATATGGCTTCTGCTTCCCGTAGATCTGGTGTTGCCGTGAACATGGGGGTTACTTCCACAGATGTTGTTGGAAAAAGGCTAAGCTTTAGAAGAACTTCCACAAGTTTATCTTGTACACCAGGGTAATTTGGGTTTTGTTGGATAACAAATTGAAAATTTTTTAATGCCACCTGGTACAAACCACTTTCCAGAGCTTTTACACCCGTTTGAAATTGTTCATCAATTTGTTGGTTCAATATTACCGAGGCTGCCTTGCGCCGGTCCCCCAGTCCAGAAGTGTAACCAAGTAATATTCCAACAGCCAATATGAATAAAAAGACCAGGATCGTGATCCAAAGGGATGAGCGTTTTTTTGCAGGAGAAACCACTACAGATGGTTGGGTATCATTTATCTCGGACATGCTCGTAATTATACTCCAGGTAATATCGTAAGAAACCGTCAGGTTAAGGATGGCAAAATGGATCGATTAACCATACCAGCTATTAGTCAATTTACTTCTTCAAAGTTGGAACAACAAGCGTAATTCGGAATATATGATCGGTAATGCCACTACCCCACCAATAATCATCCCCACCAGTGCAGTGATATATCCCGGACCTGGAAGGTAAACCGCCACGGCATAGGTTACCGCGCCGCTCAAAATTGCCGCAAGCAACCCGCGCCAGAGGGCTGACCAGGCAATGACTTTTCTTTCCATCTTCCGGTTAAGCCACACAAAAAGGATGATCGCTTCGAGAGTGATGGCCATTTCAGCCAAGGCAATGACCGGGGCTCCAACTGCGGGGAATAAATTTACAGCCAGCAACCCGATGGATAAATATGAAACGATCCGTATCAGGACGCCATATAGAGGAACCATGGCTTCTTTCCTGGCATAAAATGCACGCGCCAAGACTTCCTGGATGGCATAACCGGTCAATACCAGCAGGTAAGCTCTCAAGGTCCAGGTCAACATATTGGTTCCAGTGTCACCAAATTTGAATGCAACTGCAAGCAACGGTTTTATACCAGCTGCCATCACCGCTGCAATTGGCAGGGTGATCGCAATCAGAACACGCATCGCTTTTTCAATGATCTCCCGGAAGGCAATCCATTCCTTTCGGGCTGCATGTTCAGCCAGCGTTGGCAGGATTGCGGTTGCTATGGCAGTACCGATCAGGGTCTCGGGGACCTGCATGATCATCCAGCCATAAGTCAGCGATGAAGCCGCTCCTATTTGACCCAACCGTGAGGCAAAATTATCCCGTGCAATGAACATCAGTTGTATGAAGAACATGGTCAATAAGCGTGGCCCAACCACCTTAAAAACTTCAATGACCCCAGTATTGCGTACATCGACAGCCGGATTCCAGTGGAATTTATATTTGACCAACCCCGGTATCTGAATGGAAAGGTGCAGGATCGCTCCAATGATCACTCCATACACCAACCCATGAACGCCCAACCCAAAAGAAGGCAGTTTTATAAAGCCAATCTGATATGGCTTGGATGGAGACAGCACCAGGGCACGGAAGATCTGCCCCAGGTTGTATAGAATGGGAGCCAAAGCGGGAAACAGAAAATGTTGGTTGGCCTGCAAACCAGCCATGACCAACCCGCTGATCGAGAAGATGCAGGTCGCAATCAAATTCAAACGCATTAATTCTACGATCAAATGTTGCTGCTCCTGATTAAAACCCGGAGCAATCCCAATTTGTGAGCGAACGATCGGGTCAGCAAAAATCGCCACCACCACAGCCAGGCCAGCAGTGACCAGGAATGCCAGGTTGGCAACTCTTGAGAAAAGATCCCAGGTAGCACTCTGACCGCGCGTGGAGAGATACTCAGACAATACCGGGATGAATGCCATGGCCAACGCACCGCCCGAGATCAGCGCAAAAAGAAGATCTGGCAAATTATTAGCCACATTGAAAGCATCCAGTTCAAATGTCAGTTTGTACTGGCGTGCAATCAAAATGGATCGCCCAAAGGCAATCACCTTATCCAGCGCAAATAAAAATCCAAGCAATAGGGATGTGCGGGTCAGATGGGATAATTTTCGCATGAAGGTTTACAACTGGATATTATTCCAGGCTGCCGATCTCAGCTTCAACAACATCCAGTATCTCTCCTGATTTAACCACAGCCATCATGACATTATGGTCAATATGGAGAGGTCTGTCTTCATCAAGATGAGGCACATGGTTGCGAACCACTTGGCGGGCAACATTAACACCGCTTCCGGGGGTAAATTCCCGAAAGTCTAAAGCCTGCGAGGCAGCCATAAATTCGATCCCCAAAATGCCATATGCGTTGTTAAGAATTTGTCCATTCTTCAGGGCAGTATTCATGCCCATGGATACAAAATCCTCCTGGTCAGCTGCTGCCGGGATGGACTGGATGCAGGCTGGTGCAGATAAAATACGCTGCTCAACGATCAACATATCTGCAGTGTACTGGCTGAGCATCATGCCGGAAAACATCCCGGCCCCTTTGGTCAGAAATGGAGGCAATCCCTGACTGAGGGCTGGATTGGTTAAGCGGTTAAGCCGTCTTTCCGAAAGAACACATACCATCGTAATGGCCACCCCTGCCATATCCATTGGCAGGGATACCGGGGAACCCTGGAAATTAGCACCCGTGAGGGTTAACCGGTCTTCCGGCAGGAAAATAGGGTTATCTCCCACCCCGTTCAATTCGATCTCTACCTGGCTGCGGGCATACTCAACCGCGTCATGGGCAGCACCTATCACCTGTGGAGACGAGCGCATGGAATAGGCGTCCTGAACCTTGGTTTTAACCTTACCGGTTGCCAGATCGGAGCCCGCAATGCACTTAAGGATGGCATTGGCTGATCGAATGGCGCCCTTAAACCCTCTCAAGGTATGCAAACGCGAGTCATAAGGTTTCAAATTGGCAAGCAGGGCTTCCAGGGAGATGGCACAGGCTATTTCTGACTGTTTCAACCAACGATTCATATCGTAAAGATTTAAAGCACTCATGGATGTCAACAGGTTGGACCCATTGATTGTGGCCAATCCATCACGAGCCTGCAGATTTGGAATGGAGATACCCGCCCGTTGCATGGCTTCACACCCTGGCAAGCGTTCACCCTGATACCAGGCTTCACCCTCCCCCATCAAGAGCAGCGCAATCTGCGACATGGGAGCCAGGTCCCCACACGCCCCCACCGACCCTTTCTGGCAGACAACCGGGGTGACACCTTTATTGAGCATCTCGACCAGGGTTTGGGTTATGATCGGACGGCAGCCAGAATTTCCGTGGGCGTGAACATTGATGCGGGCTGCCATGGCTGCCCTTACCTGCTCAACCGGCACCGGATCACCAATCCCGGCTGCGTGGTTATAGATCAGATATCGCTGGAATTGAGAAACCTGCTCATCCGTCAGGACTACTTCAGAAAATTCACCAATGCCTGTATTGACGCCATACATGATCTCATGCGCATTGATCTTTTCCTCCAGCATGTTGCGGCAGGATTGGATCCTGGACAAAGCATCCGGGTGGAGTTCCACTTTCTCACCCAGACGTGCGATACGAACAATTTTTTCAATGGTCAGGTTGGCGCCATCCAGTACAATCGTCATTTATGACTCCTTTGATTTTTGTGTCCACCGTCACTTTTTAGCTGATCATGGTTGGCATTGTTCATACTCCACTTTATGCAACATGTTTCTATAACCAGGATGATTATAATATGACTAAAGGAGAATTTGCCATGACAATTCAAAATCCATTGCAGTGTATTGACCCAAAAAACCGCAAGAAAGTGCTGATATTCCTTTTACTGGCAATTTTATCGATTTTTTCCATATTTCGTTTTCTGGATGCTCCCCTGCAAACGAAGGCGGCTCCAGCGGGGATAGTCTCGTTTGAATTGGCAGGTAATCCTGAAAAAGCCGGGCAGATCCTGGCTTCCTGGAACTCGCACGCAAATTTATTTGCCGCATTTGGATTGGGTTTTGATTACCTTTTTATGTTGGTTTACGCAACGTGCATCAGCCTGGCATGCCTGATGGCATCCAACCGAAAGTCTGGTTGGTTTTCCAGCCTGGGAGCCTGGCTTGGTTGGGGTGCATTTTTGGCAGTCTTGTTGGATGCAACCGAAAATATTGCATTGTGGAATTTGCTGAACGGGAATGGTCTCATTGCCTGGCCTGAAGTGGCAGCCTGGTGTGCCTCCATTAAATTCGCTTTAATATTATCGGGCATCCTGTATGCTTTAATCGGTTGGATTCTCCAAAAAATTAATCTTTAATATCATTAGAAGTAACCCTGTTGAAAAGGATTCGGGGGAATGGTGGGTGAAACCCACCCACCACACGCCCAATTACCCCAAAGTGCATAAGTCCAAATCAACCCTAATCACATACAAGAAATAAAAACTCCGCCGAAAATTCGGCGGAGTTTCTTGTTGTCGGTTGAAAGCTATCTTAGAGGATTACTACTTCTGCAGCCTGCGGGCCTTTAGCGCCCTGTTCGACTGTGAACTCAACCTTCTGGCCTTCCGTAAGGTTACGGAAACCATCACCCTGTATTGAAGAGTAATGGACGAACACGTCTGGGCCGTTCTCGCGAGCGAGAAAACCATAACCCTTGGTGCCGTTAAACCATTTGACCGTTCCGATGATACGTTCTGACATTTTGTTTGCTCCTTCTAGCAAAAAGAAAAAAGTGGTTACGATGTCGCAGTTCCATCGGACGTTCTTAACAAAACAACCCGCGCCAAGTGCCACGGGCTTCCGTTCTTCGATCCAACGCGAACTTACTGGCATCTTACAAAACTAATCATACAGGCAAATGTGAATTTAGTCAAGGATTATTTTATTAGCTTTTTATTAATATATACGCCATAAACATCTCCCAGTTATGGAGTATTATTAAGTCAATAAAGAGTAATCCGGTTCAATAGGGAACGAGGATTTAATGCTTCCATTTGAATTTCACATTTCACAACATGCACGCCAAAAATATCACATCAACCAGAGTCTATTTTCTACAGATGGACACATTGTTGTTGCGGATCTATCCGCAGCTCGTCAATTTGCGGAGCAAATGAGCAGAATTACTGGTTACCCCGTTCCTACCTCTGAGATCTATGCCCTGGGGTTGATCGATGAGATCCAACACATCCTCATCCGAAATTATGAACGAGAAAACAACATTTCGGCGCAAGCAGTATATCAATGGCTCGAAAGAGATTTTGGAAAATCCAAATTACAGAATGCACAAATGCGTTTCCTGGATGAATTTCCACCCTCACCTGTGCATCAGGGGCTGGTTTCTTCAAAAGATTATATGAACCAGCCCAATATTCCTGCAGTGGTTTTGGAAGAAATGCTCCTCTTGCACATCACCAATCTAAATCCTGCAGCGCAAAAATATGTGGATTTATTTGATGAATTCGGTTTATTAAAATCTGACAATTACAGCCCAATTATTGGAAAAATCCCCGAGTTTTTTGAAACAGAATCAAAGCCAGGAGACGAAAATAAAGGAGAAACCCTGTTGGATATTCTGCGCCACCCAGCCCTGGTCTCACCTCATTCTCTGACCGGACAGTTGGAATATCTGCTGCAAAGGTGGGGTAAAGTTCTGGGTGAAATTTTCGTTAATCGCTTGCAGCGCAGCCTGGACCTGATGCGGGAAGAAGCCATTCGCAATACAGGCACTGGAGGGTTCAACGGTGAAGCTCCACTCCTAGAATTTTCCCATGCTGAACCAGAAACCGAACATTTCAGCCTGGACAAGGACTGGATGCCTGAGCTGGTCCTTATCGCAAAAAATAGCTATGTCTGGTTGGATCAGCTCTCAAGGCAATATCAGCGTCCCATTAAGACTCTGGACCAGATCCCAGACGAGGAGCTGGATCAACTGGCCCGAGCAGGAATTACAGGCCTGTGGCTGATCGGCCTGTGGGAACGCAGCCGTGCCTCCATGCGCATAAAACAAATGATGGGTAATCCAGACGCAGTCGCATCAGCTTACAGCCTGATGGATTACCAGATTGCCAATGCGCTGGGAGGTTGGGATGCGTTGAAAGATTTGCGTCAACGTGCCTGGCAAAGAGGTATCCGCCTGTCTGCGGATATGGTTCCCAATCACATGGGCATTGATTCAACCTGGGTTATGGAACATCCAGATTGGTTTCTGGCACTCCCTTATTCCCCTTACCCAAACTACTCTTTTAACGGTGTAGATCTCTCCAATACTGACCGGGTTGGTATCTATCTTGAGGATCACTATTACAGCAAAACAGATGCCGCAGTAGTTTTCAAGCGAGTGGATCATGGGAGCGGTAGCGTTCACTACATCTATCATGGCAATGATGGCACTTCCATGCCCTGGAACGACACAGCTCAGTTGAATTACTTGCAGGCTGAAGTACGCGAAGCAGTTATTCAAACCATCCTGCATGTCGCCCGAAATTTCCCCATCATTCGCTTTGATGCCGCCATGACTCTGGCTAACAAGCATATCCAGCGCTTGTGGTTTCCGGAGCCAGGCGCCGGAGGCGCAATCCCATCCCGCTCAGAGCATGGTCTCACACAAGCCCAGTTCCAGGCTGCCATGCCTGCTGAATTTTGGCGGGAAGTTGTCGATCGTGTGGGAACCGAAGTACCCGATACCCTGCTCCTGGCTGAAGCATTCTGGCTGATGGAAGGTTATTTTGTACGCACATTGGGAATGCACCGGGTGTATAACTCTGCCTTTATGCACATGTTGCGGGATGAGGACAACGCCAAATATAGGACAGTGATCAAAAACATTCTCGAATTTGACCCACAGATTCTCAAACGTTTTGTTAATTTCATGAACAACCCGGACGAAAAGTCTGCCATTGAGCAATTTGGAGATGGAGATAAATACTTTGGGGTTTGCACACTCCTGGCGTCCCTGCCTGGCTTACCCATGTTCGGACACGGACAGATCGAAGGATTTCACGAAAAATATGGGATGGAATATCAGCGTGCGTATTGGGATGAAAACCCAAATGAGCCCCTGATACGAGGTCATGAATGGCACATCTTTCCACTTTTAAAACGACGACGACTGTTTGCAGACGTCCAAAATTTCACATTGTATGATTTTTTCAATTCAGAGGGGCAGGTCAATGAAGATATTCTTGCCTATTCAAATGGAATCGGGAATAGCCTGGCAAGTGGGACAGGCCAACGCGCCTTGATCATTTACCACAACAAATTTGCAGAAACCCGGGGGTGGATCAAAACATCCGTTGCTTTCATGGATAAATCCAACGGGCAATTAACACAGACCACCCTGGGGCAAGCGTTGGGACTGCGTGCCAATGAAGGAGATTACACGATTTTCCGGGATCTGGAAAATGGATTGGAATATATCCGTTCCAGTCGTACCCTGGTAATGGATGGACTATACCTGGAGTTGAAAGCATATCAACATCATGCCTTCATTGATTTCAAAGAGATACTTGACGAAGATAACAGGTGGCAGGCTGTGTGCAGTGACCTGAATGGAAACGGGTATTGGTCGGTTCAAGCCAGGTATGACGAGCTGAATAAACCATCCTTAATAGTTGAATCAGAAAAACCAACATTAAATCAAAAACGGAAAATTAATCCCGGAGTAAAAATTAAACCGGAAGGCATTAAGAAGAAAAATCCACCCAAAAAACCAGCATAAAAATTCCGGAGACTTATTCTGCTCTCTCCATTTACACCTGCTGGATCTAACCATGAATATCTACTTAAAAACGAGACCGCATAAAAGGCGGTTTCGTACTATTCCATCAATCCACATGACGATGGGATTTAGCCATTTTCTCTGGATGAATCCCGGATGGCGAAATCCCGTTATCAATAAAGAATCCTATGCCAGGCTGTTCATCAGCAACATGACTGCGATAAAATGCGCCAATGCACCACCTATCACAAACAGATGCCAAACCTCATGAAAACCAAATTTTCCAGGCACAAAATTGAATATCTTGGTGGCATATACCACTGCCCCAAGTGTATAAATTAGACCACCTACGATCAGCCATACCAATGCCCCCAGTGGTAATCCTGCCATCTGCCGGGCAGCCAGGATACTTATCCAACCCATAAGCACATACATACCGGCATTCAACCAGCGTGGTGCCCGGATATAGAAAATCTTGACAACGATACCAATGACTGCGATTCCCCAGATGATTGAAAGAAAGCCCCAACGCCAGAAACCGGTAAACGCATTGACGCAGAATGGAGTGTAGGTTCCTGCAATCAACAAGAAGATGGCTGAATGATCCAGCTTGCGTAAAACTTCCTGTAGGCGTGGTTTTGCCCGTACCAGGTGATAAGTAGCACTGGAAGAAAACATAGTAACCAGACTGGTGATATAAATGATCACGGAAATAATTCTTTCAGTTCCTGTCCAACCAATAACTAGAAGAGCAATACCGCCTAAAAATGCAGTAATTGCACCTCCCAGGTGGGAAAATCCATTAAACGGCTCGCGTAATTTTGATAACATATTTTTTCCTTTATTGTTAATCTTTTTGTTGATTTAATGATACCTCATTCTGAAAATTATTGACCACCTAACAATATCATTACACCATCATTCCGGTTTATCCATGGGAAACTGGATCTCGCCTGTTTCCAATATTTCAACGTGCACCATCCCACTGGTAAGCTCTGCCAAATCATGTTCAAAGTCGGGCAGGTTTTCAACAGGGAAGGAAGCAGTCATGCTTACCTCTGCTCCAAAATCCTCTGCCAGCACCTGTCCCGAATGCACCGGTACCAACAGACGCATGCGCTCCAGCAAGGGATATGCATAGACCATCCTGACTTTATGCGCCATCACCTTGCATGCCCGGGGAACCTCGCTGACCACCCTTCTGACCGCATCTCCATAAGCACGGACGAGACCCCCAACACCCAACTTGGTGCCTCCAAAATAACGAGTAATCACGACAACAACATCCCCCAATCCACTGCCCTGGAGAACAGCCAGCGCAGGTCTTCCGGCACTGCCAGCCGGTTCACCGGCATCACTGCAATGCGCCACCTGCGAGGCGCCATGCCCGATGATGAATGCCGGTACATGATGGTTGGCATCCGGAAATTCCTTGTGCACGCGGTTTATCAAAGCTCGCGCCGCCTCCACGCTGCTGGCAGGTACAAGTGTGGCAATGAACCGGGAGTTAACCACCGTCATTTCGCGCCTGATTTCATGAGTTGGAACAAGTATTTTTTCTTTCATTCCACTTTTCGGACTAATTCATTGCAATTTATCACACTTGACTAATTGATGGATGGTCTGCAACTTTATCCATCATACAACATCAAATTATATATCGAAACTTCTTATAAAAGGGATGTTGGGGTGCGAAAAAAGCTTCGCCCGCTCTCACACCCCCAATTACACTGAAGTGCGTAATCAAAAAGGATATAATAAAATGAATAATAAGGAGAAACAATGACTAATAAAATTGGTTTTGAAGTAAAACTCAAGGACACCTACGAAGAGGCAATGCAGAAGCTCACGGAGTCTTTAAAGCGCGAAGGTTTTGGTATTCTCACTCAAATTGATGTTCAAAAAACCCTCAAGGATAAATTAGGGGTGGATTTTCGTCGATACGCCATCCTGGGTGTTTGTAATCCATCCCTTGCCCACCGCGCCCTGACACGAAATCCGGAAGCAGGCTTGTTGTTACCGTGCACTGTCACAATGGAAACCGAAGCGGATGGAAGTACGACCATCCGGATCGCAGATCCTGAAATTATGTTGAATATCGGTCAAATGGGTAAAGATGAGGAGTTGGCAAATGTTGGAAAAGATGCCCGTGAAAAGCTACTGCGGGTCGCCCAGAGCCTTCAATAATATATATTGCCCATCTCCTTCTTTTCTTATGCCAACAAGGCCTCTTTGGCTTTTTTAACTGTTTTGCCGCGTTCTTCCATATCTAAAATACGCTTGCGTATGCGGTAGGTTTGCGGAGTCACTTCCAGCAATTCGTCATCCGCCAGGTATTCGATTGATTCATCCAGGCTCATGCTGCGTGGCGTTGTAAGACGCACCTCAATATCCTTATTTGAGGAACGCATATTGGTCAGGTGTTTCTTTTTGCAAACATTGATGGTCAGATCGCCCGGTCGGGTGTACTCCCCAACCACCATGCCATCATAAACATCAACTCCCGCGCCCAAAAATAATGTGCCTCGCTCTTCAGCATTTTTTAACCCAAAGGTTGTGGTAACCCCGGCTTCCCAGGAAACCAATGAACCAGTGGAACGGGTAACCATTGGGCCTGCCATCTCATCATAACTATGAAATATTGTATTCATAATACCCATACCACGCGTTGCGGTTAAAAATTGGTAACGAAAACCCAACAATCCTCGCGTTGGCACAATGTATACCAATTGCACGTTCCCATCACCATTATCCTGCATGCTTTGCATCTTGCCGCGGCGTACACCTAACATTTCAACCACTACACCCACCGTTTCCGGGCTGGTATCGATATGGACTTCTTCATATGGTTCAAGCAGACTGCCATCCTCGGCGGTACGCGTGATCACTTCAGGGCGTGAAACCTGGAATTCATACCCTTCCCGACGCATCGTTTCAATTAAAATGGCCAGATGTAATTCACCCCGACCTGAAACCAAAAAAGTATCTGTCGTTTCGGTTTCATTCACACGCAAGGATACATTGGTACGCAACTCATCGAAAAGACGTTCGCGGAGTTTACGGGAGGTACTCCATTTGCCTTCGCGACCGGAAAATGGTGAGGTATTCACACCAAATGTCATCCGAACAGTAGGTTCTTCCACATGGATGGGAGGAAGCGCCACCGGGTTTTCCCGATCTGCCAGAGTCTCCCCGATGGAAATTCCTTCCAACCCGGCCAGGGCAATGATCTCCCCTGCACCAGCTTCATCCACTTCCACGCGTTCCAAACCCCGGTGAATATACAGATAGCGCACATTCTCTGGCAAAATTTGACCATCTATTTTCAACCGTGCCAGGGGTTGCCCGGCCTTGATTGTTCCAGCAAAAATCCGACCCAAGGCAGTAACACCGCGATAGTCGTCATATCCCAGAGTGCTTATCAGCATCTGAAAGGGAGCATCCAAATCCACCTTGGGAGCCGGAATGTGGTTAAGAATGGTTTTGAAAAGAGGCTGCAAATCCGGACCTAAATCCGGGGTTAGACCTGATTGAGCCGTTGTCGCTTTGGTGTACACAACTGGAAAATCTGCTTGTTCTTCTGTGGCTCCCAGCTCAATGAAAAGATCAAATGTCTGGTTTAAAACCCGGCTGGGTTCTGCGTCCTTACGATCCACTTTATTGATGACTACAATGGCTTTATGACCTTTTTCCAGGGCTTTTTTCAACACGAAACGAGTCTGCGGCATGGGACCCTCTGCAGCATCCACCAGCAAGAGCACGCCATCCACCATATTCATAACACGTTCCACTTCTCCACCGAAATCAGCGTGACCAGGCGTATCAACGATATTAATTTTTACCTGCTGGTTGCTATCCGGATCCCACAATGAGATGGCGGTATTTTTGGCCAGGATGGTAATGCCACGTTCACGTTCAAGGTCGTTCGAATCCATTACGCGTTCAGCAACCTGTTGATTATCACGGAAAGTATGAGATTGCCGCAGCAACCCATCCACAAGTGTAGTTTTGCCATGATCAACATGGGCAATAATGGCAATATTCCTAAGATCTGTACGTACAGTTATCATATAATCTTCTTTTCTTAACACATAAAATAACCCCGGCCAAAATGGCCGAGGCAATGGTCCGGCTTGCGATATGTAGTGTATCAGAATCTGGCGGTTTTGGGTAGGTTCCAAATTGCCCCTTGTAAAGACACTGATGCAACGGGTATAATTCATAGGCAATTTTTAGATATATTCCACAATAGTGGTGACTATAGAAGGAGAAAGTATATGTCTGGACACAGCCATTGGGCAACCATTCGCCGAAAGAAAGGCGCAGCGGATGCCAAGCGAGGGCAGGCTTTTACACGCCTGGCACGGGAAATAGCAATCGCCGCGCGAGGCGGCGCAGACCCCAATAATAATTTTCAGCTACAGCTCGCGGTTGAAAGAGCCCGGGCTCAAAACATGCCCAAAGATAGCATTGAACGAGCCATCAAGCGAGGCAGCGGTGAAGATAAAGACGGTACTGTTATTGAAGAGATCACCTATGAAGGCTATGGGCCGCATGGCGTTGCTTTGATCATAGAATGTGTAACCGATAATCGCAACCGCTCAGTTTCGGAAATCCGGCATCAACTCAGCCGTGCAGGCGGCTCCATGGCCGAAAACGGAGCGGTTAGCTGGCAGTTTAGTCGCGTGGCGTATTTTTACTTCCCTGCCAGCATGCTTGGTTTTGATAAAGCCTTCGAGTTGGCTGTCGAAAATGGTGCCGATGATGTCACCGAAGATGGCGACATGATCGAGATCATCGGACCTGTTGAATCCTTCAATACAATAAACAGATCATTGCGTGAGGCAAATGTCTATCCGGAAGAATCAGGCCTTCGGATGATCCCCAAACAGGAACTCGAATTAGACGTGGAGCACACCCTGCAGGTTTACCGCACCATCGAGGGTATCGAGGAACTGGATGATGTCCAGGATGTTTATCACAACTTGAAACTTTCTGAAGAGGCCTTGGCTGCTCTTGAGGAAGAATAAACATGACCTTGATCCTGGGGTTGGATCCGGGTACCGCGACTACAGGGTATGGCCTGGTGAGTGAAGCCCCCGACGGTGATTTGCAGGCGATTGAATATGGCACCATCCAGACCCCTGCAGGTATGTCAGACCCCGAGCGACTGGTAATCCTATACCAGCGTTTGCGTGAAATCATCCTTCTCCATCGCCCGCAGGGGAGTGCAGTGGAGAAGTTGTTTTTTCAAAAAAATGTACGCACTGCGATCGCTGTCAGTCAGGCACGTGGTGTCATCCTGGTAGCCCTGGCAGAAGCGGGCTTGACTATTGGAGAATACACACCAAATGAGATCAAGCAGGCTGTGACGGGTTTCGGAAGTGCAGATAAACACCAGGTGCAGGAAATGGTACGAATTTTGTTGAATTTAAGAGGTATTCCAAAACCTGATGATGCTGCCGATGCTCTTGCGGTTGCCATTACCCATCTTCATACAAACCATTATTAGCTCAAACTGCACCCACATTTTGAGAAATTCGTGAGAACACAATGATCACTACACTGCGCGGTCAAATTATTCAACTGGAAGAGAATGCCATTGTCCTGGAAGTCGGAGGCGTAGGCCTGCGCCTACTTGTGCCTCAACCACTCCTGGGACGGGTAAAAATCGGCGAGAGTATCATGCTGCAAACGCACCTTGTGGTGCGTGAAGATGCTCTGACTCTGTATGGTTTTGATACCACTATTGACCGGAGCCTGTTTACCATGCTGCTGGGCGTGGATGGCGTTGGTCCCAAGGCAGCACTGGCCGTACTTTCCACATTGGACTTTGAGACAGTTCAAAGTGCTGTATACAATGACCAGTATGAAATTTTAAACAGGGTTCCAGGTGTGGGTAAAAAAACCGCTCAAAAGATCATCCTCTACTTGAAAGATCGCTTGAAACCTGTCAGTGGTCTGGATCGAATTTCATCCATGTCAGATGCTGATTCTGAGGTCATGGCTGCCCTGACTGCCCTCGGATACAGCGTTGTCGAAGCTCAACGCGCCTTGCAGGGATTACCCAGGGATGCCCCTGATAACGTGGAAGACCGTCTGAGATTGGCTTTACAAAATATTTAGTTAGTTTTCATCATGTCTCTTATCAGTGCAAATAATCTTTCAAAATCATACGGCCCCGTAGATATTTTTAACAACCTGAGTTTTTCTGTTCCCCATGGTTCGCGCCTGGCCTTGGTTGGGCCGAATGGGATTGGTAAAACCACGCTGCTCCGCATTCTGATTGAGATTGAAGAGTCTTCAGGCGGGACCGTTACACGCGCCAAGAATCTAAAGATTGGATACCTTCCACAGGAAGCCGAGTTCAATATGGAAGGCACCGTCTGGGAAGCCTGTCTGTCTATTTTTGCAGATTTGCAAGCCAGGCAGGTGGAGCTCACCCGATTGGAAGCCCTGATGGCTCAAAAGGAACATGCCGAGCAGGCCTTATTAAAATACGGTCCTTTGCAACAGGATTTTGAGCGCCAGGGAGGTTATTCATACACAACTCGCGTCCGCCAGGTTCTAACCGGCCTGGGATTTAACAACCAGGATTACCACATGCCCCTGGAGCATTTATCAGGGGGGCAACGAACACGCGCTTTTCTGGCACAGCTTCTGCTGTCTGACCCGGATCTGCTGCTCCTAGATGAGCCTACCAATCATCTGGACATTGCCGCTGTTGAATGGCTGGAAGGATATCTCAGCCAATGGGAGGGCGCAGCAGTCATCGTATCCCACGACCGTTACTTTCTTAATAAAGTTGCCAACGGAATTCTTGAAATGACCGCTGTTGGAACTGAAACCTACAAGGGTAATTACTCGGCCTATATCGAACAGCGCACCGAACGTTGGGAACGCAGGCAGGAAACTTTTCAATCAGAAAAGGAAAAATTACTCAAAGATGTTGAATACATCAAGAAAAACATTTCCGGTCAAAATACACTGCAGGCAAAAGGTAAATTAAAGCGCCTGACCCGCATCGTTCAGGCCATTGAACAGGTCGGCATGGATAGGGTTTTATCCAAATCCTGGCTGCAGTTGAGCGATGAAGTCAATACATCCACTTCCCCTTTTGGTGTGGAAGAGGCAGAACGGCGCGTACGTTCGCTGCGCCTTCCTGACTATCGCCCGCCAAGATTGCACTTGCGCATCCAATCCCAGCAGCGTTCTGGTGAGCTGGTGATCCGAACGCGTGATCTGCAGGTGGGGTATCCCGATAAACTACTTTTTAAAGCCCCTGATATCGAATTGCGCCGCAGCGAATGTGCAGCCCTGATTGGCCCAAACGGCGCCGGAAAAACAACATTCTTAAAAACCTGCCTCGGTCAATTAACGCCACTGGACGGTGAAGTTTTGTTGGGTGCCAGCCTCCAGATTGGATATTTTGCCCAAGCACATGAAGGTTTGAAACCTGATAATACTCTCATCCAAGAGATCCAGTCAGTGACAGATAATATGCTGCCAAATGAAGTACGCAATTATCTTGGACGTTACCTCTTCTCGGGGGATGATGTTTACAAAAAGGTGGAGGTTCTGTCTGGCGGTGAACGCGGCCGGTTAGCCCTGGCAAAGCTGGCTCTATTGGAAACCAACCTGCTGCTGTTGGATGAACCCACCAACCATCTGGATATTCTTTCACAGGAAATATTGCAGGAAGTCCTTGACAATTACAAGGGTACCATCCTGCTTGTCACGCATGACCGCTACCTGATCGATGCCCTGGCCACCCAGATCTGGGAGATCGAAACGGATGAGTCTCATCTTTCGATATTTAATGGTACTTACAGTCAGCGCAAAGAAGAACGGGATCGGTTGGCAACGTTGCAAGCCGCGGTTGATGTTCGAGCGAATGTCCCAGGCAACTCTGCAGAAAACAAAGTCCGTCGACTATCCTCTGCAACCGGTAAAGAAGAACGCCGAAGATTTGCTCAACTGCAGGAATTGGAAAACGCCATTTCAGTGCTCGAATCCCATCTCGCAGAGATTGGACTGAAACTGGAAAATCCACCCGCGGATACCATACTGGTACGCAAGTGGGGTAACCAATACACCGATTTACAAAATAAGATGGATGAAAAATTAAGGGAATGGGAAAGTCTGCAATCTTGAGAATATAGGATAAGAATTAGTCGAAAAATTCAATTTGTCTAATAAAATACCCCTGGAGAGGATGACCAGCTCCAGGGGTATTTTCTATTCTATGTCGTCAGGTTTATCCACCACTTCAACAGGCGTACCCTCAGTTGTCGCTTGTTCTGGATTGGGTTTCCTGTCAGCTAATATTCGATCCAATTGGATGTCATCCGATGAAATTTCGTCATCAACTGGCTCCAGGTGAGTGAAGATGGCAGCTTCACCAAACAGGTTGAGTAGATCATATTCCAGATTCTCAGCGATGTGGTGGGCATCATGCACGGACATATCTCCCGGAACGAGAATATGTAAAGATATAAACCGTCGGGATGCAGATTGTCGGGTCCGCATGGCGTGGAAATCAATACCTCTCTGCCGGTATTGATCCAAAATTCCTTCAACCTCTCTGAGCTCATTCAGAGGCATAGATGCATCCATTAACCCGGAAACGGACCTGCGTACCAGGTGCACACCGGTCCAAATTATATTGGCAGACACAGCCAAAGCGATCATTGGATCAATGATGGTCCATTTGGAAATAGATACCACTATCACCGCCAGGATGACACCCACTGAAGTCCAGACATCTGTGAATAAATGGGCAGAATTAGCTTCCAGGGTAATGGAATTGTATTTCTTCCCGGCAGCTTTAAGGGTTCGCGCCACAAAAAAATTAATGGCAGATGCAGCTATAGAAACTACCAATCCCAAACCCACCTGATCCAATGCCTGCGGGTGGATCAGCCTTTGGATGGCTGTATAAGCAATGGTCGTGGCTGCAACCAAAATCAATGTGCCTTCCACACCACTGGCAAAATATTCCGCCTTGGAGTGGCCAAACATATGGCTCTCGTCTGCAGGCCGGGCAGCAATAGTTAGCATCCACAGGGCCATCAAAGCTCCGAGTAAATTGACGACCGATTCGACTGCATCTGACAGCAAGCCCACTGAACCGGTCAACAGGTAGGCTCCGGTTTTTAAACCAATGGTACAGATGGCAGCAGCAATGGATAGCCAGGCAAATCGGGTGAGGGAAGATCGTAGCACAATTATCCTTTCCAGGTTTGTTTTCGTTTCCTGTCTCTTAAATCCATTCCCCAGTAGAATAATCAGGGTGAGGAAATGAGAAAAGGCTAAGTTTGAGTTTTTTAACGAGTTAGACGAATATATTGTGAAATTATAATCCCGCTAAGGCAATTAATCACAATACAAAACTAATATTTGTTATATACTTTACCTATCCCGTTAATCAGGGGAAGATGGGGGGTGGGTAGCTTCGCACCCTTCGGGTTTGCTTCGCGACCGCCCACATGCCCCCAACCCCCGGTTTATAGAGATCATTTGCTTTATCCATTGAAATTATTTTCAAACGAGGTCAGCCTTATGATTACAATAGAAAAAATTGATACCACAAACAAGGAACAGACACGAAAATTTGTTGAGTTCTACTATGATCTTTATAAAATCTGCCCGTATTGGGTTCCACCCCTGTTCATTGATGCTTATCTGCCATTAAACCGCCAGAAGCACCCTTTCTTTGCCCATTCGGAGGCTGATTTTTTCCTGGCGCTTCGGGAAGGCCAGGTGGTAGGCAGAATATGTGCTGCAGAAAATAAGCCATTCAACGAATACCATAAAACCCGGAAAGCCCAGTTCTATTTCTTCGACTGCCTCAATGAACAGGAGATCGCCCAGGCTCTTTTCGAGGCTGTTTTTATCTGGGCAAAGGAACGAAATCTGGATAGGGTGGTCGGACCCAAAGGACTGTCGCCTTTTGATGGTTATGGCATCTTGATCGAAGGCTTTGAGCAGCGCCAGATGATGACCATGATGAATTATAATTATCCATATTATGCCACCCTGGTTGAAAATATCGGCCTAGAAAAAGAAGTGGATTTCGTGTCTTGTTATTTGCCGGCAGAATCTTTTCAAATTCCAGAACGTATCGAACGCATTGCCAGCCGCGTGTTGGAACGTGGCAAGCTTTCAATCAAAAAATTCAAAAGCAAGCGCGAGCTTGTGAAATGGGCTCCACGCATCGGCGAGACTTATAATAAAGCATTTATCAATAACTGGGAATATTATCCATTCAGTCAAGGTGATATCGATTTCGCCGTGGATAATGTTTTCATGGTGGCAGATCATCGCCTGATCAAAATAATCATGCACGCAGACGAAATTGTCGGTTTTCTGTTTGCGTTTCCGGATGTCTCGGCTGCCCTGCAGCGAGCTCGTGGGAGGTTATTCCCTCTGGGATTGCTGGATATTCTGCTTGAAATGAAACGAACGAAAACCGTATCGGGAAATGGGATGGGCATCCTGCCTGAATTCCAGGGTTCAGGAGGAAATGCGTTGTTATATTATGAAATGGGTAAAACCTTGCTGGATTTTAAGCAATTTGAATTTGTTGAAATGACCCAGGTGGCTGAAACCACCAAACAGATGCGCGCGGATCTAAAAAACCTGAATGGTGAAGAATATAAAAACCACCGGGTTTACCGGCTTGCCCTCTAGAAAATTGTTTTTTAATAAAAAGAAGACCTGATCATTGCCGGTCAGCCCTTCTTTTTATTTTCGCTGTACGTCAATAAGACTTAACCATTGCCCCACAAACAGAAAGATGGCACTTCCGAAGGTAGCCATACCCGTATTTAGCACCCCAACTGCTCCAAAAGAGAATTTTAATAAGCCACCAACTATGTGGCCAACCCAAAATCCCACCCAAGACAGGACAATGAACAGGAACAGGCGATAGACACTGCCCCCTTTCAAGAAATGAAAGATGGCTCCGTACAGTGTGGATAATACAATTCCAAATAAAAGAATAGGCAAGTTCATGGTCAGCTCCTCCAAAGTAAAATTGCAACCAAGACAACTATATCTATACGCAACCAGCTTAGGTGATCAGGCCTCCACCCAGGACAACATCCTCAACGTAGAAGACAGCCGCCTGTCCAGTGGTAATATCCCGTTGGGGCTCATCAAACTTCACATGAACCCTGCCACCTTCAAGATGGCTGACCTCAGCCCAGGCCTCCCTGGCTGTGTAGCGGATCTTGACTTCAGCCCTAAAAACACCCTGCGGCGGTTCACCGGAAATCCAATTCACATTTTCTACGGTTAATTCATCTTGTCCCAACATTGCCTCCAGTCCAACCACAAGCGTGTTTGAGGCTGCCTGTTTGGCAAGCACATAAAGTGGTTGTGTGGAAGCCAGCCCCAGTCCCTTGCGCTGACCAATGGTATAGAAACTTAAACCCTGGTGTCTGCCTAAAATATTTCCATCCCTGGTCACAATATCGCCAGGCTTCAGACTCCCAGGGGCATTCCGCTTGATAAATTCCCGGTAATCTTCTCCTGCCAGGAAACATAGATCCTGGCTGTCCGGTCTGGAAGCAGTTGGCAGCCCCAACTCACCTGCCAGCCTGCGGATTTCATCTTTGGGAAAATCCCCCACCGGGAATAAGGCTCTGCCCAACTGTTCCTGGTTGAGCACATGCAATACATAAGATTGGTCCTTGCTTCGATCGATTGCTCGTAATAATTCTTTTTTTACAACATCCGATCGTCCGGAGATTTGTCCATTATTAGATCGCAAGCGGACATAATGCCCGGTTGCCATATAATCTGCACCCATGGCCAGGGCGTGCTCCAGTAGAAATTTCCAGCGGATGATTCGATTGCAGACCAGGCATGGATTGGGTGTGGCTCCCCGGGTATATTCTTCCAGAAAATAATTTACCACTGTCGATCGAAAGATATCCCTGGCATCCAATGCATAAAAAGGAATATCCAATCGAGCTGCCACACGCCTGGCCAGTGCCATGGCATCAGGAGTACAGCACCGGTTTGAATCCTCCTTACCGGGCTCTGACCACAATCTCAACATCATTCCGACCACATCATAGCCCTGTTGCTTGAGAATTGCAGCAGCTACAGAGGAATCCACCCCTCCAGACATGGCGACAACCACTCTGGTCATTGAAGTTTTCGTGCCTTTTCAACCAGCCCGGGCAGGCGTGCCAGGAATTTTTCGACATCAACTGCTGTTGAAGCCGTCCCAAGGGTTACACGCAAAGAACCCAATCCCCATTCGAGCGGAAGTTGCATGAGGCGCATCACCTCAGACGGTTCCGGGTTACCTGTTTTGCATGCTGATCCGGATGAACACGCAAAACCGGCTGAGTCCAACAAGGTTAGTAAAAAGTTTCCATCCACACCTTTGAAAACAAAGGAACAATGGTTGGGCAAGCGCTCAATTGGATGTCCTGTTAATTTTGCATCCGGGATGTTCTCAAGAACACTGCCAATGATCCTATCCCGCATAGGTTTTACTTGCGCAGCTCTCGCCTTCCGTTCCAAATCTGTCAACCGCAAGGCTTCGGCAAACCCGACAATGTAGGGGACATTTTGGGTTCCCGCCCGCAAACCGACCTCCTGGCCGCCACCTGTTTGAACTGGAACCAGTGGTGTACCTTTCCGGACATACAGCGCCCCGACACCTTTCGGCCCATAGAATTTGTGTCCACCCAGGGATAAAAGATCCACACCCAGCGCATCCACATTCACGGGCAGATAGGCAGCCGCTTGCACAGCATCTGTGTGCAATAAAACCCCTTGCTCATGACAGATCTCAGATATCTTGCTGATCGGATTGATCGTGCCAATTTCATTATTTGCCAGCATGACTGAAACAATGGCGGTCTGGTGACAAATTGCCTGGGCAATGGTTTGCGGCAAAACCATGCCATATTCATCCACTGGCAGCCATTCCACCTCGAATCCGAATAATTCTGCCATCTGCCCGGCAGTCCGGCTAACAGCATGATGTTCAGCCTGGCTGGTGAGGATCCAATTGGCATTTTTCTTTGCACGCATGGCCAGGCTGGCACCCCGTAAAGCCAGGTTATCAGATTCTGAACCGCAAGATGTGAAGATGATTTCATCCGGCCGGCATTTCAATACCCCGGCCACAGTTTCGCGGGCAGCTTCAATCGCGTTTTCTGCCTTTTGTCCATATTGATGAATGGAGGAAGGGTTTCCAAATGTATGGCTAAAATACGGCAGCATGGCCTGTAAAACACGCTCATCCACCGGTGTGGTGGCAGCATAATCCAGATAAATAGTTTTTTCCATAATTTACACCTTACAATATTTTTTTTGGCTACATCTCAAAAAAGCGGGGTGTTGGGGTGTGAAAGCAAGGTTTGCTCGCTTTCACACCCCAACCTTCCTCCGAATTATTGAAAAGATACTATTTGGAGATTATAGCACGCCAAACCCTGACAGCATGAAATTAAATTTTTACAAATCCAGGTTAACAACCATATTAAGCGAACGACGCACCTGGGAAACCCGAGGTGCGTCGTTTAAGGGGGGAGGAGGAAATATACAGATGGTTAATTTAGTCTGGCTTTTTCCGGGGACGCGATTTTGAAATCTACATCCCGCAGGGCTTCGATCAAGACTCTTCCATGCTTTTTAATCACCAGGTTCTGTCCCGGTGCAAGCAGATAATCCCTGAGATCTCCAGATTGTGTAATCCAGAGGATCCCCTTTTCACATGAAACTGCCATACCTGGGCGCATTTTCTTGATCCGGAAGATATCATGCCTGTCCAGATGTAGTTTTTCTTTACCGCTCGTGTTTGATTTTACATTCATTTGTTTACTCCTTCTAACCGAGGTTGTCCGGTGATGATAGTATCCCAGAAAGTATTGGTATGGTACAGATGCAATATTACCAAATTGTAACCATAACAGTTTATAATATATACAACTGTATACTAAACAACCGCCCCAAACTGTACTTATTTTCACAAACAGGAGAGAAAATGTCACAACCGAATCCTTCCTCGCCAAATAGATCTTATCTATATGAAGAGATTGCCAATAATCTGCGCCAATCGATCACACAGGGAACCTTTCGCCCGGGGGAACGCATACCATCTGTGCGCAAAATGAGTCAACAGAATGGAGTCAGCATTACGACTGTAATCCAGGCTTACCAATTATTGGAGGAGCAGGGCTTGATCGAATCTCATCCACAGTCTGGATATTATGTTTGTGTAAATGAAATTGTAAAATTGCCCGAGCCCGAAATATCTTCACCCAGCAAGGATCCCAGCCAGGTAAGTTTGCATGACCTGATTATGATGATCCTGCGGGATACCCAGAACCCCAACCTGGCTCAATTGGGTGCGGCTTTACCCAACCTTGAATTGATGCCAATTGAGCAACTTAATAGAATCATACTTGAATTGAGCCGACAAGGCGACCAAAAAATGCATCAATATTGTTTACCACTCGGTTTGGAATCGCTGCGTTTACAGATAGCCAAACATGCCATTCACAGCGGTTGCCATTTGTCTCCAAACGACATTCTGATCACGTCCGGTTGCACAGAGGCGATCGATCTGTGCCTTTACGCGATCTGCCGTCCGGGTGATATTGTCGCAGTCGAAGCTCCCATGTATTTTGGAACCTTGCAGAGTCTGGAAGTCCATGGTTTGCGGGCACTGGAGATCCCCACTGACCCGCGTACCGGCATAGGTCTGGATGCGCTTCAATTTGCCATCGAACACAACCCGATACGAGCTGTAATGGTCAGCTCAAACTTCAGCAATCCGATGGGTGGCTGTATGCCAACTGAAAAGAAAAAGCAATTAGTCGAATTACTGGCTCGCCATGAAATTCCTTTGATTGACAACGATATATCTGGAGAAATTCACTTCACGGATAAACGCCCGACTGCAACCAAGTCTTTCGACAAAAAAGGGCTGGTATTGATGTGTTCTTCTTTTTCCAAAGATATCAGTCCAGCTCTGCGAGTTGGTTGGGTTACTCCTGGGCGGTTTCAGAACGACATTGAATGGCTTAAATTTACAAATAGCATCGCCACCTCAACATTATCCCAGATGATTGTTGCCCGCTTCATGGAGAGCGGAAAATATGACCATCATGTGCGGCGACTACGCCGCGCTTATGCCAGTAATGTCACTCTGATCTCTCAGGCAGTAATGCGTTACTTCCCCCCGGATACACGTGTCACGCGTCCATCAGGAGGCTTCGTTCTTTGGGTACAATTACCTGAAAGCATTGATTCGTTGGAATTATATAAAGAAGCTTTAAAAGGAGGTATCACGATCACTCCCGGTTATATCTTTTCGCCCACAAACCAATTTTACAATTTTATCCGATTGAATGCTGCCAACTGGTCATACACCATCGAACGCGCCCTCGATCACCTGGGTGGGATGGTGTGCAAACAAATTTCAAAATAAAACCTCAAAATCATGAAGATGGTTATTCTTCATCTACAGAGTACTGCGTAAATATCTAAACCATATTCCAGCCATTTGTGAGAAGTTCGACAACAACAAGTTTAGGGATTAATTCAAGAAGCAGTAAAACTTCATCTCACGGCTTACCTCTGTTATAATAATCTGCGTATTGGTATCTTCTCAATAAGTAGGGATGCCCCTGGTTAATTGAGATCATTTGTGTAATGCTCTAATCGCTGGAGATCATCATGGATTTTAAAATCAAGTTTGGCACCGACGGTTGGCGGGGCGTAATCGCTGAAGATTACACTTACAATAATGTCCGCCGTTGTGCCCAGGGGTTCGCATCCTACCTTATTTCCCAGGGAAAGCAGGGTGCCCGGGTTATCATAGGTCATGACAAACGCTTTGCATCGGAATTTTTTGCAGCCGCGGCTGCAGAAGTACTGGCCGCCAATGGACTATATGTACATCTTACTAATAGACCCACCCCCACCCCTGTGATCTCTTATGCAGTAGTGGCACGCAAAGCTGCAGGTGCTATTAATATCACTGCTTCACATAATCCCCCGACAGATAATGGATTTAAAGTCCGCGACGAAAATGGTGGAGCCATTGACCCTGATGGACTCAAAATAATTGAATCATTAATACCGGAGGATATCTCCAATGTAAAAATCATGGCTTATCCAGAAGCTGAAAAGGCCGGCCTGATCATCATGTTTGATGCATCACCTGAATATATTGAACATATTAATAAGTTGATCGACGTCGAGCCCATCAAAGCCGCCGGTTTAACCGTGATGGTGGATGCCATGTGGGGTAACGGGGCAGGTTGGTTCAAAAACCTGCTCGAGGGTGGAAAAACCAGGGTTATCGAGATCCATAATACCCGCAACCCATCCTTCCCGGAAATGATACGCCCCGAACCCATTCCACCAAATATCAACGTGGGATTGCAAGCCACCCTGGATAACCAGGCGGATGTCCTGCTCATACTGGATGGGGATGCTGACCGGGTTGGACTGGGCGACGAGCATGGTACCTTCATCAACCAGTTACAGGCATTTGGTTTGCTGGCTTTATACCTGCTTGAAATACGCGGCTTGCGCGGACCCATTGTTAAGACTTTATCCACAACCACCATGTTGAACAAGTTGGGCAAGATCTACAACATCCCTGTGTATGAAACAGGTGTTGGGTTCAAGTATGTGGCTCCCAAGATGCTTGAAACAGACGCCTTGATCGGTGGTGAAGAAAGTGGCGGTTACGCCTTCCGCGGGAATGTTCCAGAACGTGACGGCATACTGGCTGGTCTCTATTTTCTCGATTTCATGGTAAAAACATGTAAAAAACCATCTCTCCTGTTAAAAATGCTTTTTGACAAAGTTGGAGGCCCTCATTATTATGACCGGATTGATACCCCTTTCAAAGGAGATCGAAAGGCACGGGAAGATGCCATCATGGCTTCCAACCCCGCCAGCATTGGTGGGCTTAAGGTAACCGAGCTTGTTACAGTGGATGGTTTCCAATTTCGCCTTGAAGATGGTGGCTGGATGTTGATCCGTTTCAGCGGTACAGAACCGATCATGCGTGTTTATTGTGAGACAACCCATGCTGATAAAGTCCAGGCTATTTTACAAGATGGTCTGAAAATTGCTGGTATAAGTTAGTTGATTATGAGTGTTAATAGAATAAAAAGGATTTAAGAATTCTAAAATATTCGTGGAACTTGTTGACACTCACTGCCATTTGGACTTTAATAAATTTGACAACGATCGATCGGAAGTAATCTTGCGCGCCCAGGCTGCTGGCCTGACACGCATCCTCATTCCCGGTGTCACAATAGAATCCAGTCGAAAAGTTGTCAAGCTTGCTGAGAGCAACCCAATCCTTTTCGCAGCCATAGGCATACAACCCAATGACGCTCTAACCTGGGATGAGGGTAGTATCAATGATCTGAGAGAGCTTTTTCTTTCAACATCCAATTCCACCTCCGCCGGGAGAAAGAAAATCATTGCGCTCGGGGAGATCGGTCTGGATTATTATTGGGAAGCTGCACCTCACGAGCATCAACAACGCATCCTTTGGGCACAAATGCAACTTGCAGCTGAGCTTGAACTACCCATAGTCCTGCACTTGCGTGAAAAGCAGGATGCTGAACATGGCGCTTGTGCAGAAGATCTTCTGGAAATGGTCACTGACTGGACAAATCAATTGAAGTCCACAAATAACCCTTTATCCAACCATCCCGGTGTATTGCATTCCTTCAGTGGCAATATCGACACGGCCAAGAAAGCCATTGAACTCGGTTTTTTTATCGGTGTTACCGGACCTGTTACTTTTACTAATTCCAAGGAGCGACGGGATCTAATCGCCGCCATACCACTTGAGCATTTATTATTGGAAACGGATGCTCCCTACCTAACCCCGCATCCAAATCGCGGGCAGCGCAACGAACCCGCCAATGTTCAATTGGTGGCAAACAAAGTTGCTGAAATACACGAGGAATCCCTGGCAAAAATTGCAGAACAAACCTGCGCCAATGCCATAAAGTTATTTTATTGGTGAAAAGTTGAGCCAACATTTATTTACTTCGCCTGTCCAGGCATCCATTCAAGAAGTTGAAGAGCTGATGCGCTTGCAAGCCCATGATCGTCATCCTGAGCTGCAGGCCGCACTTGACCATCTTATCGTTGCAGGTGGCAAGCGTGTTCGCCCTGCTTTGGTGCTATTAACTGGCAATATGCTTGGTGCTGATCATGACAGGCTAATAACAACCGCAGCTGCAGTCGAAATGCTTCACACCGCCACTCTTGTTCACGATGATCTGATTGATGGTGCATTGTTACGGCGTGGCAACCCAACCCTGAATTCTCACTGGTCGCCAGCCGCAACCGTTTTGACCGGGGATTTTATCTTTGCACGCGCCGCCAAGCTGGCAGCCAATACAGACTGTTTGCCTTTGATGAAGCTATTTGCAGAGACACTGGCGATCATTGTGAATGGAGAATTAACTCAATTATTCTCCAGCAGGGGCATAGCCAATCGCGAAAATTATGATCAGCGAATCTATGCTAAAACCGCTTCCCTGTTTGAAATGTCTGCCCGCGCGGCTGCCATGATCAGCCCAGTTGAACAAGTTTTAGTGGAAATTATGCAGGAATTTGGCCGCAATATTGGGATGGCGTTCCAAATCCTGGATGATATCCTGGATTTTACAGGTGAACAGGAGTCCGTTGGAAAACCTGTTGGTTCCGATTTACTTCAAGGCCTGGTTACCCTACCCACCCTGTATTTTATTGAAAAATATCCAAATGACACAAATGTGGCAATCCTTCTCAATGGAAACTTCGCCAGTGAACCAAAGGCTATGATCGAATTGGTTCAATCCATCCGGTCCAGCGAGTGCATCAAGCTCGCACTTAATGATGCCAGATCGTTGGTGAAAGCTGCCATTAGCATCCTAAAAGATATGCCTGCAGGGGAAGAAAGACAAGCTCTTGAAGAACTTGCCCGGTATATTGTCGATCGCAAAATTTAGAAACTATATTATGCTAAAACTTCTCACAAACAAAATCGTTTGGGTTGGCTTATTAATATCCATAATATCCGTCCTGGCCAATCTGCTCTTTTTCGCTTTGACTCAGGCGTTGGGGGAACTTTATATCATTCCCTTAACAGAAATCCCATTAAATTCCGGGCCTATGCCGGTTTTTATGGTCATCCTGGCAACTTTCATACCTGCAATTTTGGCCGCCATGCTATACAGCTTTCTATCCAAAATTGCTCCCAATTCAACATTGCCTCCCTTCCTATCTGTTGCGGGTACAGCTCTGCTGGTTTCTTTTGGTGGACCGTTGGATCTTCCCGGGGCTGGTATGCAAACCAAACTCCTATTAAGCGCGATGCATATTATTGCGGCCATAATTATTGTTGGGGGGTTGTTGATCTTTCACTCTCAAAAAAAGAAGCTGCTGGATGGAGAATAAATCTCAACAATAAAAAAACCCCACATCAAAGTGGGGTTTTCTATTAGAGGCGTCGACGGGATTTGAACCCGTGATGAGGGTTTTGCAGACCCTTGCCTTGCCACTTGGCCACGACGCCAACGGTGGAGAATAGATTGAGGATTGTCGATTGACGGTATGCTGGCATCAATCGGCAATCCTCAATCGAAGAGCGGGCGATGGGATTCGAACCCACGACCTTCTCCTTGGCAAGGAGACGTTCTACCACTGAACTACACCCGCAAAACTTACCTCGTATAGGTACGAGAGTGCCGAGAGACAGAATCGAACTGACGACACTGCGATTTTCAGTCGCATGCTCTACCAACTGAGCTATCTCGGCAGGAGATTATAATGATCCGATATTCCTATTTATCAACCAAGCGAGTCATTTCGGATTAAGTTCTTGTTGTTGTTCGAGCGGGTGTGATTTTACACGGACTGGAAGAGATTGTCAAGCAAGCGTCTGGCATTGTTCCAATGAAATACATTCGAGCAAAAATGGAAAATTTTCCGATCCAATTTATTTTACAATTATTTACTTTCGAATCACATGCAGCAATCTCCCTGGTTTAGAATGAATTCATAAATCATAATTCACAAATCCACGCTAGACAATAATGAGCAAAACCAGAGTAAGACTTGAGGAATTTACAATGTTAGTCCTGGAACTTGCCGTGGTAATGGCAACCACTCTGTTTTCAACAGCCTCAGATTGTAAATTTGACCATTAGGTAGAGTTGGCTTACAATCATATTTACACAAAAAAATAATATTCGCTCGATATCCGACAATAACCAGAACAAGAATAGGTTATTTTAATGAGATATTACTCTACGAAGGAGAGAACATGGTAAGAAATGTGATAAAAACAAATAATGCTCCCAGGGCTATTGGACCCTATTCGGTTGCCATAAAAATAGATACGATGGTGTTTACAAGCGGACAGATCGGGTTGAATCCATCCAACGGTGAATTGGTGGATGGAGGTATAGAAGGCCAAACCCGCCAGGTGCTCACAAACTTAAAAAATGTATTGGAAGCCTCTGGATCAGGTTTGGAATATGTAGTGAAAACCACCGTATATTTGCAGGATATGGGTGATTTTGCAAGGATGAATGCAATTTATGGTGAATTCTTTAACCAGGATCCTCCGGCACGTTCAACTGTTGCGGTGGCAGGGTTACCAAAAGGCGCCCTGGTCGAGATTGAGACCACTGCCCTGTTGAAATCAGCGTGATCTTTCCAATAAACAAAAGACGCATGTATTAAAATGCTTTTACCAGGTTGATCCATTTCGAAGAGGCGATGCGCAGCTTGAACTGGGGTTGGCAATTGTTCATGAAATAGTCCAGGCATATAATGGTAAAATAGAGGTTTACAATAATGTAAAAGAAGGAAATACATTCGTTGTTCAGATTTCACTTTCTGTTTCTGCTCCTGAAATGAAATCCGGGAAGAAAAATTAGAAAGAATTGGAATATTCTATAAATCCACATAAAAACAAAATGCAACTTGTTTCAGTAATAATTCCCTGCTACAACGAGCAAAAGCGAATCCGCTCTTTGCTTTCTGCCTTATATGCACAAACTTATCCACACAACAGTATTGAGATTGTTATCGCCGATGGTCTTTCCACTGACAACACTCGTGTCATTATTGAAAAGTTTACCTTAGCCTCCCCCGATTTAAAGGTCCAGGTGATTGATAACCCCAAACGCAGCATTCCTTCCGGGCTTAATCTGGCCATCCTGGCCTCCCATGGAGATATCATCATTCGGATCGACGCACACTCCCTACCCTATCCCGACTATATCGAAAGGTGTGTAGAAGCGCTTACAACAGGGTTGGGCGAGAATGTGGGAGGGGTTTGGGAGATCCTGCCAGGAGATCAAACCTGGATAGCTCAATCCATTGCCAGGGCGGCTGCGCTGCCTATCGCCGTGGGAGATGCCTTATATCGTCATGCCACCAAACCTGCTTACGTAGAGACTGTACCTTTTGGAGCCTTCAAGCGTGAAATTCTGGCGCTTATAGGTTTTTTTAATGAAAGCTTATTAACCAATGAGGATTATGAGTTCAATACCCGTATCCTGGAATCAGGCGGCCGAATTTGGCTGGATCCCAAAATTCGCTCCCAATATTTCGCACGCGCATCCTTACCAGCGCTTGCAAAACAATATTGGCGATATGGATATTGGAAATGGAAAATGCTGCGCAGATCGCCAAAAACATTACGATGGAGGCAGGCATTACCTCCATTGTTCGTAATAAGCCTGATCCTGGTTATCGTTGCAGCAATTGTTTATCATCCACTCTGGGTTATCCCGGTCGGAGAATTGATCATATACAGTCTCATATTGCTGGTTGCCAGTTATCAAGCTTGCTTGAGAGAAAATAATTTGAATTTGGTTTTCGGAATCCCTGCAGCCATAGCCACCATGCATATTTCATGGGGTTTAGGATTATTATGGAGTATGATAAACGGTAATTCATCAATTAAAATGGATTTAAAGATTTGAGTACACCTACGCAATCTAAAAAGAATTCAAAGATAAAATCAGCCAGATGGCGTTTTCGCCCGGATGAACAACGTACAATTTTAATACTTGGCGATCTCTTTATTGCCCTGTTGGCGTTTTATTCAGCTTTGTACATCTGGGGGACACTCCCGGATGAATGGTTGAATTTCTCCATGGATTTCCTGAAACAACGCGTTCAATTATGGTTTTACTTTTTGCCGCTTATCTGGTTGTTATTGATGATTGACCTGTACGATGTTCGCATTGCCAATAATTGGGTTTCAACTTTGCGAGGAATATTTATAACCAGTCTGGCTAGCATAATTCTTTACTCCTTCATTTATCTTCTCTCTCCAAAAGGTTCTTTACCACGGATAGGTGTTGGCATCTTTTTGATCAATGCATCTGTCTTATCTATAATTTGGCGTTGGATCTATATTAAGATTTTTACTGCCCCTTCTGCCATCCGGCGTGTGGCTATAATGGGAGCCGGGGTAACCGGAAATACATTAGCCCAAGCCTACAATAAAATGGCGGTCAAACCTTTTCTTCTTGTCGGTTTCATTGATGATGACCCAATCAAGGCAAATACCCTGATAGAAGATCTTCCAGTTCTTAATACCAGCGAAAATTTACTTGAAACCATTAACAAGTATGATATATCCGAGATGGTGATCGCCATATCCGGACAAATGAGCGGTGAGACTTTCCAGGAAATTTTGGATGCCCAGGAACGCGGCCTGGAGATCTCTCAAATGCCATCTACATACGAAGAGCTTCTGGGACGTGTTCCCATTCATCACCTGGAAGCCGATTGGATCATCAGATCTTTTGTGGATGAAGCACGTGTCAGCAAATTTTACGAGCTTGGTAAACGTGCACTTGATATGGTCGGGGGATTTGTCGGAACACTTATTTTTTTATTGTTTTACCCCCTTATTGCACTATTAATTTTCCTGGACAGTGGATTTCCGATCACTTATGTGCAAACACGTTCGGGAAAAGGTGGTAAACCTTATCAGATGTTAAAGTTCCGAACCATGTATCAGGATGCTGAAAAGGATGGTAAAGTTCAACTGACCCAGGAGAATGACACCCGCATAACCAAAATCGGTAACATTCTGCGGAAAACTCATATTGACGAATTGCCGCAATTCCTTAATGTTTTGCAAGGTGTCATGAGCCTGGTAGGTCCCCGCTCTGAAAGACCCGCATGGATCTCTGAATTTCAGAAACAAATCCCCTTCTATCGGGCGCGCCTGCAGGTAAAACCAGGTATCACCGGTTGGGCGCAAGTAAATTACAGCTATTATGCCACCGTTGAAGAAATGGCTATCAAGCTTGAATATGACTTGTATTACCTCAAGCACCGTAATTTATTCATGGATCTTATCATCCTTTTGCGTACTGTCGGGCAAGTACTTCATTTTCGAGGCAGATAGTATGACATCCTACCTGGTCACGGGTGGAGCCGGTTTCATCGGTTCACACATCGTACAAAAACTACTCCAAAACAATTCGCATGTACGCGTTCTTGATAATTTTTCATCTGGAAAAAGGGAAAATTTATCCGAGTTACAAGGTAAACTTGAGGTTTTGGATGGTGACTTGCGAAACCCTGCCGACGTCCACCAGGCAGTTCAAAGCATTGATGTCATTTTCCATGAAGCTGCCTTTGTATCAAACCCCCAATCCATTCTTGAACCCGAATTATGCTATGATATTAATGTTAGAGGAACCGAAAATTTACTGGAAGAAGCTCGCAAAGCAGGAGTAAAACGTATTGTCCTGGCTTCAAGTGCAGCGGTTTATGGTGATTCGCAGGCGATCCAACTGTCTGAGGAGACCAAACTTAAACCACTCTCACCATATGCAGCATCCAAGTTAATCAATGAGATTTATGCGGGTATGTATACGCGTTCTTTTGGAATAGAGGTGGTTGCCCTGCGTTACTTTAATGTGTTTGGTCCAAGGCAGGCACCCGATTCCCAATATGCTGCTGCCATACCAATCTTCATCCGTCGACTTTTATCCAATCAGGCTATAACAATATTCGGTGATGGAGGCCAAACCCGCGATTTAATTTATGTCCAGGATGTTGTCCACGCCAATTTACTGGCAGCAGAACACCCTGATGCTGCAGGGCAGGTTATAAATATCTGCACAGGCGTCGAAACCAGCGTTCAATTGCTTGTGGATACCCTCCGGGAGATATTCCCAAGATCCATTGACCCGCAATTCGCTCCACTTCGCGCAGGAGATATATATCGTTCCTTGGGAAATCCCATGCGGGCCAAAGAGATCCTGGGCTTTCAACCACAGACAACACTGAAACAGGGCCTGGTAAATACTATTGAATGGATGCGTGCATGCCTACAAAACCCAGACTGAATATCAATAACCGTTTTGTGCTGGTTGGGGATTTACTCCTAACAATTGCCACGATTTTTATCTCCTTTGCGTTAAGGCTGGAAGGATCATTTTTCTTTTTCTACCTGCCGGTCGCCTATTGGATGATAGGAATCAGCCTGGTGGTCAAGCCGATCATTTATTCTTTTTTTGGTTTATATCGCCGTCTTTGGGCATATGCCAGTACACGGGAACTGATCCTGATCAGTTATGCTGTAACCATCGCTTCTGGAGTTCTGGCTGTTATTACCATCTTTTTTTATTCTTTACGACTCATCCAACCAGGCCTACCTAGATCCATAATAATCATCGATTGGTTGCTCTCGATAATCGCCATTGGAGGTTTTCGGCTTGCTTTGCGTCTCATCTCAGAAACCCGAGGATCCGTTACCAGGATCATGCATAATGACTCGGTCAAGTATGTCCTTGTCATCGGGGCTGGGGATGCTGGTGCTCTTGTTGTTCGAGAGATGCAAAAAAACCCCCAATTAAACCTACTTCCAATTGGATATCTGGATGATGACCCTGACAAACAGAAACAGCATATTCATGGCGTTCGAGTGGTTGGAACCCTGGCTGACCTTGGGCGGGTTTTGAACACCCACCATGTGGATGAGGTTATCATTGCAATCCCAAGCGCAGGGGGTAATATCGTTCGCCAGGTTTCGGATATTTGCAGGTTAAAAGGTGTTGCATTTCGCACCATGCCCGGGATCTTTGAATTGATCGGCGGGAATGTCAGCGTAAACCGGCTGAGAGAAGTTGATATTACCGACTTGCTACGCCGCCAACCAGCCAGACTGGATATAGGTTTGGTTGGAGATAGTTTACGCGATAAACGTGTCCTGGTGACAGGCGCTGGAGGATCCATCGGTCGTGAGCTTTGCCGGCAAATAGCTCATTGGCAACCTGCTGAACTGGATATCCTTGGACATGGTGAAAATTCCATTTTTGAGACTTTACTGGAATTACTGGATGATAACCCCACTCTTTCCATCCGACCGATCATTGCAGATATACGGGATCTTCCGCGCCTGCAAAATGTATTCGAGTCTCTCCATCCACAAGTGGTTTTTCATGCAGCCGCACATAAACATGTCCCCATGATGGAAGCCAATATCGAAGATGCCATCACCAACAACATCATTGGCACCAGAAATGTCGTTGATGCCGCTGTTGCCAGCAAGGTGGATCGCCTGGTCATGATCTCAACCGACAAAGCAATTCGCCCTATCAGTGTTATGGGTGCAACCAAACGTATGGCAGAAATGGTTGTCCTGGAAGCAGCGCAGCGCTCAGGATGCGCTTTTTCAGTTGTGCGCTTTGGAAATGTATTAGGCAGCCGCGGCAGTGTTGTGCCATTGTTTAAAAACCAGATCGCCAAGGGAGGTCCAATCACCATCACCCACCCCGAGATGATGCGCTACTTTATGACCATCCCCGAAGCCGTTCACCTGGTACTGCAAGCTGCAGCCATGGGAAAAGGCGGAGAGGTGTTCTTGTTGAACATGGGTAAACCTATTCGAATTCTTGATCTGGCGGAGGATCTAATACGCCTGTCCGGCCTAGAGCCTGGAAAAGACATCGAGATAATATTTACCGGGATACGTCCAGGTGAAAAGCTTAGCGAAGATCTCTGGGAGGAAGGTGTACATTACCAGCCCACCGCCCATGAAGAAGTCTTCCGTCTGGCAGAAGAAGAGTACTTGATGAACAATTCCCTGTCAGCCACAATTGACCAGCTACACACCCTGGCACAATCTGGTGATACAACCACCATTCTGGATCTATTGGATTCAGCCATTCCGAGTGCAAATGTTCGGGTTATGTCTTCTCCAGATATGACCTCTGTTGTCTGAGAAATCCACAATGCCCTTGCTTTCTCTAAATGAATGGAATCGATTCATTTCGAATTACCCAAAAGCCCACTTTATGCAAACTGGTGAGTGGGGTGAACTAAAGGCCGCCTTTGGTTGGGATGCGGTTAGAATTGTGAATGGTTGTGCCGGTGCACAGATCCTTTTTCGTAAACTCCCGTTTGGTTTGACAATAGCTTACGTTCCCAAAGGTCCTATTGGAGAGAATCCAGGTCACATTTGGTCTGAAGTTGATAAAACCTGCCATGAGCACAAAGCCATATTTCTAAAAGTTGAACCGGATGCTTTGCAGGAAAATCAACCATTCCAGACAAGTGAATTTCCCGGCTTCACAATCAGCCGATTCAATATCCAACCTCTTAAAACCATCATTGTCAATTTAGATGGAAGTGAGTCCGAACTCCTCCAGAAAATGCACCCAAAAACCAGATATAACATCAAATTGGCCTCCAAAAAGGAAGTGATCGTTCAAGCATGGAACGACATTCCTGCCTTTCATAAAATGATGACTGCCACCGGAGGCAGAGATGGATTTGGCGTGCATTCACTGGATTATTACCAGCGCGCCTTTGACTTATTCTCCCCGGCCGGGATGTGCGAATTACTGGTTGCCAAATATGACAACCAACCCCTGGCATCCATCATGGTATTTGCGCATGGTAAAAGAGCCTGGTATGTCTATGGGGCTTCGACGGATAATGAACGGAACCGTATGCCTGCTTATCTGCTGCAATGGGAGGCCATGCGCTGGGCTTCAAAGCGAGGTTGCCAGGAATATGATTTATGGGGTATTCCAGACGAAAAAGAAGAGATTCTTGAAGCTGAGTTCATGAAAAGAAATTCTGGATTGTGGGGTGTTTACAGGTTCAAGCGAGGTTTTGGTGGAGAGATAAAACGGTCAGTTCAAGCAATGGACAAGGTGTATCAACCGTTCCTATATTCCTTTTATCTTTGGCGCATGGCCGGCAGGGAAGCCGCTTGATGAAAGCTTTTTCAGGACAACCCTCAGAGTGGAATAAGTTGGTTTCCGAATTGCCCAACTCACACATCCTTCAAAGCTGGGAATGGGCTGACGTGAAGGCAATATACGGTTGGAAACCGATTCCATTTATCTGGGAGGCGTCCCAAGCGGATAATTCAGGTGGCGGGTTTATTGTGGCTGCAGCCATTATCCTGAAACGCGTCGTCCCCATCAAGGGCTTTTCAGCCCGCCTGTGTATCCTGTACATCCCCAAAGGACCCGTCATGGATTGGAAGGACCAGGGTTTGCGCCACAGAGTGCTTAATGACTTGCAACGCTATGCCAAAGACCAACGCGCCATATTTATTAAAATGGATCCTGACCTGGTTTTGGGAACAGGCATACCGGGAACTGAAGAACAACGGGATTCTGATATCGGCCTGGTTGTAAAAGATGAACTTATGGCTCGTAAGTGGGTGTTCTCAAGTGACCAGATCCAGTTTCGTAATACAGCCATGATCGACCTTTCCCCTACAGAAGATGAGATCAAAGCCAATTTCAAGCAAAAGACGAGATATAACATCAACCTCGCATCCAGAAAAGGTGTAATCGTCCGCCCGGGTACCCTGGAAGACCTGAATTTACTCTATAACATGTATGCCGAAACGTCCATTCGGGATGGATTTGTCACCCGGGATGAAAGTTATTATCGAACGGTTTGGAAGAGTTTCATGAGTGCTCCGAAATCAGATAATACACCGTTTGCGCTACCGCTGATCGCTGAAGTAGAAAGTGAACCAGTTGCAGCGGTGTTTGTTTTTGGCTTTGCATCCCGGGCTTATTATCTTTACGGCATGTCCAGAGATGCTCACCGGGAAAAAATGCCAAATTACCTGCTGCAATGGGAAGCGATCAGACTTGCCCGGGAAGTTGGATGCTTGCATTATGATCTTTGGGGAGCGCCAGACGAGTTCAATGAAAAGGACTCGCTCTGGGGGGTCTTCCGCTTCAAAGAAGGTCTGGGAGGCTTGGTCATCCGTACTTTGGGTGCGTGGGATTTCCCAGCTAATCCCTTTTTCTATCAAGTCTATACTCACACCCTGCCAAAGATCTTAAATCTCATGCGTTTGCGAGGAAAATCGCAAACAAAAAGAAGCCTTGAAAATTAATGGGTTTGCGAAAAGTGAATAAGAAATTTTAATCATACATAAAGAGGTCACCCATGGTCGCTCGAATAAATTTTGCCCATTTACCTACACCTGTAGAAGAGTTACCACGACTCACAAAATTTCTGCAAGGGCCAAAATTATTCATAAAACGAGATGACCAGACTGGTCTGGCTTTTGGTGGAAACAAGACCCGCAAATTGGAATTTCTTCTGGCTGATGCTCTCTCCAGAGATGCAAAAACCCTCCTTACAGCTGGCGCGGTACAATCCAACCATTGCCGTCAAACAGCGGCTGCAGCTGCGCGCTTTGGGATGGCTTGCGTCCTGGTCCTGACCGGTAAGAAACCTGCCTTCCCCAGCGCTAACCTTCTATTGGATGAGCTCTTTGGCGCTAAAATCATATGGGTGGATGATAGGTCTTATCGTGAGCGCGTATTGCAACAAACTTTCGATCATCTCGCGGCCTCGGGTAAGGCACCTTACCTTGTTCCTTATGGCGGCTCAAGCCCGATTGGGTCAATGGGTTATGCATATGCCATGCAGGAGTTCATTTCACAGAATGTACCAGTGGATTGGATCATTTTTGCTTCCTCGTCCGGAGGAACCCAGGCAGGGCTTGCCAGTGGAGCGCACCTGTTTGGTTACAAAGGAAAAATTCTGGGTATCAGCATTGACGAACCCAGGGAAAAACTCCAGGCTTCTGTAGCACAATTGGCATCAGCTATCTCGGAATTGGAAAATAAGCCCCACAATTTTCTGCCGGATGATATTCTAGTCAACGCGGACTATTGCAAGGCAGGTTACGGAATATTCACTGACCTGGAAAAGAATGCCATAAAATTGTTCGCAGAATATGAAGGACTATTGCTGGACCCGGTCTACACCGGGCGCGCGGCTGGTGGTTTATTAGACCTGGTAAACAAAGGTTACTTCAGAAAATCTGACCGTGTGTTATTTTGGCACACAGGAGGGCAACCGGCGCTTTTTGCATCTGCTTATACCGGAACAAGATAAGTCATAGGCACCCAACCTTTGCCAAAATACGCCCACTTATCGGCAATTTCGGTTACAGTGATGATCTCATTTTTCCATAAGTAACCAATTTTGTTACCATCTGGTTTATCGCGTATCCAAATAGCTGAGGCAACGACCTTGTATTTCTGTTCAATCAATCCTGGGGGTGATACTGCTTCAGGAGGGGGTTCTATAACTGGCTCAGGTTGATCAACTTTCGCCACATATCTGGCTGCCACGTATCCCACCATCCCTTTAGGATCAGAAACATTTAGCCACTGTCCATCTATACCGATCTTTGTAGCTGCCTTATCGATTGGTTCAAGTACTTTTAGCTTGGTTCCCACAGCTTCACCAGCCAGTGTGGCCGAGGTTGTATTTGGTTGGGAACGTAAACGCAAACCCAAGGTACCAACTTCAGGGGTAACAGCCACAAATAATTCAGCAGGTGGAGAAGACGGGGGCGGTTGTGGAACTTCCGAGGGCACCAAATCCACAAACCAGGCTGCCACAAAACCCTGCTGGCTTTGCGGATCCATAACATCCAGCCATTGGCCAATCACCCCGATTTTTGGCTTGGCAAGTTGGGTATCTTCCATAATCTTTAATTTCGTTCCTGCAACCTCACCGGCCAATACAGCTGCCATAGTGTTGGGCTGTGCCCGCAACCTTAATGCCTGGCTGCCAACCTTCTCGGATACAACCACATAAACATCAGGTTCAACGGGGGTTGGTTCTTCCTCATCCTTTGGATCAACCCCAAACATCTGATAAAAGCCTTCGTCAGTAAAAACATTCCAGTCAAGGTGATAGCCGATATTCTCACTCAGTCCTTTCACCTGAATATAGCTTTCAAATTGGCGACCGATCCCATTCACTATTTGGGCTTGCTTAGCAATCTCTTTTATTTTTTTTATATCAAAATCCTTGCCAAGTTCTTTTTGTTTGGCTGTCCACCAGGCAGCATTATAATAGCGCAAGTAGCGGGCTTCCCAATAATTTGACTTTGTCATCCAACTGCCCAATGCTGGAGAATATTTTCTTATGAACCAGTCAGCTGAATAACTACCAATCGGGATATTTAACTTACTCTTTGATGCATTGTGGAATTTGGTAAAATAGCTATTTAATTGCGTCGAGGAGAAACGGGAGGCATAAGCGGTTGCCAGATCCTGTCGCATATAAGCAGCCCAATCTGTCCAATATTGTTCATAATCATTGAACATAGAAGCAGGTCTGTATTTCTCCACAGTGGTTTTGTAAAGACCAACCTGGCTATTCAGGTCCCTGGTAGGGTCCACCCAGTGATAACCTGCGAAAGGTAAGCCTACGCGTTTGGCATTATTAATATGCTTCTGAGCCATGGTATCTTGCGAAAGGCCATAGCTTAACCGGATTATTACTCCGTCCAACACCGTGGCTAGCAAATCCCATTGACCTGAACTTAGTCTATTATAGTAACTGATATCAATTACGAGTTTCATATCACACCCAAAATCCTTGATCCGTGGATATATTTATTGAGATTTGAGTAAGGATTGCTTTCAAATTATACATTAGTTCACATTATCATTCAGAGTTACACAAAGCATGTAGCTTTGGTGAGCATACGGTTGATCTTATATGATTTCACGGGCATAGAAAAATAGAAGCCCTGACCAAAGTTGCAATTAAGTTCTTGCAATAAGCGACGTTGTCCCTGAGATTCAATCCCTTCTGCCACAACAACTTTATCCAATTGAATGCCAAGTTCTACAATCGTTCGAACAATTTCAATGTCCTTTTGATCCTCCGCCATCCGGGCAACGAACAGGCGATCGAGCTTAATGTTATCTATTGGGAATTTATGCAAGATATTCAAGGATGAATAACCCACCCCGAAATCATCCAGGTAGATCTTTACGCCCAGCGATTTAAGTTCAGTGAGGATAAATAGAGCTGATTCGGTTTCGCGAATGAGAGATGATTCGGTTATTTCCAGTATCAATGAACCGGGAGCTGGATTATTCTCTTCAATGATATTTCTTACAACTTCTATCAATCTGGCATCTTCCAACTGTTTTGCTGATATATTCACACTTACAGAGAGAGGAGGCTCCTGCGGAAATTTATCCTGCCAGATTTTAAGCTGTTTGCAGGCAGCCTTTAAGACTAATTCGCCAATCGCTCCAATCAATCCATGTTCTTCAGCGATAGGGATAAAATCATTCGGGTTGATCAAACCTCGCTCCGGGTGATGCCAACGGACGAGTGCTTCAAAGCAAATGGGACGATTGGAGGAAAATGAAATGATCGGCTGGTAAAAAACTTCAAATTCTTTGTTCTTAATTGCTCTTCTAAGATCATTCAATGTATCCAACAATTGTCTGGCTTGATACAACATATCTTCATCGTATATCGCGTAACATGCACCCCCAATATCTTTGGCACAGTACATGGATGCATCGGCATCTCTGAGAATATCAGCGGTATTGTCATAAGATACTCTACCCATGGTAATGCCAATACTGGCAGAAGTGAAGACCTCATGTGATCCAATCAAAAAGCCTTTCGACAAACTTTGTTGGATCCTATCAGCCGTGAAAATTGCATCCCCAATATCCTTAATGTCCACCAATAAAACTACATATTCATCTCCACCGATTCGGGCAACAGTATCTACATCGCGTACACTTTCCAAAATCCGTTGTCCAACCGAAGCGAGAAGCTGATCCCCGGCCCGATGTCCCAAACTATCATTGATGATTTTAAATTTATCCAGGTCCAATAGTAGAACTGCATAGGCATTCTTTTCTTCTCGTTTATAACGCCCCAGCGCCTGGCTCAATCGATCTATTAAAAGAGCACGATTGGGTAAACCGGTTACCTTGTCATGATATGTATCATACTGAGAGCGCTCTTCCACCAGGGTCCGTTCTTCTATGGCTAAGCCCAATTTATTCAAGAGACCGAGATTATCGTTAGCGATCCCTGCCAACATGGTCAAACTCTGACAGAGGGAGATTTCATCTATGTTGTAATCTCTGAATTTTCGACTTTCGTGTACTTCAATATATATATCAGATTGACCCCTGCTTTTCACAGTAAGCAAGAGCACGGATTTACATGAACTTTCTTTAAATACTTGTCTTTGGCTTTCAGTCAAATCTAAATCATCCGTATGTAGAATTTTGTAATCCTTCACTTCATCGAAGATTTCTTGGAAAACTCCCTGATGTAGCCTCAAAAAGCTGGTATTTGATCCTTTTTCATGAACACCGACGTCGTCTCTATAAGCATCAGCCACCAACTTGTTGTATTGGGGATTCGCATGGTCAGGATAAAAGATAAATATACTGGTAATATCAAGAAGGGCAATTATTTTCTCCGCCAACGCATTAAAGATCAATTCCGGTTTATTCATATCTGAAAACATTGAGATTGATTCCATGAAAATACTTTTCTCTTCGTTTAACTTCCTCGATTCAGATTCAAGCAATTTGATGGTTTTATCAGTCAATTTTTGTTCTGTAACTTCATCCAATACCAATATTTTTGTATCAAATGATTCGCCCTGGTTTCGAATTTTAAGGCAACTGCATACATACCACCTACCATTGGCCATCAACTCAAATGTTTGAGTTTTTTCAAATTTAAAATCCAACAGATCTTCTGATAGATTTGTCAGGAGTTTTTGCAATGGAAGCCCAAGTAATTTTGCTTTGGAGATATTAATTATCTTTTGAGCTGCAGGGTTAATGTCGATGACATTATCTTCAACATCCAATACAAAGATCGGACTATTTATCAAATCAAAGGCTTTTTCTTTTATATTCTGATTCATATCGTTGATTTGTTTGGCTGAATACCGTGAAGTAATAACCACAAATAATCCACAGGAAACATAGGCAACCAGACCTGGTACAATACTTTTATTATTAAATCCGACCTGAAAGATCATGCCAATCAACAGGCAAAAACCTATGATCAGGGCTGTATTTTTCAAAACTGAAATCATCCGTTTTCCCATCATCAAAAATGATTATATGTTCTTATTTCAGCCGGGGAAACACCAAAACATAGGTTTATATCGCGCTAAATATGACTACTTTATCTCTAATAAAGTGGTCATAAATGACTATTAAGGTTTCTGTATAAATTTTGAAATAAGCTCGATATTGATCAGGTCATAATTTGGCCCTGACATCCTACCAGAGCTGAAGACCCGCAATTAACCAGATTCCGGGAAGCACCATACCTTATTTTTAAGGCTGGCTTGAAGCTCTCACCACCTTCACACCGGTGGGTTGAAAGAGCGGAGTTAATGCCGGATCTATAAGGATAATATTCCTCATCGGATGATTTACCTGAAAAAGACTTCTTCTTTTATCAGGGGATGAATGCAATATCCGCTAAAGGTACCCGTGGATTATACAGGAGAAGTTTCACAGATAGGATATAATAAGAAATATGGAAAATCAATCTGGCTCATCATTCAAACCCTACATACCGTCTTGCCTGTTCTTGTTTATTGCAGGCTGGGGAGGTGTGGGTTGGTTGGTGTTTTCCACCCTCCCATCTGTTTGGCAACGCTGGGGATTTTTCCTATTATTAACCGTTGCATTAACCGGTACTGCCTTGCCATTCACCTACTATTTAAATTTACGCTTCCCCAGTAAACCGCGTGCCACCCAAACCATCATCCTGCGACAGGCAATCTGGTTGGGGGTTTACATAAGTACCCTGGCTTGGTTGCAATTGGGCGGCATCGTCGATATGTGGACGATTTTAGGGTTGGGACTTGGCCTGATAACAATTGAGTATCTCATTCGCTTACGCGAACGGGCTCGCTGGCAGCCACCAACTATAGATGAGGTTACCCCTTTACAACCTGAGGGGTGATCCAATGACCGAATTGCGCTCACTCCCTTCGGTTGAAAAACTTCTACAAACAAAGCAGGTTGCACAATTGATCACCAAATATGGGCGGCCTCTGATACTCCATGCAATTAGAGAGACATTGGGTGGAATTCGCATTAACTATGCTCCTCAAGCTGAAAAGACCATTCCAGAACGAACTACCATACTGGAACAGGTAAAACATAAGGCGGAGTCTTACACTCAACCCACCCTGTTGCCTGTTATTAATGCCACCGGAGTAGTGTTGCACACCAACCTGGGGCGTGCTCCTCTCAGCCAGGCTGCAATCCAGGCCATGGAGACAGTGGCGTGTGGATATTCAAACCTTGAATTTGATCTTTCAAGCGGTAAACGTGGATCCCGCTTGATCCATGCGGAAAAAATGCTGCAGTTGTTACTTGGGACTGAAGCGGCATTGATCGTCAATAACAATGCTTCTGCAGTTCTACTGGCAATCTCAGCCTTGGCCCGTCGAAAACGGGTGATCATCTCACGTACGCAACTGGTTGAAATTGGGGGTGGCTTTCGTGTTCCAGACGTGATGAAACAATCGGGTGCCAAACTGGTCGAAATTGGGACCACCAACCGGGTGCACCTGGCAGACTATGAACTGGCTTTGCAGGAACCCACCGCGTTGGTCATGCGAGTGCACCGCTCCAATTTCAAACTTATCGGCTTTACAAGTGAACCAGATTTGCAGGAGATCGCACAGGTGGCGCACCTAGCTGGCTTGCCTCTCCTGGACGATCTCGGTTCAGGCGCATTGTTAATGACAGAACGTTTCGGCCTGGCTCATGAACCCACTGTCCAGGAATCTCTGACTGCAGGGGCAGACCTGGTTTGTTTTTCAGGGGATAAGCTGGTGGGTGGACCCCAGGCAGGTATCATTGTGGGAAAGGCTGACCTGATACAGAAGATCAAGAAACATCCCCTGGCTCGTGCTGTTCGTGCTGACAAGATTTGCCTTGCCGCATTAAGTGCCACATTACTGCATTATCTCAAAGATGAAGCAGAAAACGAGATCCCCATTTGGCGGATGATCTCCACACCCCTGGGGCAGATCAAGGCAAGAGCCAGGAATTGGGCCAGCGAAATCGGGAATGGAGAGGTCATCACAGGGTTATCCACCATCGGCGGCGGGAGCCTGCCGGGAGAATCCCTGCCAACCTGGCTGTTGGCTCTGGATGTGGGAAATGCGGACAAATTCCTGGCTAAATTGCGAGCCGTGAATCCACCCATTATAGCCCGCACCGAAAACGACAGGATCCTGCTCGATCCACGCACGGTACTTCCCGAAAATGAAGGTGCTTTCCTGGTTGGATTACAGTGTGCGCTAAGGAAGAAATAATCATCTTGGATTGATTACAAACGAAATCCCTTATCTTGGAGACTCAGTTACGATGAAATCAGATATCGATGCCCTCATGCATGCCAAGAATTTTGACGCCTTGGTAGTTATCGGGGATGCACAGCACAATCCGCCCATGTTTTATCTGACAGGTGGCGGACATGTTAATAATGCCATCCTGGTGAAACAATATGGTCAGGAACCGGTTCTGTTCTGTAACGATATGGAACGTGAAGAAGCTGCCCGCTCAGGTTTGAAGGTACGCTGCTTCGGTGAATTTCCTTACGATGACCTGCTCAAAGAAGCCAATGATGATCCAATCCTGGCTGGAGCAATGCGCTTAAAAAATATGTTCACCGACCTCGGGTTGGTGCATGGCACGGTAAGTCTTTATGGTCAAACCGAATTCGGATCCTCCTTTGCCGTATTCAGCTTGTTGCAAAAAATCATGCCCGAGTTAAGTTTCATAGGTGAACCCCGGGATACTTCTTTGTTTATGAAGGCTATGGAAACGAAAGACGAAAGCGAAGTTGCCCGCATCCGCCAGATGGGCAGGATCACCACCAAAGTAGTCGGGCAGGTCGCCAATTTTCTAACTGATTGCGAAGTGGATAAGGATGAGATCCTTTTACAGGAAGATGGTTCCCAGTTAACCATTGGAGATGTCAAAGGCAAGATCACCTTGTGGCTGGCAGAATCTGGAGTTGAGAATCCACATGGTACCATCTTTTCCATCGGTCATGATGCAGGCGTGCCCCATTCCACGGGAAAACCCAATGACCTGGTCAAACTTGGACAAACCATCGTATTTGATATCTTCCCATGTGAAGCGGGAGGGGGATACCACTATGATTTTACCCGTACCTGGTGCCTGGGATATGCCCCACCCGCGGCACTTAACCTCTACCAACAGGTATATGCCGTTTATCAAAAAGTTATGGAAAATCTCGACTTGAACGCACCTTATAAGGATTATCAGCGCCTTACCTGTGAAATGTATGAGGTCAACGGGCACCCAACCCCAATGAGTCACAAAGCTCCTATTGAAGGTTATGTACACAGCCTGGGACATGGCGTCGGATTGAACATCCATGAACGTCCATGGTCCGGATTAACAGCGGATGATGATAATCGCCTGGCTGTTGGCGTGGTGGCAACCATAGAGCCTGGTTTGTATTACCCGGATGAGAATCTCGGGGTCAGGCTGGAAGACACTCTTTGGGTCCGCCCTGATGGGAAATTTGAAATCCTGGCTGAATATCCCCTTGATCTTGTTTTACCGATGAAAAAGTGGAAGAAATAGGTTAAGCATGAGTCTGCCGTCTGCGCGCATCCTGGCTATTGAAAGTTCCTGCGATGAAACAGCTGCTGCTGTTCTCGAAAATGGTCGTACCGTGTTGGGTGCAGCAGTTGCATCCCAAATGGAAATACATGCCCGCTATGGGGGTGTCTTTCCTGAAGTAGCCTCACGCCAGCACATTCTTTCAGTGGTTCCAGTTGTTGAAAAAGCTCTTGCCCAGGCACACCTGACATTGGCAGACCTGGATGCAATTGCAACCACACGTGGCCCAGGACTGGCTGGATCCTTGCTTGTGGGCCTGAATATGGCCAAAGGCTTGGCACTGGGAGCTAATTTACCCCTGGTGGGGGTCAATCACCTCGAGGGGCACCTGTATTCGGCCTGGGTTACGCAACCTGGAGATGAAACCAACGAGGAACCACAATTTCCCCTGATGGCACTGCTGGTATCCGGTGGGCACACCGAGCTCATCCTGATGAGCGACCATCTCAATTACATTCGGTTGGGGGCAACATTGGATGACGCTGCAGGTGAGGCTTTTGACAAAGTTGCCCGCTTGTTGAGTCTGAGTTATCCTGGAGGTCCCTCCATACAAAAAGCTGCTGAACAGGGTAACCCAATGGCATACAAGTTTCCGCGTGCCTGGTTGGAAAATACCTGGAATTTTTCATTCAGTGGTCTGAAAACATCCGTTTTACGGCAAGTTCGCGAGCTTGAAAGTGCATCTGGGAATTCCCCTGCTGAGGAATTCTCCCTACCCGTGAATGACCTAGCTGCCAGTTTTCAAGCTGCGGTAGCGGATGTTCTCTTCACCAAGACGATGTCTGCAGCGCGTGAATATGGAGCAAAACAGATCCTGCTGGCAGGGGGTGTATCCGCCAACCAGGTTTTACGTCAAGCATTTTTAGATCAGGCAGAATTTCCTGTTAATATTCCTCCCCTTTCTCTTTGCACCGACAATGCTGCCATGATCGCATCAGCCGGGTACTACCGCTTTGTACATGGTCATGTCGATCCATTATCAATTGATATTTTACCTACCTGGCCTTTGTCCTAATCCCCTAGAGAGACAACCATTAAGTTTAGAAGTTAAGCAGTTGGAAAAGATTCCGCTTTTTGAGAAGTTTTTTTCTACTACTTGTTTAGATTCCAAGTGCTTTTTTGATTTGCTCCAAAGTTATCGGCCCTTCCCGCAGGATAACCGGCTCCGGTCCCAGGCAATTTACTACTGTGGAAGCCCAACCCTCCCCTACCGGACCGGCATCAATAATCAAGTCTATGCGGCCGTCCAACTGAGCCAGAACATCCTGTGCAGTGGCGGGGTTTTCCCGTCCAGAAAGATTGGCCGAGGTGACTGCCATTGGTCCGGCTGCCTGCAAGATTCTCCTGGTTACAGGATGATCAGGAATACGTACACCCACGCTGGGTAGGATTGATACCCCATCCGGAATTAATGGGTTTTTAGGGATCACCAGGGTCAGCGGACCAGGCCAAAAATGGTCTGCCAGGGTCTTTGCCATTTGAGGTACATTCAAACTCACTTTTTCCAGATCAACCGGGTCTCCCACCAATATCGGAATTGCCTTTTCACTGGAGCGGCCCTTGGCAGTATAAATACTCTTTACAGCCTTCTCGTCAAATACCAGCGCCCCTAGCCCATACACCGTATCCGTGGGTAGTGCAACCAGACCACCCGAATTAAGAATTACAAGTGCTCGCGGTAAAGTATCCTGGTCAAAAGCAGACATTACAATTGTTTTCATGGTTGCAGGTTTATCTCCAATAATCGATCTCTTCCCGATAAGTCCTGGTGCAGGTGGATGATCGTTCTTGAAAAATAGTCATAAGCCAGCGAAAGGACTGATAAACCCTGTGAGGCTTCGATTTCCATCAAGATCATTCCTCCGGGCTCCAAATATGCAGGTACAAGCTCAAAAAACTTCCGGATCACGTCCAGTCCATCCTCACCTCCATCCAGAGCGATATTTGGTTCCCGCCCATACACCTTTAATCCTCGCAAAATGGATGTGGGAATATAAGGAAGGTTGGCTACAATCAGATCTGCACCTGAAGATGGCAGGTTAGTTTGAGCAGGGAACCTGGATCTTACACCCACCTTCTTTGCTGGAAATAAATGACAGCACACAAATTCGATCCGGTCTGATACATTGAATTTACGGGCGTTTTTTCTAGCCACCCTGAGGGCAGCCTCCGAGATATCGCTAGCGATCACCTGCAGGTCTGGGATTTGGTGTGCCATCGCCACAGAAATACAGCCCGAGCCTGTTCCAGTGTCAATGACTTTGCGACGCTCCGGATTCTCCCGCAGCCAATCCAGGGCTGTTTCAACCAGCAATTCTGTCTCTGGCCGCGGGATTAGCACATCCTGCGTGACGATCATCTCCAATCCATAAAATTCCCAATAGCCGATAATATACGGCAGCGGGACGCCAGAACTCATCCGTGAAAGCGACTCGGTAAGTTTTGCCTGCTGCCCGGGAGTCAATTCCATTTCTGGATGTGCCAGCACCCAGGAGCGGTTTTGACCGGTGATGTACGCCAGGAGAACCTGGGCGTCAAGACCGGGCGTTTCTGCAAGATCGCTCAACTGCAAAGTTATTTCATTTAATATATTAATCATCTGAGATATGAGTTTCCTGTGTGAGGATGATTATACAATGGAACTTTTCGAAAACAATTATCGTCCACTTATTAACGCCGATTACCAGTTCGTGGTTAATTCGAGGAGGAAGATATGAAGCACCGTTTGTTGGCTTTGTCAGTATTACTTATTTTTGCAATTACTCTATTGCCCAGCTCCGCCCGTGCAGATGGCATCATCATTCCAGATCCGCCTATCTGTCTTCCGCCCGGTTGTTCACCAGACCTGCCTCCCCTGGAACAATTAGCCATTCGTTACCATCATGTCACTGTAACCATCCAGGATCAGGTGGCTGTTACCCACGTGGACCAGGTCTTTTACAATCCCAATGACTGGCAGATCGAAGGTACTTACATCTTCCCGATCCCCCAGGATGCTGTGGTGAGTAATTTCATCCTGTGGATCGATGGTAAACCAGTCGAAGGGCAGGTATTGGATGCCACCCAGGCCCGTCAGAAATACGAAGAAATCATCAACAGCCTGCGCGATCCTGCCCTGCTGGAATATGCGGATCGAGGTGCTGTACAGGCCCGTATCTTCCCCATCCCCCCACAGGGTGAAAGACGCATCGAACTGGAATATACACAGGTCCTGAGGGCAGATAATGGACTGGTTAAATACTCCTACCCATTAAATACAGAAAAATTCTCCGTCTGGCCGCTTGAAAATGTAACTATTAATGTGGATATTCGTTCCAGTAACGAATCAATCCGGGCGGTCTATTCTCCCACCCATAATATCGACACTGAAATACTCGACACTGGGCATGTTATCGCCGGTTATGAAGCCAGCAACCTGACCCCAAATGCAGATTTTACGCTATTTTATTCGATCGGTGAAAGTGAGGCTTTCCATCTTCTTACCTACCGCGATGCCTCAGACCTTACGGATCCGGATGGTTTCTTCATGCTGCTGCTTGCTCCCCGACCAGACGCTGCTGCAGAGCGCATGGCAAAAGATATCATCCTGGTCCTGGATCATTCCGGAAGTATGGAAGGTGAGAAATTTCAGCAAGCCCAGGATGCCCTGAAATACATCCTGGGGCACCTGAACCCGGAAGATCGGTTTAATATTGTCAATTTCAGCACTTCTGTCGAAACCTATGCCAGAAATTTACGCCCAGCCCAGGAAGCCACAGATGCTGTCGAATGGATCAGCAGACAGAGTGCCATAGGCAGCACAGATATCAACCGGGCATTGCTCGAAGCAGCTGCCATGAGCGATGGCGAACATCCGACCTATGTCATCTTCCTGACGGACGGCCTGCCAACCAAAGGTGAAACCGATAGTCAGAAGATCATTGATAATTTTGCCCGCAGCGCTCCAGAAGAACTGCGCCTGTTTGCCTTTGGTGTAGGCTATGATGTGGATACCTTCCTGCTCGATTCACTAACCCAGGAACATCATGGCACCAGCACATACGTCCTGCCCGGAGACCGGTTGGATGAGATATTGTCAGGGTTTTATGCCAAGATCAGCACGCCGGTTTTGACCAACCTGTCCCTGGATTTCGGCAACCTGAATACTTATGATATCTACCCGTCTCCCCTCCCAGATCTTTTTGCTGGCTCACAGATCGTAGTCACTGGAAGATACCGCCACTCCGGTACAACCCATATCACTCTCAAAGGGCAGGTGAATGGTCAAACCCAGACCTTTAAATTTTCAGAGCAGGTCTTTCCTGAAAGTTCAAGTGATGCCTTTAATTCAGCCCTGCCGCGACTGTGGGCTACCCGCAAGATCGGTCATTTGCTCAACCAGATCCGCCTGAAAGGTCCAAACCAGGAAAACATTGATCAGATAGTCAGGCTAAGCATTCGCTACGGGATCGTTACTCCGTACACTTCCTACCTGGTAACCGAAGACATGCCCCTGGGAGCCGCTGAACAACAACGGATCGCAAATGATCAGTATTCAACAATGGCCACCGCACCGGCTGAGCCAGCATATGGAGCCCCTGCAGTTGATAAAGCTGCCGAGCAGGGCCAAATGGCTGGAGCCGACTCTGCGATCGCACCTTCAGAGAATATCGCTGATGTTGTAAAAATTGTGGGAGCGCGGACATTTGTAAACAGCAATGGTATCTGGATGGATACATCTTTTGACCCTGAGAAAATGCAGACGATCCGGGTGTCTTTCCTCTCGGATGATTACTTTGCGCTCAGCGCTGCCCGCCCTGAGCTTGCCGCGGCTTTTGCCCTCGGTTCCCGCGTGATCGTCTTGTCCGATGGAATTGCCTACGAGGTGGTGGATAGCAATGAAACCAGCCAACCCGTCCAGATTCCACCCACACTCACACCGAAAACTGGAACATCAATCATTCCTGGCGATGGGACAACCTCCACACCAACCAGCAATCTCCCTTGTGCATCAGGTTTATTGGCATTCCTGCCATTCGGCATGCTGCTGTGCTTGCGGCGCTCATTACTTTCATCCCCAAATAAGTAACTTACCAAAAACCAAAAACATCCCAAAAAACACTATCGGGAGCTTCAATACCTGCTCCCGATAGTGTCATTAATCTTCGTCCTGGCTATAATCGCCTGCAACCGCCAAGCGATCTGCTTCATCAGTGGAAGCCAGTTCCACAATGAACTCATCAATATTACCTTCCATCACTGCCGGCAGGTTGTACGAAGACAGTCCAATGCGGTGGTCTGTAACCCGTGATTGGGGGTAGTTATAGGTGCGGATTTTCTCAGAACGTTCCCCGGTGCCGACCTGTAACCGCCTGGATTCATCCTGTTCTGAACGCAACTTTTCTTCTTCAATCGCATACAGCCTGGCTCGCAAAATGGACATGGCTCTCAGTTTGTTTTGCAGTTGGGAGCGCTCATCCTGGCACGCTACCACCATGCCGGTCGGGATATGGGTGATGCGGATGGCAGTGGAGTTCTTTTGCACATTTTGTCCTCCCGCTCCCGCAGAGATATACACATCAATACGCACATCAGACGACGGAATGTCAATATCCACCTCCTCCACTTCAGCCAGTACTGCCACTGTGGCAGTGGAGGTATGGATGCGCCCGGAGGACTCTGTGGAGGGAATACGCTGGACACGGTGAACACCTGACTCGAACTTCAATTTGGAGTATGCCCCAAAGCCTTTGATCAGAAAAGTGATCTCTTTGAAACCACCGATACCAATATCATGCTGCGACATTACTTCGATCTTCCAACCCTCCCGCTCGGCATACCGGCTGTACATGCGAAACAGATCTGCGGCAAACAGGGCAGCTTCGTCACCGCCCGTTCCTGCCCGGATCTCCATGATCACATTCTTATCATCGCGCGGGTCTTTGGGAACCAGCATACGCTTGATTTCTTTCTCGAGTGATTCGATGCGTGTCAGCAGTTCACTCACCTCTGCCTGTGCCAATTCAACCAGGTCGGGATCTGAATCTTCTGCCAGGACGGCGCGTGCCTCTTCCAGTTCAGACAGGTTCTTGCGATATTTGCGGGCATTGGCGGCGATCGGTTCCAGGTCAATGCGTTCCTTATTCAATTCAGCCGCGCGTTGATAATCATCCCCCACTTCCATCAACAAGCGGTTTAGCTCTTCATAACGTTCTTCAATCCCTGCAAGTTTATCCAGCATATCTTATCCTACAGGTATCCTCTCAATAAAGATGGGGAGTTTTTTGGGAAGATACTCCTACATGATCTCAATTGCCAAAACAGTGGCAACCAGGTTAATTGGCGACAAATAGCGCGGCAAGCTGCCGCGCTAACTGATTATACCACTTGGTAATTTGCTACCGTGATATTGCAGAAAGAACCATGGAGAGAATCAAGATCACAGAAATACCCAAAAATATATAACTCATGGTGCGTGCACGCTGTTTTTCCCGGTCCATTTTTGGTTTTACAGATACTTTACTTTTGTTGCTCTTGGAGCTCTTGCTTGCCATACCTAATTACCTCGTTTCCTTTTTTAGTATCACTCAAGATGAGCTTTGATACTTTCAGCCAGTACCAGCGTGATGCCCGGTACACTGATCAGTTCATCTGGTGTAGCTGCCTTAATCATATCAACCGATCCAAAATATTTCAAGAGGGCTTTTCGACGTGCCGGCCCGATACCGGGGATGGTATCCAATGCCGAAGCCAGTCCCTGCCTGGTGCGCTTTTTGCGATGTGCGGTGATCGCAAAGCGATGAGCCTCGTCCCGGATGCGCTGGATGAGATATAAGCCCTGGGATTGACGCGGCAACACCAAGGTTTTGGAGCGGTTGGGAAAGAATAGTTCCTCTTCCTGTTTGGCCAGCCCAACCACCGTTACTTTATCCAACAGAGTATATTTGTCCAAAACACGGACCGCCCGGCCAAGCTGCCCTTTGCCGCCATCCACGATCAAAACATCCGGCAAAATGGAGAAGGCCGTATCGGGTTTGCTGCCTGGATCCAATTCCTTTCCCTGGGCTGCCTGCCAACGGCGAAAACGCCGGGTGAGCACTTCCTCCATGCTGGCGAAATCATCCGGCCCGCTGACCGTCTCAATATTGAAGCGCCGGTACAATTTTTTGTCGGGTACCCCCTGTGAGAAGACCACCATGCTGCCCACCGAGGCAGTGCCCTGGGTATTGGAGATATCATAACACTCGATACGGTTGGGAGGTTGTGCAAGTTTTAATGCCTTTTGCAGATCTGCCAGGGACTGTTCCTGCCGGTGTGTATCCGCCTGCCATTGAACGCGCAGGGCATGCAGGGTTTCAGCGGCATTTTCAGCTGCCATTTTAACCAGCTCATGCGGCTGTCCCTGGTGAGGCACCACCATTTCCACCTTGTGCCCACCCGAACGCCCGCGCAGCCATTGCTGAATAATCTGGGCTTCTTCAATTTCCTGTGGAAGCAGTACCTGCCCGGGAATAAAAGCCGCCTCGGTGTAAAATTGTTTAATAAATTCCGCAATCACTTCGGGGTCCCGGGTATCCTCAGTGCCTTCCAGTATGAAATATTCCCGGCCGATCAGCTTTCCGCCGCGAATGAAAAATACCTGTACACAGGCTTCATTGTTGGCACGCGCCATGGCAATTACATCTGAATCAACATAATCGGATGCAAAGACCACCTTTTGGCGTTCGATGATATTCCCAAGCGCTTTCAATTGATCTCGCAGGACCGCGGCACGCTCAAATTGCATCGACTGTGAGGCCAGCTCCATTTTCTCATGCAGGCGTGCCAATACACCTTCTGAGTGCCCATTCAGGAAATCCTGCAGATCACTGATCACCTGGCGGTAACCTTCCCGGTCGATGGCTCCGATGCAGGGTGCCGTACATAATTTGATATCATGGTACAAACAGGCGCGTGCATCCTTTCCCGTGATCTCCCGGTCACAGGTCAGGTACGGAAAGATACGCCGCAGGACATCCAGGGTCTGGTGAACCGCCCAGGCCGAGGTATATGGACCGAAGTAGCGCGCTCCATCCTCCTGCATTTGCCGGGTGACGGTCACCTTTGGAAAATCCTGCGCCCAATGCACCTTGATGTACGGGTAGCGCTTGTCGTCCTTCATGCGGATGTTGTAATGCGGACGATGGCGCTTGATCAGGTTCATTTCCAGGATCAAGGCTTCCAGCTCTGATCCGACCAGGATCCATTCCAGGTCACTAATATCCTTTACAAGACGGCGGGTTTTATGGTCATACCCGGTATCATTGTGGAAATAGGAACGCACCCTGTTCTTTAAATTAATGGCTTTACCAACGTATATTATTTTCCCGTCGGTATTTTTCATGATATAACAACCGGGTTTGTCCGGCAGGGTGGAAAGGATCCCTTTGAGGTGGTCTGAAATTTCCATGAAGGCAATTTTATCACGGGACGGTTGCCGGTTGCCAATTGTCAGTGGGCTTCTCTAATAACCGAGGAACGAATCCCCTTCGGGAGCCTGCGACCTGCAAAAAAGTCTTTCCAAAAAATATCGGGACTTGCAGCCCGGAGGAACGAACATCAGGGAGTCCTGTGTCCATGCATTGGAATGGACGGTTGACCATTGACAATGGACGATGAAAGACAATTTGAAACTGATCATGAGATGCTTCGCTCCGCACACTTGCCCAGGCATGCAAGTGCCGGGGAAGAACGCTCTGCTCCGCATGACAAGCCTGAGTCGTTACCAAGTATATGTATCTACTCACGTCCATAATTGCGATTAATTCCACAGTGGCAGAACGCTGCTGTTCAATGCAAAAAAGCTCTATCTTCTGTCTTTGCGAGGAGCATCCTCCCAGCGACGTGGCAATCCCCTTGCCGGAGAGGAGACTGCCACGCTGCGCTCGCAGTGACAAAATCTGATATGGTGAGTAGATACGTTATAAGGGTGAATAATTGATTTTTCAAACTGCTTCGTGAAAGACATGCCTTTCCTGTATAATAGACACCGTTTCTCGAATTACTTCCAATCTTTGTGTTCATTTAGCCACGGCTCGACGCTAGATTCACTACTAAAAGGTTACCGATCCTGCCATGACAGAAGCCCTGGAAATAATCATTGGCGATTTGCTCCGCCAGAAAAAATTAAAACTGGCGGTGGCTGAATCCTGCACAGGCGGGCTGATCAGTGACCGCATCACCAATATTCCCGGCTCTTCGGAATATTTCATGGGCGGAATCGTGGCGTATGCCTACGATGCCAAAGTAAAGTTGCTGGGCGTCAGTTGGGAAACACTGACAGCCTATGGTGCTGTCAGCCGGCAGGTGGTGCTGGAGATGGCGCGTGGCGCCCGCCAGGTGCTGGATACCGACCTGGCAATATCTGTCAGCGGCATCGCCGGCCCGGGGGGTGAAACCGTTGACAAACCGGTCGGTACGACCTGGATCGGCCTGTCAACATCCGACGGAGAGTGGGCGCGTGGATTTTGCTGGCAAGGGAACCGAATGGAGAACAAGGCCTCCTCGGCGCAGGCTGTCCTGCAGCTAGTAATGGACTACCTGCGGGGTGGGAGAGATCTGGATATCCCCTTAAAATAAAACCGTCTATAGAACAAATCGATTTGCCAGCAGTGGTTTTCAGCAAAAACCCAGGTAAAATTATCTATGCTCAATTAGAGTGATGCATTCCAAACTACGAATATTAAACCTATTTGGGGGATGCCTACCAGGAAATTCAAATTTTATATTTACAACCATCACTTATATTTGGATGACATAAATCACATTACAATATGCCTTATTAATCCAGTTTTAATCTTGACTGGTAATGTAACCTTATGTATAATAACCCAATTGCTTGGGCAAAATATCACAATGCCTTGGAGGTGTCTATCAAACAAAATATACCGTATTAAACGTCTTTTTCACCCAATCTATGTTACTTAAGGAGAATGAAGAATGTCTAATAAAAAAGTACTTTTGCTCGTTGGCGTGCTGATCGCCGCTGCATTCATTTTGACAGCCTGCGCCGGCCCCGCTGGCGCTGAAGGACCTGCCGGCCCTGCTGGTCCTTCCGGTGCTACCGGCCCTGCCGGAGCTGCCGGCGTTTCACCGGCAGCCACCGACCTGACCTGCACCGAATGCCACAATGATGGTACGGAACTCACCAGCAAGACTGCCATGTGGGCTGCATCTTTGCATGGCAGCAGCCTGGTCTATGTAGAAGAAGCAGGAAGAGCACAGTGCTCATTCTGCCATGATGGCAGTGCCTTCAGTGAAAGTGTTGCTGCCGGTCTGGCCCCGAATAAAGTTGAAGTTGTGCATACGAACGCAACCCCCCAGGATTGCCGTGCATGCCACCAGATTCACACCACCTACACCTCAGCAGACTGGGCGCTTGAGACCGTTGCCCCGGTTGCATTCTTCGCCGCTGCTGACACAACCAAGGCAACCTTTGACGGCGGCATGGGTAACCTATGCGCCAATTGCCATCAGGTACGGAGTGTATTCACTCCAGCAACAGACGGGAATGTTAAGATCACCAGCTCACGCTATGGCCCACATTATGGTCCAATGTCTTCAATCTTGCTGGGTACCGGCGGTGCCGGCCTAGAAGGCAAACCCAGCGCACACTACTCAATGGTAGAGAACACCTGTGTGACCTGTCATCTGGGCGAAGGCACCAATCATACCTTCACGCCTCAGGTGTCCGCCTGTGTAGCCTGCCATGCCGATGCAACAGACTTCGACATCAACGGTGTGCAGACCGAAGTTGAGGAGAAGCTTGAAGTGCTCCATACCAAACTCGTCGATATGAAACTTTTGAATCCGGACACTGGTCTATGGGGTATTTATGACGCAGCGACAGGTAAGTGGAGTAATCCCTCTGCAGATGCTCCTTTGGTAGTTACCGAAGAGATCGGAAACGCGATGTGGAACTACAAAATGGTTGTCTATGATTTGAGTAATGGCGTCCATAATTCAGCCTACACCAAAGCCTTGTTGGATGCAACCCTGGCGGCTCTCCCCTAAACCAGGAATCAGCTAAATAAAGTAACCTTAACGGGACTGAGCCTGCTCAGTCCCGTTTTATTATCCATTTGTGTTCAATAAAGCCCAACTTTTCAAGACTTTGGTGAGGAGAATAATCATAAGGTGGATACGATCCAAGGGTAAAATTTATGTTTAGACCGATAAAATTGTCAGCGAGTCTTCAATTTTCAGAAGGGGGCTGTATTAAAGAATGCCAGGTCATTACTCGAGTCATAAATAGGGCAAGTAAGAAACCTGCCCTAACCAATTGGCGGCCAAGAAAGCCGTCCTACGAATTACGAACTTATTAATCCATCTGTTATATCGTCACTGCCGGGCAGAGTGAATACTATGGCATTTGGCACATTGGCTACCGGTTAGCACGGAAAAGTCATTATGAGATTTTTCCGCCAATGGACCCACTGTAAAGTCAACATCCCCGAGGTGGCAGCTCAGGCAAATTGTGCGACCATCCATGCGCAACAGCACGGAACCACCTGCCAGGGAACCACTACCAGGTTTAGAACCCGTAATAATGGCATCCGTTGTATCAGCATCAGGATTTGCGGAGGTGCCATGGGCAACATGGCATGCCACGCAGCTACGACCGACTGAAGTGGTGACAGTGTGCGAGCCTTCGAAAGTACCATCGTTGGAATTACGGATTACATCGCCCGAATCGTGGCGGTACATGTAAGTGGGGTCACCACTCGGCCTGTCATCCGCCCAACCTGTTAATTCACCAGAGCTATTGTAAACAGGGAGACAATTAATTGGATCTTGGGAGTTCAGACCCCTAGCATTTACCGGTACAGTTGGAATTACTGCTGAGCCGACTCTCCTGGGATCACCCGGTGTGCCACAGTACAGGCTTTCATCATCCTCCCTGAATAATTTGTTGTTATTGAAATAGCGGTCATGGCATTGGGCACAGAAATATGCCATATTTGCGGCAGCCGGGACGTAATTAAAGCCTGCAGGCTGGTAGTTGGCGGTGATATTACCAATAGTGTAGTCGCCCAATGCAGAGCGACCCTTGGTACCTATGGTGTACCATTCTTTACCAGAATAATTATCCGGCACCAACCAGCCGGTTTTGCCATCCGTTTGAAGGTTGCCGTGGTATGCGCCGCCAGTCCAATTCACCCTTGTGACAGGTGGAGTGAAGCCGTCAGAACCTGAGGGCTGCCAGCGCAGCAAACGATAGGAAGCCACACGCGTAGCAGTTCCCGGAGTTGTGGTCACATCCCAGCCTGCGTTCCCATGCGGGTCATGACAGGAAATACATTCGAGCGTGATGGTTGCATCGGCAGCATTGTTTGTACCCGCGCCCCAAACCTTTTGATCCGCCCCCATATCATGCATGGATGTGGTTACACTGGAGGTGGCATTGAATCCTGGATCAAATGCTGCCTTGCCGCTCCACGTTGTAGCCATCAAGGCATTCGTGAACCCCCCCCCCAACAGGCTACCGAGTGCAGCACCTTCCACATCCAGCTCCGATCCCGTTCCCATGAATACACCATCCACAACGTTCGTATTGGCACCGCTGCCACTATGGCAAGCCAGGCACAAAGCCTGGGGATCGGAAAAAATCAGGTCATTGGTGCCACCTTTAGAAGAGTGAAGGCGGTGACAAACAGCGCAGGTGTCCGTATTGGCGGAAAAACCACCATGCGGGCCATTATCAGCTTGAACAATTGTAGGAACCAGGACCAAGATCGACACCAAGCCAAGGACCAGAGCAATTAGATATTTTTTCATATTCATCATTCTCTTTAATATAAGTAGTAAGGCAAGTTCGTGTTCAGTGTCCTTTTTTTGTTGCTTTTCTACCAACCCAACCTGCTAGCCATGGTTCAGGATATCCATCCAAACCAGCAGTCCCCGGGTTTAAAATCAGCCATGCGTAAGACCCTGCTAGTAAGACCATATGTCAATGCGGTTGTTTTCGCTATCCGCCACATACAACCTTCCGGTTGAATCCATGGCCAGGTCCGTTGGGAAATTGAAATTTCCTTCTGTGATGCCAAACCCGCCAATATTGAAAAGGAATTGCGGGTCAGCGCCGGATACATTGTATACACGGATGGTCTGACCAACCGCATCGGCAATATAAAGGCGGTCCTTGGCATCCATCCAGAGGCCACGCGGTAAGTTCAGCGATTGCTCTGATGAGCCAAAACCAAAGAAACTCTTATAGCTCATGTCCAAAGACCAGGATGAAATACGTCCGTTGTTGCCATCGGATACATAAAAATTGCCCTGGCTATCTTTCACCACACTGTTTGGAAAAGAAAATTGCCCGTCCTGGTTACCCTCCGCTCCGAATTCTTTAACGGCTGGTGCAAAATTCACCAAATCATCCGCCAGCGTTTCCGCCGGAAAGATCAGGACTTGATGTTGGCCAGCGACCAGATTTGTAACCAGCAAATTTCCTTCCGCATCAAAACGCACTCCCAGAGGATTCCAGTCGGCTCTATCCGGTCCAACCAGAGTCTCAACTTCTCCACCCGGTTTTTGGAAGACCACCACGCCATTAAGGTTGTCGTAATAGAACATTGTAGCGGGAGGCAGGATTCCACCTGCTTGAGTCTTTACATATTTGCTCAGAGTCATATCCCGGGCAATGATGGCATCGATAAATTTACCGTCGGCATCGAATATATCAATGACAGCGTTGTAACGATCGCTGACGAATACCCGTCCATCCAGTGAGGCTGCCAGGTAGACTGGGATCCGGTTGGTATTTTCGGTACCAGGAGGGGAAAAACTCTGGATCAATTTTCCTTCCCTATCAAAAATCTTGATCAAGCGTTCTCCCTTACTTTCGCTGACATAAATTCTCTGCCCATCTGGAGAAACCGTCACTCCGACCGGCCCGTCAACACCTTCAATCATTTTCACATAAGTGGGCGGAGCCTGTTTGGATACCTGAAGGAGCGGTACGATTTCACTGATCGGTTCGGGTTTGAGCAAATAACGCAGGAACAAACAGCCAACCGCGCATAATAGAAGGAACAACATTAACAACACAACCAGCAAGGTGCGACGTTTGCGTTCTCCTTTTATACCGGATGGAGTTGAAGATTGGGAATCAATTTCTGGATTGGACATTATGCTTAACCTATTGGTTCAAGAGTGCTGCCAGGCGTTCAACACCACGCACAGCCGTGTAGTTGTTCGGGTCGATCGAAATCGCTGTATCAAACGAGGCTTTGGCATTCTTCAGGTCGTTCCCGGCTTCATACGTTAAACCAAGACCAACAAAGATGGGTGCGAAGTTTGGATAAACCTCTTTTGCATTTAAGAGCAGTTCCCGGGCAGATGAATAATCCTTCTGCGAGTAAGCCAGCATGCCACGCGCATAATCGCCCAGTTCGGGCTTGTTACCAGCATCGTAAACCTCTGCCATGGATTGGTAGGCTTCGGTAAAATTAGGTACAAAATTAACTGCGGAGGCGAACATGTTAACCGCATCTTCATACCGACCAACACCAGCGTAAGCCAGACCCAGTTGGTAAATGGCATCTGCATCCATCTGGTTCCACCCCACCGCCTGTTCCAGGGGGAAGATTGCCTTCCCGGGCTGACCGAGTTGCAGGTAGCTGGTGCCAAGGAAATAAGCAGCCTCCTGAAGTTCTTTATCCAGCCCTGGCATCTCTTCATTCTCGAAGGCATTGACATAATTCGTCAAATAATTGATGGCGCCAGCGGGTTTGCCGTTAAGGGCATTGGCTAAACCAATCACCAGCCAGGCGCGTTGCCTGGTTGGATCGGCAATAAACACCTGGCTGGCCTGTGCCAGGGCGTCGTCATATCGTTCGAAATGCAAATAGGTTTCTGCCAAATCCAGGCGGGTATCCAGGTCAGTTGGATCATCCTTGACTGCTTGTTCGGCTGCATCCACAGTTCTTTGAGAGACAGGTTGCTGATTAGAGTAATATCGGTCAAAATTGTAATAACTTGCAAAGCTACCTGCCACCAACACCAAGGCAAGTCCCGCAAACAGGATGGTACGTTCAACCTGTTTGTCGGTAGAAAAAAATCGCTCGACAATCGTATTTATAAAAGACCTGACCTTTGCGTACATCTCAACCATTAAGGATTTTTAATCACTCCGCTGGGATGGCAGCGAACACAGGTGATGTTCTGATGACAGGTATAACACACCTGTTCACCGGTCTTTTTGTATTCCTCAGCGTGTGTGAATAGCATGTCGGGTGGATGCGAGAGATTGTGACAGACACCATTGTTGCAGAAGTTCTGCCCGTGACACTGGTTGCAATTCTGTTTCTGGGCTTCGGTGGTGGAGCGGTGGGTGATGGTCCAACTATAATTATCATGCGATGCGGGAGCGGCACCCACGATGACAGGGGCTTCAATCAATAATTCACTACCGCGTCCGGTGATCGGAACGGTATGGCAAAGGTTGCAGTCGGCACTGATGGTATCCCTTTGGTTATCCGAGGAATTGATCGAAACAAATGAGTCATTATGACAACGGAAACAACCCAGGGAGGGAGTGTGTTTCTCATTATTGGGATTGGTGACCCAGTCAGTTCTCATTTCGGGGAAAGTATCTTCGACATACAACTGCTTGAGAGTTTCAATGGCCTCGGCCACCAACTGGGCATTTACCAGGCTTAAAGCCGGATTGGAAGCCACTTTGCCGGAAAAATTGGTGGAATATTCTTCCGCCAGGGCATCGAATGCTGAATTAGCTTCATCCAGGCTGCCATAGGAAGCACCCAGCAGCGTCACGGCACGGGCACGGATATTTGGGATATTGCGGGAGATGAGGCCATTTGCAATAGCCTGGTCCACAGCCTGCCCAGGGTAAGGGATGTTATGTGCAGTACGGTTGTGGCAATCTATACAATCCATCAGGCGCACCTTGCCATCCACTTGGGCTTGCTCCAAAAAATCAGTCTGGTTCATACCGATCAAGTCACGCGAGAAGAATTCTTTCAGGGTTCCATCTGCCTGGCGCACACCCACCCATAACATGGACTGGCGCTGTTCATCAGCGGCTATGTAGTAAACCTCACTGGAGACATGCCAGTGAATGCCCTGGATGAGGCCGGTGCTTTCCTGCGAGCCCCCCATTTTCAAGATCAGCGTGGTCTGAATGGGAGTATTGGCAGCATCATCATCATAGTGTTGGATGGTCTTGACGATATTGTCCTTGAAGTTAGTGGGTGAATGACAGGTTTCACAGGTCTCGCGTGCCGGGCGCAAGTTCTGAACCGGGCTCTTGATCGGACGGCTGTAGGTGTCAAAGATGGTGGCATATACCTGGCGCAATCCATCGATCTTGGAACGCACAAAGAACGAGGCACCCGGTCCGATATGACACTGGGCGCAATCCACATTGGCATGAGGGGATTGTTCATAGCGAATATACTGTGGATCCATGACGTGACAGGTGGTACCACAAAACTCCGAGCTTTCGGTGTAGTCATATCCCTTGATACCGCCAACCAATACTCCAATCGCCACGATCAGCACAGTTACCAAGGCCAGCGTGAGTTTCAGACGGTGGACTGGTTTTGAAAGGTCAATAGTGACTTTCGGCCAATGGCGTTTTGCGCGTAATTTTCTAAAGAATGACATCCAGCAATCCTTGTTGAAATAATATTTTAGTGCTAATTTTATGATCCTTCTGGAGCAGATGTGTCTCGAGAGGCTGATTCTGTTTCTTTGATTTCTTCACCCGTATCGTCTGACAGGTTAAGTTCAATCCTGACCGGCCAATCCGGGCTGCCTGCTGCTGCAGCGGCTTTCTCCAGATATTCAAGCTCGAGCGGGTGTTCCATCTGCATATCTGCCCGGGTTTTCTTTCCAGAAAAAATACTGCCATCCGGTTTACGAAATAGCACCTGGTATAGATGGTAGACAAACACCACCAGAATGACCAGGATGGCTTCCCAGCGGTGGATGATGCCTGCGTAAGGGATCACAATTCCCGGCAGAAACTCGGTCACCTGGATGGGGAACCACTGCACGATACCGGTCAGTCCCAACACGAGAATTCCCAGGGTCACCAGCCAATAAACTGCTTTTTCTTCGTAGGAATACCGGTCAAAACGAGGTTGTTTCCTGGTCAGACCCAAATTGAACACCTGCATCTGGAAGAAGTTTTGAAAATCAATCCAACGCAGAAGCATGGGAGGTCTCTGCTGTCGCACAAAAAGGCTTTCCAGGCTGTCCAGAATATGGAAAATCGCCAGAGCAGCCAGAAGGATGGCAAAGGCATGGTGAATATTTTGGGTTTTTTCCAACCCACCCAGCAGGCTCAGCATGATACGTCCGAGGGCATTTGCATAAAAGATCTGGGCCAACCCGGTGAAAGCCAATCCGGTGACCGCAACCAACAACAAAAGGTGAAGCAGGCGCACCAGCAAGGTGAAACGCACCACATAAGCGCTGCCATCTTTTGAAGTTTTCATATTTTGCAAGGCTGCATTGGCATCACGCTCATTCACATAGCGCGTGATGGTTGGCATCCGGGATGTTGTCTCATTAACAGGTTCGACAGTTTCAGGCATGGCTGCAGATTCCTGGACGGGATTATTTTCCATTGTTCCGCCCAGCTTTAACTTTGAGGGCAATCCGGCGGCGGGCATCCAGAATAATCAAAGCCAGGATAATCACAGCGGCAGCGACCACGATAAACAACGAAATCTGGTTGGTCCAACTCAAACCCGGATTCGCGCCAGAATCAATCTTCTTGTGGCTCAGCCAGGATTGCGGGAAGCGAATATTGGCATCATCGTGGCACTGCTGGCAGGTGGATTGCAGGTTTTCGGGATATACCTTCGAACTCGGGTTATCCGGGCTCAGGATGTTATGCTTTCCATGGCAATCAAAGCAGGTAGCACGAGTAATGTTTTCCAGGTTGGTTTTCCTAAAAAAATCGGTCAATCCGTGGGCATCATCCATGTAAGTGCTCAAAACATCGGTGGAGATGCCGTATTTGTCCATAATGGTCTTATCGGAATGGCAATCACCGCATATCTTAACAGTGGCTGTACGGAAATCCGTAGTACCAGGACCGCTGACCAAATGCGATCCATGGCAGCCGGCACAGGTGGGTACATCTGGGTTGGAGTCAGCCTCCAGGGCTGCCCCATGTACACTGCCTTTGTAGGTGGTGTATTCTGCCAGGTGGCATTTTTTACATACATCCGAAACACCCTGGCGGGTGACCAGGCTGATATCATGTCCGCTGTGGCAATCCGAACAAAGCGGGGCATAACGATTGCCCTCCAGCATGATGCGGGTATGAGCGCTATCGGTTGTGGATTCAAAAATTTCCACATGACATTTCTTGCAGGAAGTGTTCACTTCCAACGTAATGGCACGTGCATCCACATAAGGTAGTTTAAAAACAAGCTTGCCATCCACAGGTGCCTGTCCTGAAACCTGCCAATGGCATACAGCGCAAGATTCCGCAGTTGAAGTTTCGTGGGGATAGGTAGCCTGGGCTTGATGACAAAACTTATTGCATCCGCCACCTTCCCGGCTATGGAAGGATTCTTGATGCGCGGCAGGCTGGATATACAGGGAAATGGTTTCGCCATCCATGGTTAAACCTGTCAAAGCCGGATTTCCATGACAATCCAAACACTCGCCGTCCTCATGCGGGTTGGTCTGCAATGTAGTAGCTGGAGCGGATGATTGCGTTATCTCCGGGGTGGGTGTGGGATCCACGTTCATGCTTTTGGCATAGGTGCGAATAGAGGTTGCGCCCAGCAATAAAATAAATAAACCGGTTGCGAACAAAACTAAAGTATTTCTTGCATGATTCAGTGTTGGTTTTGTCATGTTCTTCTCTACTCTTCTATGATCAAATTGTTGCAAGGACTTCTGGAAAACTACCGCTGACATCTTCCAGCATTCGCACCAGGTCTATTAAATCTGCTTAATAAAACTGGAACTTGATGATCTCTCCATCAAATCCGCTTTATAGAAATCGACAACTCTTATTCCAGGGAATATAAAGTCTTGTGCAACCGGAAGACAATTCCATTTGGCAGCAGGAAATAATCCATCAGGATTACACCTGTCTTCATTGATACGATCCCAATTTTTATACCATGTGATAACGCGCACTATTATACACATTAAAACGAGATATTACAATCTCAATGCAGATAGATTACCTGAAACAAAGGGAAGCTGAATAAAAGTATATCGATCATCATGGAGATGTAATCTATCAACATGGCATGTTGCATGCTGGCCATGTTGATAGCCCCAACTTAAATGGCAATGGGTGGAGTTATTTCCTGCCATTCTTCCCACTCAAGTACTAAATTAAAAGGTGGAGGAAAAGGTTAACAACACGGGTAATATAAACACCAGGCTGACTTAGGCGCGTAAATTTGCCCTAAAGATTCTACCGCCCAAAAATCGTTACGCAATTTTCATATTTCAAAACTGCAGCCCAAGCGCCAGCAGCGTCCATCACGCTCAAGAAGCGCATCCGCATCTGCCGGTCCCCAACTTCCGGAAGGATAGAAAGATGGTTTTGGCGGGTTTTCACTTCCCCAAGCTGAGACGACCGGGTCGATCAGACGCCAGGCAGCTTCGATCATATCACTGCGTGTGAAAAGAGAGGCATCTCCTTCCAGAGCTTCCAGTAGCAGGCGCTCGTAGGCGTCTGGCAAGTTGTCGTGAAACGAATCGCGGTAATGAAAGTCCATATCCACCGGGAGCATCTCCTGGTCAGAGTCAGGCAGCTTGGCTTCAAATTGCAAGTGAATACCTTCATCCGGCTGAATACAAAGTGAAAGAACATTGGGCATAAACTTTCCGGCATCTGTGTAAGCAAACATCAAATGGGGAGGGCGTTGAAATTCGATAATGATCTCCGTTGTTTTTGACTGCATGCTCTTCCCGGATCGTAAATAAAAAGGCACACCTTTCCAACGCCAATTATCAATATAAAGCTTGAGCGCCGCATAAGTGGGGGTTTGTGAATCAGGAGGAACTCCCTCGGTGTGACGGTAAGCCTCATATTGACCTCGCACTGTATCCTGGCTGGTAATGGGACGAATGCTTTCAAAAACCTTTACTTTCTCATTGCGAAGAGCATCCGCATTAAAGGAAGAAGGTGGTTCCATGGCAACCAAAGCCAACAACTGCAGCAGATGATTTTGGAACATATCCCTCAATACACCGGCTTTATCGTAATAACCGGCCCGATGACCCACATCCACACTTTCTGCAACGGTTATCTGGATATTATCCACATAGCGGCGATTCCAGACCGGTTCAAAGATGGTATTTGCAAAGCGGAAGAAAAGGATATTTTGAGCGGTTTCTTTCCCCAGGAAATGGTCAATGCGGTACACCTGGGCTTCATTAAATATCTTATGCACGCCGGTATTCAATAACTGTGCGGAAATCAGGTCTGTACCAAAAGGTTTCTCGATCACGACACGGCGCCAGCCTGTTGACTGATCTGCCAGCCCGGCCGTACCCAGATTTTCCACTGCGCCCAAATAATATTCCGGGGCTGTAGCCAGATAATACAGGCGGTTAGCCGGGTTGTTCTCCAGGCTTTTTAGTGTTTCACCAAGGCTGACATAATCTGCAGGCGTTTCCAGGTTGCCTTTAAAATAGCTCAGCTTTTCAGAAAAAGCTGCCCAGACAGCTTCCGTGAAGGTCTCCGGGCTGAAGGTGGTCACTCCTTCTTTTAGATGCGTACGAAATTCTTCATCCGACATGGGTCGGCGCGCAAACCCAACCACATGGGCACACTCATCCAGGCGTCCTTTTTTGAAATTATTATAAAGAGCCGGCACCAGTTTACGCCAGGTGAGGTCGCCACTGGCACCAAAGATAACGATCGTAATGGCTTGCTTCTGTTCAGTCATGGTTCATTCCGTTTTTACGGCATGCCCACCAAATTGGTTACGCATGGCAGCCAGCAATTTCGCGGCATAGCTTTCATCCTGCCGGCTGACAAAGCGGGCTTGCAAGGCCAAGGTGATGATCGGCGCGGGTACATTCAGATCGATGGCTTCAAAGACAGTCCAGCGCCCCTCACCGCTGTCTGCCACCCAGCCTTTGATATGCTCCAGGTTTTGGTCGGCTTCAAGAGCATTGGCAGTCAGATCCAACAACCAGGAGCGTATCACACTGCCATACTGCCAGATTTTAGCCACCTGTTCGAGGTTCAGGTTGAAATCCTGCTTGGCGTGCATGATCTCAAAACCCTCTGCATACGCCTGCATCATGCCATATTCAATGCCATTATGCACCATTTTTACAAAATGCCCCGCCCCCACCGGACCAACGTGCCCCCAACCCTTATCAGGAGCCGGTGCCAGGCTTTCGAACACTGGCCGCAGATTTTCGACAACCTGCTTCTCTCCACCAATCATCAGGCTGTAGCCTTCCTTCAGACCCCAGACTCCCCCACTGGTGCCTGCATCTATATAATTCAACTTCTTTTCCTTTAAAGCCACAGACCGGCGGATGTCATCTTTGTAATAAGTGTTACCGCCATCAATAATGGTATCACCTGGCTCAAGCAAGGTTGATAGTTGACCAATCACTTCTTCAGTCGCCTCGCCAGAAGGCACCATAACCCATACACAACGAGGCGCGCTTAATTTGGCTTTGACTTCGGGCAGTGAAAAAGTGGCTTCCAACCCAAACTCTGCGGCCAAACGCTGGGTAACTTCGGGAGAGCGGTTAAATCCCACCACGCGGTGTCCAGACATCAGCAGACGCTGCGCCATAAACCCTCCCATTTTTCCAAGTCCTATCATGGCGATTTGCATGGATCATCTCCTTTATTCTAAGTTAACGCTTCGAGTGCAGCCGCTTCATCCAACATCCAGACCAGCAGGCCGTCCTGTGGGTGGATGCGTTGGGCAGGCCAGCATAATGGGTCTGTTTTGCCCGTGCGGGTGGCAGCCAGAGCTGCAGCTTTGCCAGAACCGCTAACAAGGAAGACCACCTGACGGGCAAGATTGAAAAGCATGGGTGTCAGGGTGACCCGATTGGCCAGCCTGTTCTGGGATTGATTTTGTACTGCCAGAACAGCCAGATTGGGACCCGGGTCTGGCGCGGATCCGGGGAAAAGCGAGGCGGTATGACCATCCGTGCCCAAACCCAAAAGGACCCAATCCAACCTGGGCCAATCCTGTTCTGCTTCGGCAAATCCTTTCAATTCCTGTTGGTAAGCTTCGGAAGCTTGCTCAGGGACCAGTTCGCCCTGGATACGGTGTAAATTGGAAGCCGGGATGGCGATATGTTTCAACCAGTGCTGCCAAGCTTGTCCGAAGTTGCTTTCCAGGTCATTTACCAGCACACAGCGCTCGTCTCCCCAGAAGAAATGGATGTGTTCCCAGGGCAGGTAATCACGGTAGGGAGACAACCCCAGGGTTTCATACAGGCGCAATGGGGTTTCACCTCCGCACAATGCCACCAGGAAACGCCCACGCGCACTGATGGCTTCCTTGGCTGCCTGTGCAAAATATAGAGCAGCTGCCCGGCTGAGCGATTCGTAATCAGGGAAAATCAGGGTTTGTGATGGTGTCATCGTGGTTTGCTAAGAATACTTCCCTTTCAGGATTATTACAATCAGGGTGAAATCATAGACATTATAAGACAAATAACTACCGCCGCCAAAGGCAGCGGTAGTTATTTGTAGATACAGGCAAGGTAATATTATCTTTCCAAACATAAGGTATTTATTGTAAAAGCCCTGGCTTTGTCATGGCATTTGCTGTACGAAAATGACATCCGCATATCCCAGGGCACGAAAGAAACGCGAGAGGTAGGCTTCGCCATTTTGACGTGCCATGTCCAGGATACCGTCTTTAATAGCCGCATCTCGGATTTCTTTCTCGGCAGACTGGCGAGCCAGCGTTTCAAGGTCTTGATTGGTTTTGCGCAAGATACCAGTGTCGCGTTCATACACGTATGTTTTTTCATTATTCAGCGTGGCAATGAACACCTCCGCATCTGGCAGGCGGACAGTGAGTACACTGCCATCCAGCCACATATCCTGCGGCGTCAATTTCTCCAGATCAATACCAGCTATGACCATGCCATGCGCCACCAACAGGAGCCGATCTTCGAAAAGGAAGGCAAAGGGTCCCTGTCCGATTTCAGCAGTGATGACTTTTTCGACAGTATATTGGATCGTCTCCAGCCGCGCCAGCGAGCGCACTTCATGGATGATCGTGACCGGATCCGGGATAATGGTTGGTGTGGGATGCAGTAATTCTGCGATCTGGGTGGCGACAGCATTGTTGGCTTGTTGCAGGGGATTAATGGCGTTCGAGATGCTCTGGTTGACAGATTTTAAGACAAACCAGACCAGGGCAATGATAAGAATAACAAACAGGATTTGAGTATATTTCTTTGACATGTGCAAATTATACTTTGCTAAATGAGTATACTAACTTACAAAAGAACAACAAAATTACTCATCGTATTGACCTGATAACGGACCTGCCCCAGAGATCGTCAATGCCGGTTGGTTTATTTCCCCAGGCGGCTTCTTTCCTCATCCACCAACTTTTCATCCAGTTTTTTGAACAGGGCTGCCGGCTGGCGCAACAGGGTGCCAGGGCGTAAATCTCCCGGTTTCCATTGCAACCCCTCAACCCCGCGGTATTTTAAAACTGCGTGCTCACCAAGGCTGTCTGCCACCATCTCCTGGTATTGCTCTCCAAACAATGGTTTCGAATAACCCAAGTAAGTGTGAAGCTTCTCTGAGCTGAAAGGCAGGAACGGTGCGAACATGATTTTGAGGGCATCGATGGCCTTCAAAGAGGTAAACACTGACTTTGCAGCCAGGTTTTTGTCCGTCTTGATCTCAAACCAGGGTGCGCACACATCCAGGTATTTGTTAACCTCACTGGATAGGCGCAGGGTCTCCTGCAACGCGGCGCGTAAATGCACAGCATCCAGTTCGCGGCCGACACTTTCAAACCCTGCCTCAACCGCATTCAGTAAGGCCGTATCCACCGCTCGCAACTCACCTGGATCTGGCAACACGCCCTCCCAGTGTTTATATATAAATGAAAGTACACGATTGGCCAAGTTACCCCAATTGGCAACCAGCTCATTGTTATTGCGCGCCACAAACTCAGCCCAATCCCAATCGCTGTCTTTATTCTCAGGCATGTTCACCGTCAGATAATAGCGCAAAGCATCCGCATCGTAACGGGTGATGGCATCCAGGCACCAGATGGCCCAATTGCGTGAGCCGCTGATCTTCTGGCCTTCCAGGTTCATAAACTGGTTGGCAGGAATATCATAAGGCAGTGCAAGTGCCTTTTCCTCTTCTGCAAAGATCTTAAGGAATTGCCCGCCTGCGCCCATTAATTGAGCCGGCCAAAGGGATGTGTGGAAAAAAATGTTATCCTTGCCGATGAAATAGAACTGGCGGGCATCAGGGTTCAGCCACCACTCACGCCAGGATTCTTTGTCATCACCCAGCCGGCTCCACTCTATGGCTGCAGAAAGGTAACCAATTACAGCTTCAAACCAGACATACAGGCATTTGTCATCCCAACCTTCAACTGGAACCGGTATGCCCCAATCCAGGTCCCGTGTGATCGGTCTGGGTAGTAACCCTTCTGCTTCAATTTTACCCAGGGATTCACCCAACACTGTATCGCGCATATGGGATGCACGCTCACGCAGGAATTCTTTAACTTTCGGCTCAAGTTTGGAGAGATCCATGTAATAATGTTCTGTCTCGCGCAATTCGAGGGCACCATCCCCGGTTTTGGCACGCGGGTTCAATATTTTTTCTGGTTCCAAAACATTTCCGCATTTATCACACTGGTCTGAGCGGGCATTGGTATCACCACAGATATAGCAGGTACCTTCCACATACCGGTCTGGAAGGAATTTCCTGGCGTCCGGTGAATACCATTGCATGGATTTTTGCTTGAACATGAAGCCATTTTCTTTGAGAGCAAGAAAAATGGATTGGGAGACTTTGAAATGATTCTCAGTATGCGTTGAAGTGAAGAGATCATAGGTGATGCCGTAACTTCTAAACACTTGCAAAAAGGATTCGTGGAATTTCTTGTAGATTGATTCCACAGGTTTTCCTTCTGCATCCGCACGCAAGCTGACCGGCGTTCCATGTGAATCTGTACCTGAAACCATGAGAACATGATTCCCTTTCAGGCGATGGTAGCGTGCCACGATGTCCCCGGGTAAGTGGGAACCGGTCAGGTTTCCAACATGGATCTCGGCATTTGCGTATGGCCAGGCGATTGCGATCAAAATATTTTCAGGCATGAGTTCTCTCTTTATAAGCAAGTATTTTCTCAAACAATAGGTTCTACTCATTTAAAAGAGGAAGGATGGAGGTGTGCGGACGACATCGCACCCATCGGGTATGCTTCGCGATCGTCCGCACACCCCCGCTTCCCGGTTTATTGAGATGGTACAAATAATATCATAAATTAAAAAAAAGACTGTCCAAATTACTGGACAGCTCACATGGGTGGTCGGGAATTTCTGGTCCAAGCACAGGAACAGCTGTCCATGGGCAGGGCAGAAGTTTAAGCCAGGCTGGGGTTAATGTCAACTGTGGATTATAAATATTCCTTTAGCTGCCGTGCGCGGCGCGGGTGTCTCAGCCTGCGTAAGGCTTTTCCTTCGATCTGACGAATACGTTCCCTGGTAAGTCCAAATTTTTCGCCTACTTCTTCCAGCGTGTAGGCTTTATCATTATTCAAACCAAATCGCAAACGCAGAACACGAGCCTCACGCGGTGATAAGGTGCCCAACACTTCTTCAATTTTTTCCTTCAATAGGGATTGGTAAGCAGATTGCATGGGTGTTGGGCTAAATTCATCTTCAATGAACATTCCCAAGTCTGAATCTTCATCATCTCCCACCGGGCTGTCCAGGGATAAAGGTAACCAGGAGACTTTAAGGATCCAATTTACTTTTTTAACATCCAGTCCTAACTTTTCTGCCAGTTCTTCCGGATCTGGAACGCGCCCCAGAACCTGTTCAAGTTCATGGGTGGTCTTATATATCTGGCGGATGCGATCAGTCATGTGGACGGGTACCCGGATGGTACGCGCCTGATCCGCAATGGAACGCGTGATGGATTGCCTAATCCACCAGGTGGCATAAGTTGAGAACCGAAAACCGCGATGAACATCAAACTTCTCAACTGCCTTCATCAACCCCAGGTTGCCCTCCTGAATAAGATCCAGAAACGGGATTGCGTGTCCCATATATCGTTTGGCGATGCTAACCACCAAACGGGTGTTGGCTTTTATGATGTGATCTCGAGCCAGTAACCCATCCTGTACAAGAGCTTCAAGCCTGGCACGCTCAAATGAGTGCTTGCGCCCATTCAGGCAACCGAGTTCTTTTTTGGCAGCCCTGCCAGCTTCGATCCGTAGAGCCAGATCGAGCTCCTCTTCCAACTTGAGAAGAGGAACGCGCGACATCTCTTTAAGATAAAGGCCGATCGTATCATCCGTGGAGACTGAACGAATATCAGGCTCCAACCAACCACTCCGCCCATTATCTTGAATATCATCTGAATAGGCTTGTTCTTCGGATTCTGCATCCAGTATTTCAACCCCCTGGTTGCGCAAAGCCAACATGATTACACTTAAGCGTTCTGAATCCTGACCCACATCCGGGTAGATTTCAACCAGATCGTCGGTGGTCAAATAACCTTGTATGGAAGCTTTTTCCAGCAGCATATTCAGTACTTCTGTGCCGCGTCTGCGCCGTTTTGGATACGTCACTGGTCAGCCTCCATATGGTTTCACCCAGATTGATCCTTATTAAAGGATTTTAAAGATGAAAAAGGTGAGTCAGAATCCGTCTGGTTATGCCTGCAATCTTTCTCATTCAAATTCTGCCCGCATTCACGACACAATCCTTTGCAATCCGTTTTGCAGATAGGGCTGATGGGGATCTCCAACAATGTGTATTCCCGAAGTAATGGCTCAAGATCGATATAGCCACTCTCGGGTACAAGTAACCCAGATTCAGAGATGGACCGGTAGTCAAATGCATACAGTTCGCTGAATTCCATTTTCAGCCGGTGATCGGATAAATCCAGGCAACGGACACATTCCAACGCCAGGCTGCCCAGGAAATCCGCCTGAAGAAAGAGCCCTTGTGGGGTACGATTAAATACTGCAACCCCGATGAAATCATGCAGGTTTAAATCTTCCCCAAGTTGCACGCTGGGATATTCAAAATTAAAATCCCGGCTTGTTCCAATCGGTTGACCGATTAAAAAACCGATATTGATCCGCAGGGAACGATGAGGTGTATTCACGATTGGTAGAATGGATTGGTAATAATAACGATTTCATTCTAGCATAACGGTGACTCTAAGTCAAGAATCGATTAATAGTTGCGTATATCCTTAATACTTAACGGGGAGATCGAAGATCCAACTCTTCCTTTCCACCTAATTTCTCCTTGATGCGTTCAACTACAATTTCAAGAGCCTGGGGTTGGTGTACGTAATCCAGGTCATCTGTTCGGATGGTTAATACCGGGCATAAATCAAAGGCATTTAACCACTCATCATAAAAAGTATCCAACAAGGATAAATATTCTGCAGTAATACCGGTTTCCATATTACGGGCACGGCGACGGATGCGCGCCATCAAAACTTCGGCCGGGCATTTCAAATAGATCAGCAAGTTGGGTGGCGGCAGGCTGCCCACCACCAGGTCGAAAAGGCGCCGGTAAGCCAGGTAATCGCGCTCAGATAAATTGCCCATGTGGTGCAATGCACGCGCAAATATGTATGCATCCTCATAGATGCTGCGATCAAGGATGGCCGAACGGGGGTCATTGGCTGCACCCAGGTACTGTTCTGCCCGATGTCCCAGGAAGAAAATCTGCAGGTGAAATGACCAGGAGCGCATATCTGCGTAGAAATCCGGCAAGTAAGGATTATCCGCCACCGACTCATAACCGGTCCACCACCCCAGGCGCGCTCCTATGCGTTCAGTCAGGGAGGTTTTCCCCACCCCGATGTTGCCTGCCACTACGACTAATCTTTTACTCATCATGCCTCCGTTCAAATGCGAATAACTAATTTTACCCGAAGTATGGAAATTGAATCCATAAAGAGATTTGGTTAAGAGTTTTAATATTTTCCTTGGGGGATTAGTGCATAAACAGGATGACAATTCTCTAAAGAGATTTTGCTTATATAATCACCACAAGCCTAGCATAGTAGATTGTACCCAAGTTGGTTCACCTCTTAACTGTCAACATAAAGCAGGGATATTTGGATAATTGCCATTGGCATCCCATAGATTTTCTTAATTAAAAGAAGGAGCCACATGCTATGAGACACAGCCAGGAATATTAACACTTCGGGGATCCAGATCGAAATAGTAAATTATTTGGAGATTTATATTTAATGCACTTCTTATCTGAGAGGTGTATATTTTAAAAAAGGAGATTTCAAAATGGGATTCTTTAGCAAAAAACCAGCCTCACAAAAACCAGCTCTTTCCTCCCAGGAGGTTACAGACAAGTTAATGGGACTCAATCGACCCAGCGCCCCCTATCAGATCATCCCGGGAACACAAGAAAAGGTGGATCTGATAGCAGAGTGGAAAATCGTTGATGCCACATGGTATGAAGTATTTTCCAAAGCCAGCCTCAGCAAAGTATTTCGCATCCATATGAAGCTGGATGAGGAAAAACACGAGTTGCGTACCCAGGACCATGAATATAGTGTTTCCTGGAGAGCAGGTGTTCCCGACCTGACACTGGCAGTAAGCTCTTTCAAAGGGCAATCGACATCCATTGAGTTTGGCAGTGCTTATGCCTTCACCGAAACCCTGGCGCCCGGGCAGGTTTATAAATACAAATTCAATACCAATGAACTTAAGAAACCGATCCAGGAAGCACTGGCAGCCTGTGGTTGGTCGTACAAAGGTGTGGCTTTCGGAAAGTTGTAAAACTAATTTCGACCCTCCAGGTATCAACAGAAGGCTTGGCAAACTTTAAGTTCCAAGCCTTTTTTAATATCATGAATATGTGAAATGTCTTTTGTTGCGAAATGGAAAGAATTATTTCCTCATGCGTTCAAGTTGAATTTTGAAAGAAGTCTGACAATAAAACAACGGTTGGCTAAAAACACCAACCGCTGCATAGATCGTATGAAAATCACTAACACTCACTGAAGCCGCAGGTATAGCACTTGCGGCAACCCTCTTCGCTGACCATGGTGGCCTCACCACAATCCGGGCATAAGTCACCCATTTTTGGAGGGGAAAGATCCAAATCTTGTTTGGCCTGCTCTTCCCCAAAATGCCCATTTCCTGATATTTTCTTCTCCATGATCTCAGGGTCGGTTTCACCCTTCAAATATTCATTCAATACCTGCCCAACACCGTCCGGCAAGGAACGAACCCTGTGTGGGCCAAATCCTAACGAGCGGCCTCCGCCAATCCCACCCAACTGGTTGACAATCTCTGCCAGGCGGTCACGCGGGGGTATTGGAGAGGCCAGGCGCAGGATGTAGGAGATCAGGCGCCCAATCGCTTCTGAAACAGCTGCTGTCTCCGATCCGGCTTTGGCGGTATTTATGAAAACCTCAAATGGATGATCGCCACCATTTTGATTAACTGTGATGAAGGCCTTGCCCAGGGGGGTTTCCACGCTGTAGGTTCGCCCGATCAGGGCACGTGGACGTGGTTTCTTGGTTTCATGCCAACCTGCCAACTGGGTTGCAATTTCATCCCTGGAAATATCATGGACTGTTTCGGCGCCAGGCTCAGGATGGAAATTTTGCACAAATGGTACATTTTCCTTCTTTTGGGCGGTTGCCCTGGTTTCCAAGACCACCTTTTCGCGGGAACCGGTTACGTAAACCGTGATCCCCTTACAACCCAATTCCCATGCCAGCATATATACTTTGGCAACATCTTCAACCGAAGCATTCTCATTAAAGTTTACTGTTTTGGACAAGGAATTATCCACAAAGGCTTGCAGGGCAGCCTGCATGTGCACATGCTCCTCAGCAGTGATATCTGCGGAGACCACAAACGTATTACGTATTTCTTCGGGCACTTTCGAAATATCCTGGCAGGTTCCATGTTGCATTACTTCTTCAATGATCACCTGGCTGGTTTCAGAATCTATACCAGCTTTCGAAAGAGCTTGCTCAAAGCGTGGGCTGGCGTAAGTCAATTGCAGGTCTTTACCATTGTCATTGACATGGCGAATATATGCCAAGGCAAAAACCGGTTCGCAGCCATAACCTTCACAACCAGCCACCGTGGCAATCGTACCGGTGGGTGCCACCGTGGTCTGGGCTGCATTGCGAATACCATGTTTCTTAATTTCCCTGGTGATTGCATCCCAATCCATTTGCGGACGTCCCCAATCTTTTGTGCTGGGGATCATGGCCTGAGGCGGTTGCCAGGTTAAATTATCCGGGTCATATATACTGCCTTGAATGGCAGGGAATGGTCCACGCACTTCAGCCAGTTCGATGCTGGTTTTCATGGCATGATAACGGACAAATTCCATCACCTGGCTGCCAAACTCCTGTCCAACTTCGGAGCCATAGCGTACTCCGGTATGGTACATGAGATCGGCCAGACCCATAATTCCCAATCCGATCCTGCGGGCACGATGAGCAGCTTCTTTAAGCTGTGGAACTGCCGGTACATAAGCATTTGCCTCGACAACATTATCGAGGAAGCGAACCGAAAGCTCAACACTCTGGCGCAAACTTTCCCAATCCACCAATCCGTTCGAAGCGCAATGCTCCGCCAGGTTTATAGACCCCAGGCAGCAATTTTCATACGCTCCCAACCATTGTTCACCGCATGGATTGGTTGCTTCCAGTGGATATAAATGAGGGACGGGGTTTGAGCGATTGGCAGCATCCAGAAAAAGAACACCTGGCTCACCATTGAAATGCGCCTGCTGAACTATTTTGTCAAACAGATCGCGCGCCCGCACTTTTTTATAGGTTTTCAATGGGAGGCCATTTTTTTCAGCTTGCTCAGGTGTTCCACTGAATCCCCGATATTTAGGCGACCCTACATCCGGAAAGCGCAGCTCCCAATCGGTGTCTGCCTTAACTGCCTGCATAAAAGCATCGGTAATTCCAATGGAAATGTTAAAATTAGTGATGGCATTTTCGTCAGTTTTACAGGTTATGAATTCATCCACATCCGGATGGTCCACACGCAGCACCCCCATGTTGGCACCCCGGCGTGTCCCTCCCTGGGCTACTTCCCCAAAAGCATGATCATACACACGTAGAAAACCAACCGGACCGGTCGCCTGGCCGGCAGATGATTTTACATGCGATCCTTTGGGGCGTATGCGGGAGAATGAAAACCCATTGCCCCCACCAGTCTGCTGAATTAGGGCTGCATCCCGCAAGGTCTGAAAGATTCCAGCCTGATCCCGCCCCATGTCATCGGAAATTGGTAAAACAAAGCAAGCTGCCAATTGACCCAAAGGCGTACCCGCACCGGTGAATGTTGGTGAATTGGGGAAAAATTTCTTGCCGGTTAAAAGACTGTAGAATTTTCTGGCCTGGGACATCACTTCATTGCCCCACACTTTTTCCACCTTTGCAATGTGGTAGGCAACCCTCCAGAACATTTCTTCCGGGGTTTCCACCGGTTCGCCTTTATCACCACGGCGGACGTAACGACGAACCAACACCTGGCGGGCATTTTCTGTTAAATCAACCGCAGGTAAATCCTCCGGCATAGGGGGAGTAGAATACAAGTCTTCCTCAACAGAAGCAATTCTGGTTACCATTAATAAATCTCCCTTATAATTCCAATAGGTGATCGATTTCGCTGCGGAGGGATTGCAAGTCGTCAAGGCGTAGATACACGGTTGCATAACGAATATATGCAATCTGATCCAGTTCCTTCAAACAACTCATTACCAAATCACCCACCACGCGTGAAGAAATCTCTGATTTCCCCATTTTTTGCAAGTCGGCTTCCACAGTACCAATAAGACGTTCGATATCGGCAGCAGAGACTGGCCGCTTGGCACATGATAAGCGGACACCGCGTGCCAGTTTCTCCCGGTCAAACTCTTCACGGGACCCATCCAGCTTTACAATTAGGGGAGTTGCCATAATGGATCTCTCCAGGCTGCTAAAACGCTGCCCACAAGCCAGGCACTCCCTGCGACGGCGAATGCCGCCATGACTGTCATGTGTGGTATCCAGTACTTTGGAATTATTATTATGACAATATGGGCAACGCATAAGCATCTCCATTTATAGAACATATGTAGCCGCCATATATGTCGGTTACAGAATAACCTCCCCCTGCATGTTGGGCAACTTTGGCTATTCTAACATATATGCAAAGTCAATACAAGAGGTATTTAGATGTTTTTATCTTAAAAATCCGATTACCTTTGCCAATGGGTCTCTTATTATAATCAAGGTCTTCACAGAGCTTGACTAACACCCATAAGGTTCTATAATCATAGCCACCCAAAAGTAATTATCCACCTTACCCTGCAGTCATAGCAAGGTATCTCCAAAACAGTATACCTTGAAACCAGAGAATATCCAATAAAATTTCTTCCATCACCAGGAGATGATCATGCCGAAATTAACTTACCCCCCTGCTCACCGCATTGACCAGATGGATAATTACCACGGCACACTTATAGCTGATCCGTACCGCTGGATGGAAGAGGTTGATTCACCAGAAACCCTGGAATGGATCCGCCAGCAGAATGAGTTAACTTTTACCTTCCTTGAAAAAATCCCTTCCCGGGCACCCATCCGTGAACGGCTGACCCAGTTATGGGATTATGCGAAAGTCTCATCTCCATACAAGAAAGGCGGGCGCTATTTCCAATTTCGAAATAGTGGATTGCAAAACCAGGATGTACTGCACGTTTACGAGTTATTAACTGATACGCCACGTATTCTTCTAGATCCAAATACACTCTCCAAAGATGGAACGGTTGCGTTGAACAGTTGGTCTGTCAGCCCGGATGGAAAATGGCTGGCTTATGCCATCTCATCCAGCGGGTCAGACTGGCAAGTCTGGTATATTCGCAGCGTGGACAGCGGCCAGGATCTTCCAGAAACCCTAGAGTGGAGCAAGTTTTCGGGTGCCACGTGGAGCAAAGACAGCAGCGGATTTTTCTACGCCCCCTTTCCAGCTCCAGCCGAAGGTGAAACCTTCCAGGAAGCTAATTACAATCAGAAGCTGTTCTTCCATCGAATTGGAACCTCCCAGGCAGAAGACCAGTTGGTTTACGAACGACCTGATCGCCCGGAGTGGGGCTTTGGTAGCGAGGTAAGTGAAGATGGTCATTACCTGCTGATCTATGTTTCCCAGGGCACCGATTCCCGCAACCGTTTCTTCTACAAGGATCTGAAGAGCAATTCACCAGTCGTGGAACTCATCCCGGATCTTGAAGCCACCTACAATTTTATTGGAAATGATGGATCCATGTTCTTCTTCCAAACCAACCTGGATGCGCCGCGTGGACATTTGATTACGATTGATTCATCCTGCCCCAAGCCGGAGAACAGGAAAACGCTTATCCCAGAAAATGAGGCTGTCCTTCAATCTGCCCAGATCATTCACGATCAACTGGTCATCATTTATATGAAGGATGCCCATGACATCATCAAGTTGTTCAACCTGGATGGCAGCCCAGCCGGTGATGTCAGCCTGCCCACGCTCGGTTCGGTCATGGTGGCTTATGAATCCAGTCTGCATGGCGAGAGGAAAGACAGCGAAATGTTTTACGCTTTCCATTCCTTTATCCATCCACTGACCATCTTCCGCTATGATTTTCAGAGCGGCCAGAGCCAGGTGATCTTCCAACCCCCCATTAATTTTGACCTGTCTTCCTACGAAACCAACCAGGTACTCGTCACCAGCAAAGACGGCACGCGCGTGCCCATGTTCCTGATCCATCGCAAAGGCTTGCAGAAGAATGGTGACAATCCAACCATCCTGTACGGGTATGGTGGTTTTAACCTGGCACAGACACCGGCTTTCGCCATTCACCGCCTGGTTTGGATGGAGATGGGCGGCGTTCTGGCAATTGGTAACCTGCGCGGTGGCGGCGAATACGGCGAAGAATGGCACCAGGCTGGCATGATCCATACCAAGCAAAATGTTTTCGAAGACTTTATCGCCTGTGCCGAGTGGCTAATCCATGAAAAGATCACCCGCACAGCGCGGCTGGCCATTGAGGGGCGATCCAATGGAGGTTTATTGGTGGGGGCCTGCATGACACAGCGTCCCGATTTGTTTGGAGCTGCCCTGCCTGCTGTGGGTGTAATGGACATGCTGCGCTTCCACAAGTTCACCATTGGATGGGCTTGGGTCAGCGATTACGGCTCAGCCGATGATCCGGAGCAGTTCAAAACCCTGGTTGCTTATTCTCCACTTCATAACCTGAAACCCGGCACCCATTACCCTGCCACCCTGGTAACCACAGCAGACCATGATGATCGCGTGGTGCCGGGGCATTCCTTTAAGTTCACAGCTACCTTGCAGGCTTGCCAGGCTGGGGATGCACCCACGCTAATCCGGGTGCAAACCCGCGCGGGTCATGGACTGGGCAAACCCACCTCCATCTGGATCGAGGAATATGCTGATGTCTACGCCTTCCTGATCAAGGTGCTTGGGATGTAGAATAACTGAATAAGAAACTCATTAAAGCCTGCCGGAAATTGATGATTGGCTTTACTGGGGCCATGTCTGTGTTGGAATGTACTTAGATTTACTTGGAAAGGCATTCGGAGAAATGCACATGCTATTTTTTATAATTTCCATTGTGCTTTTGGCTCTCTTTATATACGAAATATTTATTTATTTTTCCTCTTTAAACAACCTCGAAAGAGTACTTGCTTTATTCCTGGCTACATCGGCCTATCTTGTTTTTATTTTTGAATTGGCGGGATTGCTAAATTCAATAAATACTCCCTTTATCATTCTTTCCATTCAATTTTTTATTTGTTGCTTTGTATTCATCATTAATCAAGTATTGGGTCATCAATACATGCGTTTCAAAATTGACGAATTTAGAGACTTATATAAAACTACCAAAACCAATATCAAGAATAATTTGGGGATATTTTTTTATGCGAGCTTTATTTTTATCGTTTATCTTTTCCTTCTTTACATTGAAATTCGTTTTCCGCAAAATACTACTGATAGTTTATATAACCATTTATCCAAGATTGGTTATTGGTTACAGCAAGGCTCTTTAAAGACTTATTTTGGTTTCAGCAATTATGGAACAACATACCCTTACAACAACAGCTTATTAATGTTATGGTCTGTGGTTTTCCTAAGGTCAGATAAACTTGTAGGATTGGTTCAATATATTGCTACATTTATCCTTGCCTTATCAATTTATTTGACCGGGAATGAATTGGGTTTTTCAAAGAAGGGAAATGCGTTCGCAGCCTTACTTACACTAACTTTCCCAATAATAATTTTTGAATCGATTACCGCCCAAAACGATATCCTGGTAGCCAGTTTCTTAATGGTCGCTTTTTACTTTTTATTAAGAAATCTGCACACGGGAAATAAATATTTTCTGATCTTTTCAATACTCTCTTACTCATTGGCGATCGGCACAAAACAAAATGCGCTATTCGCTCTGCCCGGGTATGTATCTCTTTATTTATTCTCAATAATAAAAAACAAATACCATTGGAAATCAATGGTATTTCTCAGCATTTGCTGCACCTTCATATTCACATTATTCTTTGGCGCTTTTGCATATTTACAAAATTGGATAAGTTTCGGCACACCTGTTGGAAAAGTGGAACTTTTTCAACAGGAAAATAGTGGGGCTCAAGGTTCTCTCTTGGATAAAGTGGTGATCAATTCTGTGCGTGCATCCTATCAATTTCTCAGTTGCGAAGGCATACCCCCACAGGCGGAAATTGCCTGTACCAGGACAAAAACTGCATTTTTTCGACCCATTCTGAATTCGAACCTTATTAATGTAGAAACTCCCAACTTCCTTTTGGAACCGGACGAACTCTTTAAATTGGACAAATTGTATTCATTAAATGAAGAATCATCCTGGTATGGTTTGCATGGTTGGCTTATTATCCTGCCATCAATTCTATTGGGATTGATTTATTCAATAAAAAACAAGAAAACAGAAAACCTGATTATTTTTTCCGCTGGTTTTGTTTTCTTTATTATTTCCACCTCATTTAAACCGGGTTGGGACCCTTATGTTGGTAGATATCTAATATTCTCAACGGCTTTGATCATACCTTTCGTATCATTATTGTTTGGTACAAGAAATAAACTGATCAAGTTATTTATATATTCTGTTTGTCTTTTCAGTTTATTATCCATGGTCTATTGCGTTTTAAACAATGATTCTCGTCCTCTAATTAGCAATAAAATGTTTACAGACATGCAAATCTGGGGTAGGAATAATTCAATATTGGTGCAAAAAATTGGTTATAAATTATCTCCGCTAGCCAGGCATGATAATGATTCATGGTCGTTGGACCAAATTGCCCTTCGAACTTATGCAAATAAATCATATTCCCCTGTCATAAGAATGGTTAACAAATTCTTGTCTCGTGGCTCTTCAATTGGAATTTTGGCTTTCCCTGCATTGGTTCCGGATTACTATTTCTTTGGTGATACATTTGACCGTGAGATCATACCTGTAACTTCGTTGGAAAAATTAAACTCACTTGAAAGCGAATTAAATTTTCTGCTAGTCAGCCCGGATTTCTTAAACGAATCCTTTCCAGGGTACTCTATAATTTCCAGTGAAAATGAGTGGAGATTATTTATGCATAATAAATAGATCCATAACGCTTAATGCGCAGGCACGCGTTCATGCTAGAGGGATCATGAGGATTTCAAATCGTTATGGACAGACCCGTTTTCTTGCGATTCAAAATATCCAGCGATTGATTTTATTAACTATCCTGAAAATGCTCAAGTCATTCCTATTATGGAAGATGCCCGGGGGTTTTTGCTTCCTGCCAGGCCGCTTCCATTTCGTCCAGCGATAGCTCGGAGATCTTTCTACCTTGCTTTTGAGCAACCTGCTCAATATGGGCAAAACGCTGTTTAAACTTCATGTTAGTACTACGCAAAGCCGATTCAGCATCCACCTGCTTCCAGCGTGCCAGGTTTACCAGCGCAAAAAAAAGGTCGCCGATCTCATCTGCCAGCTCAGTGGAATTGGTGGCACGTTGAATTTCACCAATCTCTTCAACAATCTTCTCCAGCACTCCAGCAATGTATGGCCAGTCAAACCCAACCCGGGCAGCTCGATCCTGGTATTCCTGGGCTTGAACAAGGGCAGGTAAAGCCAGGGGTACCCCATCCATCGAACCTTTGTGGGATTCACCATTGATTTTGCGTTCATCGGCTTTTAGTTTTTCCCAATTTTGAAGCACCTTCTTTACATCCCCTATTTGTTCATTCCCAAACACATGCGGATGGCGGCGGACGATCTTGTCATGGATGCCTTTGAGAACATCCAGCATGGAAAATCCACCCTCTTCACTGCCAATCTGTGCGTTCAAAACGATCTGGAGTAACAGGTCGCCGAATTCTTCAGCCATTTGCTGCGGGTCCTCTGAATCCAGAGCAGCCAGGGTCTCATAAGCTTCTTCAAGCAGGTGTGGGCGCAGGGATTGGTGTGTCTGTTCCTGGTCCCACGGACAACCGTCCGGCGCTCGCAGGCGGGCAACCACCTCCTGGAATGCCTCAAATGAAGAACCCTGCCCCAGTGCAGGAACATAAAGAAGTGTGAGCAGACCAATATGTGTACTTCGATCGATCTCATACAAAGGTATATTTTCAATGCATTCAGCCTCAGTCCCGGCTGCATGCACCAATGTGACCTGGTGGTCATCCGGATATATGCTGTTGAGGGTTGTCTTGACTTCGGCCGCCACCAGGCGGGAATATATTTGGGCTACCAATACTGGTGTATCCACCGGAAACGAAGGCACATGCCGCTGACTCAGCTCAAGCGCATCCACCAATGTTATTTGTGGAAAAGGATCCAAACCCAGGGCCGAGAAGGCAGGTTCAATAAACGACAATCCGTTGACTATGCGCAAGGATAAGCCTGCCAGGCGCGCCTGTCTGGCAATCTCCGGACCAGTTGTTTCAGCGATAAATGGATCACCCGGGACCGCATAGATAACCCCCTGCTCACGCTGCCCCAGGTGCAGAATTTTTTCAACAATACTGGCATACACAGCTTCAAACGACTCTCCAGTTTCATACAATTCATCAAAAGATTCGAGACGAAGAGATGCCGGGAAAGCTGCAAAGGTTGGATGTTGCCTGGTGCGCAACCAGAGCTCTTCCGCCGTGTTGATTACCTCCCAAGCTTCTCGCGTTAATTGGGACGGATTACCAGGTCCGAGACCGAGGATCGTAATGCCAGGCATACTTTCTCCATAAACGCACCGCAGAGCACACAGAGTACGAAGGAAGGATCCTTTTTCCGTATACTCCGCGCTCTCCGCGGTTGAAGTTTTGCAGGGCATGTTCTGCCCATGAATGAAATATTAACGTTTGGTGTACGTAGGAGCCTTGCGGGCTTTCTTCAGGCCTGGTTTCTTGCGTTCCTTGACACGTGCGTCGCGGGTAAGGAAACCACCCTTACGCATGGCCATTTTCCAATCCGGGTTGGCCTTGGTCAAAGCGCGTGCCAGGCCCAGAACAACTGCATCGGTCATGCCTGTGACACCCCCGCCATTGATCTTGACGGAAATATCATATGATTTTAAGTCTTCACCAGCAGCCGTAAGAGGAGCCAAGATGGCTTCATAATCACCCAGTCTGGTAAAAAATTCCTGGGCGGCTTTGTCATTGACAACAAAGTTTCCCGATCCGCTCATCAAACGAACACGGGCTACGCTTTCTTTTCGGCGTCCAACGCCTTCAAAATATTGAACAGTCATAAGTTCCTTCCTGCTCCATTACCTGCTAAATAACCTGTTTAAGGTTTTGCGTGCCATGTGGGTGCTCGGCACCGCCATAGATTTTAAGTTTCTTGAGAAGATGTTTGCCCATTTTATTGTGCGGGAGCATTCCCCACACAGCCGAGCTGATCACTCTATCCGGATGCTTCTTCAATTGATCACGCAAGGTGATCGATTTTAGACCGCCCGGGTATCCTGAGTGATGGTGGTACATCTTTTCGTCCAATTTAGTGCCGGTAACAGTAATTTCAGCAGCATTGATCACTACCACGAAATCGCCCATTTCCACACCCGGGGTAAATGTTGGCTTATGCTTGCCAAGTAAGATCGAAGCGATTTGGGTTGCCAGGCGTCCCAAATTGTGGCCTTTGGCATCCACCAATACCCATTCACGATCTATTTCAGCAGCCTTTGGATAATACGATTTATACACAGTGTCTCTCCAATTTCAGACTAATCATTCCAGAACTTCATAACTTACTTCAACAAGGGTCAACCCGTGAGCCGGAGCCAATCTGGATGGCAATGCAGCCTGATGTTCAAGCGCCCGGGTTAGATCTTCAATTGTGATCCTGCCCTGGCCTACAGCCACCTGGGCATGGACAATCTTCCGTACCATGTGGTAAAGAAAGGCATTGGCCCGAATTTCAAATTGCCATTCATCGTCAACCAGTTGCCATTTTGCATCGAGCACAGTACGCTCGGTACTGTTTCCCGGCCGGGGTGGGGTACCGAAAGCAGCAAAATCATGCGTCCCGGGCCAAATTTCAGCAAGTGAGTGCAAATCACTTACAGAAGGCCAAACCCTCCAGGCAAATCGTTCCCGCAAAGGGTCCCGATTCGGCTGGCAGAACAGCCGGTAGCTGTAACGGCGGCAGGTTGCATCAAAACGCGGATGAAAATCCTCACGGGCAATGCCAACCTGGCTGATCGCCATATCCAGGGGAAGGGAGGCATTCAGGGCATTTCCCAAATCTTCAAGCGAATGCTTCCAATCCAGGTCAAATGCGGCCACCTGCCCGCTGGCATGTACACCGGTATCCGTGCGTCCAGCCATCAGGGCGGATTTTCCATCCCATTTCAATTTTCCAAGCGCTTTTTCAAGCTCGCTTTGAACTGTCCGGGATTTCAACTGCCGCTGGCTGCCAACGAACTCTGTGCCATCGTAAGTTAGAATAATCTGGTAACGTGCCATTTGCACTGACGGCTTTCACCGTCTTTCATACGACCCAATGGTCGTGACTTGCAACTATTCTTCCACAAGCTCAAGCAGCACCATGTTGGCTGCATCACCCAGACGTGGTCCCAACTTTAGAACACGGGTATAACCACCCGGGCGTCCGACAAAACGAGGAGCAATTTCATCGAAGAGTTTGTTGACAATGGCATGATCGCTTAACTTGGCAGCAATCAGTCGGCGGGCAGCCACTTTCTCTGATTCGCTGCTTTCAATGGAATTGCGTGCCGTTGTGATCATTTTTTCTGCCTCAGCACGGATCGCAGCGGCTTTGGCTTCAGTCGTCTGGATGCGTTCATGAGTAAATAATTGTTTGATCAAAGTACGGCGCAAGGCATTACGCGCACCCTTGCTACGATTGAGTTTTTTTCCTGCTACTTGGTGTCGCATTTCTAACTACTCCAACTCTTTCTGAGTTTCATCTTTCATATAGCCTTTTTCGATCATTCTCTGGCGAAGCTCATCCAGGCTCTTCTCTCCAAAATTACGAATAGACATAACGGCCTGGTCACCTTTTTCAAGCAGGTCAAGCACATCGCCTACTGTCGTGATCCCAGTGCGTTTGAGCGAATTGAAGACCCTCACCGAAAGATCCAAAGATTCGACAGGTGTTTCAGCCACTTCACTGGTTAGCCCTGAACTGGAAACTTCCTTTTCAATGGCAATTGCCAGGGTTTCTTCACTTACTCCAGCAATAAACCGCAAGTGCTCGATCAAGATCTTGGCACTTGAGCTCATCGCTTTTTCAGGAGAGATGGTGCCATCTGTCCAGATCTCGAGGATGAGTTTGTCAAAGTTGGTGCTCTGACCTACACGCGCTGACTGCAATTCCCAATTGACCCGTTTGATCGGTCCAAAGATGGCATCCACCGGGAGTTCACCAATCGGCAGGTGCCCGCCACGTTCGTTGGCGGGGGAATAACCGCGCCCGCGCTCAACTGTAAACTCAATATCGAGGCGAGTCTTGGCATTATCCGCTGAGAACAGGTACAAATCGGGGTTGATGATGTCAACCTCGGGTGGCGTGATAATGTCTGCCGCCGTCACGATACCTTCACCGCGCACTTCAAGGTGCATGCGTGTGGTATCCACATCATGCAAGACCAGGCGTAATTGTTTGATTTGCAGCATTACCAGCAACACATCTTCCCGTACGCCTGGGATGTCACTAAACTCATGCAGTACGTCAGATATGCGAATGGAAGTAACTGCAAAACCTTCCAATGATGACAGCAATACCCGGCGCATCGCATTCCCGAGGGTCATTCCATAACCCTGTTCCAGCGGGCTGATCACAAACTTACCGTAATTTCGAGCTTCGGCTTCGCGCTCAATTTTTGGCATGACCATGTTACTTAAACCCGTCACGGTTCACCTCTCCCTGGTGCGTTCTTGCACACCTTTCTACGCTAATTAACCAATATCCCGGTTATCGTGAGTAGTACTCAACGATCAACTGTTCATCCAGGTTTGCATCGATTTCAGCGCGTTCTGGTAAACGTAAAACGCTGCCGGTAAGATTCTTCAAGTCGCGGCTCACCCACATGGGGGTATTGCGAGCCTCAGCAAATGCCGGAAGTTCTTTGAAGAATGTTGTATCGCGTGACCCTTCACGAACAGCGATCAGGTCGCCAGTTCCAATCAACATGGATGGTACATCCGTACGACGACCATTCACTGTGAAATGACCATGCGTGACCAATAAACGAGCCTGGGCACGGCTGCTTGCGAAACCCATCCGGTAGATCACATTATCCATACGAGACTCAAGAGTCTGCAACAGTCCCAAGCCTGTCAAACCACGCTGCCGTAAAGCGATGCCATAATAGCGGCGGAATTGTCGCTCCAGAACGCCATAAACACGTCGGGCTTTCTGCTTGGCGCGCAATTGACGGGCATAATCCGATTCACGACCGGTGCCACCTCGGCGCTTCCCACCCCCACCTTGCACGGATTTTCCATGCGCTCCGGGTGCATAGGGACGTTTATCAAAAGCACATTTTGGAGAAAAACAACGTTCTCCCTTTAGAAATAATTTTTCACCTTCACGCCGGCATAATTTACAAACCGGACCAATATATCTTGCCATATTGTTCTAACCTCTCTCAACCAGACTAAACGCGGCGTTTCTTCGGAGGCCGACAGCCGTTATGGGGAACAGGAGTCAGGTCTGATATGGAGCGCACTTTAATGCCCATAGCCTGAACTGCCCGGATGGCTGACTCACGACCCGGACCAGGTCCCTTTACAAACAGGTCTATTTCTTGAATACCCATGGCCTGTGCAGCCTTGATGGCCTGTTCTGCAGCCAGACGACCGGCAAATGGGGTGCTCTTTCGAGAGCCCTTGAATCCAGCCGATCCACCACTTCCCCAGGTCAGGGTATTACCTTCGGTATCCGAAATGGTGACAATGGTATTGTTGAATGAAGCAAATATGTGCACCTGTCCTGCAGACAGAGAACGCTTCACCTTCTTTGCACCACTACGACGCATAGAACGAACATTTTGAGCCATAATACCTCTCTAAAACTATTGAAATCCAGGCAGGCTTTTTACTTGCCGCCACGACGCCGGCCGCGACCAGCAACCGTCTTTTTAGTTCCCTTGCGGGTGCGCGCGTTCGTGCGGGTGCGCTGCCCCCTGACTGGCAAACCACGACGATGTCGTAAGCCGCGATAACAGCCGATTTCAATTAAACGCTTGATATTCAACTGCTCCGAGCGGCGCAAATCGCCTTCTACTTTCCAGTTTTTGGAAATGTATTCACGAATGGAGGATACTTCAGTTTCGGTTAAATCCTTGATACGGGTATCCGGATTTACCGAGGTGGCTGCAAGCAACTCCCTGGCTCGTGTGGGGCCAACACCAAAAATATAGGTCAGCCCGACTTCGACCCGCTTATTACGCGGAAGATCAATACCTTCAATTCTCGCCATAGTTTAACTTATCCTTGTCGTTGTTTATGCTTAGGATTTTCGCAGATGATAAACAGTCTGCCCTTGCGCTTAACGACCTTGCATTTTGCGCAACGCTTACGTATAGATGGTGACACTTTCATAATTGCACTGCTCCTTAACCAAATCACATGGCTTCACAGCCAAAGGTTAGATTATACTTTCTTTTCCAGCTTCCGTCCAGATTTCAGATTCTCAAGTCCGGATCAAAGGACTGTCAGGATTAGAGGCTCTCCTTCGGTGACGGCGACCGAATGTTCGAAATGGGCCGTCAATGATCCGTCCGCTGATACTACTGTCCACTGGTCAGACAGGACACGCGTCCTGTGAGTTCCTACCAGCACCATCGGTTCCAAGGCTATGGTCATTCCTGGCCGCAGGAGAATACCGGTACCCGGGATTCCATAATTTGGAACCTGAGGGCCTTCATGCATCTGCCTGCCTACACCATGTCCGGTATATTCACGGGTTACCTGGTACCCTTTGCCTTCCACAAATTTCTGGATGGCAGCAGAGATATCTCCCGTGTGCTTTCCGGTGCGCATCTGATCGATACCAATATAAAGCGCTTTTTCTGTTGTCTCCAGGAGTGCTAAAGCACTGGCTGAAATTTCACCAACTCCAGCTGTGAATGCAGAGTCACCGACATAACCTTCAAAGACGGCTCCGCAATCCACAGAGACAATCTCACCTTCTTTCAATTTCCTCTTCCCCGGTATCCCATGCACCAGTTGTTCGTTAATACTTACGGTGATGGAAGCCGGATAAGGCGGATGACCGTAATCCTTGAAAGGTGAATAAGCACCGTGTTTCCGCAAGGTTTCCTCAGCAGCCGCGTTGAGGTCTGCGGTAGTAACACCAGGTTGTAAAAGTTCCTTTACTGCAGCCAGTGCGCTTGCATTTATTCGCCCGGCTTCACGCATCAGCAGGATCTCGGCTGTGCTTTTAATATTTACCTGGCCAGCCCAGTTCATTCCTGCTTGGTTCCTAATACCTTCAAAAGATCTGATGTTACTTCTTCGATCGGCCTGGCTCCATTGATCTCCACCAGGAGATCGCGCTGACGATAGTACTCAATCAGCGGGGCAGTTTGATTGGTATACACCTGGATCCGGTGCCTGACTGTTTCAACTTTATCATCATCTCGCAAAAAAAGTTCAGAACCATCAAGATCACATACACCCGCAACTTTCGGCGGATTGTACTTGCCATGAAAAATGTGTCCTTGTGCGCGGCAGGTAAGTCGTCCGCTTAATCGTTCGATCAAAGTATCGCTGGGTGCTGAAATATAAGGTACATAGGTCACTTTTCCATTCAACTGGACCAGCATCTCATCGAGTACTTTTGCCTGGGTGGGCGTGCGGGGAAAACCATCCAGCAAAGCGCCATTGGCACAATCAGGTGCGTTCAATCGGTTTTGGATCATGGAAATCGTAACACTATCCGGAACCAGCTCACCTTTATTAATAAATGATTGTGCCAACATTCCCATCTCGGTCTGGTTCTTGATGTTCTCACGGAAGAGGTCTCCTGAAGATATGTGCGGCAAACCTGTATTCTCCGCAATGATCTTTGCTTGCGTACCTTTTCCAACACCAGGAGGACCGATCAAAACAATGTAGGTTGGCAATTTATACCTGCTATCGCACCAATAGTGAATCTTCGTAACCGTGCAATTTCAGTTCAGCATCGATGTTAAGGAACGTATCACGTACCACGCCGACTACGATCAACAAACCAGCAGATGAGACCAAGAATAGACCGGATGTGCGGTTCCCTACCGGCAGGACAAGCTGCACCAGGAAGGGCAGGATCGCCACCAAGCCCAGGAACAAAGCCCCGGGAAGGGTGATTCGGCGCTGGACCTTGGTAAGATATTTTTGGGTGGGTGCGCCTCGATTTACACCTGGGATTTGTGCACCCATTTTCTTCAAGTTATCGCCATAGTTTTGCTGGGCAAAAAGGACATCGGTGTAGAAGAATGTGAAACCAACCACCATCAGGAAATACAACAACCAATAAACCCAAGAACTTCCACCGAAGATCTCACTAGTTTTGACGGAAAGGGCTGCCACCCACTCAATCTTAGAGCTGGCAAAATAACTGGCGATAATCGCGGGGAATTGCAGGAAGGCACTTGAAAAAATAAGCGGGATCATTCCAGCCATATTTACCATCAAGGGCAAAGTACCTTTCACCGGCATGGACATGCGATTCCCCATCCGTCGGCCTGGGTACATAACCGGAACGTTTCGACGACCTTGCTGTACATATACAATTGCGAAGATTGTCAAAATGATCAGGACGATCGTAAAGAACAGCATGAACCAGCGAGTCTGTTCGTCAAGCAATATGGATCTAAAGTTGCTGGGCATTTTTGCGACAATGCCAGCAAAAATGATCAACGACAGCCCCTGGCCTCGGATGCCATATTCGGATATTAATTCTCCCAGCCAGATCGCAAACATCGTGCCGGCAATCATACTTAACAACATAGCGATGGAAGGCAAAATCAAGCCTTGAGTAAAACCAAAGTTCAAGATAGGAACGCCGCCGCCTCGGATGGAGATGGAATTGAAAATATTGATCTGGCCAATGGCTGATAGAGCTGCCATGGGTACAGCCAGATAGTAGGTCCATTTTTCCATCCACTTGCGGCCTTCACGGGGATCATCTTCCATGCGGCGTTGCAGAGCAGGTATGATCGGTACCAACAACTGCAGGATGATCTGGGCGGTAATATATGGGTAAACACCCATGGCCAGTAATGAAAAACTGGAAACCGTTCCACCTGAGAGCAGATCAAGGAAATCGAAGAAAGTACCGGATGCTCCTAAGTTTGCACGCAGGTTGGACAGTGCCACGGTATTAATTCCCGGTACAGGGACATTGGCTGCCAGACGATAAATGACCAGCAGTCCCAAAGTGACCAGCAGTTTTTTCCGGATATCTTGCGATTTCCAAAGATAACGCCACGCAGAAAATGTGGATTTCATATCTCTCCTAGTACTGACAGCTTAGGCAATTATCTCCACACTTCCGCCAGCAGCTTCGATTTTTTCCCGAGCGCCCTTGGTAATGCGATGGACGTGTACCTTGAGAGGATTCTTGATCTCACCTCTCCCAAGAATTGCAATGGGCATGCGTAAATTTCGGACCAGCCGGGCATCCATAAGAGATTCGGGCGTGATCTCGGCATTTGCAGCAAAATCAGCAAGTTGCTCAAGATTGACCTCAAAATATTCCACCTGGTTTGGGGGAGTAAACCCATAACCACGCAGGAAGGGTAAACGGCGGAAGAAAGGCAGGTTGCCGCCCTGGCGATACAGGTGACCGCCAGACCCAGCACGTGAACTTTGTCCTTTGGTGCCGCGACCAGCAGTCTTGCCTTGGCCAGCGGATGTGCCGCGGCCAACACGCTTACGTTTTTTCTTCGACCCCGGATTAGGTTGCAGATCGTTCAGTTTCATGTTCGTCCCTATTCTTCAACTTTTAACAGGTGAATCACTTTGTTCAACATACCCCGCAAAGCCGGGTTGTCGTTGTGTTCCACTGTCTGATGTATGCGGTGCAGACCCAAAGCCAGAACGGTGTTTTTCTGGTTTTTTGGAAAACCAATTGCGCTGCGTACAAGTGTAACTTTAATTTTTTTAGGAGCTGTTTTTGCCTTAGCCATTGCTCTTTCTCCTCTCCCAAAATGGAAGGAGCTCACTCACAGGTTTACCACGTCTTGCTGCTTCCTCCTGTGGTGATTTCATATTATCGAGAGCCTGGAATGTAGCCTGAACAACGTTAAGAACATTGGCGCTGCCCATCGATTTGGTAAGGATGTCACGCACGCCAGCGGCTTCCAGTACAGCACGAACACCACCGGCTGCGATAACGCCTGTACCAGGAGATGCGGGTTTGAGAAGGACCCTGGCTCCACCAACATGTCCAATGGTTTCATGTGGCACGGTTGTTCTGGCCAGGGTTACTTTGTGAAAATGCTTGTGGGCACGTTCAGTCGCCTTGCGCATGGCATCGGGAACAGCATTGGCTTTGCCGACACCCATCCCAACCTTGCCGTTGTTGTCTCCAATTACTATTGTTACTCGAAATTGGAAACGCCGACCGCCTTTTACAACTTTAGCCACGCGGGCGATCTCAATGACACGCTCATCGAGCGGTTGTTCTTCTTGATGCTGTTCAAATTCTGATACCTGGTAATTTGTCATATTACTCTCCACATGGCCTTAGAATTCCAGGCCACCTTCGCGCGCACCTTCTGCCAGGGCTTTTACACGACCCATATAGCGGAAACCGCCCCGGTCAAATACAACAGAATTAACTCCCTTACCTTTAGCGCGTTCGGCAATGGCTTTGCCAACTAATTGCGCCTGCTTGGATTTATCCAATCCTTGCATTTTTTCACGCAATTCAGGATCAATGCTTGATGCTGAAGTAAGGGTATGCCCGTTTGAATCGTCAATCACCTGGGCATAGATCTCTGACAGGCTGCGATATACGCACAGGCGGGGTCGCAGTGCGGTACCATCAACATGTTTACGTACACGGGCATGTCGCCGTGTACGGGCTGCAAAACGAGTTTTATTAGCCATATTACTACTTCGCCTTTCCAGACTTTCCGGGTTTACGACGGATCTTCTCGCCCAAGTAGTGCATACCTTTACCATGATATGGCTCGGGCGGGCGAAGTTCACGAATATTCGCAGCAGTTTGACCTACCTCTTCCTTGTTGAAACCACGGACAAACACCTGGCGTGTTTTTGCATCCACAGCAAAGGAAATACCAAGTGGTGGATCAACTTCAATCGGGTGTGAATAGCCCAGGTGTAAAACCAGTTTTTCAGCGTTCATCTCTGCCCGGTAACCAACACCTTCGTATTCCAACACTTTTTGAAAACCGGCGCTAACGCCACTAATCATATTATTTAAAACCGCGCGGGTTGTTCCATGCAAGGCACGTTCCGCAGGTGCATCCGAAGATCGCGTTATCAGGATCTGGCCGTTCTCCAAAACAATGGAGATGGTTGGCGAGAACATGCGTTCAAGCTTCCCTTTGGGGCCATTCACACTGACCAGCGATCCCTTGATATCTACCTGCACGCCATTCGGGACATCCACGGGCATGCGACCAATTCGAGACACTGTGCGACCTCCTGTCTCACCAAACTTTACAGAGTAATTCACCGCCAAGGTTCATCTGACGGGCATGCTGGCCGGTCATAATTCCCTTGGGAGTTGATAGGATAGCTACACCCAAACCGGAAAGTACCCATGGGATATCCTGTTTCTTGGTGTAAACACGCCTTCCTGGTCGACTAATTCGTTCCAGGTTTGTAATGACAGCGTGGCGCTCTCGACGCTCACCGATATATTTGATGCGAATACGTAGAACCAATTGGCCGGGTCGTTCTCCATCTACTACATCATAAGCATCAATATAGCCTTCCTCTTTTAAGATCTTGGCTATTTCAGCCTTAACCTTTGAGTGAGGCATCGCTGTCAAGGATTGACCGCTCATAACCGCATTCCGGATGCGAGTCAGCATATCAGCAATAGGATCAGAAAAGCTCATGCTTTCACCTCCACCCGGTTACCAAGAAGCCTTGATAACACCGGGAATTTTGCCTTCCAAGGCATATTCTCGGAAGCAAATCCGGCACAGTCCAAAACGGCGTATGTAACCGCGAGGGCGGCCACAGCGCGAACAACGATGGCGTATACGATTGGGATACTTCCGCCGTGTTTCACGAAATTGCATACAAGTTTTTGCCATAAGTTACGCTTCCTTCCTGAACGGCATGCCAAACAACTGGATCAACAGACGTCCATGATCATCAGATCTGGCTGTTGTAACGATAGTGATTTCCATGCCTCTCAGCTTATCAATCTTATCGTATTCGATCTCCGGAAAAACCAACTGGTCCTTCAAACCAAGGGTGTAGTTACCCCGACCATCAAAGGCATCCGGAGAAACACCCCGGAAGTCCCGCACACGAGGTAAAGCGACGTTTATTAACCGGTCAAGGAATGACCACATTCGCTCACCACGCAAGGTAACCTTGGTTCCAATGATGCGTCCTTCACGTAATTTGAAAGCCGCAATGCTTTTGCGTGCCTTGGTCACGATCGGTTTCTGGCCTGTGATCTTTGCCAAGTCAGCTACGGCAGCTTCAATGGCTTTCGCATTTTCCATTTCAGAGCCCATGCCAATATTGACTACAACCTTGGCTATACGCGGTACCTCCATGTTATTCTTATACTCGAAGGTCTTGGTCAAGGCAGGAACGATTTCTTTCTGATATTTTTCTTTCATTTTATTCATTGTTGATGCTCCAACCCGGCTGACTTAATCTATCAACGCCTTGCAGTGTTTGCAGATGCGATGGGCGCCGGCTTCGTCCCGCTGAACTCCTACACGTGTAGGTTCGCTACATTTGGGGCAAACCAGCATTACATTGGAAATGTGTACAGGTCCTTCAAATTTGATACGGCCAGGATTGATTGTGCGGCCTTGTTTTTGGACCTGGCGCTGGTGCTTTACACAAATGTTTACTCCTTGAACAGTTACACGGCTTTTTTCAACAAATACTTTGATCACTTCACCGCGCTTGCCCATATCATCGAGGCTTCCACTGATAACCTCGACGGTATCACCTTTACGAATTTTAGATATCATCGTATGCTCCTACTCCCTGACCTAAAGAACTTCCGGAGCCAGAGAAACGATCTTCATGAACCCTTTTTCACGCAATTCGCGTGCCACGGGTCCAAAGATACGGCTGCCTTTTGGATTCTGTCCGTCAGTATCCAGAATTACTGCTGCATTATCATCAAAACGAATATAAGAACCATCCTCACGCCGATATTCCTTGGCAGTGCGAACGATGACTGCCTTGACAATATCGCTCTTTTTAACTGAGCCCTGCGGCGCAGCGGATTTGATGGTTGCTACAACGATATCGCCAACACTACCATAACGGCGCTTGGTGCCACCCAATACCTGGATGACCAACAACTCACGCGCTCCGGTATTGTCTGCAACCTTCATACGCGATTCTTGTTGAATCATAGTTGCGCCTCCACGCCAGTATCCTCGCTGCGGATCTCGTGCTTGACGATCGACTCCACCACCCAGTTCTTATCTTTCGAGATCGGGCGGCTTTCAACGATCATGACTCGATCTCCAACCTGGCAATTCAACTCATCGTGTGCCTTCACACGCATGCTTGAGTGAACAACCTTCCGGTAAAGTGGATGCTGGTAAGTCCGGGTCACTTCAACCACTACGGTCTTTGTCATTTTATTGCTGGTTACAACACCAGTCATGCGACGACGTTTATTCATTTCTCACCTTCCTGAACAGTCGTCCCAACACGTTCGTTGATGATCGTCTGTATGCGAGCAATTTCTTTACGAACTACTGGCAGGCGGCTGGTATCGGTCAACTGTCCTGAAACTACTTGAAAACGCAATTTCATCAACTCTTCACGGGCATCTGTCATTTTGGTTTTTAATTCTTCGGCTGATAAGGCTCGCATTTCACTCGTTTTCATGCCTGTTCTCCTCCACCAAGATCATGGCGAGCAATGACTTTGGTCTTGATTGAGAATTTGTAGCGAGCCAAATTAAGCGCCTCGCGGGCAATATCCTCAGGTAATCCGGCAACCTCAAACATGACACGTCCGGGTTTTACCACAGACACCCAGTACTCAACATTGCCTTTTCCTTTACCCATACGGGTTTCGGGTGGTTTTTGGGTATAAGGTTTATCCGGAAAGATGCGGATCCATACTTTTCCACGACGCTTCATGGTTCGAACGATAGTTCGGCGGGCGGCTTCAAGCTGACGGGCAGTGACCCAACCAGGCTCAAGAGCCTGCAGGCCAAACTCGCCAAAGCTGATCTGTGCACCGCGCAGTTCTTTGCCTTTCATACGGCCGCGCATCTGCTTGCGCCATTTAACACGTTTAGGCATTAACATAGCAATAACCTCTCTTCAAAGGACACTTGGGCACGTTATTCGCTAACGTATACGCCTTCGGTCGTCTCGATCTTTTCTTCCAATTCGGGTTTGAAAAGGCCTTTAAAAACCCAAACTTTAACACCAATGCGTCCAAATGTGGTCAACGCTTCTGCTCTCGAAAAATCGATGTCTGCTCGCAGGGTTTGCAGAGGGACTCGACCATCACGCAGCCAGACCGTACGCGCCATTTCAGCACCACTTAATCGTCCTGCAACTTCAATCTTGATGCCTTCTGCGCCCTGGCGCATGGCCTGCTGAATGGCACGCTTCATGGCACGGCGATAACTGATCCGCCTTTCCATCTGGTCGGCAATATTGCGGGCAACCAGATAGGCATCAGTATCGGGAGCTTTGATCTCCTTGATATCCAGGTCCATCTTCTTGCCAGCCAGCTCTTCCAGGCTTTGGCGGATCTTTTTTACGCCTTCGCCTTTTCGGCCGATCAAAATGCCAGGCTTGGCAGTGTAAACAGAGACTTTTATCTTTCCGGGGTAACGCTCCACTTCAACATTGGAAACACCAGCCCGGGGAGCTGCTCCCTGAATCAGTTTTTGTATGGCAAAATCCTGATTAAGTTGTTCACGATATTGGGCGCCTTCAGCGAACCAGCGACCACGCCAAGCGCGAGTAACATTCAGGCGGAAACCAATCGGATGTACTTTGCGACCCATAAATTTCTCCTTCTTTCTGCCGGTTACGCGGCTTCCCGTTCCCGAAGGACAACGGTTACGTGGGATGTCCGGCGTAAAATCGCCTTAAAACGACCGCGTGCGGCAAACCGTCGCCAACGACGAGTTGGAGCTTCATCAGCGAATATTGTGGCAACAAACAGGTCATCGCGACTGATACCGAAGTTTTCTTCAGCATTGGCAACAGCGGAATTAAGCAATTTCATAACAGGTTTGGCTGCACGCTGAGGCATGAAGCGCAAAATATCAATTGCTTTTACAGCATCCTTGCCGCGAACAACATCTACAACCAGGCGTACTTTCTGAGCAGAAAGGGGAAGAAAACGCAGGTGTGCTTTAATATCATGAGCCATTCTTCAACTCCTTTCCTTATTTCGTTGACTTGTCCGCAGTCATATGACCACGGAAAGTACGTGTAGGAGCAAACTCGCCAAGGCGATGGCCAACCATATTTTCAGTAACATAGATCGGCACATGGCGACGACCATCATGAACTGCGATGGTATGGCCCACCATTTGCGGGAAGATTACACTTGCCCTGCTCCAGGTGCGGACGACTTTCTTGTCTCCATGCTGGTTCATCGCTTCAATTTTCTTCAAGAGTTTCGGGTCAATAAATGGCCCTTTTTTCAACGATCGTGACATTTTTTCGTTCCTCGCTTATCCAACTCTCATCATCTTAGCGCTTGGACTTGCTGCGGCGGCGCACAATGTATTTAGTAGTCGCTTTGTTCCGGCGCGTCTTGTAACCACGTGTAGGACGGCCCCACGGGCTCTTCGGACCCGGCATACCAGCTGGCTGGCGGCCTTCACCGCCACCATGCGGGTGGTCACGTGGTGACATTGCTGTACCACGAACTGTCGGGCGGATGCCCATGTGGCGCTTGCGGCCTGCTTTACCCAATTTGATATTACTGTGTTCCAGGTTGCCAACTTGTCCAATGGTGGCATAACAAGTCTGTCGCACCAGGCGAACTTCGCCAGAAGGCATACGAATTTGGGCGTATTCGCCTTCCTTGGCCAATAACTGGGCTGATCCACCGGCCGAGCGAACCAGCTGGCCACCTTTACCTTCCTTTAGTTCAAGGTTATGGATGGTGGTACCCACTGGAATACTGGACAGGGGCAGGCAGTTCCCCGGGCGGATCTCGGCTTGTGTGCTTGAAACCACCGTGTCACCCACTTTTATTCCAATTGGAGCCAGGATGTAATTCTTAACACCATCTGCGTAGAAGATCAGGGCCAGTCGGGCTGTGCGATTGGGATCATACTCAATCGCCTCAACGCGGGCAGGGATATCTCGTTTATTGCGCTTGAAATCCACGATGCGGATGAAGCGGCGGACGCCACCACCACGGTGACGAACCGTGACGCGACCATAAACATTACGACCGCCAAAACTCTTGCGGAGAACCGTCAGGCTGCGTTCGGGCTTGGATTTGGTTATTTCTTCAAAACTATAACCGGTCATTCCGCGTTGCCCAGGGGTAATGGGTTTGTATTTTTTTACTGTCATTATTGCACCCCTTCAAACATTTCCAGAGTTTCACCTTCGGCCAGGGTGACAATTGCTTTCTTGTAGCCGGAGGAACGCACCAACAGACGGCGGCTGCGAGCGCGGCGACTGCGTTTTGCAGGTGCATTTAATATATTCACACGTACCACGCTGACGTCGAACAGGGTTTCAATCGCATCTTTCACCAGCACCTTGGTCGCCGCTGTGGCTACCTCAAAAGTATACTGGTGTAGTTTTCCAGACTGATAATTCGACTTTTCGGTTATCAACGGGCGGCGAAGCACATCATAAATGGTAATCATGCTGGCCTCCTACACCAAATAAGTTTTCAGAACATCCAATGCTTTGAGAGGCATTACCAGTTTGTCGTATTGGAAAAGATCACGAATGTTCAGGTAACTTGCCATCAAAATTTTTGCATCGGGTAAATTATTGGTTGAACGGGACACAACATCGTAATTTGTGTCTTTTTCGGGAACCAGGATGAGTGCGCTTGCGTCACCGACCAGGCGATTAAGTGCTTGAGCCATTAAGCGTGTTTTTGGTTCCGGAAGAGTTAATTCGTCCACCACTACCACACCAGCTTCAGAAGCTTTGGATGATAGTGCAGAGCGCAGGGCATTTCTGCGCATTTGGCGCGGCATGTGCATGGTGTACTTGCGCGGCCGCGGTGTATGAATTTTGCCGCCACCTACCCACTGGGCCGAGCGCGTGGAACCCTGTCTGGCACGGCCGGTACCCTTTTGCTTCCAGGGTTTACGCCCACCGCCTGAAACTTCACTGCGGGTTTTTGTCTTGTGTGTTCCCAAGCGTGCATTTGCCATTTGCATGAGAAAAGCCTGGTGCATCAAGTCTTTATTAATCTGGGTTTCAAAGATCTCGGCGGGTAATTCCACCGAACTGACCTTCTCGCCCATCATGTTGAAAACATCTACCTTCATAGTGTGTATGCTCCCATCAGACAACGCAGCTATTGCTTGCGCGCATCTTTGATCAATACCAGGCCGCCACGGGGACCGGGAACAGCGCCACTTACACCGAGCAAATTCCGCTCGGCATCTACAAGCACAATTTTTAATCCCTGTGATGTTACGCGCTCAGAACCCATATGGCCTGGTCCACGAGAACCCTTGTACACACGTCCGGGAGTAGTACCTGCACCGCTTGAACCAGGCGCACGATGACGATCAGATTGACCATGTGTCTTCGGGCCGCCCTTAAAATGGTAGCGTTTTACAGCACCTGCGAAACCCTTGCCTTTACTGGTTCCAACGACATCCACACGTTCTCCAAGGCCAAAGATATCCACCAGGAACTTATCTCCAACCTTGATATCAGATGATTTTATTTGAAACTCGCGTAAATAGCGAAGAGGGGGTAACTCGTTTTTCTTCAGGTGACCCAATTGTCCGCCTGTCAGGCGTTTGGGATTGGCCTCATTAAATCCGAGTTGTACAGCGGCATAGCCTTCTTTTTCCGGAAGGCGAACCTGTGTAACATAACAAGGCCCAGCTTCGATGATGGTTACAGGATAAGCAACACCTGCTTCATCGAAAATCTGGGTCATACCGATTTTCTTGCCAATCAGCCCTTTCAACATAATCAGTTGTCTCCTTCAAATATTTTACGAGACTGTCAGTCTGGGCCAGACTGCATCATCTCAGTTGCAACCCAGTCAATCAGTCTGCCGCGGCTCATTTTATTTTAGGCCCACGTACAGTACCGTTCTTGAGTTGCCTTCTTTCAACTGTAATGGTCAACAGGAAATTCCAGTTAACCAATATAGTATCAAACCAGTTATATTTTAATTTCGATATCCACGCCTGCGGGCAAATTGAGACGCATCAGCATATCAATCGTCTTTGAGTCGGGATCAATCACATCTATAAGACGATTGTGAGTACGAATTTCAAAGTGCTCATGTGAGTCTTTATCAATGAATGTCGAACGTCGAATTGTAAACCGTTCCTTCTTGGTTGGCAAGGGTACAGGGCCTACAACTTGTGCGCCACTGCGCTCGGCGGTATCAACAATCCGTTTTACGGATTGGTCAAGCACACGATGATCGTATGCTTTAAGTCGGATGCGAATCTTTTGCTTGGTCATTCAAACACCTATTCTAATATCTTGGTGACCACACCGGCGCCGACGGTCAGACCGCCTTCACGGATGGCGAAATTCTGCCCTT
>MGMF01000016.1 GCA_001796335.1 Chloroflexi bacterium GWB2_49_20 | reverse complement strand
CCATCCATATCATTCAACACCTGGTGATTCCAAAAACGGATCACTTGATACCCTTGCTCTTTCAAATATTTGGTTCTCTCTAAGTCGTATTCTTCTTGTTCCAGATGTTGACTTCCATCAAGCTCAATGATCAGTTTATGTTTCGGTGAGCAAAAATCAACAATATAGTTTCCAATGGCATGTTGTCTTCTAAAATTCACCCCATCCAATTGATCCCTGCGTAAATATGCCCAGAGTTTTCTTTCAGCAGGTGTCGGTTCTTTGCGTAGTTTCCTGGCAAAATCGTAACTTTTGGGTGTGGTTCTTCTTGGGGGCATGCAATGATTCTACTCCCCTACCCAACCTCCCCCAAATCGAGATTTGGGGGAGGGCTGGGGTGGGGGTCAACCTTCCGCAATCTTGATCTCATCCTCCGTCAACCCGAACCATCTCCTCATTGTCCGATTTTGGAAGGTGCGAGGGATCAATTGGGTTTTGATGTGATTTTGGAGGGTTATTTGGGGTCGGGGGACCCAAAGGGTACGATGTGCTTTGCGGAGGAACACCAGGCGAGGTGGTGACTCGGACGACAGACGATAGACCATTGACCATAAGATTCTTACCACTAGACACGAAGGTTGAGGTAATTTTTATCGAGACCGCCGACACAATAAGCTTTATCTCTAATATTTCAGATGGAGGAATCTATCAACTATGGTTCGGCAACAGTGTAAGTGTTATATTTTGACTGTATAATTACCACATTGAAAAATATATAATTTAACAAAGAAGGTTTTACAATATGACTTCAGAATTTATGACGATATTTGACGCCAGCGAATGGGCTACAGTGTATTTGAAGAAAAAGGTTACCTCTTCTAATATTTCATATCTGATCCAATACGGGCGTGTGCGAAAACATGTAGATAGTGGTGTTACTAAAGTATCTAAAGATGAATTAGAAAAATACTACAGCTCATATTTAGGAGAACGCGAAATAAATTGGAAAGCAGAATTGGGGGATGATATTAATTGGCACTTATCATTCGATTTTCTTAAAGAAACCGATACGACCAAACATGTTCACAGGTTACATCCTTACAAGGGCAAATTTATTCCTCAACTAGTTGAATACTTTTTAGACCAACATACTGACGAATTTAAAAAAACATCCTATTTTAAACCCGGCGATATTATTCTCGACCCCTTTTGCGGAAGCGGTACTACACTGGTTCAGGCGAATGAGCAAGGAATGCACGCGGTAGGTATAGATGTATCTGAATTTAATACATTGATAAGTAATATAAAAATCGAAAAACATAATTTTATTGATATCCAAAGTGAAATCATTAAAATAACCAAAGCATTAAGATCCTTTGAATCATCGCAAAAGGCTAATGAGTTTGAACAAAAATTACTTGCTGAACTCAACGAATTTAATAAAGAATATTTCCCATCACCTGAATTTAAATTTAAAGTTGACAAAAAACTAATAAATGAAGTTAAATATGGAAAGGAAAAGGAAGAACAATTCTTATTTAAATTCCATCAATTGGTCAATCAGGAAAATGTCCAATTACAACAAAATAATAAAGACAGTTTTCTGGATAAGTGGTACTTAAAGCCAGTCAGACAAGAAATTGATTTGGTGAATGAGTTAGTAAACCAAATTAAAGATCCCGCCACAAAGCGGGTTATTCAAATTATCTTAAGTAGAACCATACGATCATGTAGAGCCACAACCCATTCTGATCTTGGTACATTATTAGATCCTGTGACAACAACGTATTATTGTTCAAAGCATGGCAAAGTATGCAAGCCACTATTTTCCATTCTTAGTTGGTGGGAGAGATATAGCAAAGATACATTGGAAAGATTGGTGAAGTTTACCAAATTAAGGACTGATACTTATCAGCGATGCATAACGGGTGATTCACGGACAATTGAAATTATTAAGAAATTGAACGAAGAACAACCAGAATTTGCCAAGATCGCTAATAAACAAAAAATCCAGGGTGTTTTCTCAAGTCCTCCATATGTTGGGTTAATTGACTATCACGAACAACATGCCTATGCTTACGAATTATTTAGTTTTAATAGACGAGACGAATTAGAGATAGGGCCACTAAATAATGGTCAAGGGAAAGAAGCAAAGGAATCTTACATCCAGGGGATATCCGATGTCCTCAAAAATTGCAGAATTTTTTTAGCCGATGATTTTGATATATTCCTCGTTGCTAATGATAAATATGGCATGTACCCCATTATTGCTGAACGAGCAGATATGGAAATAGTAGAACAATTTAAAAGGCCAGTCCTAAATCGAACAGAGCGAGATAAAGCAGCATATTCTGAAAGCATTTTCCATTTGAAATCAAAATAATGGGAGGGGCAATGTCAATATCACCAGAGAATGTTATTTCTATTGAATCAACTATTAGGAATAGTCTCAGGAAAAAATTACTAAAATATAATCCGGAGTCCAAGTACATGCCTTTCCACTATAAACTTTTAGGAAAGGACCGCATGGCCTTGTATTCGTTTGTCCAATCATTGAATACGACTTTTGGGACCTCAATTTTTGAGCCAGTTGCCGTTGCCCTGGCTAAAACTCAATTCACAACCGCAGAAAATCAACATGTTCCAGGCCACGAAATAAGTGAAGAAGCCCAAAAAGTTATTCAGAATATCATCAATGATTTGAGTACAGGTAAAACAAATACGAACAAAAAGCAAGAGATCGAGTTAATTAGGGAAGTATGTCAAAAAGGTCGAATGAATTGGCTTTCAACAGTAAAGGTCGATTTATTTGTTCAAGATGGGAACGACGCGATTTACTTATTTGACCTAAAAACGGTTAAACCAAATATTAGCAACTTTAAAGATTTCAAAAGAACTATGTTGGAGTGGGTGGCAATAAAATTGGCACAAGATCCCAGAGCGGATGTCAAGTCTTGCATAGCAATTCCATACAATCCCTATGAGCCTGAACCCTATCAGCGATGGACAATGAAAGGTATGTTGGATTTAAAAGAAGAGTTGAAAGTAGCTGAAGAGTTTTGGGATTTCCTGGGTGGACAAGGAGCTTATAACGAACTGCTCAATTGTTTTGAAAGAGTTGGAATCGAATTGCGCCCGGAAATCGATTCTTACTTCTCCACATTTAAGGCATAAAAACCTGCGTCTAGTGTTGGTAGGTTGGGTAGAGCGCATCCATCAATCTCCCCATCCTGCCCCCACCGAAGCGACCCAACATTGCTTCAGGAAGTTGGGTTTCACCCTACACCCTACAGGTCTCCTACGGACGGGTACTTCGCGGGGCAATTGATTGTTCGTCAATATGCCCAATAAACCGCCCCTCAACCCAACTACTTACTTACTGATTTTGGAGGAGTATGAAAGATAAAAACGAAATTGTTTATTCATTGAACATTGAAGATATTCAAACAATTGCTTTTCAGGAAATGGATAGAGAATTATCAGATGCTGAAATCGAAAAAGTAAAGGATTTGATCGGTGAAAAAATCAATTGGTATGATGCAATTCTCAACTCCATAATTGAAAAATTGATTTGAGTGATGATAAATAATTTTGTAATATCGTATTCGCAAATGATCAATAAATTCACCAAAGAATTTGCGAATATCTTCTGTAAAGATAATGGCGAAATTGATTGGGATAAATTGGTTCGGTATAACTCTGCGACAGCCGAGCCAAAGAAATAAAAAATGAGCGACGAATGGATCGCGGTTACCTGCACCCAGCCACCACCCCGCTTAAAACATGCGGGACTTGAAAAACCTGACAGGTTTCCGTAGAGGTGTGATCAACCGGCTAGACTTGGATGCGCGGACTTATAATTGATCCAGGTCACGATGAAACCTGTCAGGTCTGAAGCATCGGCGCGATAATATGAGCAGCCTGGAGACCATCCACAGTCCGTTATCGAAGATGCAATTTAATAGCACTCAGGAGGCGCACTCATGACAGAAGTGATAATTCCGATGAACACATGGGGAAACTGTTTTACTGAGCTGGTGCGTTCTTCCAAAGCAACCAATACATCTGAAATAGATGCTCTTTATGGTAGATTTAAAGCAAGCTGTGCCAAGTGTGGAGTTCCATTCACACAAGAAGCTCTTAGCCAGCTTTATTTATTTGGTCCCGGCAGCATGTTTGGCGGAGTGGCTGTTGCTGGTGCAAGCAGGGAAGGAACTGACATTAGAGAAGGCAGATGCCCAAATTGTGGTCATTCTGAAATGAGAATAATAAAACAGGATCCTTAAGGCAGTAATCACAAGGATGAGGTTGAACCTGAAGGCAAAACAATCCACCTGTAAAAAATTTCCCAAAAAAACCTGTCAGGTCTGAAGAATCGGCGCGATAATATGAGCAGCCTTGCCAGTCCCGCCGCCCGCTGCCACCCCGCAGAAAGCCTGCCCTGACAAAAAAGTCAGGACAGGCGGGATCGTACGCAAACCGTTAGGCGGTTCCAATAGAAAATGGTTTTTAGGAACAGATCGTTGCTCTAAAAAGAGGCTGAGTAATTATTACGTTTTCAGAGTTGAACAGAATCATGGAGGATAACAACACCATGGAAAATAGTAACCCAACAATCAAATGTGAAAATTTGAGTACAGGCTACAATGGAATTGTAGATTACCACAATAACTTGGTACAAATACGTTTTACCGTGGCTGGTCTCTCTATTGCTGCAGACGGGTTTCTAGCCAGTGCTTTATTCCAGACAGGCTCCCTCATGTTTTCTAAGATATTAATATCAATACTTGGTGTTGTTCTAACATTCATCTGTGGAATGCTGGAAATCCGCACGTATCAACTCTTAAATGAACTTTTGAAGGGGGGGTATGCACTTGAAAAAATCCTTGGTCTTAATGAAGAACAAGGATTATTCTCCATCTTGATGCACGCGCAGATTGTTCCTCGGTTCTTAAGCAAACCGTTGAAAGGTTCAGCAAAGAGGGAAAAGAAATTCATATTCTCACATTCGGTCATGTTCGTGTTGCTATATGTGTGCGTCTTCATTTTTTGGTTGATAATGCTTATTTTTGTGCTCTTGAAAATTGTATGACAAGAACAACAACCAAATTTGTTATGATATTTGCACTCGCCACACAAAGTGCCGCCCAATACAGCGTGCACCTGACTGGTGGGAGTCTGTGCGACTTACAAGTAATTTCTCCACCTTAGGCGTTTATATGCTCTCAGGCTTTTATCTCGCCGCCTGCCAGCAAGGTTGGGTAGAGCGCATCCATCAATCTCCCCATCCTGCCCCCACCAAAACGCAAAAGACCCCAACAGGGTGAAACCCAACATTGCTTCAGCCCATTTGCCGATTGACATTCAAATAGCGGTTAAGGTATATCCTGGGGGTTTGGTTTATATACTTTGTGAAATTTTTCCCAATATTGAAAAGATGTAATTAATTTCTTATACTTAATGAAATAGAAGGAGAAATGATGTAAGCGCATTGTGGATCCTGGAGAGCGGATCATAGGGTGGTGATTGATCTATCGTGGCATAAATGCGAAATGATCATGACATTTTGCTGGAGAATAATATCAGAGCCTTTTGTTTGAAAATTGACCGATAATCATTATCTGCAGGGGATTAATAATAATGACAACCTTCAGTGAAAATGAAGTGGTTTTCTGGTTTTTCTCAAAGAAAGGATTAGAAAGATGACCAGGATGAATTTCGAAAATGAGACACCTGTGCGCTGCACCTGGATCCTGGAGAAGCAAAAAGCCGGGTGGATTATTGTTCATTTCCACAAATCTGCAGGTGTGACTGGCTAGCCCAACCCGACGGAAAGGAGGAAGTTATTGATAATAATCAGGTTTGTTTGAAAAAAATTTTTTCAAAACATTAGCTTCTCATTCAAAAGGAGAAAACCAAATGAAACTTGGAACATTCATGTCGATTTCTGCTGTGGTGGGATTACTCTTCGGATTAGCTTTCATCTTGATGCCAGTCCAAACCATGTCCATGTACGGTGTGGCTCTTGATGTTTCCGGACAGTATCTTGCGAGGTATCTGGGCTCAGCCTTCCTCGGGATTGCGGCCATCCTTTGGTTTGCCAGAAATGTCATGCCAAAGGACGAAGCTATGAAGGCGATCATCATGGGCGGGTTCATTATGAGTGCCACCGGATTCATCGCCTCAGTATTTGATGCATTATATGGGGTCGGGAATAGCCTGGTCTGGTCCACTGTGGTCATCTATTTCCTGCTTGCGGCAGGTTTCGGATATTTCCAGTTTGGGAAATCAGCAAGTACTTAACCAGCGCCATAGGCAAGACAACCCGCTAAAGAAAGGGAAGACATATCCTGGATGGATGATTTACTACTCCACACAGAAGGTCGTCCAGGATACGTCTTCCCAATCTAACCCACACAATCATGTTTTATTATCCAAAGGTCACCCGATACCACGTGTACCGGATAATTGCAGGCATTCGCCCACACTTTCCGATAAAACCAACCATTCGGAAATACTTTCCAATGGTTCAATAGGAAGGACCCTATAATGACAGAACAACCTGTACCACTCAATAAATCAGAGCCAAATTTTCCTAAAGGCATTTTTACATACACGGTAGGTGACGTTTCACCTGTAGTCGAATTCGATGGGCAAGGCAGATTGACGATAACCCTTGATGGGGAGGTTATTGTCACTTCAACATACAAAATAATAGGAGATGTGTTTGAAGTACTTGACGAAGCAGGGCTTTACGCCGATCCCGAGTCAGGGATTGGCAGGTACAAGTGGAGTTTTAGAGGCAAGACTTTGACCTTCTCATTGATTGAAGATAAATCAAAGTCGAGAAGAAAGTCAACGGTTGTGCCCTTTAATAGGATGGAGTAAGGAAGCCCCTCCAAAAATCATGTTTTATTATCCAAAGACCGCCCAACAGGCGGGACGTACGCAAACCGTCAGGCAGCCATAGACGAAATCCACTATCAAAAAAGGAGACTGTCATGATGGATGCTTTTTCAACACCTCGCAACAGAATCAAGACGCTTATGCTCCTGGCGATCTGTGGCTTGTCGGTAATTGCCGCTGCCGCTGTAGGTATCAACGATAATCCACCCGGCATACTGTTAGCCTTTCTTGCAGCTACTGCCTTTGTCCTTGCAATCGTCCATCCCTGGCGAACCGCAAGGCAGTTCAGGTTCCTCCTCTACGCGTCGCTACTCGGTCTTGCTCTCTTCGTCCTTCTGAACAACGTTTTCGCGGCTGTCGCCCACAATTCGGCAACCACGGGTGCGCTCCAGATTCTGATGCAGGGCCTCGCCGTCGCGGCCTTTTTTCTCGCCACGCTGATCTGCCCTGCAGCCTTCATCGTTGGCGCAGTCGGTTCAGTTGTCCTGTTCATTCGCAGCCGTCGCCGGTCAACGTGAATCCGTGAAGCAGCTGCCTGACACAGCGCACTTCACAGTTATATGATTCTGCGCAGGTTGCCAACCTTCCACAATCTTGATCCAACGACTGTGAGCTTGGCCCACAGCAGCAACGCGCTGAACCGTTCCTGGCAAGCGTTTTGATATTTCCGGATCTCCTGCCAAATATTCAAAGTTGGATGGTTATCGCAAGTCTTGCTCAACCAGAAGGAGGGATTCCTTGAACATAAAAAATGACGGCAAGCCCACATTCGGGATCAGTATTGGACCGGTCCCCCCCTGGAAACAGCTCATTGAACACGGAAGATTGATTGAATCTCTGGGTTTCGATAAGCTCTGGGTGCCAGACCATTTTGTTAATCCGCACGACAAAGTGATGGATTGGTATGATTGCTGGAGTGTATTGACTGCCCTGGCAACCCAAACGGATCGGATCTCGCTCGGCATGCTGGTGGCCAGCATGACCCTGCGCAACCCGGCGCTCCTGGCACGCATGGCCTTTACTCTGGATCATATCTCAGGAGGCCGGCTGGAGCTGGGCGTGGGTTCAGCCGGAGCCAGGAGCTGCCACACAATGACCGGCGTTCCAGATTGGGCACCACGTGAGCGCTCCGAACGCTACGGGGAATTCGTGGAGATCATCGACCGAATGTTGAAAGAAGAAGTAACCACCTACCCCGGAAAATACTATAACATCCAGGAAGCACACTTGCGCCCGCTGTTTATTTCACAACCCCGGCCTGTATTCAATGTGGCAGCCCACGGACCCAGGGCTTTGCGCCTGGCTGCCAGGCATGGGGATGCCTGGAACAGTTATTACCCGGGCAAGGACTTAACACCCAAACAAAGCAGTGATATGACCCGCCAGCGTTGTGAAATGCTGTGCGAGTTCGCGCTCGAGGTCGGACGTGACCCGGTCCACATCGGACGAACCTTCATCTTCGGATGGACTTCAGACGGTCTGTTCCGCTCGATGGAGGCATTTTACGATGCCGTTGGACGTTACACGGAAGCTGGTATCAATGATTTCTGTTTTATCAGCGCATTTGGTGTCAACAGTTGGAAAGATCAAGCCATCACCAACCAGGATCTGCTCGAGAAGATTGCCCTGGAAGCCATTCCTGCTTTAGGGAAATAAGGCCAGCTGGTAGGTTGGGTAACCTCTTGCAAAAATAATGACCCGCTTCAATCAAGATGTGGGTCATATAAGCCTCTTACAGGTAAAAGACGATGTGCCTAACGGAATATAATTACAAAGGCAACTGCAAGGAGTCCGGCAATAACTAAAGTTACACCAGTTGTCATAATCCAGTGACGTGAAAGCACTTTGTTAGTTCCTTGATAGATAGTTGCTGTCACCCCTCCCAGAATTACCAATGCCAGTAAATCCCAACTACTTTGCTGCAGAACAAAACTTCGGTATGCTACACTGCCTAATAGACCAAATGACATCACAAGGTAGGCAATACGGTAACTTGCATTTTCAACTACAGTAGTGCGCTCATCACGAGAATCAAATTGGTTGTTCATTTTTCATCTCCTTTTAGAAAAAATAGTTCTTCAACTGGTTTTTCGAGTTTTTTTGCCAGTTGGAATGCCAAAAGAGCCGAAGGGCAATATTGCCCGGTTTCAATTGAACTAATCGTTTGTCTTGTTACCCCAACAAGATTGGCTAGTTCTTCTTGAGAAAAGTTTTTTTCAGCACGAGCAACTTTCAGACGATTTTTAAGGGTAATTTTGTCCATATCTTCCATCCTCTGGTTATAGGATAGCATACACTCAAAAATTTGTCAAGTTTACTTGGCTAAATGACCATTTTGGCAGTCATAATGTCTTCCCAAATAGGCAAGTTGCCCACGCCCAAAGACCTGACAGGTTTTTATCAAAACCCCCTCTCCAAATCCTTGTTTTAGGATTTGGGGAGGGTTGGGGTGGGGCGTTTTGAAATTGCATTTTCCCCGAGGTGTATGTAAAATGAAGGCAGGCGTTAACTCCATTTAGACGATTGATTTCAGGCGGCCTGGAGACCACCCATAAGTCCACTAACCCGCCAAAGGGTGGGTGAAACCATAGTGAGTTGCCAAAAGATTAGGGATGAAAGAATGAGGTAGATAAATTTAAGAAATATGGATACAACTAATCACCCTCTCCCTTCCATTGGTTTTTACATAAAACTCACCCTTTTGTCATGGTTATCTATGCTGGGGTTTGATTTCTTTTTACACGCAGGATTACTCTCGCGAGTATATTCACAACCAAGTCCTTTCTTGCTTCCCTTAGACCGTGCCTTTGCATATATTCCCATCGGATACCTATCATTTCTGATATTTGTTATTTTCCTTCTTTGGCTTATGCTCAAACTCAAACTTCAAGGATGGAAACAGGGAGCCATCTTTGGGTTTCAGGTTGGTGTTCTAACCTGGGGAGCGTTTTCCATAGGTCTTTTCTCAATTGCAACAATTCCCCCCACCCTTTTAATAGCCTGGTTTTTGGGACAAGCCATCGAGCTTGGGATTGGGGGTGGGGTACTTGGACACGGCTTGACACAATCAAATTTTGGTCGTCTCTTTGTTCAAATATTAATTTTTGTTATTGTTTTAATTGTGATTGCGATTGTATTGCAGAATATTGGCTTTGCTCAAGCCCCTTTGATCACAAATGGCAACTGACCCTGCCAACCTGCCGATCGCGTAGCACCCCTGGCAATAGGCTGATCTCCCGCTAAAAGCATGCCCTGACAAAAGAAATCAGGACAGGCAGGATTATCGCAAACCGTTGGACAGCTCATCCGTCCGCAATATCAACAAAGGAGAGTACATGACGAACATTCGGATCTGTTTGGCGGGTGCGGCAGGGTGGGCAGGTTCTGCGCTTTCCCGGGGCATATTTGCATCTCCCGATCTTGACCTTGTCGCCGCCATTTCCCGCAGCCATGCCGGGCGAGTTCTTGGGGATGTGATCGATATTAAAGGGCTCACTACGCCTGTTTTCGCAACTGCGGCAGACGCGCTCAAAACCAGGCCGGATGTTTTTGTGGAGTACACCAAACCGGATATTGCAAAGTTCCATATTCTGTCCGCGCTCAGGAGTGGCGCTCACGTTGTCGTCGGCACCTCCGGGCTAAGCGAGGACGACTACCGGGAGATCCATGCTGTTGCCCAGGAAGCCAGGCGCGGGGTTCTGGCTGTAGGAAACTTCGCCATCACCGCAGTACTGCTTCAAAAATTTGCCGAGATGGCGGCTAAATATATTTCCCACTGGGAGATCATTGACTACGCTCATTCCGAAAAAAAAGATGCTCCCAGTGGAACCGCACGCGAACTGGCAAACCGCCTTTCAAAAATACAGGAGTCACAACTCGATGTTCCGCTGGATTTGATCGAAGGTCCAAAAGAGAGTCGGGGAGCCCGGTTGAATGGTTCCCAGGTCCATTCTGTGCGGCTGCCAGGATATGTCATTTCGCTGGATGCAATTTTTGGAATGTCCGACCAGAAGTTAATTTTGCGGCACGAGTCAGGCTCAAGCGCAGAGCCCTATGTCAACGGGGCGCTCCTGGCCATTCGTAAAGTTTCCACATTTGTGGGCGTCAAGCGCGGCCTGGATAAGGTGATGAGTTTTTAATCGCCCAGGAGCGGTGCATTGGCCGGGTATTCACCAAACCTGACAGGTTTTATGAAGGTGGGCTGTGTGTCTTTGTGTCTCATGTCCAATCACTTTGGGATCGTGGTAAATCTTTTTTTGCATGCATCCAAATGACAGGTATGGGCAGATCTGAGAGCTGCCTCTACAAAGCTGCGCTCCGGGTCCCTCTGCTTCGCTCAGCGATACAATGCGCGTTTTATGAGAAATGGCGCGATAATAAGAGCAACCCGGCAAACTACAGGGGGCTGGTGACCCAAATTGTTCGGCACATTTGGATAAAGGAGAGCGATCATGCCAAACCTGAAAATTAATGGAGCCAGCATTTATTACGAAGAACACGGAAGTGGCGCTGAAACCCTGGTCTTTTCACATGGATTATTATGGAGTGGCGCCATGTTCAAGGATCAGGTCACTGCGTTGAAAGACCGTTTTCGCTGTATCACCTACGACCATCGTGGCCAGGGACAGAGTGAGGTCACTCAGTCAGGATATGATATTGAAAGTCTTTATAAAGACTCCATTGCGCTAATCGAGGCACTCGACTGCGCTCCCTGTCATTTTGTAGGGCTTTCAATGGGCGGTTTTGTTGGTCTGCGCCTGGGAATCCGCCGACCCGACCTGCTCAAGTCTCTCACGCTCATCGAAAGTTCATCTGATCCTGAATCGATGGAAACCGCACGCAGCTACCGGATGCTGAACATTGTAGCCCGTTGGATAGGACTGCAACTCGTAGCTGATCGTGTCATGCAGATCATGTTCGGACAAAAATTCCTGAACGATCCAGGGCGGGCCAGCCTCAAGCAAGAGTGGAAACAACGTATGGTTGCCAATGATCGCGTCGGGATCACACGTGCCGTGTCAGGTGTGATCACCCGCCAGGGGGTCACTGAACAACTCGGCCAGATCAAGACTCCCACCCTGATCATCGTCGGAGACCAGGATGTGGCTACGGTTCCCCGGAAGGCTGAACAGATGCACGCGGGTATTCCAAACTCACAACTGGTCATTATCCCCGGGGCAGGGCATACGTCAACACTCGAAGAGCCGGAAGCGGTGACTGCTGCAATGGAGGCTTTTCTCAAAAGTCAGGCAGGTTAAACAATGAAAGACCCTTATCGCAACATTTCGAGAATCTATGATCGTTTTTTTGATTCGATGAATATGGGCTTTAAACTGGTCGGGATCAGAATGTTTCGTCCAATCAAAGGGATGAGTATTCTTGATGTAGGCTGTGGTACAGGCTCGCATCTCGAACTGTACCAACGCTACAAGTGCAATCTGTACGGACTGGATTTATCACCATCCATGTTGAATGTTGCACGAAAACGCCTGGGCGATTCGACCCAACTCGATCTGGGTGACGCGACGGACATGCCTTATGAAGATGACAAGTTTGATCTGGTCATTTCCATGCTGTCATTACACGAAATGTCCTCAGCAACTCGCTCAGCAGTTTTGAAAGAGATAATGCGGGTTCTAAAAAATGACGGCCGTATCCTGTTGATCGACTTTCATACAGGCCCTTACCAACCATTACAGGGGTGGGTTTCCAAACTCATCATCTTTTTCTCGGAATTAGCTGCGGGTCGGGAACACTTCAGAAATCATCGGGATTTCTTGGCAATGGGTGGGCTTTCCGCGCTGATAAATCAACATCACCTGAAAGTGGAAAAGCAGCAGGTTTTAGCAGGAGGAACGTTTGTTAACTATATTGTAAGCAAGAGTTGACAGCTTAATGAGTGTCCAGCGCGGGCTGGATAAGGTGATGGATTTTTAATAAAGGAGGTGATATCCAAATGAGTCCAATCCGCATGTCCCGCCTGGAATCAGCAGTGCGCGTCGTCCTTGCGTTCAATGAGGCCTTCAACCGTCAGGATGTCGCAGGCATGCTGCAGCTTATGAGCGAGGATTGTATCTTCGAAAACACGCATCCAGCCCCGGACGGCACCGTGTACTCAGGCCGGGCAGCCGTGACCCGCTTCTGGCAGGACTTCTTCCGCCAGTCGCCCCAGGCCCACATCCAGATCGAGGAGATCTTTGGCCTGGGGTTGCGCTGCATTATGCGCTGGAGGTATGACTGGGAAGATGAGGCGGGAAAAAAGGGCCACGTCCGGGGAGTGGATATTTTCCAGGTGAAGAACGGCCTCATCTGCGAAAAATTGTCCTACGTCAAGGGATAATTCAGGGCTGACCGCCCCCGGCTCCAGCCCCCTTTCCCCTTTTGAGACCTGCGGCGGGTGCTGCGCGATCTCCGCAGGTAGGCTGTGCAATTTTCGAGAAATGGCGCGATAATGAGAGCAACTCATGATCACATCATGCTGTTCCCTATGCAGGATGTAAAATTGCCATAATGCCACTGAAAGGATAAGCCATGAACCAGAAGAATGCTGATAACCAGGAAAAGGGGCAAACCTCCGAAACCATTAACGGATCTCAAGCACCCGCCTCATCTGAGTTTGCTGATGCCTCAAAACCGCAGCCTGGCCGCCTGCAACGCTTCTTTCGCAAGCTGCTCATCTGGCTGGTTGTACTTGCACTTGCATTCCTGGCAGGGATAGTGACCTATCATTACCTGCGCTATAAGCCTTTGTCTGAGGCCATCGTTGATACCGAGAGGCTGAATATTGAAGTTCAGGCAGCCAACAAAAAAATCGCTGCGCTTGAAGGCGAGAAGAAGGCCTTGCAAGGTGAAGCTGAGACGGCTACAGCGCATTTGAAACTATTACAAGTGCTGGTGGATGTGAACAACGCGCGCATGGCGCTCTTCCTGGACGATGTGGAGGCAGCTAAAGCTGCCCTGGTCAATACCCAGGATCGACTTAAAAATCTAATTCCGATCATTACTGAGTTCGACGCAAACCTGGCTGAAAGCATGCCTCAACGACTTAACCTGATCATTACAGGCCTGGAAAGAGATACCGAAACCGTAAAAATTGACCTGGAACTGTTCACCAAAGATCTGCTTGAAATTGAAGCAGCGCTGTTTGGCGACTGACAAGGGAAACGCGCTTGTACAAAGCTTGGAAACTGGGCCGCACCTGACCCTGGATACCTGGCGGTCAATTTTGCATACTCACCTGAGCAGGATTGCCTGGGATCAGGCTGTTGCAGATGTGGAACCCTTCCTGTTTTCCCGGCATGAAAGCGTCTTATTGACCCGGGAGAACCTGGATCGGTTGTTGGGTTGAGCGAGTTGATCAGGCTTCTACGGAAACCTATCAGGTCTTTAACATGCAGGTTTCCCTTAAAACCCCTTTGTGTCTTGTGGTTGCAGTTTTTTACCACAAAGTCACACCTCCCTTAAACATGGGGGGCACGAAGACACCAAGCAGAACAACTTCTTATTTGTTTTTCTTCGTGACTAAGTCCCGGCCTCTTTTTCCGGGATGGTGCCTTTGTGGTGAATGTTTTTTTGCATGCAACCAAATAGCAGCGTTTACTACCCCAGCCACTGGTACATCACCAGCGCATCCACATAGCCCAATTGCGGGTGCTTGAAAGCTTTGGGCAGCCGGCCCGCCACCTCAAAGCCCATTTTTTTCCACAGGTGAACAGCATCCTCATTGCTGGAGACCACCAGGTTGTACTGCATGGCCTTGAAACCCTGTGTGCGCGCCTCCGCCAGGGAGTGCCTGCACATGCCGGCTGCAATGCCCCGCCCGCGCCGGGTGGTCGCCACCACGTAGCCGCAGTTGCAGACGTGCCCTCCCTGCCCGGGCTGGTTGGGTTTTATGTAATACGTTCCCACCACCTGCCCGTCCATCTCGGCCACATACGTGCACAGGGGAATCTCCACCCAGGCCTTGTGCGCCTCGGACGCGTTGATCTCGGACGGGAAGGAGTAGGTCTGCCCCTGCCGGAAGACCGGCTCCAGCACGCCCCACACCTGCGGCCAATCCTGCTCTTCAAAACGGCGAATGCTGATCGGGTTGGTTTGCATGCACCCAAGCATAGCCAATAAAAGCCGGTTTGTCAAACCCTCAGATCTCTTGCGAGAGCGGATTGCAATCCACGAAATTACGTGATACACTTAATTTCGTGGAGGTTCCCATGCAAAACCAGAACATAACCCTTTCCTTACCCAAAACCGTCCTTAGAAAGATCAAGCTGTTGGCCGCTAAGCGGCAGTCGTCCGTCTCGCGCTTGTTGACCCGCGCAGCCGAGAAAATGCTGGAGGAAGAGACCGAGTACGATGCGGCACACAAACGCCAGAGGGCATTACTGGAAATAGGCTTCAACCTGGGTTTCCGCAAAACTGCCAGCCGGGACGACCTTCATGACCGCTGATCCCGAACTTCAGTTTGTGGACACGAACATCCTGGTTTATGCTTATGATCTGTCGCAGGGAGAGAAACACGAAAAAGCCAAAGCTTTGCTTCTTTCGCTATGGGATACGGGGCTGGGCTGCCTGAGCATCCAGGTGCTACAGGAATTCTTTGTCAACGTCACCCGCAAATCCAATTTTCCACTTTCACCCGAACATGCCACCCAGGTCATCCGGGATTTTTCGGATTGGAAGGTTCATCGCCCCGGAGTCATGGATGTGGTTGCTGCTGTTGAACTGCACCAGCGCTGCCAGATTTCCTTTTGGGACGCCATGATCCTGCAATCTGCCCGCCAGAGTGGCTGCAGCCTGCTCTGGTCGGAAGATCTATCTGAAGGACAAGATTATGCGTGGGTGAAAGTATTTAATCCATTTAAAGGGAAATAGCCGGTCATAACCCCTGGCACAAACAAAAAGAGACCGCCTTCAATTCAGCGGTCTCTTTCAATTATTCAATTGTCATCAATGATCCCGACTGCAGGATCTATATCGGCGTGGTAATCTTCTTCTCTTTCTTTAACTTCCTCTTTTCTTTGGCATCATGCAGAGGTTTTTTCTTTTTTTCCTTACGGCCTTTATCCTTACTTCCTTTATCTGGCATGTCAATTCTCCTCTCAATAAAAGCGAACCTGTCAAACCTTATGGGCGCCTCTTGTAAATACTCCCAACCGCGTTCACAAAAAACCCGGAGACTCACAGGCATGCGCTGCCAATCAGTGTACTTTAATTTTACTACATTTGAGCAGACCTGACAGGTTAGGAAACCTGTCAGGTCTTTTCAAAACAAATTGCCCGCCACCTGGATGAGGGGGGCATCCAAGCGACGGGCATTCATATTATGCCATACTATTTGTTTTTTTGACAAGGCTTTTAAAATTAATGTTTCATTAGCATAGATATTTGTCATATCCGCACAGGCAGGCATACACATCAACGAACCTATAGTTCATATTCAAACAAATGAGATCAGAAGGTTGTGCAGGCTAATAAAAAAAATCCATTTTCCAGCTTATTGGATCTCTTATACCCACCCTCTTTTATCTCCCCTGTTCAGACAGCCACACTGCTACCCAAAAGACGGAATGGAGATCAAACCCTGGCTGAAAAGATACACCCCGCCAATGCATAAAACCACCAGGCAGCAAACAAAGAGCACCAGCAGGCTGATCAGGGAAACTGCCCGGTTACTCCTCCTTTTTTCGGGGAACATGGAAGATCCCTCCTTGAGGCTGTCAGGTGTGCCCTTAAAGGACTCTTTGTTGCCAAAGCTTCCTTTCGATGATTGGAAAAAGGGTTTTTTCATGCCGCCGCCGATCTTTCCCACCCCTTTGGAGCTGGAAAAGGAAGGTTTGCTGATCGAGCGATTAGTCTTGGAAGAACCAAAAGATTTTTTCAAGTTGTCACCTTCTGCGATAGATCCCGTTCTGTGGGGGTGAAAGCTGGTTGATAGAAAACGATCCGGCTCGTACGCCTGAAGATATTATAGCAACTCTTGAAATAATTACAACCCCCCCATGAACAACCCCCATCGTTTATGAACGAATGGTACTTCCTATTGGATCAAGATCGGTACAGTGGCGCAAAGAAATATCCTAACCAACACCGCGCGAAGTACCCGAGGGTGAAGGAGGCAGGGTGAAACCCAACATTCGGGCTAACTTGCCGGCGGCTTGTAATCCAGGGATTGATGCCGGAAATAGGGGTTGTAAAGCGTGGAATTGGTTGCGAAAGCGCATGGAGATTGATCCCTCATTAACGCTCTATTCGAATTGTGATAGAATGCACTTTCTTGTGACCTCAATCCAACCGGGATGAACTTTGTGATATTATTAAAGTCCACGATTTTCGCGTTGTCTTTATTTTTCGAGGAGGTAATTCCGTAACTCTTCAACTTGCCGTCCCCAGTCCCGAGAAAACTACCGTTCATCCTGGCGACTCGCGTTTGGAAAAAGTACGAACGCGCAGTTACATTGCTGTTACCTCCCCCCCCGAACTACACGAAATAGGCAGACGATCTGTTTGCCTCGGCACGTTCTTCTCTCGTTTTCGTTCCCGGATAATCCACGAGGCATCATCCGTATCTCCCGCTCGATTCTGGTGCGCACTCACTGCTGGTATAGAGAACTCCGCGTTTCCATATCGGATTAACGCTGCCTGTCCTGCCCACACAACAGATGGCGATGAAGGAATATATTCATGTCCCGATTTCTCTCCAGTCTCCGTTTTCGCTTGATCCTGATTGTCCTCTTCGCGTTACTGCCCGCGCTCGGGCTGGTGCTGTTCATCGGTGCGCAGTTGCACGAACAAGCCGCCAAGAATGCGACAAGCGAAGCGTTTCGACTCGTGCATCTTGCCGCAAGCAATCAGGACGCGCTCATTGAGGGCGCGCGGCAGACGCTGACCGCTCTTTCCCTGATGCCGGTTGTTCGAGACACTCAATCGGGTAATTGCGACGCCTTTCTGGCTGAGTTGTTAACCCATTCCCCATCTTACTCGAACTTTGTCGTTGCTATGCCAAACGGCGACGTGGTTTGCAGCGGATTGCCGCGCACTCAAGCCGTGAACCTTGCTGACCGAACGTATTTTCAGAGCGCCCTGCAAACGCGCGACCTTTCCATTAGCGAATATCTCATCGCCAGAGAACTTGGCAAAGCAATTATCACTTTGGCTTATCCGGTCTTGGATAACGCGGGTCAACTCAAAGGGATTCTGGTTGCCGGGCTGGATTTGGAATGGATGAGCCAACTCGCAGAACACGTGGAACTGCCGACCGGATCCTCGCTGACCGTGATTGACCGCAACGGCACGATACTGACGCGCTATCCCGACCACCAAAATTATGTCGGCAAAAAGTTTACCGAAGCACCGATTGTCAAGGAAATTTTGTACCACAAAGGCGATGGCACGACTCAAGCGTTGGGCATGGACGGCATCGAGCGTTTGTACGCCTTTCACCCGCTTGGCAGCGTGAGCGATCCCTCCGCATATCTGGCCATCGGCATTCCCAGCGCGTTAGCTTTTGCAGAAGCAGATCGCGTGATAAACATCATAGTGATTGGTTTGATCGTCATATCTGCGCTCATGTTGACAATGCTGTGGATCAGCAGTGATGTCTTCCTGTTGCGGCGTGTTAATGTCCTGGTCAACGCCACCCAACGTCTGGCTGCCGGCGACTTGAGCACGCGCACGAGTGTGCAGGGCGGCGTGAGCGAACTGAGCCAATTGGCGCGCGCCTTCGATGATATGGCAGCCTCGCTGCAACAGCGCGAAGCCGGGCGCAAGTATGCGGAAGAGGCGCTGCGTCATTCGCTCGACCTGCTCAATCTCACCGGACAGATGGCACAGGTTGGAGGCTGGGAATTGAATCTGGAAACGCAGACTCTTTTCTGGACGGAAGAGGTCTATCGCATCCATGAAGTCGATCCCGCCACCCGGCTGAATGTCACCGAGGCGATCAATTTCTACGCGCCGGAGTCACAACCGGTCATCTCCGCCGCAGTGCAGGCTGGCATCGACTCAGGCACGCCGTGGGATTTTGAGCTTCAGTTGATTACCGCGAAGGGTCGGCACATTGAGGTGCGCGCCCAGGGGGCAGCCGTGCGCCGCGACAATAAGACTGTTCTTCTCAACGGCGCGTTTCAGGACATCACCGAGCGCAAGCAGGCGGAAGAACGCATTCAAACTCAGCTGCAACACCTCGCCGCGCTGCGCGCCATTGATAGCGCCATCGTCGGGAGTATTGACCTGCGGTTAACCCTGAACGTGATCGTGCAACAGGTAGCGGCTCAATTGGGCGTGGACGCTGTCGCCGTGTTTTTGCTCGGCCCGCACACGCAAACGCTTGCCTATGGCGCCGGGTACGGCTTTCGCGGCAAAGCCATCGAACACTGTCGCATGCAATTGGGCGAGGGGCTCGCCGGGCGCGTCGCGCTTGAGCGACACATCGTCCACATTCATAATGTTCTTGATACGGAAACCGACTTTACCCGCGCAGATGTGCTGGCAGGAGAAGATTTCACCTGCTATCACGCCGCGCCGCTCATCGCCAAAGGAAAAATCCAGGGTGTGCTGGAAATCTTCACGCGTGCCCACCGCGAAACGGACGAAGATTGGATGGAGTTTTTTGAAATGCTGACTCAGCAAGCCGCCATTGCTCTGGATAATGCCCAACTCTTTGATAACCTGCAACGTTCAATCACGGATCTGTCTCTTGCCTACGACGCCACCATTGAGGGCTGGTCACACGCCCTTGACCTGCGCGACAAAGAAACCGAGGGGCATACCTTGCGTGTCGTGGAGATGTCCAAACGCTTGGCGCTGGCGATGGGCATCAGCGAAGTGGAGATCGTTCACATCCGTCGCGGCTCGCTCCTGCATGACATCGGCAAGATGGGCGTGCCGGATGGAGTACTCTTGAAACCCGGGAAACTGACGGATAAAGAATGGGAGAAGATGAAAAAACATCCGCAATTCGCCTACGATATGCTCGCGCCGATTGCGTACTTGAAACCAGCGTTGGATATTCCGTACTGCCATCACGAAAAATGGGACGGCACCGGCTATCCACGCGGACTCAAAGGCGAACAGATTCCGCTGGCGGCGCGGCTCTTTGCGGTGGTAGATGTATACGACGCGCTTACGTCGGATCGTCCGTACCGCGCGGCGTGGTCAAAAGAAAAAACGTTGGAGCATATTCGCGCGCTGGCTGGAACGCATTTCGATCCGCGCGTGGTCAATATATTTCTGGGCGAAATCGGCAGGGAATAGACAGGGCTTGCACAATACGGTTCTATTATTGCGGGGAACACGGAAACAATTGAGACCGAAGAATATGGAAAACGATTTTCGTATGCTAATGATGGTTTGATAAAGGTTGATGTGATTTTTTACGACGACCTGCTCGGCAATCTCGAGTCGTTCGTTAACATGATCGCAGCATAGTGGCAGGTTGCCCGCCGCAGGTCTCCGCCGAAGTCCCCTGAAAGGGAAAGGAGGCAGGGGGAGCGGGTCTGAAACTGGCAAAGCCATCTTACAGCACAGCGATACCCAACAGCGATACCCAACCTTCGGGCTAACTGTCCGGCGGCTTGTAATCCAGGGATTGATGCCGGAAATAGGTGTTGTAAAGCATGGAGTAATGCCCGTTGTGTTGGAGCAGCCCGGCATGGCTGCCTTCTTCGATGATGGCACCGTTCTGCATGACCACGATCCGGTCGGCGGCCTTGACCGTGGAGAGGCGGTGCGCGATCAGCAGGCTGGTGGTATCCTGCAGGATCAGGTTGAGCGCCTGCTGGATCTGCCACTCGGTAAAGGGGTCAATACTGGCAGTGGCTTCATCCAAAATAAAGATGGCCGGTTTCTGCACCAGGACGCGCATCAGCGCCACTAGCTGGCGCTGCCCCATCGACAACCGCCCGCCGCGCTCACCCACCTGGCTGTTCAAGCCGTCCGGCAGCGTCTCCAGCCACTCGCCCTCCCCAATACGCTTCGCCAGGGTCAGCATCTCTTCATCCGTTGCGCCGGGTACGGCGTAGCGAATATTCTCAGCCACACTCCCGGAGAAAAGGAACGGCGCCTGGGATACGATGCCCAGCTGGCGGCGGTATGCCCCCAGGTCAAACGTGCGGATATCCAGTCCATCCAGAAGCAGTCCCCCGCTCTGAAATTCATAAAAGCGGGCGATCAGTCTGGCCAGGGATGATTTGCCGGCGCCGGTATGCCCGACGATGGCCAGGTTTTCCCCCGGGCGGATATGCAGACTGAAGTCGGTCAGGATGGGCTCGTTATCCGTGTAACGAAATCCCAGCTTATTAAATGTGATCTCCCCTTTAAGCCTGGGGACTTGCAGGTTGGCGGTCTGGATGACATTGGGGTCGGCATCGATCAGGGCGAAAACGCGCTCGGCGGACGACAGCCCCGACTGGATCTGCGCCCAAAAGGCCGACAGGCTCATGACCGGGAACATGAAGCTTTCCAGGCTCAGGATGAACAGGTACCAGGCCCCGGCAGATACCACTCCCTGGGCCACACTCAAGCCACCTGTGTACACCAAAATGGCCGTGAAAATGCCTCCCAGGGCATTCAGCGTCGGGAAGACCAGCGACAACACAAAGCCGCGCCGGACGTTCACCCGGTAGGAGGTCTGGTTGGCGGTATCAAAAGTCTCAAAGACGCTGTGTTCCTGCCTGAAATTCTTGGCGATGGAAATCCCGCTGACCGTTTCCTTGATGGCAGAATTGACATCCGCCATAGCCTGCATGCCGCGCCGGGTCACGTTGCGCGCAATGCTCCGGTAGCCCAGCGCCAGCAAAAACAGGAACGGCAGGAAGGAGAAAAGGATCAAGGAAAGATGCCACTCGGTGCGCACCAGGACAACACCCAGCAGGACTGCCCGGATCATCTGCGAGCCCACATCGGTGATGATGCTGACCAGTTGTCCAAATTCATTCGTATCGGAGGTGATGCGTGAAACAATGCGCCCGGAGGCATACTGATCGTAGAAGGAAAGGTCATGGGCGGTGGCAGCCCGAAAGGCCTGGGTGCGAACTTTCAGGATGACATCTCCAACTGCACGTGCCACCAGGCTGCGGCGCACCCAACTCAGCAGCCAGTTGGCCACCCCGATCACGAAGATGGCCGCGCTGATGAGCAGGATGGCGTTGACATTCGGCTGGCTTTTCAGCAGGTCCACCCCCCGGCTGACGATGACGGGCTGGGCCGCGCCGATCACAGACAGGATCAGGATCAGCGCGAGTATGACTGCCAGGCGTTTTGTTTGAGGCTTAAAATAAGCGGATATCCTGGCCAGCAGTTGTTTGTCTGAATACTGGCGGTCATATTTTTCGTTATTAAGGCTGGAGAAGAAAAAACCCATTGATTACTCCACAGTGTTACTTTTTTATCTTTTTTACCACCAAGTCACCAAGATAAAAACTTTTATGTTTCTTCGTGGCTTGGTGTCTTTGTGGTTACATCATTTTAACCACTAAGTCACTAAGACACTAAGGAAAAGCCATTAATAATTCTTCGTGTCTCATGCCCAGTCACTTTTGGGTGGCGCCTCATGTCCCCATTTTTTGGGAGATAGTGGTTGCAGTTTTTTACCACCAGGGCACGAAGACACCAAGCAGTACAGCCTCTTATTTGTTTTTCTTCGTGACTTGGTGCCTTAGTGGTTATCATACCTTTTACCTCCAGGTCACAAAGGAGTTACCATTATTCAGAGAAGATGCGCCGGTAGGCTGCGGAGCTTTGCATCAGCTGCTCATGGTTGCCGATGGCAGCGATCCTGCCTTTGCGCAGTACGATGATCAGGTCCGCCCAGCGGATCTGTGACAGGCGGTGTGTGATCAGCAGGGTGGTGCGGCCTTTGGCGGCGTTGGCAATGGCGCGCTGGATCAGATCTTCCGTGGCGCTGTCAATGGCGCTGGTCGAATCGTCCAGCACCAGGATGCGCGGATCGGTCAGGAAGGCGCGCGCCAGCGCCAGCCGTTGGCGTTGTCCACCCGACAGGGTCACGCCGCGTTCCCCGATGACCGTATCGTATCCATTCTCGAATTCCAGGATGAAATCATGCGCCTGCGCAGCTTTGGCGGCGGTTTCGATCTCTGCGTGAGTAGCCTGCGGCTTGCCAAAGGCGATGTTTTCGGAGATCGAGCGCGAGAACAGGAAAATATCCTGCTCGATGATCGAGATTTGTTGACGCAGGGAGGCCAGGTTCCAGGCGCGTACATTGACGCCATCCACCAGCACCTGCCCGCGGCTGGCATCATAGGTGCGGTTGATGAGCTTGACCAGCGAGGTCTTGCCTGCACCCGTCTGCCCCACAATGGCAACCGTCTGCCCGGGTTTGACCGTAAAGTTGATGTCATTCAAGATGGGTTCTTTATCAAGATAGGCAAAACCCACCCCGCGGAATTCGATCTGACCTTTGACATCCATGCTTGTGCCGACCCTATTCTGATCGAGGTCATTCTCCCGGTTCATCAGCTCCAGCACCCGGCGCGACCCGGCAATGCCTGAAGAAACCTGGGTGTAGGCAAAAGTGGAGGCAAAGGTGGGAAAATCCAGCATCATCAGCAAACCAAAGTACGCCACCACACCGCCTGTATCCAGCAGACCCTGGCGGAAGAGCAGCAAGGCATGCAGCAGGCCGCCTGCCAGGGCGATCCCAAGCAGAAGATTGGGCAGGAAGCGGGCTTCCAGGTCCCCCTGGCGCACAAAGGCATTTCGAAAACTACTCGCATTAAGATTAAAGCGTTTGACTTCAGCCTCTTCCTGGGAGGCGCTTTTAACGGTCTCGATCCCATCCAGGGCTTCGGCCAGGCGGGAGTTCATGACCCCAAAGGCATCCCTGACCGCATTGGTCACCGGCGTGAGGGAATGCAGGTATTGCCATAAAGCAATGAAGTAGGCGATCGAGAATAGGATGGGTGTCAATAAGAGCGCCGGGTGGTAGCGGGGCGCAAAAATGAAAGGCATCACCAGGAAGGTCAGCGAACCGACCACGAGATTGATGCCCGGGCTGAACATGAAGTTGATCTCACGCACATCGTTGGTGGCGCGCGCCATCGTATCCCCCACCGGCTGGATGTTGTGAAACGTCATGCTCTTGCCCAGCAGCGACAGGTAAAGTTCATCCCGGATCTCGCGTTCGATGCGCTGGGCCAGCAATTCAGCCCCGAAGTTGCGCCCAAATTGCAGGATTCCCCGCACGATCTGGGAGCCTCCCAAAATCAAAGCCAGGGGCAGCAGCACACGGGTGCGGGCCGGCACCGCCAGCATATCGTTAAAGGCCTGTCCGGTCAGGACGGGTACCAGCGCAGCCAGGGCGGCGTTGCCAATGGCTCCCACCAGCAGGATCAACACCAGCCAGCCGTGGCGGGTTACATGCGACCAGACCCAGCGCACCGGGCCGCGCCGGTCTGCCTTGTAACGGCGCGCCAGGGTGAATTCAGCAAGTTCGGCAGGGATGGTCATGGAAGAAATTGTACCACCCGTAGAAAAGGTTTTGAAACCCAACATTAAAAACCTGACAGGTTTTCATGGAAGCCTGATCAACCAAGTTGACTTGGACACGCAATCTTTCGAATGTCTCAGGTCACGATGAAACCTGTCAGGTTTGAAGGCGTCATTTCCGCGGCATCGTACCCGCCCGTAGGGCATGTAGGATGAAACCCAGCATTTGGGTTGACCCCCACCCAGCCTCCCCCAAATCCGAAAATCAGGATTTGGGGGCACCCCTCGGGTATGCTTCGCGAAGGTGGCGTTAGGCGGAGGGGGTTTCGCTCAACCCAACCTGCACAGGGTTCAATTACTTGGCGGGAAACTCACTGCCAGAAGTGCCTTATAATAATTATGGTATCTACTCACGTCCATAATTGCGATTAATTCCACAGTGGCAGAACGCTGCTGTTCAATGCAAAAAAGCTCTATCTTCTGTCTTTGCGAGGAGCACATACGCACTGGCTTATCGTGTCCTCCCAGCGACGCCGAAGACCCCGATGCTTTTTGGGGTGGCAATCCCCATGCCGGAGAGGAGACTGCCACGCTGCGCTCGCAGTGACAAAATCTGATATGGTGAGTAGATACGAATTATGTTAATATAATAAATGGTTTTGATGAGGTTGGAAATTTATCAGATCAAGGAGAATAAAATGGCATTCACATTAGCTACAAAAGTTGGTCTTATTTTAAAAGACCCCCAGGCGGTAAAAATTTTAGAAAAATATGCTCCAGGCGTCTCCAAGAATCCTATGCTCGCATTGGTAAAAGGAAAGACCTTACAAGCTCTCCTTGCCATGCCACAAGCCAAACAGTTTGGGATTACCGAAGAAATGGTAGTAAAAGTGCTGGCAGAGATCAACGCTAAACAGAAATAAGTGGGTAGGTTGCCCGCCTTAGATCCCGCATGCTTTTGGCGGGGCAGGAGTAAGGGGAGACGGGAGCGCCAAAAAAGATCTTGCGGTTTTCTGGCATAGAGTTTGCTATAGGGGGATGTGATTTTACTGGTTTTAAAAATACGGTTAATCATTACCTTCTATATGCTCAGGTATTGTGCATAATCATAAGAAATTAACTCACCATCGCGAGTGTCCACGTATCCTTTTTCTTGGTGAGAAAGTTCGCTTATTTTAGTTGCATTAAATTCAGTGAAATACTCTTTAATTATGGCTAATATTTTTAGCTCGGTTGTTGAAAACATGTTTAATAAAGGTTCTTTTATTGCCAGCAAATATTCTCCGGTATTGCCATTTGGAAATAGATACTCTGTTATTGAAACAGACTTCTCTTCATCATGTAAAGCCGCAACGAACAATTGGTAGCGATCTGGCGCTGGTCCAAATGGAAGATGTGCATATTGGACGCCAGTTATTGAAAGTGCATAATCCTTGAAATGTTTAAAATCGGCGTAAAACATCAACTTGTTGAGTTTGGTCTTCGGAATTTCAACATCTTTACAGAAAAAGATCATGGAGTTGAATAATTTAGCGACATCCAAAGGTTTGTAACCACTGAGTTTATCAGCTTCATAGGATCCATAAAGAGTTTCGTAAATGGTGGAAAATGATTTCTCCCGGCCCTTCGATATCTCTTTTATACTTGCGATTGTACGTTCTTTTTTCCTTTCATCAAGGACGCCAGATTTTTGTTCGATGAGTTCAAGCAAATTGTGGGGGTCTTGAATAAGACGCAAGATTGTTTCATGAGCTTCGTCTTGCAAAGCTCCATTTTCATAACGACTTAGCGTAGCTCCACCCCAGCCCAATAGATTGGTCATCTCAAGTTGGGTAAGACCATATTTTTCTCTAAGTTCTTTGATTTTTTCGGGTTGAAGCATACCGTGTCGTTGCCTAAATTCTTTATAGGCAGTATCGAGAGGATCAATTTTTGAACGCGGATCTCTAAATTCGCTCCCACATTCCTTGCATCTAAAATATTCTACATTAACAGGGATAGCTTCTCCCCGAACTATTACTTCATCAATAATGTTGACAAAGTCTAGTTCAGTTTCTTTTTCGCAATTGGGGCAAATGCCTTTCATTGCAGTCTCCTTCAAGCATTATTATGCTTATTTTGAAGATGGTTTTTATTGATGTTTTATTTTCGAAAAGGATATCTTATTGGATGATTAGCTTCATGGAAAGAAATACATTTTGCTTTTCTTTGTGAACCTAAATCATATATTTTGAGCTTTATGTAAATATCATGACCATAAATTTCCTTACCGAATAACCAAACAACTCCTGGTCTATCACGATCATTTTCCGGGCCAGAGCAGTAATCCACAACCGACAATCCTAGCAACTCTCGTATAAAATTCCTCCAAGTCAAACCCAGGTTTATAAAAACGGAATTGTTTTCTGGACGCCCAATAAAATCAAAATCGCGGCCTGTGCTGATCAGCGCTTTAAACTCCCTGAGAAATTGTGCTACTTTTTCTTGGTCGACATCCAATTTAGCTCCTGATTACGATCTCAATTTTACTCCAATCTCTAATCTAACTAATTGATACATATTATTTAAATATATATCATATGATATGTTATTAGTCAAGTTTTTTCTTGCATCGATTCCCCGTTTTGATTGAAGACCTGACAGGTTTCCATAGACTTGCGTTTGACGCGGGCCGCGCTGAAACCTGTCAGGTTTGAAGAGGTCAATAGGATTTACCCAACTTTATCCGCGCAGCATAAAAAGACGGGGAAATCCTTTGGCTGCCCGTCCACTTGCCGGGTCACCCGGGTCACCGTCTGAAAGCGGATATTCTGGAAGCCGGTTTTCTGCAGGGCCTGCTGCAAGGCCTGCCGGTTAAAGCCCTTGTGACCTTCAAAATCTGCGCCGTGGAAGCTGCCATCTTCCTGGTCCAGGTCGGCGATGCACACGACCCCGTTCTGTTTCAGGAGCGCATGAAACCTTTGCAAGATCACATCGGTATCCGCCACATGATGCAGGGTCATGAGGCTATAGATCAAGTCGTAGCGTTCCTGCGGCAGGGGGTCAATGACCAGATCCAGCAGGCGCGCGGTCATATTATCCAATCCGCCGAGGGAGATTTTCTGCGCGAGCACCGCCAGCATGCCGGGCGAACTGTCTGCCAGGCAGATCTGCCCCAGGCTGTCCTGCAGGGCAAAACTGAGCAGACCGGTGCCGCAGCCGTATTCCAGGGCGCTCATTTGCGGGGTAAAAGTCACCTGGCTGTGCATGGCCCCCGCCACCAGGCGGGCGCGCTCCACTTTGGCGGGATCACTGTCCCAATCCCTGGCACGTTCGTTAAAGTCGATCATCAATTCAGTAAACTCCTTGCAAATTTAAGCAAAGCCTGTACATCTTCAAAATTGCTGACCAGCCCGACCGATATGCGCACCGCGCCGGAAGCTTTGCCGTCGATGCACAGGCGGAAGTCATCATAACTCAGGCGTTGTTCGTGACTTGGCTGGGTGAAGCAGGCGGCCAGCTCCATTGAAGAGATGCCCAGGGCGACCTCCCCCGCGCCGGGGTTGCAAAAACAACCGGTGCGCAGCGAGATGTTGACCCGGCTGGCGGCTTCTTCGATGGCGAGATGGTCAATGGGCATCCCAAGTTGATTGAAGAAATTGAGGGCCACTGACCCGCCGCGCTGCCCGATGCCGGTGGGTCCGTAGATGCGCACCAATGCTTCGCCATTGGAATACCGCATTTGCTTGAGATTATCCAGCAGCCAGCCTGTCAGGCAGGTGACGCGCTCATGGATGGTCTTGATGCCGATCGATTCGATGTGCCTGAGCCCGATCTCAACGGCCGGAATGTTAAGATAATCCACTGTACCATCTTCAAAAGCGGCTGCACCTTCGGCCAGGTAATACTTGTCACCCTGCACCGAGGCCACCGTGATGGTTCCCCCGGCAAACCAGGGGCGGTGCAGCCTGGCCAGGGACTGGCGGCGGGCGATCAGGGCTCCCAGGCCGGTGGGGTAGCCAAATATCTTATAGAAGGAGATCGGCACGAAATCCGGCTTCCACGTGCCCAGGTCCAGGCGGTTGGTGGGGGCAAACGCGGCCGCATCCAGCAGCACATCCCAACCCTGGGACTGGGCGCGCTCGATCCAGGTCAGCGGGTGCTGCACGCCCGAGAAATTGGATTGAGCCGGGTAGGCAAACAGGTTGTGGCAGCCAGCCTGTGCCAGGTCCAACCCGGCCTGCAGGTGATCCTCCTGGACGCGCATGTCCGGCAGGGATAACGGGATGTAGGTGACCTGCGCCCCGCCCCGGTGGGCGAATTCACGTATGCCGTTGACCGAGTTGTGATTGTCAAAGGTCAGCAGGTAATGACAGTCCTTGTCAAATGGGTAGGATTCCCCGATCAATTTAAGCGCTGCGCTGGCATTGGCGGTGAGGATGACCAGGTATTCCTGCGGGTCGGCATTGAAGAATTTCAGGATGGTTTCCCGGGCTGACTCCACCAGGTGCGTGGCTGCCAGCGAGGTGGGATTGCCTGAATGCGGGTTGCCGAAGACATGCTCATCCAGCAGTTTGTGATGGGCATGCACCTGGGATTCAGCATACAGGCCTGCGCCGGTGTAATCGAGATAGATCTGCCCGCTGGATTCCAGGCGGGCATAATCCCGCAGGCGCAGGTCGTCCAGGCTGTGGGTGTTTTCGTAGCCCGGGTAGGCGTGAATGAAATCGGTGTATGCGGGATCGGTCATAAATATTCTCTTTCGAAACAATTTATTTACCACCAGGTCACACCTCCCTTAAACATGGGGGCACGAAGACACCAAGCAGAACAACCTCTTATTTGTTTTTCTTCGTGGCTAAGTCCCGGCCTCTTTTTCCGGGATCGTGCCTTCGTGGTTATCATACCTTTTACCACCAAGTCACAAAGACACTAAGAGAAAAAACTTATTTATTTTTCTTCGTGCCTTAGTGGTTACATTTTTTTACCACCAGGTCACAGAGACACCAAGCAGAACAACCTCTTATTTGTTTTTCTTCGTGGCTTGGTGCCTTAGTGGTTATCATACCTTTTACCACCAGGTCACAAAGACTTCAAGGGGTTATAGGACAATCCGCTTAATGCCATTCTTGATCAACGGGACATTGAAATTGATCAGGAATCCCAGGCGTTTATGAGTTAGCTTTAACTGGGTAAGAAGTTGAGCTGTAAAAACAGGATGCATGATCTCCACTGCCTTTAATTCACAGATGACCAGTTCATCCACCAAAACATCCAACCGCAAACCCTCATCAAATGAAATCCCATCATATTGGATTGGCAAAACTACCTGCCGCCTGTTGGGTAATCCGCGTTTCGTCAATTCATAACAGAGACAGACTTCATAAATATTTTCCAATAATCCGGGGCCAAGTGTACTATGAACAGTAAATGCAGAATCTATTATTTTTTGGGCTATTTGTTCTTCTTTTTCGGAAATAGGGGCATGGAGCATTGGTCTCCTTAATTGAATCTTCGTGCCTAAGTCCCGGCCTCTTTTTCCGGGATCGTGCCTTCGTGGTTATCATACTTTTACCACCAAGTCACAAAGACACCAAGTAGAACAACCTCTTATTTGTTTTTCTTCGTGGCTTGGTGCCTTCGTGGTTGTCATACCTTTTACCACCAAGTCACAAAGACACCAAGAGAAAAACTTATTTATTTTTCTTCGTGCCTTAGTGGTTACATTTTTTTACCACCAGGTCACAAAGACACTAAGAGAAAAAACTTATTTATTTTTCTTCGTGCCTTAGTGGTTACATTTTTTTACCACCAGGTCACAAAGACACCAAGCAGAACAACCTCTCATTTGTTTTTCTTCGTGGCTTGGTGCCTTAGTGGTTATCATACCTTTTATCACCAGGTCACACCTCCCTTAAACATGGGGGGGCACGAAGACAGCAAAGGGTTATAGTTTTCCATTATATCGCATTCAATTTTAAGCAATTTAATAGCCCTTTGCCTCTTGACAGGGCAGATGAATGATTATACAATTGGTACAATGATACAATCATACAATACTACAATGATACAATATCATGAATTTTGAACTTGACTTTCGCTCCGGAATACCGATCTACGTACAGGTGGTGGAACACATCCGCCACATGGTGCTGCGCGGCGACCTGGAACCCGGCGACCAGCTACCCACCGTGCGCAGCCTGGCGCTGGACCTGCGCGTCAATTTCAACACGATCGCGCGCGCCTACCGCTTACTGGACGAAGCCGGTATCATTTCCACCCAGCAGGGACGCGGCACCTACATCCTGTCGCTGCCCCCACCGGAGGTAACGGACGAACTGCGCCGCAAGTCATTGCGCAGCCTGGTGCACCAGCACCTGCTGGATGCCTCCCGCCTGGGAGCTGCACCAGAAGAAATATTGAAACTCCTGCAAGAACAGGTTGACCACTGGAAACAGACCGGCAGCCTGGACAATCCTGAAAATGATAAGCAAAGTTGAGGAAAATAGAATGACTACCTTGAACCTGAAAAACCTGTTGTCAAAAAGCCAGAGCAAACAGCCGGACCTGCACATCCCCGGTGTGGCCGGTGCAATCTTCGTCCTGTTCATGATCCTCGGAGGTGTGGGTGCCATCGTCACAACTTCCAGGGGCTGGCCGGAATTTTGGGCACCGGTCTTTATCATAGGCGCCACCCTGATCGGCATATTCTTCCTGTTCAGTCTCAAGATCGCCTCCCCCTGGGAAAAAGGCATCGTGCTGCGCTTCGGCAAACTGCGCGGCCTGTTTGGACCGGGCGTCTTCTGGCTGGTCCCGGTCGTGGATACCCTGGCCAACTGGATCGACCATCGTGTCATGGTCACGCCCTTCTCGGCTGAGAAAACCCTGACCAAAGATACCGTGCCGGTGGATGTGGATGCCGTCCTGTTCTGGGTGGTGTGGGATGCGGAAAAGGCTGTTTTGGAAGTGGAAGATTATCGCGCCGCCATCTCCTGGGCTTCTCAGACCGCCCTGCGCGAGATCCTGGGACAGATGTACCTGGCTGACATCCTGACCGGGCGCAGCAAAATGGATGCCGATCTGCAAAAGATCATCGATGAACGCACCACCCCCTGGGGTATCACCGTTCAGTCAGTGGAGATCCGGGACGTGGTCATCCCACCCGACCTGGAAGATGCCATGAGCCGCCAGGCCCAGGCTGAACGGGAACGCCAGGCGCGCGTCATTTTGGGCGAATCCGAGATGCAGATCGCCCATTCCTTTTCCGAAGCCTCCAAAGCTTACATCAATAATCCAGTTGCCCTGCACCTGCGAGCCATGAACATGCTGTTCGAAGGTCTCAAGGAAAAAGGCGCCCTGGTGATCGTACCCAGCAGCGCAGTTGATACCATGAACCTGGGTGGCCTGAGCGGCATGGTCTCGCTGGCCGAGCAGCATACTCATAAGATCGACAAGGAATGAATGACACTTGTATAAGGACTTTCATAATTCAAAAATCTGAGTCCAGTGAAAAAAGCCCCTTTCACCACCCCCCGTTCAAAAAAAAAGGGGGGGGTAACTCGTGTCCCCGCTTTTTGGGGGTCGTGGTAAAGCTTTTTTTCAGCAAGGTCATAACCTGTAATCATTAAAAATAAGAGGTTTTCATGGAAAAATTGATCCAATATCTCCCTTACTTGATCCCGATCCTGGTCGTTCAACTACTCCTGATGATCGTGGCACTGGTTGACCTGGCACGCCGGGAAAAGACGCGTGGTCCCAAGTGGGTTTGGGCGCTGATCATCCTATTTGGGGAACTTCTTGGCCCGATCGTTTACTTTATATTTGGCCGCGTGGATGAGAACTGAAAGCGGAGAACCCCATGAGCAGCATTCGTGTTGAAAGTTTGGTAAAAACATACGGACCGGTGCACGCCCTGGATGGGTTGAACCTGCACGTGGAGGCTGGCAGCGTGTTCGGCTTCCTGGGCCCCAACGGAGCAGGCAAAACCACCACCATGCGCATCCTGACCGGGTTGGCGCGCCCGACCTCCGGGCAGGCCTGGGTGGCCGGGGTGGACCTGGCCACAGATGGTCACGACCTGTCGCGCCGCATCGGCTACCTGCCCGAAGAGCCGGCCTTCTATCCCTGGATGACCCCGCTGGAATTCCTGGATTACCTGGGGCGATTGTACGGGCTTCAGGCAAAAATAAGGTCGGCCAGAGTGAAAGAATTGCTGGATCTGGTTAAACTGGGCGATTCTGGCAGGCGCCGCATAGGAGGCTTCTCACGCGGCATGCGCCAGCGCCTGGGTTTCGCAGCCGCCCTGGTCAATCAACCCGAGGTGCTGTTCCTGGATGAACCTGCCAGCGCGCTGGACCCGGCCGGACGCAAGGAAGTGCTCGACCTGATCGGGAGCCTGCACGGCCAGTGCACCGTGCTCATGTCCACCCATATCCTGGCGGATGTGGAGCGCGTGTGTGATGTGATCGGGATCATGGCACGCGGCAGGCTCATTGTCCAGGCAGCGCGGCAGGAACTGCTTGAGCAGGTCGCCACCCCGGTTTTTGAGGTCGAGGCGGAGGATGTGTATGGTCTGCAAGCCTGGGCGGAGACCGGCCGCACCCTGCCCTGGGTTGCTTCCGTCGAATTTAAGGCTGCCACGGCACGCGTTGTGGTAAAGGATGTGTCCCTGGCTAAGCGTGAACTGCTGCCCAGCCTGCTGCAAGCCGGCCTGGTGTTGAACCGCTATGAAGAGCTCAAGCCTTCGCTGGAGGATGTTTTCCTGCGCCTGGTTGGCGGGGAGGGATTGAAATGAATATCTGGGTTGTATTTCGCAAAGAAATGCTCGAACAATGGCGTACCTACAAAGTGCTGATCGTGGCGGCTGTCTTGTTCCTGTTTGGGCTGACCTCCCCGCTGCTGGCCAAATTTACGCCCGAGATGCTGGCAGCCGTGCCGGGATTACCGGCGGGTCTGACAGATTTTATCCCCACTCCCAGCGTGGCGGATGCCATATCCCAGTATGTCAAGAACATGAGCCAGTTCGGCATCCTGCTGGCCCTGCTGATGAGCATGGGCAGTGTCGCCCAGGAAAAAGAGCGCGGCACGGCCGCCCTGATCCTGACCCGCCCTGTTTCACGTGGAACATTCATCCTGGCCAAGTTTGGCGCGCTCAAGGTCACTTTTGCTGGCAGCCTGCTGCTGGCTGCCCTGGGTTGCTGGTATTACACCTATCTGCTCTTCGAGCCTTTGCCCTGGGTCCCTTTCCTGCTGCTGAATGGCCTGATGCTGGTGGTCTTCATGGTGTATGTTGCCATGACCCTGCTGTGCAGTACACTGGTGCGCAGCCAGTCGGGTGCGGGCGGACTGGCCTTTGGCGGGCTGATCCTGCTGGCCGGTTTGGGTGCATTTCCCCGCCTGGCCGAGTACCTGCCCGGGCGCCTGTTCGCATGGGGTGCGGCGCTGGCTCTTGGAGTGGACAAGACCGCCTGGCCGGCCCTGTGGGTCAGCCTGGGCTTGATCGTCGTCTGCCTGCTGGCTGCTGTGCTGGTCTTCCGCCGCCAGGAACTTTGACTTGTGGTTACATTTTTTACCACAAAGCCACACCTCCCTTAAACATGGAGGGGCACGAAGGCACCAAGAAGAACAACTTCTTATATTTTTCTTTGTGCCTAAGTCCCGGCCTCTTTTTCCGGGATCGTGTCTTCGTGGTTAATTTTTATTTATGTTTCACGTGAAACTTTGGAGATAAAATGACTGAAAATACACTTTGGGAATACCAGGTACTGACCATCGGGAATGTATTCGGGACGAAGGATGAACAAATTTTGGCTACATTGAACGAGTGGGGTGAGCAGGGTTGGGAGGCGGTCAGCGTCTACACACCTTCCCAAAGTTCCAAGGTCACCATTGTGGCCAAGCGTCCCCTGACCGCCACCGCCCGGCGCAGGCGTTCGATGCCCTGATGATTGCGCGTAGATTAATTATTTCCCCTGCCCCATTTCCCGGCAGGGGCATGTCTACCATCAAGTAAGATCCGTACCCTATAGGCGAAGATCCAAAGAATAGCCAACTTTGAATCTTCGTTTTTTTGACCCAGGCAAGTTGCCTGCCCGGCGAGCGTATCCGGCCCTTTCACTGCGGGTCTGCAATGCAGATGAAGCAATGAGGGCAAACAATCCCTGTTTCCCAACGAATACCTTCCAAAAATTTGTAGGCTTAGTTAGTTTTCATCAGAATATTGTTTTGCGATTAGTGAGAAATTTAGTTCATTTGTCAAGCACCTAATTTATGAATTTATCTTAAGATAATCTTTGACTTTCATATTGTCCATCCAATCTCCTTGTTTAAATATCATCTTTAAATATGGTATTTGATCTTTCTGTATTTCAAATTGCTCTTTAATTCTCCCGTTTTTTATAAATGCCTCTCGCTTTTCTTGATGATTAGCAGCATATATATATCCATCAAAATTTATAAATTTTGAATTTGTTCCACTGGAATAATCAATTCTTATTTTAAATGTGTGAAGTACAGACCCGCTCATCCAATTTGCTTCAACATCTCCGTTACAAAGATTGTAATGGAATGTTCCAAATGTATCTGCTAAATCGATATATCTAGCATCTTTTTTAGGGATTTCTATTTCACATTGTTCGTTCATATATTTGGTTTCATTCCATCTTATTCTGTCTGGTTTATGGAAATTCCCCAGCGACGGAATTAATATAATTTTTCCTATTTCTCCACGGGTGTCAACAAAAACATCTTCTGCGCTTTGAAGAGTCATATAGCATTTGGTTATTTCTGTTTCTGTATTATTGAAAATTTTCATTCTTGCTACTTTGTACATATTTTCATCTTTGTATTCAAATTCTCCATCTTCAGAAAGAGTAATCATAATTTCTACCGGTGGGTTTAACTTTTCGTTTAATTTATTTAGTTCTAAAACTTGATTGTTATAAATAACAACAGATTCATTAACTTTATAATAAATAAAAATTCCAATCCAGATTAAAACCAAAATAAATGCAGTAACAATACCGACAACAATATTTTTCATTAAATTACCGCCGAAGAAAAATGATGCAATCCCAACGGCAACAGAGGAAATTGCGAGCATAAGAAAGCGTCCCCGAATTCCAAGTTTCTTTGTTGCCTTTTCTCTGGAATTTGTCCGAACCATTTTCCAATATTCTTGATAGGTTTTTTTTCCCATACCCCCATTTTATCCCATTTGGCGAGACAAAAACATCCTTGTGCGTTATGTATATAGTTACCATGTTTTAACAAAAATACGGGAGTGTGAATAACGCCAATGGCACAACAATCTTTTATAGTTGCGCCCCTCAAGTTAAATTAGGAATGATAGATTGTTACACACCCCCAACTTTTGGTATATAATGTCAGCTTCTAATCGTTAGAAAGGCTAAGTAAATATGGCTGAACTGCTCAATACCTGTACACGCGAAATCGTAGACATTGTCCCGCAAATAATGCAAGCGATCCGGGTGGAAATGCGCCGCAATCGCGGTTCTGATATCTCGATACCCCAGTTTCGAACCTTGAGACTGCTGGGCGAGGGTCTCCTGACCCCGCCCCAGGTTGTGACCGCAGGTCTCCCCTCATGAGACCTTCGGTCAATTGCGTGTTGGGGTCAGGAGACCCCAACACAACAAGGCCGGGAGAGGGTCACTCATCCGCTTCCAAGAACGCCACCGCCTTGCCCTGGTCGTCGTTCATGACCAGGCAGGCATGCTGCCCGGGCTTGAAATCACTCACCCGGATCAGGCGCAGGCATTTTTTCAGGGTCACATCAGGCTAATTTAGCCGGGAATTTGGGGCGCCTTTCCAACGCTGAACTGGAAACGATCTGCCGGACCATGAAACTTTTTCGCCAGATTTTTGTCCCTCAAGGTCAACAGGATTGACAAAAGAATCATTGTAACTTCTCAAAAAAGGGGGGAACCTTCTTCCGAATTATTGAAAAGATAGGAATAATTTTAGGAGTTTATTTGGATTATGGAAGAACCCATCGTTAAGCAACCGATCCAGCAGATCGCTCCGCCCTCCAACTCGACTTTTTCTGCCCTGCGCCATCGTAATTTTCAATTATATTTAGGCGGCCAATTGATCTCCAACATCGGCACATGGATGCAGATCATCGCCCAGGGCTGGGTGGTTTATCAGATCGGTCACTCAGAATTGGCATTGGGGATGGTCGCTTTTGCATCCGCCATCCCAATTTTGTTGATATCTCCGTGGGGCGGTGTGATCGTGGACCGCGTCTCCCGCCGTAACCTGCTTATACTGACCCAGGCAGGCGCCATGCTGCTGGCATTTATCCTGGCCGGATTGACATTCGCAAATGTTGTCAAGGAATGGCATGTGATCGTGCTGGCTGGCTTGCTGGGGGTGGTCAACGCCTTTGATGCCCCCGCCCGCCAGGCATTTATCCCGGAAATGGTTGGGAAGGATGACATGCCCAATGCCATAGCCCTGACCTCGATGATGTTCAACGGTGCGCGTGTCATCGGCCCGGCGATCGCCGGGCTTCTCCTTGCAATTATCGGCCCGGCCTGGTGTTTCACCCTGAACGGGATTTCTTATTTAGCGGTCATTGCCGGATTGGGGCTGATGAAATTGCCGTTGCGCCAGGCATTCCAAAACCTGGCTTCGCCCTGGAAACAATTGGTCAGTGGTGTGCAGTACGCGGGACACAATCGCGAAATCTCGGCCTTGATCCTGCTCTCGCTGGTTTTCAGCATATTTGGCATTTCTTATTCCACCATGTTGCCGGCGTTTGTGGAGAAAACGCTTCATCAGGGAGCCATGATATATGGGTGGGTGAATGCCGCCACTGGATTGGGAGCGGTCAGCGGGGCATTTTTGCTGGCGCACCGGGTCAGCAACGGCAAGCGCGGACAATTGCTGGTATTAACCAATATCGCTTTTCCGCTGATCCTGATCGCTTTTTCCTTCACACCCTGGGTCCCAATTTCTCTTCTACTGGCTTTTGGCCTGGGCATCGGTTTCATGGTGCAGTTCACCACCATCAATACCCTTCTGCAAACCCGCGTGGAGGATGCATTCCGAGGCCGGGTCATGGGGCTTTACACCATCACCTTCTTTGGATTTTCTCCATTCGGGAACTTACTCATCGGCTTCCTCGGTGAAAAACTGGGGTTGGGGATCGCCATGACCTTGTTCGCGGTCTGCTCCCTGGTCCTTTCGCGGCTGGTTTTAATGAAAACCCCCGAGGTGCAAAAACTGTATTGATCCGTCCCCTCTTCTCCGGCAAACCAGGATCTGTGACCCCGCGTTCCAGGCGAGTCTACCCTTCCCATTCAATTTTAATGCTAAAATAAATCATCGACTTCGATAAGGAGGCAGACCCACATGGACACACAAGAACATCGTAAACTTCTCCAAGAACTTCACGATGAGATCAATAACATCCGCACGGTTGACGAAAAAGATGGCGAGTTGCTGCGTGACCTGGAGGGGGATATCCGCGCCTTGCTCTTGCGTTCGGAGGAAGATCCCGTGGAGTTACAGCCCAGCTTTGTTCAGAACCTGGAAGGCTCACTTACTCATTTCGAGGTTACCAACCCTGGCCTGACCACGCTGATTTCCAAGCTGCTCGAATCTCTGAGCAGCGCCGGGATTTGAGCGGGTCGAGGCCCTGTTTTACCCGATCAAGACCGTTCAGGCTGCCCGCATTTGCTGACCCCCTCCGCCTTCGGCGCTGCTGGGCAAGGGTCTCCTGACCCCGCCCCAGGTTGTGACCGCAGGTCTCCCTTCTTGAGGCCTTCGGTCAATTGCGTGTTGGGGTCTCCTGACCCCAACACAACAGGGCCGGGAGGGGGTCACTCATCTGCTTCCAAAAAAGCCACCGCTTTGCCCAGGTCATCATTCATCACAAGGCTCAGGCACAGGTCTTCCAATACCATACTATGCCCGCTCCTTAATGAGCTGAGATTAAAAAAATTTTGAATTTCGGATCAGTTGTACTTGTTCCAATAATTTTGCAATTTTATTTTCTACAATATCCCACACAATTTCATCCGTGACCCCAAAATATTCGTGTGCGACAATGTCACGAAAACCGGCGATCTTACGCCATTCAATTTGAGGAAATTTTTCCTGTATATCCTCTGGGACGTGTTTGGAGGCTTCACCGATAATTTCAAGGTTTCGCAAGACAGCATCGTAAATAAGTTCGTTTTTCTTGAACTGCTCAAAAGTCAACCCATCTGCAAAGCGCAGAACCTTTTCACAGCAGATTGCAATATCATCAAAGTATAAACTTATGTCACGTGACATGGATCATATCCTGCAAGATATGGGGTTTTATCTGCGGTTTTATGGCTTGGGGCATCACCAGGTCAACTTTCCGCCCAAGCAGATCTTCCAGATAAATTTTTGTATCCATAAACCCATCGAAGGTGGGTTGGCCTTCAAATTCCACGAGTACATCCAAATCACTCATCTGAGTTTCTTCACCGCGTGCCACCGACCCAAAAATGGATAATGACCTCACACCCAGATCCTTCAATTGGGTCTGGTTCTTTCGTATAAGGGAGATGATCGCATCACGTTTCATGGGTTAATTATACAACTTTTCTGCACTCCGGTTACTTTGCGAATCCTTGTCTCTGCCCAGCGTGTGTCTCTGATCCCGCTGAAGGCTGCTGGGCGAGGGTCTCCTGACCCCGCCCCAGGTTGTGACCGAAGGTCTCCCCTCATGGGATCTTCGGTCAATTGCGTGTTGGGGTCAGGAGACCCCAACACAACAAGACCCCAACACAACAAGGAGGCCGGGAGGTCACCCATCCGCTTCCAAAAAAGCCACCGCTTTGCCCAGGTCGTCGTTCATGACCAGGCAGGCATGCTGCCCGGGCTTGAAATCACTGACCCGGATCAGGCGCAGGCATTTTTTCAGTGACGCATCTGCTTTGATCCATTTTGACAGGCGGTTGGGGGTCTTGTAGAAGAAATCCCGGTTAAAGATCACATCTTCATCATCCAGGTACACCCCCAGCGGATAGATCTGGGCTTCCATCAGGTCCTGGAAAAAGTGCGTACCAAAAGAAGGCTCGGGTGCCGAGCCGATGCCCTGACCTGCCAGTTCCACCAGGGCGCGCGTGTTATAGATATCCCCGTAGCTGATGTGCACACCCAGGTCAGGCGTGGAAGTGCCCCAGCGTCCCGGTCCCACGCTGATGAATACCTGTCCATGCAGGGCGGCGTTCAATTTTCCAATGGCGCGTTCCAGTTTAATTCTTGCGGCGCTGCTGCCCAGACTGAAATAGCCCTCGGGGGGTACGAACAGCACGTACTGGATGCCATCCACCCGTCCACGCGGTACCATGCGCGGGGTGGAAAATAGTACGTTTTCCAGGGGAAGCTCGCCTGGCAGCTTTACTTCGCTGTCAGAGGTGAGGTGGCTTTGCGGACGACATTGCAGCAGCGTGATCTTTAGCTCCGGCTGCGGGTTCTGCAGCCCGGTGATCTCAAGCGCAAATTCGGTATCCACCGGTGAACCGTAATGTTCTTCAAGGATGGACAGCATATTGCGCATGCGTGCGGCAAATGGGGTGCGCCGCAGAAGCCCATCAAAAGTGATCACCAGTTGCTCTGTTTCCACCAGGTTGCTGCGTACCGGGCTGAGATATCCATCCTCCTCGACCTGTGCCATGTAGCGCAGGGTGGGAATGTGGGTATTTATGATATCTTTTATGGTTAATGTCTTGAATTGATTATCTTCCAGGTCGATCAGGTCGACGTACCGCTGCGAGTAATGTTGAATGGCGCGACTTGAATCAGCCGGGTGCAGCTCCGGGTGGCTGAGGGCGATCAGGCGCGGGTAGTCATCGCCCACCTGGTCCACTGCCCGGGTTCCCAAACCCCACACCAGGCGCACAAACCCGGCTTCCGGCCGGATCTGCGGTGACCAGCGGAACAGGTTGCGGCTGAAGGCCACCCCCGCCCCTTGAGGCAGGTAATACCTGCCCAGGCGCTGCCCTTCCACGAACTGGATCAGCACGGCAATGCGTTCATCGTAGTCCACCAGGCCTTTTTGAACACGGTACAACAGGGCTCCCGGGTTTAACTCGCTGGCATATACCATGGCAATGGCTTGCGTAAGGGCGTTCAAGTTCTCTTGGGGTGTGCCCTGGTTGGGGCAGAAGAAGCTGTCATATTTACCCGCAAAACTGGTACCGAAGCTATCCTCCAGCAAGCTGGAAGAGCGCACGATCAGCGGCTGTGACCCGGCCTGGTTCAATATCTCCTGCAGGGAGGCGATGATCTCGTCCGGAAGTTTCCCGGCCTGGAATTCAGCCTGGATCTGGGGATACTCGCTGCGCATCTGTTCTTCATGTTTGTATTTTTGATCCCCCCAGGGCATCAAGCCATTGGAGGACATGAATGTATTGAAAACATCCGCTCCCAGGTAATAGGATACCGGGATCTTTATGCTGGCTTTTAACGATTCGTCGCCCACCTCGCTCAGGATGCGGGCAGCCAGCAGCATTCCGGCGGATTTTCCGCCAATCTTGCCCTGCCCAAGCTTGCGCCTGCGGATCTCTTCCAGGTCGCTGACCTTGAACCACTTCTTGGCGATCTTGATGTAGGCCAGCTGGTCGCTGATCATGGTGCGGATCAGCACCACTTTGATCTCCTGCAGGCGCGCCTCCCAGTGCGGACGGTCCTCCGCACTCATCTGTTCTATGGCTTTGGCCTGTTCAAAGAGCATGTCCTGGGGAGCCAGTTCGGGATTGAAGGCAGCCAGGTCAGGCTGTTCACCTGTACGTTCAACGATCTCATGCCGGATGATATCTTCGAACAATTCGAAGGGCAGGTTGTATGCAAAATAAAAGTCGGTCATTGCATCCCGAATGCGTCCCAGGCGCAACTCCCACACTTCCGAGGCTTCCTGTGCATAGGGATCATTCAAGCCCTCACGCTCCTGTGAAAGCAGCGCTTTCTGGCGGGCTTCGGTTTCAAATGCCTCCACCTTGATGATACCCCGGCCAAAAAGCTCCTGGCGCATATGGGCGCGGATTCTCCCGCTCAATATGGGGTACTGGATGAGGGTCAGATGGATGTTGGATACCAGGTTGGAATTTTGGGAGGCTCTCGTCATAAATACATTGTACCCAAAAAAGCAGGATGCGGGACAGGTCATTCAGCGGGTTGCATCAAGAAAAGAAGATGCCGTTTTCACCATCAAAGCATAAAAGATCAACGCCAAAGAGCCTGTTGTGCCCGCCTCGATCTTACCGCATTGGGTGGCAAGGCGACGCTGTTTTGCGAAGGTCTCCTCCAACTTGACGCAAATCAGCCTGCCATCTACCTCATCGGTCATGCATTCCTAAAAGTGGTAATAATCCCAGCCAACCATAAACTCACCCTCCCCCTGGAGAAGTCATGCCCCTGTACGAAACTGCCTGCTAAGAAACCAGCGGCAGAATTTCAGCCACTTGATCTCTCAGCGATGGCACATCCTGCGTGGCTGTCGTCCAAACGATTTCCCAATACACTGAAAAATATTCATGGATGGCAAAATTTCTAAATCCGATGATGTCTTGCCAGGGAATATGGCCATGCTCCTGCCGGAACGCGTCTGACAGGCGGGAAGCGGCTTCGCCTATCACGATCAGTTTCTGCAAAATTGCGGCCTGCCGCATCTCATCCTCAATCAAACTTTCAAACGGGATATCAGAAACGAACCGGTCAATTGCATCGGCGGCTTCAATAATATCCGTAAGATAAAGTTTTTCAGGCCGCATATAACTCCCGGGCTTCTTCCAGAACGCTGTCACGAATGACCGGTTTCAACCCATCCTGCGGCACCAGGTCCACGGGGCGTTTGAAGATCACGGCCAGCTCCCGCTGCATCTGCCCAAGCGTGAGGAATCCCACCCTGACACCCGGTTTGAAGAGCACCAAAACATCCACGTCGCTATCCGGTCGCACCTGGCCCCGTGTCATGGAACCGAAAAGCGCCAGTCGGCGCACCTGGTAACGCTGGCAAAATTGATCAATCTGCTTGTGTGGGACACGTAAATCGTTCATGACCTTATTATAAGCACATTTTGATGGTTTAAACGGACATGCCGGCAAATAACGAGCGCGGATATTGGAAAATACCTCCAAAGTTGGGTTCCAATGCCAGTTAAGCATAAACTCACCCTCCCCTGGAGAAGCCATGCCCCGGATATTAGCCTTACCAGCAAACCCTTTCCCGAATGGTCAATTTCATTTTTTAGGCGGGGAAGCTTTCAGGCGTTTGGCAAACACAAGCAACGCAATACCTGCAACGATCGCCAAACCACCATAGTACGACCACTCCATGTGACCCGTCATAAAGCTGCCGGGTAAGACATTGATGCCTTGCAAGAACCAGACTCCACCTGCCAGGATCAAAAAAACAGCCATGCTATTCAAGAAGACCTTCATGATTTTCCATCCTTTCGTGTGGTGGTTGAATATGAAATTTTGAGTTAAGAAAAGATACGACCCATCACCGGGTTCCTAAAATTGATTATAATACCGGCGGACCATAAACCCACCCTCCCCTGGAGAAGCCATGCCCCTGTGCCTGGATTGCCAGAAACGCTTTGACGTTTTCTTCACCTTTGCAAAGTAAAATCCATTGACAACAGCGTATCAAAAATGGTACAATCCATACCGGATGACAGTGAACTTCGTCTGAAAGTTGTCTTCTTTCGGAGCGAACGGGGCAGCGAGCCTGTACGCGAATGGCTTAAATCCCTGGCGGTGGACGAAAAGCGTATCATCGGTGAAGACATCAAAACCGTACAGTTCGGCTGGCCTGTGGGAATGCCAATCGTTCGCAAACTGGAGCCTGGGCTTTGGGAAGTCCGTTCCAGATTGGTCCACCGGATCGCCCGCGTTCTTTTCACAATACAAGATGACAAAATGGTTTTATTGCATGGTTTCATCAAGAAAAGTGACAAGACCCCGCAGGATGATCTAAGCCTGGCCCGCCAAAGGCTGGCGCAATTACGAGGCAAAAATGAGTGACAAACACATTGGCAGTGATTTCGATGATTTCCTGGAAGAGGAAGGTATTCTCGCCGACACTCAGGCTGTAGCGGTCAAACGAGTGATCGCTTTTCAGGTTGAGCAAATGATGAGCGAACAGAATCTCTCCAAGACCGAGATGTCGCGGCGCATGAGTACCAGCCGGGCCGCTTTGGATCGTTTACTGGACCCCGCCAACCGGGCTGTTACCCTCCAGACTTTGGATCGCGCCGCGCATGCTCTGGGCAAACGTTTACATATCTCTCTGGCTTGATCTGACCGGGAGATGAAAGAATTGCAGCACCCTCATTCAACCGGATAATCTTATCCCCTGGAGAAGCCATGCCCCTGTACGATTATGTCTGCCTGGATTGCCAGAAACGCTTTGACGTTTTCTTCACCTATGCCGAGTACGGCACCAAACCGGTAGCCTGCGCCCACTGCCAGAGTACCAATGTGCGCCGGCGGGTGCCGCGCGTGCGCGTGGCAAAATCCGACGAAAGCCGTATGGAGAACCTGGCCGACCCGTCTGCACTGGCCGGGCTGGAAGATGACCCCAAAGCAATGGGGCAGATGATGCGCAAGATGGGGCGCGAGATGGGTGAGGATCTGCCCCCCGAATTCGATGACGTGGTCGACCGCTTGGAATCAGGCCAGAGCCCGGAGGAGATCGAAAGCGCCCTGCCCGACCTGGGAGGCGATGGCATGGGTGGAATGGGAAGCGGGGATATGGATTTTTAGGGCGGCAGGTGGGTATAAAAAAACATTTACCACGACACGAAGATTTTTTTAATGGTTTTTCTTGGTGACTTGGTGCTTTGTGGTAAAGACTTTTGGGGATCGTGGTAAAGTCGTTTTTCAGAAAGATCACATTACGTATTCAATCGGTCCCCAATGACCTGGCGCAGGGCGGACTGCACTTCCTGCCAGCGCCTGGCGGCGTCCACCACCACCCAGCGTTCGGGCTCGGCTTTGACCAATTCCAGGTACCCCTGGCGCACGCGCTGGTGGAATTCCAACTCATAGGCGTCCAGCCGGTTCCATTCGCCGCCTTTCGAGCGGCGCTGGGAGCTGCGCTTCAAGCCGATCTCCACATCCACGTCCAACAGCAGGGTCAGGTCAGGCTGCAGTCCCCCGGTGGCATAACGGATGAGGGCACGCACTTCATCCAGGTTTTGCTGGTGCCCATAGCCCTGGTAAGCCAGGGTCGAATCGGCATAACGGTCGCACAGCACGATCACTCCCTGCGCCAGTTTGGGACGGATGACCTGTTCCACGATCTGGGCGCGGGCTGCCTGGTAGAGCAGGGTTTCGGTGTGCGGATGCATCTCCTGGTTCTTCAGGTCATGGATCACCGTCCGGATCTGCTCGCTGATGGGGGTTCCCCCGGGCTCGCGCGTGCACAGCACCGGCCAGCCCTGGCTTTCCAGCCATTTGGTCAGCGGCTCCATGTGGGAGGTCTTACCGGAGCCTTCCGGGCCTTCCAGGGTGATGAACATGCCCTTCTTCATTCGCGAAAGATCCTGACCCGGCGGCGTGGTTCCTTGCCGTAGGAGTGCGAGACCAGTTCAGCCTGGCGCGCCATGTCGTGCTGAAGTCGCCGCACTGTGGAGGAGCCGGGCTCCAGGTCCACCCAGCGTTCACCGTTCAACACGGCGGCAATGGCAGCCTGGGTCTGGACCTGGATATCCTCCATCTCATCCACTGGCGGCTGAAGCTCCGACAGGTTGAACAGGTTACCCAGGAACTGCTCCATCTGGTTGACGGTGTTGGCCCGCAAAACATAGATCGGCACACCGCGGTGCTCGGCATCCATGACGGTCTGCTGGCGGTTGCGGTAATGGGATTTCAGGGTTACCAGTACCTCGGCATTGTTGGCGTCGGTTGCCACCTGGGCTGGCACGCCCAGGCGCTTGGCCGCCTGCAGCAGACGGTTGCGGGCCACACCATAAGGGTAGATGCGTACGGTTTTGACAGAAACGCGGTGGGATTCAGGGTACTGAGGGGTGAAATCACTCGCTTCGGATATTGGAAAGGCGTCATTCTCCCGGCGGGGTTCGGGGCGGATGGATGGATGCATCTCCACCACGCTGGGACGCCGGAAGGTGTTGTTATTCTCAATGCGAAATTCTGAAGCACTCCGGGCATTAACCGGCGTTTTTTCGATCTGGATGTTGCCTTTGGCATCCCGTGAGCGGATCTCGGGAGGCAGCGGGTAACCGCGCAGCAGCGAGTCGACCGATTCGGAGATGTCCAGGTGTACAGCCAGGCGGTCACGCGTCTGGATCTCCACCAGCACATCAAAGGTGGCAGGGGCACGCCGTTCGAGCACGGTCTTCTGGGTGCCGCGCCGCCGGGCTTCCTCATCCGAAAGCGTGACCGCCTCAATACCACCGATCAGGTCAGACAGGGTCGGGTTGAGCATCAGGTTGTCAATGGTATTGCCGTGAGCTGTACCGATCAATTGCACACCGCGCTCTGCGATGGTGCGGGCGGCGGCGGCTTCCAGTTCGCGGCCGATCTCATCAATGACGATGACCTCGGGGTTATGATTCTCCACCGCTTCGATCATGACTTCATGCTGCAGCATGGGCTCACGCACCTGCATGCGGCGCGCCTTGCCCACGGCTGGATGCGGCACATCCCCATCGCCGCCGATCTCGTTGGAAGTATCCACGATGATGACACGCCGGGTTTCAGCCAGGATGCGGGCAGCCTCGCGCAAGAGGGTGGTCTTGCCAATTGCCGGGCGGCCCAGTATCAGGATGCTCTTGCCCGACTCGATGATATCCTGCAGGATGTCGATGGTGCCATACACCGCACGCCCTACCCGGCAGGTAAGTCCCACGATATGACCACGCCGGTTGCGGATGGCAGAGATGCGATGCAGGGTGCGTTCCAGTCCGGCACGATTGTCCGCATCAATATCGCCAATATGTTCCACCACAAAATCCAGCTCCTGGCGGGTGATCTCCATCTCGCTCAGGAGGGTCTCGTGGTCAACAAAACGGGCGGTGGGCACCCGTCCCAGGTCCAAAACGACCTCCAGCAGGTTATCGCTGTTATTTTCTTTTTTTACAGCGGATGCAATTGCAGGCGGGAGTACGCCCAGCAGGGCATCCAGATCATCCGTAATTCGTAATTGTGTCATTTTTTTCTACTTCACTATCCTATATTTTTATCCTCTCAATAAGCAGGGGAATGTTCCCCACTTTTTTGAGAAGTCACTCACTATCTGTATGATTAATGCGCACCACCGGTGTGGCAGGATTTGCCCAGGCAGGTTCCGCTTTTTTGGCGGGCAGGGCTTCTTCCACCCACTTGCGGACAGCCAGGTGCCTGATCATGACTGCCTGGCGTTCTCCAGCCGAAGCCCCCAGTTCTTCCAGCATACTTTCCAGCCAGGCCTGGTAGGAGCGCACGCACACATATACCGGGCGATTACGACGGTTGGGAATGGAAGTCAGCAGGGCGGTCATCCGTTCCGGCAGGCAGGTCGCATCCGGGTGGATCAGCGGTTGGACCCAGATGCCAGCCGGGCCGTATATCAGGCTGATGTAAGCCTGGAGATCGCCAGCCTGCCGGCAGACCAGCCCTTCAGGATGGCGCGGCAGGGGTTCCACTGGCTGAAGCATGGCAGGTACGATCTGGGCGTACAGGCTTTGAATGGCTATCAGATCGGTCTCATCCGATCCCTTCCACAGGTTTTCCCCACCGGGTTCAAGCAGGTCATTCATTTTCCAAACCCTCTGCCAGGCATACATGGAAAAACCAGCCTGGCGCAGGGCTTTGAAGGCGGGAGAGCATTCATCCACCTCGGCCAAAAGATACAGGCAGCCCCATTCGCCCGCCTGCACGGATAGAAAATCCAACAGGGCAGCTTGAGCCAGTTCGGTGCTTTCATCCGGTGCCAAAAATGCCAGGTTGGCATGCGGAGATCCACTGGAATGTGTGACCTGACCCAGCAGGATACCGTCATCCTGTTGATGGATGGCCGTGGAGATCTCCCGGCGGGGATTCAGGTACGAGAGCATGGCATTTAACCCCATGAGGTTGCCGCGCGTCGCAGCCCGCGCACTGTCCAGTGGTATCACCCGGTGACGGTATTTATATAAATTAGGCAGGTCCAGAAAGTCGAGCAGACGGACAGGCATTTTTCCTATGAGTCGATGAGTGATAGAAAATACTCGTGAAAGCGTGTGTCAGCAGTCAGTTCCGGATGGAAGGAGGTGGCCAGCAATTTTCCCTGTCCGGCTGCGACAATACGCCCATCCGGAAGAGTTGCCAACACCTGTGCAGTTCCTTCAACCGCTTCGATGATGGGGGCACGAATGAAAAAGGCATGGTAGGGCGCCCGGGTATTTGTCGCCTGTTTAAGCGGTTCGATATCCAGGTCGGCTTCAAATGAGTCCACCTGGCGCCCAAAGGCATTACGCGCCACACGGATATCCATCAGACCCAGCAGCGGCTGGGAGCGCGACGCATCCCTGGAGAGCAGGATGGCGCCTGCACAGGTGCCCCACATGGCATGCCCCTGGCCGAACTGCTGAAGCGGCTGCAGGAGACCATAATCCACACATAGCTTGCCGATGGTGGTGGATTCTCCACCAGGCAGGATCAAACCATCCAACCCGGTCAGCTGGTTTGGCAGGCGCACTTCCACGGTTTCCACATCCAGTTGCTTAAGCATCCGAATGTGTTCTGCAAAGTCGCCCTGCAGAGCCAGGACACCTATTTTCATACGCTGAACTACCAGCCGCGGCCGGCCATCTTGTCGGACTCGGGCATGCTTGAGACGTTCAAACCGACCATGGGTTCACCCAAATTGCGGCTGACCTCGGCCAGGATGGAGGCATCCCGGTAGTGTGTGGTGGCTTTTACAATGGCGGTGGCACGCTTGGCCGGGTCACCCGACTTGAAGATGCCTGAGCCCACAAAGACACCGTCCACACCCAACTGCATCATCAGGGCGGCGTCTGCGGGGGTGGCGATCCCACCTGCGGCAAAGTTCACCACCGGCAGATGGCCGAGTTCCTTGACTTCCTTCACCAGTTCGTAGGGAGCCCCGATCTCCTTTGCAAAGGTCATCAATTCTTCGTCGGGCATATTTTGCAGGCGGCGGATCTCACCGAAGACAGTGCGGGCGTGCCGCACGGCTTCGACCACATCCCCCGTGCCAGCCTCACCTTTGGTGCGGATCATGGCCGCGCCCTCACCGATGCGGCGCAGGGCTTCACCCAGGTTGCGGCAGCCGCACACAAATGGCACTTTGAAGTCGTGCTTGTAAATATGGAAGGCTTCGTCCGCCGGGGTAAGCACCTCGGATTCGTCAATGTAATCCACGCCCAGCGACTCGAGGATCTGGGCTTCCACAAAATGCCCGATGCGGCACTTGGCCATGACCGGGATGCTGACGGTATCCATGATCTTCAAGATCAATTCGGGGTCAGACATGCGCGCCACCCCACCCTGGACACGGATATCAGCCGGAACGCGCTCCAGCGCCATGACAGCGCAGGCGCCAGCGTCTTCAGCGATTTTGGCGTGCTCTGCAGTGACCACATCCATGATCACGCCACCTTTAAGCATCTGTGCCAGCCCTTTTTTGACGGCAAATGTACCTGTTTGTTGTTCCATAATACTTTCTCCTGATTATTTTTATGTGCAATTTGATTCTACCACGCTGACGAAGGGATTTCTTAAGAACTTATATTACAAAGAACGCTGGAAGGAGAAGCGGCCTCACTTAGCCGGATATGCTTGTTTTAATATAGAAAAGCGCACAGTAAAAAGTGCACTTTTCTAAAAACTTGCAGGCTCCTCGCCGAGGCCTTGATACCCCCGTGGGGCACTTACCTCGCACCTGGCAGTTGAAGGTTCAAGGCCTGTAGACATACAATATAGGCCCGGCTGGATTCGCCGCGTGCGTCCCCGAAGGGGGAACCAGCGACCCAGCGTACATATGCCCCGACAGGGGTATTCAGGCTCAAATCCAGTTGGGCTACAATTTCAACTTATTTTGGATACCAGCTGTAAACCTAGCGGTTAGAGGTTCAATTCCTACAGACATACATTTTATGTCGCCATTTTATCATCAACGGATTGGCTACACTAATGCTGATGTGGCAAGATGTTAAAATCATGCTTGCACTAGATTTTAAGGATTTGACACGGAATACCCATGCCAAAGGCGGTCAAGGGCAACCGGCGCTAGCCAGCCCTTGTTACAGAACCTAGCTTAGCATGGTTCCTAGAGTTGCCTAGAAGCATTACGTGATTCAAATATTGATTTTAGCTCGTCATCTGAGAATTGTAGGCAGGAGTGTAAATTTACTCCCAAATCCTTCAAAGAATCTCTAGGTCCTTTTGTACCACCTAAATAAAGATCTGTCCTTTCCACTAGTACAAAGGCATGCTTCACTTTACCACCACAATTTCTAATCTTTTCAATAGGTAGTTCCAGAGAAGAATACCCAGTCAAAGTAACATCAGAAATAATGATGATTTCATCTCTTGTAGAAGGAGGTTGACCAATAAAATCGTAGTGAGGTATATGGCTTCCGGCAACTTGAAGGTAGGGTTTTTGAAATAGAGATGCAACTTTAGCACCAAAGCGAATACCAGTGTCAGGAACGGCAATTTTAGTGAAGGAGCACTTTTCATTTTTGATCATATTCGCTATTACAAGAGCCAACTCTGTGAGCTCGCCTTCTATATCGCAACGTTTAAAATTTATATAGTATTGGACTGGATATTGCTTAGAGCCGACATCCTTTTTCTTTGAAAGCCTATCGGTATAATTCTCTATCAGATGACGAGTTACCTTCTCGCCATTAACATGACTTATTACTATGGGACCTACCACTCCTGGTACAATTTGATAACCTTGATACAATAGGTCTTGCAGATTGGTTATTTGATTGTGTGTTTCACCAGCTTTATCACACGTTTCCTCAGTGGTTCGCTCGATTTTGCTCAGTATTTGAAAACGTTCAACTAGCTCAGAGGTAGCTAGCAATCCAACAACAACCAAGAGCCACTTTAGAATTATTTTTTCGTCGAATTCTTTCCAATCCTTCATGACCAATACATATGCGGCGAATATGACAGTCGCCAGAATGGGAAAAACCCCAAGGAAAGACAAAAATCCAGCTTTAAATTTTTGTGGAATCACTTTGCTGCTCCTCATAATTATTCAATCTCACTCCATTGAAAGGTCTAACTAGGTGCTCAGCCGACGGTTGGTGTCTCATTAGCTTATGGGTCGTTGCTGTCTAATCACTGGAATTAATATAGGCATTAGGAAGCGAATTATTAGTAGTATAGTGCCAATCCTAATCCAAGGCAATAACCTGCGCTTTCGGTGTGTGGAGGGTTGTTAACCTAGCGGTTAAGGGTTCAATTCCTGTAGAGGTATATTTTGCGAATAACTTATTTTAATCTAGAGTATTATGGCTCTATTTAAGCCAAAAAAATTGTTATAGGGATATATATTAGCAATTTTAATGATTGCTGATTAATAGCTCTGTCATTTGGGCGTGGTGGGTGTTGTTCATAGCTATCATGCGTATATTGAAATTATAGCGTTTAGCAAGTTCATAAACTTCATTAGAATTGTCATAGGTCATAAGGAAATCACCTTTTATTTGACTCGCCAGGTTAAACAATTCTTCATGGTCAATTAGATAATGGGTATAAAGACGAGAACCAGCTTTTTTGCCACCTGCCGTGTATGGAGGGTCAATGAAAAAAACTGCATTTGACTGATTCAAATGTAATCTAATAAAGTCTAATCCATCTCCTTCAATGAAACGGATTCGATCTTGTATTTCTCCAATAGCATATATTCTCTTAAATAATGTATATGGATACCATCGAGATAATATGCCTTTGCCGCCTTCGCCATACTTTAAATTACCGGCGCCAGGTGCAAGGATGCCACCGTGGCTAATACGATTTCTAAGAATTGTTTGAAAAGCTTGATCTCTTGTGGAAGTTGCTATTGTATTTAGTTCTCTTTCAGCAGATTGTTGGGTCAAGTCAAAATTAACAATTTTATTGGCTAGCCATTTATAATCATTGGATAAAATGGTTTTCCAAACAGAAGCTACATCAACATCAAGTTCTACTAACGTGATATCTTTAGCTAATTGTTCAAAAGCAATTGTGAGACCTACAATACCGCCTCCAACAAACGGTTCATAAAAATTTATTGCTTTATTATCATAAGAAGACATCCATTTCCGTATAAATGGTATAAGCCATGTTTTTCCACCGGGATAACGAAATGGACTTCTCTGTGGTACAGAGGCTACATTTACAGGTTTTGTTGTTGGTACACTATCAAAAAAAGATAATTGATTCATTTTATATATTTATTACATCTGTTAATGTAGGAGCATCAGGAGGGTTGCCGTCTTCATTTTTTTCATCAAGCTTATCTTGTAGGATCTCTATAAAATCGTCCATTGATCCCGGTTCGGGTGTAGTTACTTTATCGAGTGCAGGTTGAAATTGAGTATAAATGGTACGTTCTAGCTCAAGAGAATATTTTTTTTGTTCAACATTATATACTAGATCATAAATTAACCACGCTAAATTTGAATCCTCTCGATTTACTTCAGGTAAAATTGGAAGTGTGTTGTAAAAATTTTTATGTAAAGCTACTGCTGTTTTTTTACCCCATGCGTTTAGAATGCCGCCTTTGTAAATCAATTGAGGAATTAAACGTTTGCGGGAAGAAGAAAGATAATCTGGGTTTGGGTAAAGTGGCTTTCTACGCCAATCAAAGTTGCTTCTAGTAGTAGGGTCGGCTAAGTAATATTCAAATGGATTTCTAATATTTCCAGAAATATAAACTGCCTGAACTTCAAGAGCACCAAAGTCAAGGACGTGCCCAGACTCATCATAAGAAACACATACAACATCAATATTTCCGGCCGATTTACCATTACCCTCATTTAGCCGTACCTCGGTTAGAGAAGTCCAATGTGTACCTTCGGGGAAAAAAAACTGGCATGCATTTTCTGCAATAGTCCAGTTCTGCCTAAAGCGAATAGGGCACGTGATTGCTTCCTCGTCTTTATCAAATACTGTACAAACGCCTAAAGGAGAATTAGCTTTATCTTTTGTACAGGATGGAACTTTGTTATTGAATGGGCATAGTTTTAAACGTCTATGACGTTTAGCTTCTTCGGAAAAATTATCGATAGGGTATCCGAAGACTTCAGCAAGAGGTTGATTAGCCATATATCGCCTTAAACTAGGTAATGAGATATTGATTATGTGTTTAGATATGTTGTTATTATATCTCAGTACGAAGGTTGCACTTGTCCTGGATAAGTGGGGTAACAAGAACTACGGGTATTTAAATTTGTATAGAATAATTTAGAAAAAAAGGTGTGCTTGGTAGGATTCGAACCAGCGACCAAGCGTACATGTGCCCCGACAGGGGTATCCAGGCTTAGATCCAACTGATTGTTGGGTTTTACCCTGCCTCCTTTCCCTTTCAGGGGATTTCGGCGGAGACCTTCGGCGGGCAACCTGCTTTTTGCTTATTCTTTGATTCTACCACGTGGCTGGGTTGATGTAGGGGCGGGTCTTCTCATTGGAAAGGAACCATATCAAACGAGAAGACCTGCCCCTACGCTGACAAAACTACCGACAAATATCATGCCTGCCCCACTACCCACTCCCGCACGCGCTGCTCGAGCACATCCAGGGGGACGGCTCCAGCCAGCAGGATGACATCGTGGAATTCGCGCAGGTTAAAGCGCTCCCCCAGTCGGCTCTCGGCGTAAGCACGCAGCTCACGGATCTTGAGTTCACCGATCTTGTAAGCCAGGGCCTGACCGGGCCAGGCGATGTAGCGGTCAACCTCATTGATGATGTTCAACTCGGTGGAGGAAGTGTTTTCAAGCATAAAATCAATGGCCTGCTGGCGGCTCCAGCCCAGGGCATGCATGCCGGTATCCACCACCAGGCGGCAGGCGCGCCACATTTCATAACTCAGGCGCCCAAAATCGCTGGCGGGATCCTGGTAAAAGCCCATCTCCAGCCCCAGGCGTTCGGAGTAAAGTGCCCAGCCTTCCACAAAAGAGGTAAATCCGCTGAAGCGGCGGAAACTGGGCAGGCCGGTCAGCTCCTGCTGCAAGGCGATCTGCAGATGGTGACCGGGCACGGCTTCGTGCAGCGAAAGGGCTTCGATCTCGTAAAAAGGGCGGCTCTTGAGGTCATAGGTATTGACATAATAATAACCGGCGCGCGTGCCATCCCCGGAACCCGGCATATAATAGGCCGTGGTATTGCCCGGGGCGCTGAAATCGGGAATGGTGCGGATGCCATACGACAGACGCGGCAGCTCCCCATCAATGCGTTTGAGTACCAGGGCGGTTTCTTTAAGCAAGGCCTCGGGTGTGCTGGCATAGAAGCGCGGCTCGCTACGCAAATATTCGATGTATCCCTTAAAATCACCCTTGAAGCCGCTTTTCTGGACAACAGACTGCATCTCTGTGCGGATGCGCCTCACCTCCCCCTGACCGGTGGCATGCACCTGGTCGGGGGTCAGCTCGAGGCTGGTGAAATAACGGATGCGGCTCAGGTAGAAAGCGTGGCCGCGCGGCAGTTCACAGGCTGCAATGCCGGGGCGGGCGGCCGGGCGGTATTCCTCCTGTACAAATTTCAAAAGCTCCCGGTAAGCAGGTATGACCGAAGTGCGGATGGCTTCCTGCGCGGATCGGGCCAGGCGTTCCCGCTGTGACTCTCCAACCCCGGATGGAAATTGTTCAAAAGGCTTGAAGAAAATACTGTGTGTCGGGTCCTCCAGGATGTGTGGCTCGAGTCCCGCTTCAATGCCTTCCAGGGTAACAAGCGCAGGCAGATAGCCGCTGCTCATCCCCAGGCGCATCAGCTCGATATTGTCCGCAAAGTAAGCATGCACGGCCTTCAGGCGGCTGATGTAGTTTTCATAGTCGCGCTGGTTCGTCATGGACATAAGCAAGGGCAGGTCGGGCAGAGACATGTGGAATCCGGCTGTGCGCGAGATGGGCAGGCGGTAGTAATGGTGCCCGAGTTCATCGATCTCCCCATCCAACAGGCGGGCAAAAATATCATAATTCAATTGGTCGGCGGGTGAAAGCGCATCGCATGGGATGGCATCCTGGCGCTGGCGAAAAGCCTGCAACTGTCCCCGCCAATCAGCAAAGCTGGCATCACTGGAGGATGGCAGGCGATCATCATAACGATTGTCGCCGCACATACTGGCAAAGAGCGGGTCATACTGCATCCAGGCCTGCCAGTGATCCTCAAAAAGCTGGCTTAATGCGGTGGAAGGTGTGCTCATGGAAGCGCCTCCAGGTCTTGAAATATATGAGATTGCCTACCCCGTGGGTATGCTACGCGAACGCTCGAAGAGATCGCCACGTCGCTTAGAACATGCTCCTCGCGATAACAGGAGTCAGGCCTGCCACTGCTGTGCAAAGCGCAGGATGCGGCTGCGGATATAGAAAGCCTGCGGGTCAGCCACCTTTCTCCGGGAGGCGATCAGGCGCATGGCTTCTTCAGCAGCATAGCCCCGGGCGACCAGCACAGCTGCCCCCATTGCCACGCCGCGATGACGTCCACCCGCGCAGTGGGTGAATACCCGCTTACCGGCCTGGATGGTCTCAAGCGCAAGTTGGGCGCCGCGCCTGAGCATGCCAATGGGGATCGGTAAAAGCGGCCAATCGACGGTGGGCAGCCACAGGAATTTGAGCGGAGGCTCGTGCAGGTCCGGATATGGACGCCTCTCAAAACGCATATTGATGACCAGCCCCACTCCCAGGCTGCGCAGAAGGTCATAATCCGTCACGGTTGGCGTGGTGCCAACCAATAACTCTTCGGTGATATTTGAATAATCCACGACAATTCCTTATTGTTTGATTGCCGCCTGCCAGACGACATACAGGGCTGACAAGCCACCCAGGCGGTAGCGCTCGCTGGCTTCGTCACCCAGGTAGACATTGCCCAGGCCACCCTGTCCCGGCTTGGCATACAACCCCAGGTCGGGCAGGTCGGTTACCGAGGCATAGAAATTCCACAGGGGTATATTTAATTCCACGGCCAGTATGGCCAGGTCGGTATTGGTTTTGTCACCCTGTTCGCGCTCATCGGCTTTGGTCACCAATATCGGCACCACACCGCGCTCGATCAATCCGGTGCTGATGGTGCGCAGGTATTCCTGGTTGCGCACCACCCAATGTGTGCCAACATTGATGAACACAAAAGAAGGCTTATGCAGCCTCAGTTCGCAATCCACGGGCGTCTCGGTGACACCGCAGCCAAACGCACCGTTATGCCAGAGAGGGGATAGCAGCCCGCCCGCGGTGGTACCGTCCTTGATGGTGGGGCTGACGCGGTTGAATGAATCGGCGAAATACACCAGCATCTCCTGGAACTCAAGCGGTAAGGCCTGCTGGCGGGCAGGGTCGGTCTCATAGACACCCAGGAAAGCTTCCGGTTGGCTCTGGCAATCCCCAAAAACGGAAAAGGCGTGCGGGTCGTTGCCCAATTGCTGACCTCGCAGGTAGATCGTGCGGATGTTGTTGGTGACTACCGGCAGCACTGGCCAGGATTTCCAATCCGACGGGTCAAGGTCGGTGGTTGACGGCAGCGGGGTAACACTGGGCGTGCCAGGCAGCAGGGTGGCAGGTGCAGCAGGCGTTTCCAGCCTGGGAGTAACGGAGGCCACTGGAGTAGATGTTTGGACAGCAGGGGAGGCAGATGGAGTGACCACCGGGCTGGCAGTGGGCGAACAACCCGCCAGCAATATTGCCAGTAAGAGGGTAATAGAACCTTTTTGCATGCAGCCTAGTATAGTCTTAAATGGGGAGTTTAACGAGATTATTGCTGTGGAGGATCAAGTTTTTCCAAAAACGAAATATCCCAACCAGATTACGGTAAATACTCAAGGTCTGTAAGGTCCTTTGACCTTCCACTGGCTCTTTTGTTGACTTTAAGATCGTTCAAACCGATCAGGTTCACTTCCACACCGTCCAACTCAGCTACAATGTGTTTTTCATAGCATGCCTCGAACTCAACACCCGAAATGGAAGTGCATATTTCCAATTTCACAGGAGGAACGCCCATGCGAATGATTTGTTTTTCTTGTAGAAATAATTGCGGGGAAAGTTCGGGCAAGTTAAAGCCAAACTTTTTTAGCACAGCAACGATTTTATTTGCATTTTCAGGATCAATTTCCACCCAAATATTCATGTCCGCGGTGGCACGCGGGTATCCGTGGAAGCCGACTGCATATCCCCCAATCAGCAGATAGCGGACATCATGCTCTTTGAGTAATTTCAAAAACTCTTTGAAGTCTTGTGGTAGTCGGATCGTAGCCATAGACGATTTGCCGCATGGTCTCAACGGCGTCCAATCTTTCACAGGGTGTTTTGGAAAGCCAGTAAGCCTTTTCGTCTTCGTCGTTTTTCTCCAGCGAGGTAACAGAAAAGGCGGTTTTATCGAGTTTTGGAAGTGAGCTTTCAGCAGCCATTTTGCCAAGTATAGCACGAAGTACCAAAGACTTCGCTTGTTTTCCTTCCACCTGTCATTGTTTTCGGGAAGTGGAAAATAACAAATAAAGGATGCAGTGGGTAAGCAACACCACCGCATCCTTTATTGAAAATTAATAGACCTGTGGGGTCTTAACTCTCGGATGGAGTGAAGTACACATCCGTTGGTTTAAGCTTGCTATTGCGCAGGAAGTGGGGGCGGACATTCATACCGATCCAGTCCAGGGTGGCTGCCTGGGGATCCAGGCCCATCAGGCGGGTCAACATCAGGGTATTCACTCCTTCGATTTCGACCAGCGCCAGTACAAAGGGGGTCTCGGGCAGGAATTCCTCCGAGCCAAAATGGCAGACAGTGAAGGCATGCACTTTGGCCGGGCGGTCGGTAATGTCGATCCAGTTGGTCTCTTTGCCCGAATACATATCGTGGCCGCGCGGGCTGGCATAGGTGTATCCGGATTCTGCGTCCTGGCTGGCCAGCAGCTTTTTGTTTGCCAATCCGGCAAACCAGGGGCTATCCTGCCCGTAGGAGTGCAGGTACGTGATGCTGTAAGGCTGCTCGATCTGGATGGGAGCCATCTTCTTGAGAAAAGCCAGTGATTCCGGGTCGGTATTGACCGGGAACGGTACGCCATGGACGATATAGCCGCCCAGGGTCTCTTCGCGTCGCTCTGGTAAAGTAGCCATTTTTATCCTCCTAACCTTCGCGTTCCAGAACGGAAATGGAAACGTATGTACCGGTGCCTGCATGCGAGTGAATGGCACCGCGCCTGGCATTCTTTACCTGCAGGGCATCGTCCCCAAAGTGTTTATGGATGCTGTTTTGCAACTGCCAGGTGGCAAAGACAGCCTGCATCAGGCCGGTGGCCCCCACGGGATGTCCGCAGGCGATCAGGCCGCCGGAGGGGTTGACCGGACAGACAGGTTTATCCTTCAGATCCAGGTTGTACTCAATGCCCGGCATGAAGGCTTTACCTGAAGCAGCAAATTGACCGCCTTCTCCGTAGCGGCACAGACCCATATCTTCATAGGTCTGGATCTCGCTGGAAGTATAGGCATCGTGCAGCTCTACGAAATCGAGTTCTTTCAACGGGTCATGGATACCGGCATGCTTGTAAGCCATGTTACCGGCGGTGCGCCCGGCGCGGAAGGAGTGCACGCCCGGATAGCGCGTGCCACGATCCCATAATTTCTTGTAATAGCTGCGCGTCTCGTCAGAATTCTTCTCGTCCTGGGTGGCGTAATTCTCCATGAAGTTATCGTAATCCAAGTGAGGCCGGTCGGACATGCGCATGGCATCCGTACCACGCCCGATACCCGTTACTTTCACCAGCGGACGGGCGATCCTGGCGCCACTGGCTTCCAGCTTGCGCAAACCTTCTTCCGAAACCAGGATGGAAGCAGCCGCGCCGTCCGACATCACGCAGATGTCCAGGCGGGTCAACGGCCAGGCCACCATGGGGGCATTGCGCACATCCTGGATGGTAAGGCGATTGCGTTTCTGGGCATAGGGGTTATGGTATGCATTCAGGTGGTTTTTTACACTGACATGAGCCAACTGTTCAACCGTGGTGCCGAATTCCTTCATGTGACGGGTCACCATCATGGCATAATAGCCGGAGTAAAAACCTCCCACCGGGTAATCCACCGAAATATCCGAAGCCAGGGCAATAAATTCATTGCCTTTCCAGGTTTCCACGTGGCTCATGGTTTCAAAGCCATAGGCCACGCAAATATCCATGTGTCCGCTGGCGACCGATTTCCAGGCTTCCTGGAAGCAAATCCCTCCGGTTGCACCGCCGCCTTCCACACGATGACTGGGTTTGGGGCATAAGCCAAGATAATCATGAGCCATGATCCCGGCCATCAATTGGCGGGAGAAGTGGTCCGAAAAGTATGAAGCCACCGATCCGTCGACCAACCTGGTAAAAGTAGGAAAATCCAGCCCGATGTCTTGAATGGCGTAATCGTACGCCTCTTTGACGATCGCCTGGAAGGTCTTATCGGGGCGGGCTTTGGCAAACTTGGAAACACCTCCCGATATGGCATAGACAGGTCTCATCTATTCTCTCTCCTTTGGAAGATTTTTGGTGTATCGATCCAATAAACACAGGGGTAAGGGCAGGCAGTGACACTTCCCGCAACCACCCCTATTGATTGAGAGGATACCCTTGCTGATTCTATGCTGGTATTTTACATGAAAAAACCAAAACTGCCTAATATAAGCAGATCTGAGAGGGTTTAGACCCTGGCAAACCTCTTCTGATAACGCAGCAACCTGACCACTGGAAGAATTTATGATTGTTTGCAGTCATGCCAAAAAGCTCTTTTTAGGGTAAGATTCTGGGAAACCAAACACCATCCCCAACCTGGAGAATGCATGCACTCAAGACGAACCCTTCTGTACGTACCCGGCGACGATCGCCACAAAATTGAAAAAGCCCTGACCCTGAACGTGGACTGCATTTGCATGGACATGGAGGACGGGGTGGCACCCAGCCGCAAACCGGAGGCTCTTGCCTGCATCGTTGCCGCCCTGCAAGAACTGGATTTTGGGCAATCCGAGAAACTGGTGCGCATCAACCCGGTCGGCTCGGGGCTGGAGGCGGATGAGCTGGCTGCCGTGCTGCCTGCCCACCCGGATGGGATCGTCATCCCAAAAGTGGAAAACGCCAGGCAGGTGGCCTGGGTCAACGAACAGATCGAATCCGTTGAACTGGCACATGGCTGGCCGCTCCATTCCATCCGTCTGATCGTGGATGTGGAGACCGCCCGCGGCATTCTCAACCTAAATGAGATCGCTTCACAGCCACGCCTGGATGCCATCATCTTCGGCGCCGAGGATTTCGCTGCGGATATCGGCGCCATGCGCACCCCCGAAGCCTGGGAGGTCTTCCACGCCCGCAGTGCTGTCGTCATCGCCGCGGCCGCCTATGGCTTGCAGGCCATCGATATGGTCAGCATTGACTTTAAAGACATCGAAAAGCTGCGTGCGGAGTCACGCTTTGGGGCACAACTGGGCTACAGCGGCAAACAGGTCATCCATCCCAACCAGGTGGCTCCTGTCCAGGAGGCCTTCAGCCCGGACCAGGCTGCCATCGAACATGCCCAACGCATCGTGGCTTCTTTTGAAGCCAGCCTTAAGGAGGGCAAAGGCGCGTATGCGCTGGATGGGAATAAGATGATCGACATGCCTCTGGTGAAAGCTGCCCGGGCAGTGCTCCTGCGCGCCAATGCGGCCAAAAAGAAGCTCTAATGGGACTTGTATCCATCCCCATCCTGTTTGGCCTGGTTTCGGCGCTGACCTATGGCGCAGCCGATTTCACCGGAGGCCTGGTGGCCAAACGTACCAGCAGCGTTGGCATTGTCATCCTCGGGTATATCGGCAGCCTGATTTTGCTGGTTCCGATCGCACTTCTGCTTGGGGAAGCCCTGCCGCCTGCACGTGATTGGATTTTCGCCATCTTCTCCGGAGTGGCAGGTGGAGCCGGATTGATTTTGCTGTACCGCTCCCTGGCCGAAGGCCAGATGAGCCTGGCTTCACCGGTCTCCGCCCTGGTGGCGGCAGCCATTCCTGTCCTGGTGGGGCTCTGGACAGAAGGCCTGCCCGGTGTGTATATGCTGACCGGTTTTGCCCTGGCGCTGGTGGCCATCTGGTTGATCGCGCAAAGCGGAAAGATCAGCCTGGCGAACTTCCTCGCAAAACTGCGCCTGCCGGTTCTATCCGGCATCTTTTTTGGCTTGTTCTTTGTGGGCATGCACCAAGCCAGCGACCATGCGGTCATCTGGCCGGTGGTGGCCACCCGCCTCGGTTCGATCCCCAGCCTTCTGCTGTACACAACCCTGAGGCGCCAGTCCTGGCTGCCTGATCGTAAACACTGGATGAACATCGGTCTGATCAGCCTGCTCGACACAGCCGGCAATGTGTTTTATATACTTGCCTCTCAATTAGGCCGCCTGGACATGGCCGCGGTCGTCAGTTCGCTCTACCCTGGTTCGACCGTGGCATTGGCCCGTGTGGTCTTAAAAGAAAAAATCACTCCCTCGCAAATGATCGGCATCCTGTGCGCACTGGTCGCACTGGTTTTCATCTCCCTGTAGATCCATAAAAATATCTTCTTTAAGAAGGGGAAACATGCCTCCAAATTATCGGGAAGAGCCCTGAAAACTCAGCGCAACCCGGCCTCTCCGGCGGGTTTAATAACATAAATCGTATCTACTCACCATATCAGATTTTGTCACTGCGAGCGCAGCGTGGCAGTCTCCTCTCCGGCATGGGGATTGCCACCCCAAAAAGCATCGGAGTCTCCGGCGTCGCTGGAAGGACACGATAAGCCAGTGCGTATGTGCTCCTCGCAAAGACAGAAGATAGAGCTTTTTTGCATTGAACAGCAGCGTTCTGCCACTGTGGAATTAATCGCAATTATGGACGTGAGTAGATACCATAAATCTTCATTACAGGAGCCGCCAACATGCAAAAGAAGTTGACCCGCCGGGATAAATGGATGTACGGAGTAGGGGATGTTGGCTTCAGCCTGACCTACACCATCATTGCCGCCTATTTCGCCATCTTTTTAACCGATGTGGTCGGGCTGACTCCTGCGGTAGCTGCGGCAGCCATCTTTATCGGGCGCACCTCCGATTACATCAACGACCCCATCATCGGTTACATTTCCGACCGCACGCGTACGCGCTGGGGGCGCAGGCGGCCATTCCTTTTGTTTGGTGCCATCCCCTTCGCCCTGGTCTATGTCCTGCTATGGTGGCATCCCCCTTTCCAGAGCCAGGTTGCCCTGGCAGTTTACTATGCAGCAGCCTACATGGCCTTTGACGTCGCCGCCACGTTCGTCTACATGCCTTACTTTGCCCTGACCCCCGAATTGACCTCGGATTATGATGAACGCACCTCGCTCACCACCACGCGCATGTTCTTTTCAATCCTGGGAGGCTTGCTGGCTTTTACCCTGCCGCTCATCATCGTGCAGGGCTTCCGGCCTGAGAATGCCGGGCGGATCCTGCTGATGGGCGCCACTTTTGGATTGGCGTCCGCCATCCCCCTGCTGCTGGTCTTTTTTGGAACGCGCGAGCGCGCCGAGTTCAGCCAGTTGAAACAACCGGGCATCCTCGAATCCATGCGGGCCGCCTTGAAGAACAGGCCTTTCGTCTTTGGGCTGGTCATCTATCTTTTCACTATGGTCTCAATGGATATCCTGCAGACCATTCTCTTATTCTATATAAAGTGGGTGGTTGGGCGTGAATCCCAGTCTGACCTGATCATGGGGACCATCTTCGTGGTAGCCATCTTTGCCCTGCCGCTGTGGGAATTTGTCTCAAAAAAGATGAACAAACGCTACGCTTACATCGCAGGGATCTCCTTCTGGGCAGTGGTGCAGCTTTTGCTCATCACGCTTGGCCCGGGTTCCCCCATAGCCCTGCTCATGTTTCTGTGCGTCCTGGCAGGCATTGGGGTTTCGGCTGCCCACATCCTGCCCTGGTCCATCCTGCCGGATGCCATCGAATGGGGGGAGTGGAAAACCGGCGAGCGTCATGAGGGCATGTTCTACAGCCTGATCACCCTGGCAGCCAAGATCGCTTCTTCCATTGCCATCCCGCTTTCCCTGCTGGTGCTGGATGCCAGCGGATACATCTCCAGCAGCGCCACACAACCCGCCAGCGCCATCACCGGCATTCGCATTGTGACAGGTCCCATCCCGGCAGTTATGCTGTGTCTGGGCATCTTATTCGCCATTTTGTATCCACTTGGGCGCGAAAACTACTCTGAAATCGCCAAAGAATTGGAAGCCCGGCGCAAAGCCAAAAGCATGGAGGCCAAGTGAGCCGGATCGAGATCAAGCCTGTCCACACCCGCCATGAAAAAGAGCTCTTTCTAACCTTCCCGTGGCGCATCTACAAGGGGGATCCGCTATGGGTGCCGCCGCTTCTGCCCGAGCGCCGCAAGCTGATCGACCCCAAACGCGGCAAATTCTTCCAGGATGGCTATGCTGAATTGTTCATGGCCTGGCAGGATGGTAAACCGGTCGGCACCATTTCGTGCGCCGAAGACCAATCCGCCACGCGCGCCCATGGATTTGGGGAATGCAGCATCGGATTCTTTGAATGCGTGGAAGATTTCAGCGTTGCCCGGGACCTGTTCACCCGGGCTGAAGACTGGGCCTGGCAGCATAAGTTAAAGCGCATCCTGGGAACCTTTAACCTGGACCGGGAGGAGTCACGCGGTATATTAATAGAAGGCCGCACCCGCCCGCCCGCGGTTTACTGCGGGCACAACCCCGCTTATTACCCGGGTTTTTTTGAGCGTTTCGGGTTCAGCAAATACGGAGAAGACGGGCTGGCTTACGAGATCGACGTGGACCTGGACAAGCCGGAGATCCAGCACATGCTGCGCCTGGCGGAGAAAATCGCCACGCGCAAGAACATTACCATCCGCAGTGCAGACCTGAAGGATTACGAAGGGGAGATCAACCGCATCCTCGACCTGCAGAACCGCGGCCTGGCACACATGGCGGACTTCACACCTTATACGCGTGCCTCCATTGAGGCTATGGTGCTGCCCATGCTGGAGGTGGTCGATCCCGACCTGGTGCTCTTCGCCGAGATCGACGGGCAGGCGGTCGGCTGGTTCCCGGGCATCCCCAACCTGAACGAGGTCTTCATCCATTTGAACGGCCTGCGCCACCCCTGGGATTATCTGCGCCTGCTGCGCTATGCGCGCTTCAAACCTGAAAGCATCGCCATTAAAAGTATCGTGGTACCCCCGGAATACTGGGATACAGGCGTGGGCGTGCTGCTCTTCGCCGAAATGGCCCAACGCCTGGCTGCCAAAGGCTATAAGTGGGCCGACTTGTCCCTGACCGGCGAAGACAACACCGATACCTTTCCCCTTGCACACCGCATGGGCGCCAAGATCTACAAGCGCTACCGCTTTTATGTGAAGGAAGTGGATTCATAAAAGACTATTGTAATTCCGAAAGTCTTTTTGCATTTACATGACGCATTGGTATCTACTCACCATATCAGATTTTGTCACTGCGAGCGCAGCGTGGCAGTCTCCTCTCCGGCATGGGGATTGCCACCCCAAAAAGCATCGGGGTCTTCGGCGTCGCTGGGAGGACACGATAAGCCAGTGCGTATGTGCTCCTCGCAAAGACAGAAGATAGAGCTTTTTTGCATTGAACAGCAGCGTTCTGCCACTGTGGAATTAATCGCAATTATGGACGTGAGTAGATACACGCATTGTTATTATGGAGCAATTCTCCTATTGACTTCTCCGCACCAGGTGCAAAGCACTCATTTCTCTCAGAATTGCTGGCCAACATGCCGATACAGCAGGGGGAGAATGGTAAAATGGTTTAACAAGAGAATTTCTTATATCCCTGTCATCATATCCAAAAGGTCAACAATTTAAGGAGCAGGTTGAATACTCCTAAATTATCCGGCCAGGTTGCCATCCTGACCGGCGCCACCTCCGGCATTGGTAAAGCCACCGCCCTGCTGTTTGCCAGCCAGGGAGCAGACCTGGTCATCACCGGGCGCCGCGCCGGGCTGGGGGAAGAGGTGGCGGAACAAGCCCGCCAGATGGGAGTCCGGGCTGTCTTTATTCAGGCGGACCATTCCCGGCTGGAAGATTGCCAGCGCGTCGTGGACGAGACCATGCGACAGTTCGGTCAGATCGACATCCTCTTTAATAATGCCGGTGTGGTCATGCAGGGCACTGCCGAATCCACCAGTGAGGCCGACTGGGAGCGCTTGATGGCGTTGAACGTGACTGCGGTCTGGCGCATGAGCCGTCTGGTGCTGCCGCATATGCGCGCGGCGCGCAAGGGTGTCATCGTCAACAATGCCTCAGATTGGGGTGTGGTCGGTGCCAAAGATGCCCTGGCATATGCCACCAGCAAGGGTGCCGTGGTGCTGATGACCAAAAGCATGGCGCTGGATCACGCCCAGGAGGGCATCCGTGTCAACGCGGTTTGCCCGGGAGATACCTTCGTGGAGCGCTGGCTGGAACAGGGCTATTTCCAGGGTTCGGGTGCGGTCACATATGAGGAAGCCTTGTGCGAATCAGCCGGGTACCTGCCGATGAAACGCTTCGCCAGCGCGGACGAGATCGCGCGGGCTGTGCTTTTCCTGGCCAGCGACGACTCTTCTTTCGTCACCGGCACCACCCTGCTGGTGGATGGGGGTAATACAGCGCAATAGATGGCTTTTCCAGAGATTCAAAATCTGGTGTAAATTGGTTGCAATTGTCATGCTGCAAACAAAATTATCGCGAGGCTGAAATTTCCTGTTTCACCCTGTCCATTTCCTCCACCCGCACAAACCGGATTGATTTAACCTTATCGTGCATTGCATTTACTTTGCAGCGTAAGGTATGATCAAGCTCAACCGCTGTTTTGCACTTGCGGCAATATCCCAGGGCTTTGAACCGGCCTCGATCCAGAATTGCCTTGCGCTTTGTATGGATATCATTTCGTTTAGAATCGGTGTTAGCCTGCTCAATTCCCTCTCTAACACCCATGGCAATCTTTTTTTCCGGTAACGCTTTTTCTGCAAGGTAGGTATAGTTAAGTCCTTCCAGGTCTGCTTCATCCTGCCGCCCCAATTTCTCCAACAGATTAACGCGTTCTTCCAGATACTGCAATTTTTCCTTTTGTGGCTGAGTATTATACAGTTCATCCGCCAGGGTCAGCGCCTGTCTATAGTCAGTTTGGGCGTCATTGTGCATTTCCTGTTGTGTATATAATTCTGCCCGTTGTTTCAAGAGCTTGAGGCGGATCGCACTTGTTTTATTAGGCAGGTTGGCAATTGCTTGTGTAAAATCCACAAGAGCCTGCTGCGGGTCGAGCAGGATATGCCGCTCGGCACGTTTTTGGTAACGCTCATACATTGGCACTTTTCGGAATGCAAGGATTAATCCAAATAGAAGGAACATCAAAGCAAATATGGGTCCCAAAATCAACAGGGCAGTGCTGAAGCCTGTTCCTTCTCCGACCGCGATGGCGGATTGGGAACAAAAGTACATGATTGGTATGGAGAGTGCAGCCAGTACAATCATGCACCCAAACCCGGAGGCCCTTTCACCAAAACCCGAACCGGGTAAAAGATCCTTCCCGCACTGGCTGCATTTTTGGGCATCCGCTCGATTTTGCGTTTTACACTTATGACAATGGATCATGGTTGTTCTCCTTTTTTCACAGTCTATTTAAATAATCCATCAATGATTATAGGGTAAATAATATCAATTTACAACCGGGTAATGAAAATCATCCAAAATTTACAAAGCCGACAGGCGGCCTGAGACCTTGCCGTTGGCAACCTCCTCCGTCGTCACCGGCACCACTCTGCTGGTGGATGAGGGCAATACGACGCAGCCGGAGCGATACCGCCTCTCAAAAAAAACCCGCGCAGCTTTGCCAGGCTAAATGTTGAAATCCAATCTTTTGGTGTCGAACCGGAAGGCTCTAAAAACTGGAAATGCAAGTACAAATGAAATTGTCTTTTTAATGAAAAAGAAAATAATCATGGTTGAAGGTTTTTTCAGAAAGCAAAGCAAAAGGTTTCAACTTTGTGTAAATTCCCACTTGTTTTTCAAACTTCAATATTATATAATTTATCTAACCCTGGAGGTAAAGTCAACGAAAGGTGGTGACATAAAAACAAGGGTCTGATGAAGGATATTCCGAAATTAACTGTCAGGTTACCGAAGTTTAGCAGGATTGATTCCCGGTCTTTTCATTCCTTTCCATATTAACCTGGCTTATCCCCAGGTTCTATTTTTTTTGACAAGGAAGACATGCAACTGAAAACACGCCAATGTACAGGATGATGAACATAAGGATGTCCGTTACTTAATCGCTAAAACCGATCATTTGTTCAGGAGGAGGTTATTGTGGTTACTAAATTGAGTGCAGCCAGAA
>MGMF01000015.1 GCA_001796335.1 Chloroflexi bacterium GWB2_49_20 | reverse complement strand
CTCTCCTGTATTGATGGTTGCTCCAATTGTATTAAATTTTTCCCCTTCCGTCAATTAACCAACCATTTTGTCACTTGTTTTTCAACACTCTCAATAGCAGATTATTGTAAAAACTAATTATTCCTGTATAATAAAAATAAATAATCCTCACAAGGAATAAGAGATATGGACGCAGAAAAAAGAATAACCATGAAGATCAAAGGACTTGACGAAGATGGAGGAGATGTCAGGCTTAATGAATTCGTTCAACAATTAGGGATTTTCAAAAAAGCCCTTTTAGAGACGCAAAAGTTGCTATCTGATCAATCAATTGCGTATTTCAAAATTGTCGAATTACAAAAAAATAGTCCTGCGCAAATCGTCATTGAAGCTGTCCCATTTAAACTTGAGCATGAGTTTCAAACTGAAATGCTTGTTAGAAATTTCTTTTCAAATATCAGGGATATCGACCAGGGGGAATATCCGCCCGGATTCACTCACGACACATTCGAAGCATATAAAGATCTTACCAGCCTGCGGGAAAAGAAAAAAGTGGCCGAAATCATCATTTCCAAAAACGGAGATGAACCTAATTATCTTCTCGATCTTCCCAGGAAAATTGACTGCATTGTTGGCTTGGATGAGTACGAAATGGGATCCTATACTGGAATGCTTGAATCAATCAACATTCACAATCAGAATATTTTTCATATCTATCCTATCTCTCATTTTCCGAAATTAAAGTGCATTTTCTCCAACGAATTAAAAAGAGAGGCAATTGCCGCAATCGGGAGATATGTAACCGTTTATGGAAGAAAGAAATTTAAGTCAAACATTAACAATAGATTTCCCTACGAAATGTATGCGCAAAAAATCGAAGTGCATCCAGAAGAAAAGGACCTTCCAACACTCTCAAAATTGAGAGGTATTGCTCCAAACATCACCGGGGGAAAATCCAGCGAAGATTTTATAAGGGGAATCAGGAATGGCTGGTAAAGAACGGATATATTGGGACACCTGCATTTTTATCGCTCACTTGACCAATGAGCAACGTGTTGATCCCTTGGATCAGCTTGGTATAAGCGAGTTCGCAAATTTGTTTGATATGGGCCAGGTTGACCTGGTAACCTCCACGATCACTCTCACTGAATTTATGGAAAGTTCGTTATCAACAGAAGAATACAAATCTTTTCTTCAATTATTTTCACGAACAAATTTTCAATTGTCCGATGTGACCAGAGACGTAGCAGAATTAGCGGGAGAAATTAGAAGTAATTACAGAATTAATAACTCTACGTTATCAACTCCCGATTGCATTCATATTGCAACTGCAATACAGTATAAATGTGATATTCTCCACACCTTCGATGGCAGCAGTAAAAACCGCCCTGGAATATTAGGACTAACCAGCCCGATCGCTAGAAAATATAACCTTCGGATTGAAAAACCCAAACCGTCCGAACCAAACCCGCAATTAAACTTGAATCTATAGATGAATAAAATTTAGGAAGGGGGATACAATCTATTATGACCGAGAAAAGATTGGAGACACAATTTGCTTTCAAATCTTGAGTATGCCCGATTAAAACTTTCCAAAAACACTGAAGCAACCAAGAAATCTCGCCTCGGGCAATATCTGACTCCAAATGGGATAGCTCAATTCATGGCTGAGCAATTTCAACCATCCATTTTTAAGCACTACCGATTACTTGATCCAGGTGCTGGGATAGGATCGCTTTCGTGCGCTTTCCTCGAACGGAAAACCTTGAATAATGATCATTTTGAATCCATCGAAGTGGAAGCTTATGAGTTAGACGATTCTCTTCACGATAACCTATCCAAATCCCTTTCTCAATACTCAAAAATTCCAAATTATTCTTTCCGAATAACCGAAACCGATTTCATTGACAGCGCTGTAAACGATTTATTAAAAGGTGCAGGTGCTTATACCCATGCGATACTCAATCCTCCCTATAAGAAGATAAATAGTAATTCTGATTATCGGTTATTGCTTCGCAAGGTAGGAATTGAAACTGTAAATTTATATTCAGCATTTTTGGCATTAACAATAAAATTAATGGCACCCCACGGTCAAATTGTAGCAATCATTCCGAGAAGTTTCTGCAATGGTCCTTATTACAAACCTTTCCGAAGTCTGTTATTAGATCGTGTTGCTATTAAGCACATCCACTTATTTGAATCCAGAAAAAAAGCTTTCAAAGATGATGATGTCCTGCAGGAAAACATCATTATTCACTTAGAGCGTGCCGGACAACAAGGCGATGTAATTATTTCCACTTCTTCTGATGATACTTTCGATGATTTATCTAGCAGTTCATATTCATTTCACAAGATAGTTATTCCTGATGATCAGGAAAAATACATCCACATTCCAACATCAAATAAGGTTGATTCGGTTGGATCTTCTCCGCGGATCAACCATACGCTGGATGATCTTGGCATAATGGTATCAACAGGACCCGTTGTTGATTTTAGAGTGAAAGATCAACTCATAAGCTTTCCAGAACCTGGAACAGTACCATTGCTTTATCCAGGTCACTTTTCTTTTCAACATACAGAATGGCCAAAGCTCGGATTCAAAAAACCAAACTCCATTTCCCAAAATTCTGAAACGGAGCCTTTTCTTTTCCCAACTGGTTATTATTGCATTGTGCGGCGTTTCTCATCAAAAGAAGAAAAAAGGCGGGTGGTTGCAAGTGTAGTGGAACCATTAGCGTTTCAGCAATATAAAATGTTAGGTTTTGAAAACCATCTAAATGTATTCCACACAAAGAAACATGGGTTGCCTGAGAATATAGCTCGAGGATTATCAATATTCCTAAACTCAACGATAGTGGATGAACATTTTCGCCGGTTTAGCGGACACACTCAAATCAATGCAACCGATCTGAAACGGATGAAATATCCAACCAAGGAAGACTTGATCCGTCTTGGAGAATGGGCAAAAGAACATGATTTCACATTAACACAATCGGGAATAGACGAGCAAGTCGAGGGGTTATTATGATTGAAACAGATCACATAAACGAAGCATTGAGACTTCTGGCTGATTTAGGATTACCAAAAGGTCAACATAATGAAAGGTCAGCTCTTTGTCTATTAGCCTTGCTCAACCTTACTCCTGATAAGGATTGGAGCCAAGCAGAAAACCCTTTACTCGGAATCACCCCTATCATGGATTGGTCAAGTCAATATTACCAAAAGAGATATGCCCCAAACTCAAGGGAGACATTCCGCCGCTTCACTATGCACCAATTTGTCCAAGCAGGTTTAGTTTTATATAATCCAGATAAACTTGATCGCTCTACAAACAGCCCAAAAGCAGTTTATCAGATTGAAAGCACAACTCTGGAACTCATCAGAACGTTCGGGTCATCAACGTGGACCGATAATTTAGCGTCATATTTATCAAATAGCCAAACTCTTTCAGAAAACTATGCTAGGGAACGCAAACAAATAAAGATTCCAGTTCAAATAAAAGATAATACTACAGTGTATTTAAGCCCAGGAAATCATAGTGAACTGATCAGAAAAATAATTGATGAATTTGCACCACGCTTCGCTCCTGGAAGTCAATTGATATATGTCGGTGACACTGGAGATAAATGGGGGTATTTCGACAAAGAACTACTTATCAGGCTTGGAGTAAATGTTGATGCTCACGGAAAAATGCCTGATGTTTTATTTTACTTTTCCGAGAAAAATTGGCTTCTTCTTGTGGAAGCAGTGACAAGCCATGGCCCGGTTGACGCAAAACGTCACAATGAATTGTCTGCTCTTTTCGCCAATTCTTTAGCAGGATTGGTTTACGTAACAGCATTCCCAACTCGAAGCGTTTTGGGCCGATATCTCACTGAAATTGCTTGGGAAACAGAAGTATGGTCAGCTGATTCTCCTTCACATCTGATCCACTTTAATGGGAAACGATTCTTAGGTCCTTACTAATATTATTAGCATAAATCATGAAGATTTCACATAACCATGAAATAAGAAGATTTGGTTAAAGTATCCCATGTCCCCACTCCGCTTCTCCATCCTGGCCGCCGTAAGCACAAAAATACAGGCCGCCGAAGATAAGGACTCGCTTCCCAACCAGGTGGATCGTTCGCTCAAAACCATCCTCCAACACAACGCGAAGTACCCGCCCGTAGGGCACCCTGCGGATATGGTGCGTTTCGGGACGAAAAGGTTAGGGTTTTGGTTACCTTCGTTCAACCCAATCTTGTTCAGCTAACACAAAAAACCCGCTAGCAAAATGCTGGCCGGGTTTTTTTAAATTAAAAAGAAAAGTCTCTTGGCAATGACCTACTCTCCCAGGCAGTCGCCCACCAAGTACCATCGGCGCTGACGAGCTTAACTTCCGGGTTCGGTATGGGACCGGGTGTACCCTCGTCGCTCTGATCACCAAGAGACTTATTCACAAATAAGCTCTGAACAGTAATTGATTTTTTGTGGTTGAAAAGTATCAAGTTCTCCGCACCACGCGGATCAGCCCTCGACCATTAGTACAGCTTAGCTTAACACATTACTGCGCTTACACATGCTGCCTATATAACAGGTGGTCTACCTGCGGTCTTACTCCAAAAAGGATACAGGGATCTTATCTTGAGGCGAGTTTCCCACTTAGATGCTTTCAGCGGTTATCTCTGCCAGACGTAGCTACCCAGCAATGCCGTTGGCACGACAACTGGCACACCAGAGGTCTGTCCACTCCGGTCCTCTCGTACTAGGAGCAGCTCCTCTCAAATCCCTTACGCCCACAGCGGATAGAGACCGACCTGTCTCACGACGGTCTGAACCCAGCTCGCGTACCGCTTTAACGGGCGAACAGCCCGACCCTTGGGACCTTATACAGCCCCAGGATGCGATGAGCCGACATCGAGGTGCCGAGCGAAGTCGTCGATATGGACTCTTGGACTTCACCAGCCTGTTATCCCCGGGGTAGCTTTTATCCGTTAGCCACGACCTTTCCACACAGATTCGTGGGATCACTAAGCCCTACTTTCGTATCTGCTCGACGCGTTGGTCTTGCAGTCAAGCTCCCTTATGCCTTTGCACTCTATGGCAGGTTTCCATTCTGCCTGAGGGAACCTTTGGGCGCCTCCGTTACCTTTTAGGAGGCGACCGCCCCAGTCAAACTGCCCACCTGGCACGGTTCCCCATCCGGATTACGGAATGGGGTTAGGGTCTAAGTATTATCAGGGTGGTATTTCACTGATGGCTCCACCGAAGCTAGCGCTCCAGCTTCATAGCCTCCCACCTATTCTACACAAATCATACCCAAACTCAATGCCAAGTTGCAGTAAAGCTCCACGGGGTCTTTTTGTCCTGCTGCGGGTAGGCCGCATCTTCACAGCCATTTCAATTTCACCGGGTCTTTCGTTGAGACAGTGCTCTAGTTGTTACACCGTTCGTGCGGGTCGGAACTTACCCGACAAGGAATTTCGCTACCTTAGGACCGTTATAGTTACGGCCGCCGTTCACCGGGGCTTCAGTTCAAAGCTTCGCTTACGCTAACCTCTCCCTTTAACCTTCCGGCACTGGGCAGGTGTCAGCCCCTATACATCGTCTTACGACTTAGCAGAGACCTGTGGTTTTGATAACCAGTCACTAGAGCCATTTCACTGTGGCCTTCCAACGCTTTGGATAAATCCTGACGTCAGAAGGCACCCCTTATCCCGAAGTTACGGGGCTAATTTGCCGAGTTCCTTAACGAAAGTTCTCCCGTTCGCCTTGGTATACTCTACCCATCTACCGGTGTCGGATTGCGGTACGGGCACCTGAATATCAACGTTTAGAGGCTTTTCTTGGCAACAAGGCTCAACCACTTCTACCTCAAGGGCACGCCATCGCGCTTCAGCTCGGTCTGCGGATTTTCCTACAAACCTTAACGCCTAGACGCTTAGCACCTGCACTACCAATCGCAGGCTGGCCTACCTCGTTGCGTCCCCTCATCACTCCATTCAGGTGGTTCCGGAATGTTGACCGGATGTCCATCGCCTACGCCTTTCGGCCTCGGCTAAGGGCCGACTAACCCGACGCGGATTGACCTGGCGTCGGAAACCTTAGATTTACGGCGAACATGGTTCTCACATGTTTATTCGCTACTTATGCCTGCATTCTCACTTCCGCCCACTCCAGCCGTCCTTACGGTCGACCTTCACCGCTGGCGGAACGCTCCCCTACTGCCCCAGCTTACGCTGAGACCCATAGCTTCGGTACCAAGCTTAGCCCCGTTAAGTTTTCCGCGCAAGATCACTAGACCAGTAAGCTATTACGCACTTTTTAAAGGGTGGCTGCTTCTAAGCCAACCTCCTGGTTGTTCAAGTAATCTCACCTCGTTTCCCACTTAGCTTGGATTTGAGGACCTTAGCTGATGATCTGGGCTGTTTCCCTTTCGACCCCGAAACTCATCTCCCGGAGTCCGACTGCTATGCTCTGGAGTACCGGCATTCGGAGTTTGGTTGAGTTCGGTAAGCGGTAAGCCCCCTAGCTCATCCAGTGCTCTACCTCCGGTACTAAACGCATAACGCTAGCCCTAAAGCTATTTCGGGGAGAACAAGCTATCTCCAAGTTCGTTTGGCATATCACCTCTACCCACAGTTCATCCCACAACTTTGCAACGTTGAAAGGTTCGGGCCTCCACGAGCGTTTAGACTCGCTTCACCCTGACCATGGGTAGCTCACTTGGTTTCGTGTCTAATCCCAGCGACTGAACGCCCTATTCAGACTCGCTTTCGCTACGGCTACGGGTGTAACTCCCTTAACCTCGCCACTGAGATTAACTCGCAGGCTCATTCTCCAAGAGGCACGCCGTCAGGCATAGCGCCGCGCGCCCGGCTTTCACCGGGGCACCGACACGCCATTAGCCCTCCGACTGCTTGTAAGCTTACGGTTTCAGGTTCTATTTCACTCCCCTAACAGGGGGACTTTTCACCTTTCCCTCACGGTACTTGTTCACTATCGGTCGTCAAGTGTATTTAGCCTTGGAGAGTGGACTCCCCAGCTTCCTACCGGATTAGCGTGCCCGGCAGTACTCAGGTGTCCAGCGGAAGTCGATCCATTTTCGCATACGGGACTATCACCCTCTTTGGTTGGCTTTCCCATACCATTCTGCTAACAGATCGATTTGTAACTTCCATGTGCTGGATCCTACAACCCCAACCTGGCAAGCCAGGCTGGTTTGGGCTAATCCCCGTTCGCTCGCCACTACTAGGGGAATGATCTCTTTTCCTCTGGGTACTTAGATGTTTCAGTTCCCCAGGTTCCCTTCCTCAAGTCTATATATTCAACAAGAGGATAATGTGGGTTCGCCACAATGGGTTTCCCCATTCGGAAATCTCCGGGTCAAACGCCTGTACACGGCTAACCGGAGCTTATCGCAGTGTCCCACGTCCTTCATCGGCACTTGACGCCAAGGCATCCACCGTAAGCTCTTAGTAGCTTCTCCACGTGATGCGGAGAAATTGATACTTTTCTTTCGGCCTACAAAAAATTTTTAAATATTTTATAGAAATCAATTACTATTCAGTTATTAAGGTGCTGCCGCCGTTGACCGGCGATCGATGCTCTCCACTTGCGTCAAGGGCATCGAGTACCCGTCAACTTTTTATTTGTTTTTAGAAACAAAGCGACCCGGCTGATCGCCGGGCCGAAAAGATCACCTGTGCGATATTAGCCTTCTATTTTCTATTCAACTGCCCGATCGCCAATTTCAGATTTCTGCAAACCTTTCTCCAAAATGTATCCAGTGGAGATGACGGGGATCGAACCCGTGGCCTTCGCCTTGCAAAGGCGCTGCTCTCCCGCTGAGCTACATCCCCGAGAGACTCAGGTGGGCCTGACTGGACTCGAACCAGTGACCCCAGTCTTATCAGGACTGTGCTCTAACCAGCTGAGCTACAGGCCCATGAGGATAGTTGGCCCTTACCAACTGAGAAGTGATAGGAAGATTATTAACCCTGCGACCCTCCCGCCACCGCGGCGGGATGGATTTTTATTATAGAGCACCAGTCTGTCGTGAGAGACGAAACTTTAGCTCATTTTTCTCTAGAAAGGAGGTGATCCAGGCGCACCTTCCGGTACTCCTACCTTGTTACGACTTCGTCCCAGTCACCAACCCCACCTTCGACAGCGCCCTCCTTGCGGTTAGGCTACTGGCTTCAGGTGTTGCCAGCTCCCATGACGTGACGGGCGGTGTGTACAATCCCCGGGAACGTATTCAACGCACTATAGCTGACGCGCGTTTACTAGCAACTCCAACTTCACGCAGGCGAGTTGCAGCCTGCGATCTGAACTGAGACCGGCTTTGGGGATTGGCTCTACCTCGCGGCTTAGCAACCCATTGTACCGGCCATTGTAGCGTGTGTGTAGCCCCGGATATAAAGGCCATGCTGACTTGACGTCATCCCCACCTTCCTCCGGCTTGATACCGGCGGTCCCGTATGACACTTGTAACATACGGCGAGGGTTGCGCTCGTTACCGGACTTAACCGGACATCTCACGACACGAGCTGACGACAGCCATGCAGCACCTGTTCAAGCTCCCCGAAGGGTCGTTCCACTTTCGTTTCACTACCACTTGTATGTCAAACCCGGGTAAGGTTCTTCGTGTAACATCGAATTAAACCACACGCTCCGCTGCTTGTGCGGGGACCCGTCAATTCCTTTGAGTTTTAACCTTGCGGCCGTAGTTCCCAGGTGGTGAACTTATCGCGTTAGCTTCGGCACCGATGGTTTTTACACCACCGACGCCAAGTTCACATCGTTTACTGCTAGGACTACCGGGGTCTCTAATCCCGTTTGCTACCCTAGCTTTCGCGTCTGAGCGTCAGAAATGGTCCAGAAGACCGCCTTCGCCACTGGTGTTCCTCCCGATATCTACGCATTTCACCACTACACCGGGAATTCCATCTTCCTCTACCACTCTCTAGTCTGATAGTTTTGAACGACCTCTCCCAGTTGAGCCAGGAGCTTTCACATCCAACTTATCAAACCGCCTGCACGCGCTTTACACCCAGTAAATCCGGATAACGCTCGCCTCCTACGTTTTACCGCGGCTGCTGGCACGTAGTTAGCCGAGACTTATTCCAGGGATACTGTCCTTTCTCATCTCCCTGAAAAGTACTTTACGACCCGAAGGCCTTCATCGTACACGCGGCGTTGCTGCATCAGGCTTTCGCCCATTGTGCAATATTCCCTACTGCTGCCACCCGTAGGTGTATGGACCGTGTTTCAGTTCCATTGTGAGGGGCCACCCTCTCAGGTCCCTTACCCGTCGACGCCTTGGTAGGCCATTACCCTACCAACTAGCTGATGGGACGCAGGCCCCTCCCAAAGCGGATTGCTCCTTTGATCATCGATTTCTAAACTCGATGACAACATGAGGTATTAGCAGACCTTTCGATCTGTTATCCCCCACTTTGGGGTAGGTCACCAACGCGTTACTCACCCGTTCGCCACTAAAAACTCTCGATACAAGTACCAAGAATTTTCCGTTCGACTTGCATGTATTAGGCACGCCGCCAGCGTTCATCCTGAGCCAGGATCAAACTCTCCGCAAAAAATAACCTCTTGCGAGGTCTAAGTTTACGGTAATATTTTATTACGACAGGGCTGTAAAATTTTCTTTCTTCCTATCACTTTTCAGTTGTTAAGGTCCTGTTTAACTGAGCGGGCTGTATTCTACCCGCCACGTTCCCGACTGTCAAGGTCTAGAGAGAGCAAATTGCCGATGTGTTTTCCAACATCGGCTGTCAGACTTCAAAACCAGTGTCTTGTGTCTCTGACTCGAGACGCTCTCTTCAGTTGTTATCGGTTTGTCGGTGTGACGAAACCGGTTACGGGGTACGATGTACTTATTTAACCATCCCCTGCGTTTCCTGTCAAGGGCAAATGGGGTTTTCCTCGAGAATTGGGCGATGAATGACGACGAAGAACAATGAATGGAGCATCCCAAGCTTCGCCTGGTATTTGCTCACACACTGCTGGGCGAGGGTTTCCTGACCCCGCCCAGGTTTTGACCGCAGGTCTCCCAACTACCAGCCAATGCCACTAATTTCCACTTCGGAATTTTTTTGATCATCATCCATCCAAAATCGTGCGGAAGAAAAGCGCCAATCTTCCGGCCGGAACACCAACCCTTTGCGTACCGGATTCTCATGGATATAATTTATTTTCTGCTGCCAGAACTGCTCGGAAACGATCCCTACAGGGTGTTGTGTCGGCTGCCAGAAGCGTCGCTGGCGGTCTTCACCTGCTGCACGGCGAAGTGCATCCCCAAAAACAGGTGAAAAATGAGCATCACTGTAGTCCGCCAATCGTCTCCCTGTAAATTTCCGAAAATCATCCAGTGTTTGCTTTAGTCTTTTAATATCAAAATCTCTGTCAAACACAATGGCATGCAGATGATTTGGCATTAAAGCATAAGCATTGATACACAGGGATTTATTCCGCACGCAAAAGTTCAGACTCTCGGTGATGATCTTGCAGGCAGGTTCATCGATAAAAATAGGAAGCCATTCAACGACCGTGAAAGTTACAAAATAAACGCCAACGCCTTCCTGTATTTTATAATGTTCCATGAGGAGACCTTCGGTCAATTGCGTGTTGGGGTCAGGAGACCCCAACACAACAGTTGGTTAAGCTGTTTTACCGCCGTGTTGTATTCGCGCTCGTTGCGAATGGTGAGCAGGGGAGCAATGTTCATCCCGTTTTTCCTTACAAAATACCCCGTTGGCTGATTACACTGCTATGGCAATATATTCCGCGAGTGAGACGCTTTCGGGGATAGGCATTTTATCCTCAAGCATGCCTTGTACATGCATTTCTACGGCTTCATACATGTTACGTTCTGTCTCTTTACGTGTCTTGCCTGTTGCGATACAGCCAGGTAAATCCGGGGAATAAGCAGAGTAATTACCGTTTGCTTTTTCAATAATGATAAGGAAGCGATACATGGTTACCTCTCGCCGCTTTTCGGCTTCTTGATTTGTGCTTGCTTAATAATACTGTTGAAAGTCCCTGGAGCTAAATCGTGACTCGGATGCCCTGCAATGGTCACACGTCCCGGTTTGGTTGGGTGCTTATACTGCCGATGGCTGCCTTTTGTGATTATCAAGTACCAGCCGTCGGTCTCAATAAGTCTGATGGCATCACGAACTCTCATAACATGAATTTTAGCACAATTGACCTGCTTTATTTCGGATGTTTAAAAAGGCTCACCGAAATTAGTAGTTTATTATGTTACATCGAATGGAGTGGATTTGCGGATCAAGTCAGGAGACCAATACCAAGCTAAGGTTACAAAATAAACGCCAACGCCTTCCTGCATTTTATAATGTTCCATGAGGAGACCTGCGGTCAATTGCGTGTTGGGGTCAGGAGACCCCAACACAACAAGACCCCAACACAACAGTGTCAGGAGACCCCAACACAACAGCACTTCGAATTTCTAAATTCGTTGCGGGACCGAGTTGAAATTTATCAGGCTACCTTGAGAGAGCTTGCAATTGTTTACCGATAGTCAATCCTTCCAGCGGAATTTCATATGATTTCAGATACGGAAGGAGATACTTTCGGTATTTCATCCCGGCCAGAAAGATGAAATGGTCATCATGGGGGTCTGCTATCTGGCGTAGCATCTGTAGGATCCTGTCAGCCCAGCTTCTGATCTCGCCAGCTGACATGGTATTCAATGTCAGATTGTATGGCTCGATCTCGGTGTCCAGGTCAATCAGGCCATATTTTGCCGATAAAATGTAGATCGCATCCGGGTTCAACCGCCGGGCATAGGCCAGATTCTTCTTGAACAGCGCACTGATGTACAGGTCTTTTGCTTTTGACCGATGGGACTGTTTTTGGCTGACACAGGAAATCAACACGATCTTTTTCATTGTTTTTCCTTTCGTAACCTATTTGATTTTTGCACAAACTCCAGATACAGGGCATTTACTACAATTAGGGTTGATTGAGAAACACCAGTTACGTCCGATATCCCACAACGCACCATCAACAATACCAGGGAACTCGGGATTCATCCGGCGCGAGGCTTCCAGAGCAGACTCGGGAGTGATATCATCACTGACTCCCAAACGATACAGCACTCGCACAGTATGGACATCCGGTTTAATATCCATATTATCCCGATCTTCAAACCGCACCGGAAATGCTTGTTCAATCAATAACACTGCCAGGCTGGCTATCCCGGGACCAACGCCATGGAAAGAATCAAAAATCCGGTGTACCTGGATGGCTTTCTTCCCTTTCCAGATCAGGCTGGCGTCTCCATTGCACTTCTCCACCACGAAACGTGTCAAATCCTGGATTGTTTTTGGCGCGTCGTTTACGTAGCGCGGACGGCGGGGCAGTCGCTTGAATAAACCCTCGAGTTGTCCCATTGTCATCGTATAGATACGCTGCGGGTCGAGGTGACCCAATGTTTTTTGCATATCATAGGGAATGGTCCATATGATCTCTGCTTTGGTACCTCGATCAAGACAGCAGGCTATACAAAACGCGTATGGATCATTGGCAATTATATTGGAGGCTTCTGGAATAACAGTCGGGAATAAAACTTGCGAAGAAATGGTTTTGCCATGCCTAAGCAAAGTATTTGTGATTAAAGCCAGATGTGCATCAGACATATTTTCTCATTTCTTCAAATCAAAGACCCAACGGACTGTACTGCTTTGTTTGGGGCCATCGCGCTTGATTAAAATAACCGATGCAAAATCCAGGAACTTGTCCGCATCGATAGCACTACAAACCAGAGGAAAACGTTGTTTCAATCCCAGCCCATTATGAATTTCCAATGCCGAAAAGCTGATCGATTTCTCACCATTCTGGCGGGCAGTTTGAATCTGCTTGAGAACATATCGCCTAACTTCTTCTGCCGTTGCCATATTTCATTTCTCCTTTTTAACCACCTTTGAACGCATTACTTCAAAATCTGTTATTCAGAATTCGACTCCAATGTTATTATTTCTGTCGAATGAAGCGTACCCATTTTTGACTAGAATCGACCGTATCTACTTTCCAGCCTGCATCCAACCAAGCGCGAGCTTGCACATGTGAGCCTTCAATTTCATTACTCCACCAGGGTCTATGTTGAGTGGCAGATAGAGGCAACTTGTCATTCAGTATTCGCTCAATCTGAACATAGGAAAGAGTAATATCCCGTTGATTTGTGGGCAGAGCCTTGAGGTAGTGTTGAAGAGGTGTGTATTTACCAGCCATCTCAAATCCTTTCTGGGAATATTCCAATCAACTTCTTGTGTGAGATTGTGAAAACTATTAGTGACAGTATAGTGCTAAAATTAATTTTTAAGATAGGGCTTTGTATATAGGGTGTTAACCTTAATACTATACACTATATAATTACTCTCCCAATGCATCGTGATTATTGCGTTACCTTTGATGAATGTATTACTTCTCCTGTCTTCAGGCAAATTGCCGTTTTAGGAAGAGATAAGCTGTCATAATTGGGAGAGGCTGGGTAGGGGTTACGACATCTCCTGCCTGCCCGTCAATGCCCTTAGCAGGGTGGTCTGGTCAGCGTACTCCAGGTCACCGCCCACGGGCAGGCCGCGCGCCAGGCGCGTGACGTGTACACCCAGCGGCAGGAGCTGCCCGCGCAGGTACAAGGCGGTGGCATCCCCCTCCATGCTCGGGTTGGTGGCCAGGATGACTTCCCGCACCACCCCCAGGCGGACGCGCTCCAGCAGGGGTTTGATCTTCAAGTCGTCCGGGCCAATGCCCTCAATTGGAGAAAGCACACCCTGCAAGACATGATACTTGCCCTTAAAAGCGCCCGTACGCTCCAGCGCCAGCACGTCCAGGGGTTCTTCCACCACGCATAACAGGGTATCCTCGCGCTGAGGGCTGTCACAGATCTCACAGCGCTCGCGCCCGGCAGAGGTGATGTGAAAACATTGGCCGCAAAAGGCGGTTTTAGTCTTCAACTCACTCAAAGCTTCCGCCAACCCGGAGGCCAGGTCTTCGGGGGCGCGCAAAAGATAGAAGGCCAGGCGTGAGGCCGTTTTGGGGCCTATGCCGGGCAGACGTTCGAGTGAATAGATCAGGTTTTGAAGGGAATCGGGCAGCATAATGTTTAGAAGGGCAAGCCACCCGCCAGGGGTCCCAGGCTTTCAGAAGCCAGTTGGCGGGATTGATCCAGTGCCATATTCACCGCTGAAAGCACCAGGTCTTGCAGCATTTCAGCATCCAGGTCTTTCAACAAATCGGGGTTGATCTGCACGGACTGGCAAACCTGGTCGCCTGTCATGGTGACCTGGATGGCGCCGCCACCCACGCTGGCAGTGACGGTTTGTTCAGCCAGGCGCGCCTGGGCCGCGGCCATCTGCTCCTGCAGGCGCTGCAACTGCTGGAGCTGTCCACCCCCTGACTGTTTACCACCCACCGGGCGATTAAATCCTTTTGCCATACGCTCTCCTCGGGCGGCAAGGGTGTCGCCCATTAATGAGTCTTGAAGGGTTGAGTTGACTAAAAAAACTTCTTTCACACGATATAACAGTGTCTATACCACCAAGCCACAAAGGCACAAAGATTCTTTTAAAATTAAGCTTCGTTACTTGGTGACTAGTGGTAAAGTCTTTTTTCAGCAGAATCAATCCTGAATATCCGTGATCTTGCCGCCAACTTTCAATGCCTCGGCCACCATGCCATCCTGCTTGATGTCGGCGGGGGTGTCCTGCCTGGCATTGCTGATCACACATTTTATCTGCAGGTCCATATCAAGTGTATCTAAAATAGCTTTTGTAACAACCTCAACATTATCGTTCTTACTGGCAAGATTCATCGCGAACTCATTATCACACCCTAAAGTCAATATTCCGTTCTTTAACTCTTTTGGCCGACAGGAATTAAGGGCTGCTTCCAATGGTCTGTTGACAATCTTTACGGCTAATTTGATCTTCTTCCATTCCTTCGCCAGCCGGGTAAAATCACTATCCGTTTCTTTCGGGGCGGTCAGCGTGGGTTTTTCTTTGGGCGGGTGGACCGGCTTGGGGCTGTCTTGTGCCTGCGAAGTAGGCGTGTTTGTCGCCTGCGAAGTAGGTGGGTTTGTCGCCTGCGAAGTAGGCGTGTTTGTCGCCTGCGAAGTAGGCATGGTTTCCGTCTGCGAAGTAGGCATGGTTGTCGCCTGCGAAGTAGGCCTGGTTGTCGCCCGCGTGCTGGAGGTTTGCAGGAGGACAACCGGCTGTTTTTCTTCGGGCAGTTCCATCACGCCCGCCAGGGCCAACTCCAGGCTTAATGCCGGCTGCCAGCCACCGCGCAGATCCGTGGCGGCGGCATTGAACTCGCGTATCATGTGCAGGATGTGCCGGGCGGAAAAAGCACCCGCATGTTTGGCAGCCTGTTTAAGGGTTTCCCTGGGCAGGTTGGCTTGATCCGGGTTGCCCAGTTTGATCAGCAGCAGGGCGCGCAGATATTCCACGATCTGGCGGGCCAACACACGCGAATCGGTGCCTGCATCCAGGGCTTCGTGCAGGTGATCCAGCCCTTCGGCTGGCTGACTTTTTTGGATCGAATCCACCAGCTCGAGCACGTTCTGGCTGGCAGCCGTACCCAAAATTTCATGGATGTTTTTCAGGGTGATCTTCTCCCCGGTGGAGGCCATCTGGTCCAAAAGGGAGATGGCATCCCGAAAACTGCCGGTAGCCTGGCGGGCGATCAAGGTCAGGGCTTCATCATCGGCCGGGATCTTCTCACTATTGGCAATTTCTTTGAGCTGGAGGGTGATGGCCTCAACTGAGGCACGTTTGAATTCATGCCGCTGACAACGCGAAAGCACGGTGGCAGGGATCTTGTTTATCTCGGTGGTAGCCAGGATGAAAATGGCATGCGGGGGTGGCTCTTCCAGGGTTTTGAGCAGGGCATTAAAGGCCTGGGTGGAGAGCATGTGCACTTCATCGATGATATATATCTTGTATTTGCCCTGGTTCGGGGAAAAATTGATCTTATCGCGCAGATCACGCACATCATCCACCCCATTGTTGGAGGCCGCGTCAATTTCGATCAGATCCAGAAAAGAGCCTTTATTCACAGCCAGGCAATACTGGCATTGATTACAGGGCCGTTCAGCGGGAGTTTCGTGCAGGCAGTTGGCAGCTTTGGCCAGCAAGCGCGCCACGGAGGTCTTGCCGGTGCCGCGCGGACCCGAGAAGAGGTAGGCGTGGCCTATCCGTCCACCAGCCACTGCATTCCGCAGGGTTTTGGTGACATGGTCCTGCCCGGCCACCTCATCCCACTTTTGAGGGCGCCATTTGCGATAGAGAGCCTGAGTCATATCAATAACCTGCCATCTCTTATGACATTATTAAGAAAGAACTTGTCATTGCGAGGAGGGGTGATTTTCCCCGACGAAGCAATCTCCTCGCCGGAGTTGAGATTGCCACGCTCGGAGAGCACTCGCTCCCCGAAGGGCATGGGGACGATGTCGCAATGACATATGCAATATCTCATGGGATCACATAGGTGGCACGCAAAAACCCCTGCGTATCAAACAGCGAGGCGGTATCCCCCGAAACCCAGGCCGGTTGATTGCGCCCCCAATATAGATCCACGGGCGTATTTGCACCTGCGGCGCTATGCACCTGTACAATACCATCCTTGAACATTTTTACCTGTGGAAACGTATAGGATGAACCCTCCCCATTGCGCAGGGTCCAACCGGTCAGCAGCACGGCATCCTCCCCTTTGTTTTGTATGACCGCGATCTCGGTATCCGCCACACCCGCACCGATCACGCTGACGATCTCCAGTTTCAGGTCTCCATAGTTCACCTGCTCAACGGGTGTAGGCAGCAAGACGGAGGCGGTCGTCGGGCTTTCCTGCGTACGCTGGTAGCGGTCATAAAAAAACAGGACCGCGCCAATGACCGTGGCCGAAATGATGATGTTCAAAAGGATGTAAACCAACCAGCGTGAGCCTGATTTCATTGTGCCCGTATGATAGCACAAACTTGCGATTAACGGGAAAAATTTAACCTGGCAGTAAGGTGGCTTTCCAAAGTCCCCACAAGGGGTTCCCTAATAATAGAGACTTCCGAAGTTTTTGAAACTTCGGAAGTCTTGGTTAAGGGACGATTAAGGTTGAAGAAGGGAGATCAGGGGCGGGAGACAGCCAACGCCACCCAATCCCCGGTTTGCCGATTCTCGATCAATTTGAAGCCATGCGTCTGCGCGGCCTGAATGACTGAATCGGCCTGCTCCTGCAGGATGCCGGACAGGATCAGCACACCGCCGGGAGTGAGCAGGTCACCCATGCCGTCGTCGAAAAGGCGGATGAGGACATTGGCCAGGATGTTAGCCAGAACCAGAGGGGCCTGCTGGAAGGCAAAATTACCCGCATGCAGCTCATCCACTGAGCCAAGTCCGGTGAGCAAACCGGAGGTGATATCGTTGGCACGCGCATTCTCCCGGGTGGCATCCACGGCAGCCTGGTCGATATCCACGGCCAGGGCGCGTCCGGCTCCCAACTTGAGCGCCCCTATCGAGAGAATGCCGGAGCCGCAGCCGAGGTCGATCACATCTTTTCCGGACTGGACGTATTTTTCCAGCAGTTCCAGGCAGAGCTGGGTGGTGGGGTGTGTACCCGTACCAAAGGCCACGCCCGGGTCGATGCGGATCGGGATGCGTCTGAGGTCCGGAGACTCCAGCCAGACCGGTACAATGATCAACTTTTCGCCAATGGGAATGGGTTTGTAATGTTCTTTCCAGGCTTCCATCCAGTTCTGGTCAGCAATCGGAGTGAAAAGCGCTTCTGGCAGTGGTTGGATGCTGCCCAGGTACCACAGAGCTTCTTCCAGGCGCTGGCGGGTTTCGTCGATCTTTTCGTCCACTGGCAGGTAAGCACGCACATTGGCTACATCCAGGGAGGTGCCGGGGTCATCCGCATCTTTAAAATAAACACCGTTCTCAACCACGACCCCGTTGGGAGCAAAGCGCGCCAGCACATCCGCCACTGCTTCAGCCAGTTCACCGTTTACATTCAGAGATACTTCCAGCCAGTTCAACTGTTTAAGCCTCCAGGATCATCACCAAATTGGGGTTTGGGGCACACCCCAAAATACTTCTTTGCAAGGTTAAACTTCAGTATCTACCTCACAACAATAATTGTTAGTAACTCCACGGTGGAAGAACGCCTCTTTTCAATGCAAAATTACTCTAATTTCTGTCATTGCGAGGAGCATCCTCCCAGCGACGTGGCAATCTTCATGCCAACGAGGAGATTGCCACGCTCGGAAAACACTCGCTCCCCGAAGGGCATGGGGACGATGTCGCAATGACAAAATCTGATATGGTGAGTAGATACAAACTTCAGCCTCCCAGGGCTTCATTCAGCCAGTCCAGGAAGCCTTTTTCCTGGGGCTTGGGGATAGTACCCAGCGTGGCAGCCAGTTTTTCAAACAGCTCACGCTGCTCTTTGGTCAATTTCTCGGGGATGTTCACGTTAACGATGATATGCTGGTTCCCGCGCCCGTTCTTGCGCAGGTAAGGCACTCCCTTGCCTTTGAGCGTGAATACCTTGCCGGGCTGCGTGCCGGCCGGGACATGGAGAGTATGCTCTCCATCCACGGTTGGCACTTCCAGATGGGCTCCCAGGACGGCCTGGGCAATATTGATATCCAGGTTGAGCAGGATATCGTTCTCACGGCGCTTGAAGAATTTATGGTCACGGACATTGATGATGATATACAAATTACCGATCGGCCCGCCATTGGCTCCGGGTTCACCCTCGCCTCCCAGGCGGATCTGCGTGCCGTTATCCACGCCAGCCGGGATGGGTACGATCTTTTTTACTGTCTTGTGCTCCTGACCGCTGCCCCGGCAGGTATGGCACGGGTTGGTGATGACTTCGCCACGCCCGCCACAGGTCGGGCAGGGGGAGCTCTGCATCATCGAGCCTAAAATGGTCTGGCGCACCTGGCGCACCTCGCCGCGGCCGCCACAGGTGGAGCAGCGCTGCGGGTTGCTGCCCGGTTCGGCACATGAGCCCCGGCAGGTGGAACAGATCTCATTGCGCGTGATCTCAATTTCTTTTTCAACACCGAATATGGCTTCTTCAAAAGTCAGGGTAACCTGGTATTGAAGATCACGCCCGCGCCTGGGGCGGCGGGAGCGTGAACCGCCTCCGCCAAATCCAAAACTGCTGAAGAGTTCTTCAAAAATATCCCCAAAATCCATCGTGGCAAAATCCGGCATGCCACCCATATCGCCCAATCCGGCGCGGCCATACTGGTCATAACGGGCGCGCTTCTGCTCATCAGAGAGAACGCCATAGGCTTCATTGATCTCTTTGAACTTTTCTTCGGCGTCTTCTTCCTTGCTTACGTCCGGGTGATACTGGCGCGCCAGCTTGCGAAAAGCAGCCTTGATCTCTTCCACCGAGGCTGTGCGCGGCAAGCCCAGGATTTCATAATAGTCACGTTGGGTCATGGTTTATATTTTGCGGCCTTTCCAGGCTTATGCATCCTTTACTTCGCCATCAATTACATCGTCGTCATCCGAACCGGAAGTTTTTGCAGAATCACCGGCAGGCTCAGCGGAGGGTGCCGCATCTGGCTGCTGTGCATATAAATCGGCACCTATCTTTTGGATAAGCTGCCCGAGTGATTCGGTCGCCTTGCGGAGGACTTCCACATCCTCGCTGCTGGTATTCTTGCGCACATCTGCGATGCCCGCCTCCACTTCCGCTTTGAGTTCAGGAGTCAATTTTTCGCCGAAGTCCTTCAGCGCTTTCTCTGCAGAATATATGCTGTTATCGGCGTGATTGCGCGCTTCGATCAGGTCCTTGCGCTGGCTGTCTTCAGCCGCGTGCATTTCAGCTTCCTTGCGCATCTTCTCAACTTCGTCTTTGGATAGCCCGGAGGAGGCTGTGATGGTGATGTTCTGACTGCGCCCGGTGGCTTTATCAGAGGCGGTAACCTTTAATATGCCGTTGGCATCGATATCAAAGGTAACCTCAACCTGGGGAATGCCACGCGGCGCCGGAGGAATGCCATCCAGCACGAACTTGCCCAGGGACTTGTTGTCAATCGCCATTGGGCGCTCGCCCTGCAAGACATGGATCTCCACCTGGGTCTGGCTGTCACTGGCAGTGGAGAACACCTGGCTCTTGCGGGTTGGGATGGTGGTATTGCGTTCAATCAGGGGGGTGGCAACGCTGCCCAGGGTCTCGATCGACAGGGTCAGGGGGGTGACATCCAACAAGAGGATATCCTTGACCTCGCCGCCCAACACACCCGCCTGGATGGCTGCGCCCACCGCCACAACTTCATCGGGATTAACGCCCTTGTGAGGTTCCTTGCCGAACATGCGGCGCACAGCCTCCTGTACGGCAGGCATGCGCGTCATTCCACCGACCATGACCACTTCGTTCACTTCGGCAGGATTCAAACCGGCATCTTTGAGTGCCTGTCTGACCGGGGTCAGTGTACGCTCAACCAGGTCGCTGGTCAATTGATCCAGTTTGGCGCGCGTAACGGTCATGACCAGGTGCTTCGGTCCGGAGGCATCTGCTGTTATATATGGCAAATTGATCTCGGTCTGCAGCATGGTTGAAAGCTCGATCTTGCATTTTTCAGCCGCCTCTTTCAGGCGCTGCAGGGACTGGGTATCTTTACGCAGGTCGATGTTATTGTCTTTTTTGAACTCATCTGCCAGGTAATCCATGATACGCTGGTCAAAATCATCACCGCCCAGGTAGGTATCACCGCTGGTGGAGCGTACCTGGAAGACACCTTCGCCCACATCCAGGATGGAAATGTCGAAGGTTCCACCCCCCAGGTCATAGACTGCGATGATCTCGTTCTTTTTCTTGTCCAGCCCATACGCCAGGGAAGAAGCCGTTGGTTCGTTAATGATGCGCAGCACTTCCAATCCGGCGATCTTGCCGGCGTCCTTTGTGGCATTGCGCTGGGCATCGTTGAAATAAGCTGGAACCGTGATGACCGCCTGGTTGACGGGTTCCCCCAGGTAGGCTTCGGCATCCGCCTTGATCTTTCCCAGGATCATGGCGGATACTTCAGGTGGAGAGAATTCCCGCCCACCCATCAACACGCGTACATCTCCATTTTCAGCCGAGGCAACTTTGTAAGGGATGCGCGCCAGGGTACGCTGTACCTGTTCATCCTCATATTTACGCCCCATGAAACGCTTGATGGAAAAAATGGTATTTTGAGAATTGATGATGCCCTGGTTACGAGCCACACGCCCAACCAGGCGCTCATTATTTTTGTTAAACGCCACAACCGAAGGAACCAGACGTTCGCCCTCTGCCGATGGGATCACCACCGGTTCGCTGCCAACCATGACTGCCCCAACTGAGTTGGTAGTACCCAGGTCGATTCCAATGATTTTTGCCATGTATTCTCCTTGATCCGTTAGTAATTTCTAAAAAATGAGGAACCTTGCCTAGAATGATTGAAAATATGCATCTGTCAGCATTAAGGTTTTGTCATTGCGAGGAGCACAAACGCACTGTTTTATCGTGTTTTCTCCGCGACGTGGCAACACTTGTCCCCTTGTGGGATCCCAATGCAGCCGTGAGATTGCTCACCTGTACTTGCATGCAGGTGCAAGTGTCGCTCCGCTCGCAATGACAGCCGTGCCAACAGACACCCTTATTTATTCTGAAACCCGCACCATCGCCGGGCGGATCACTTTATCACCCAGCATGTAACCATTTTGCACAACTGCAATGACATGTCCGCCGGGAAGCTCATCACTATGCTCCTGGGCAATAGCTTCATGAAAATTCGGATCAAACGCCTGTCCTTCGGCTTCGATGCGCTTAATACCTTCAGAATCCAGGATGGATTGCAGTTTACGGTAGATCAGGTCAATTCCGGCAACCCAGGGCAGGTCGCTGGGGCGCGCCTGCAAAGCCCGTTCGAGGTCGTCCATGACCGGAAGATAACGCTTGATAATGTTACCGATGGCATTTTGATAAACCTGCGAATTCTCGCGCTCGATGCGTTTGCGGTAATTATCAAATTCAGCCCGGGCACGCTGCCAGCCATCCATAAATTCAGCAGCTTTGGCCTGGGTTTCGTCCAACTTCTTGTTCAACTCTTCCCATTCTTCCGGTGTAACAAGCGGGGCTTCACCCTGAGGGGTTTCCTCAGGTTTCAAAGGTTCAGCCTGCATATTCCTGTTCTCTTTTTTATCTCTCATCGTGGTTCATCTCCAAGCATGGTTTCCGACACCAGTCCGCTGAGCAAGTCTGCCATAAAACGGACCGTTGGGATATTACGCGCATAAGACATGCGCATTGGGCCAAAAACACCCAGTGCGCCAGTGGCGATACCCGGTATGCCATAACGCGCCAGCACCACCGAGCACTGCTTCAGTTCTTCAAACTCACCCTCGCCACCGATCAACACCTGCACGATCCCCACAGCTCCACTGCCCGTGGTGCGTGCAAGCAAATCCTGCAACAGGGAACGCTCCTCAAACCTGCGCAGGGTGCGGCGTGCATCCGTTGACTCTACAAATTCCGGCTCTGAAAGAACATTGGTAAGTCCATCCAGGTACATCTGCCCCGAGGCACGCTGGTCGCCGCTGGTCATATCGCCAAGCAGCAGGGTTAGAATATCCTGCTCGAGATTATTCATTTGGGTGGGCGATTTAAGGATCTCTTCAGCAGTACGCCCAATGCAAATCTGGTTTAGCCGGTCGGCTGCTGAACTCAGCTGCTCCTGCGAGGCTGGTTCTGCCAGGGTCAGGATCTGCTGGAGCACTTCCCCTCCCACCAGCACCAACACCATCAAAACCTGCCTTCCCTGGGTTGAGATCAGTTCCAGGTGTTTGTAACTGGCGCGTTCGGCATGCGGCGCGGTGATCAATGAAGCCGCATGGGAGTGGTTGGCCAGAATGGAGACTGCCAGGTGCATCCACTGCTCCACATCCTGGCGGGCCTGGTAAAACTGGTGCGTAATGGTATGGCGGGTCGGCTCGGGCAGGTCGGTCTGGTAAACGAAGTGGGTCACAAAATAGCGGTAGCCATCTTCCGTGGGAATGCGTCCGGCAGAGGAGTGCGGCTGGCGCAATAAACCAGCTTCGCTGAGTGCCATCATCTCGTTGCGCACTGTGGCTGAGCTGATATCCAGATTAAAGCGTTCCAGGATGCGCCTTGAACCAACCGGTTGGGCGGTCTCAATATAATCGCGCACGACCAGGGTCAGGATCAATTTTTGACGTTCAGTAAGTTCGTCCATCATTCCTCAATATTTAGCACTCTCAAGACGAGAGTGCTAAACAATCCGGATAGGATGATACCATGCCTGAAAAAGAGCGTCAATAAAAGTTATGTTAGAAAAATTATTTTTATGATCCGCCTTTTGATAAGGTTTGGGATTTATTAAACACAATTTACACGGAGGAGACGGGGTTTTTCTGAATAAATGAAGTGAAGTAAATTTGTTTAAATCGAATTAATGAATCTCCTGAAAATTCCATTTCACATCCAAGACGGGAAGACACAAAAAATGATGAAAATGAGTCTTGGTGACTTTGTATTTTGGTGTTCAAAGTTATATAACGAAACAATTCGGGATATAATATGATCCATAGAAAATTTTCCGATTTGTTTGGGGCTAATTTATCTAAAGAAACCATCCGCCCGTGGAACTTTAAATTAAATCCATACTTGGTAAGAGGATCTAGATTAGTGCAAAGATAGCAAAGATCATCACATCTCTTTATTTTATAATAATCTTACAAGATCGCTCCGTTATATATTTTTTCCCAACTAGGGGTGCAACTAACTAAGGATGATTAGATTATGGAAAACCCAATCCAGATTAAAGACCTCAGTCCCGTTGAACCAAATGTCAAACAGCTCTTGGAATTACTTACTGGAGAGAAAGGTTCATTCGATTCGGATGTTTTGGATATAAACGGTTTCTTTGAAAGGCGAAGTTCAGGCATTGGATACAGTCAATTCAATGAGTTACTTTTAACCCTTGGTTATCATCGAGTTTCACCAGAATTCTTTCAGTTTCTAATTGATGGAACATGTCAAGTAACGATAAGTGCGTCGTTAGGAAAAATCGGTGATTTGGAAAATGGAATAAAGCGTTTTAGGAGACTAGCGTTATTTGCGTTTGGAAACATGAAATTTGCTTTCCGGAGGCTTTCTACAGAACCAGTATTATTGGAGGAGTGGTTAGAAGGAATTGCACCAATTGACCCCGGGGAATTCAAGCAGAGACATGAACCCATTCATCCTATCAAAGAAATTTCAGGAGAAGACACATATTACCTCGGGTATTTAATTCAAGATAATATTAAAAAAGCTCTCGAAAAAAATCCGAATGATTCTCAGGCATTAGCAGAAGATGCAAAGGGAGAAAGTATTATCCAAATCGGAATAAAGAACTATCAAGCCTATTTAGCTTCTGACCATTTAGATGTATACATAGCTACATCAATGCGTGAAAGGCATGAGTACTATTTAGCAAACAGATGGATAAATAGCATTTTTAGTCATGAAAAACTAACTCCTCTGAAATTAAGATGGTTTGATCCAACACAGGCTTATTGTCTGAACCGAATCGACAAAGGTTTATTCGAGGGTTTGATGCTCAAACGAGCAAAATTTACGATTTATTTTTCTCAAGAAATAGACTCTTTAGGAAAGGATTCAGAGTTAGCATCTACACTCGCTCAAGGAAAATCGGTAATCGCCTATGTACCAACCGTTGATGACGAATACACGAAGGAATTATTAGAAAGACTTATCAAACTTGATACAGAAAAAGATATTCGTCAAGTTATCTTGAATCAGCTTAGGATATTTGATCCTAAAGCAGCTTGGATAGACCCAGAAGTTCAGCGCTGGTTATCTAAGCCTAGTTCAATGAATCTAGATAGTGCAAAAGCCAAACTTAAAAGTACAATGCAGGACCATTATGATAAGCGGGCTGAGGTACTAAGCAAAACACATCCGTTAGGTATACAAGTGAACTTACGAACTGGTGTGGCAAATGGAGTAATGGTTGTAAGGAATATCAATGACTGTGTTGAGTTAATCTATAGGATAATGACAAATGCGATGGAATTTTCTCTAGAGGAACAGATTGACAATAACAAAAAATACGTGTATCTTAAGGAAAACATCTCTGGTTGCATTTATCGGGTTGTCTCCGGTGATCCGATGCTAACTAATTCATTTTGGGGTTATTACCTCAACGAGTAAGTACATATCTATCCTCTTATTAATGAAAGGTTTATCATGGGCAAACAGCAGTCAATTTTCACAAAGCAATTTAATCCTTATGACCTAAATGATGTTGCAGAAGTAAATAATTCTGAAAGACAGCGCTCTGTTCATAAAAAAACTTGTCAAGAGGATATAAAAAATCATGACAAAGGTAGAGATCATCGGGGGCTATTAAAATTAGAGGACGAAGAAAAAAAATAGATATATTACATTAGAGCAATCTTGATTGTCCAAACTTGGATGTGAGATTTGTCACTTCACTGAAGTTATTATATTTACTTATCAATATCATTCGAAGGGGCTGTTCAAAAAGATGTAAGGGACAGGCCCTTCGCTATTTATTGGAAATTTAATATAATGGGGGCATAATATAATAAAATTGATGGTTTTTTAGACCATCAATTTTATTCTTGCTTTTTTTAATTTGGTTTTTTTTGAGGCTGACTGGAAAGAAATTCTAGGCAGCCTCACTCCTTATACGCTTTGACAAGAACTAAAAACGATCTCAACGCCAGAACAGGAACTGATCATACCCCAGCCCTGCCAGCTGCATGGGAATCCCAAGCAGATGTGCCAGGGGTTGGAACCAACTATTCATCGCACTTATTTCTAAACAGCAATTGCCTGTTCCCGTAGAATCTGATCCCAGAAAGGCATCAATTGGCGCTTCTCTATCTCCTGTGGAGTGAAACCATTGGCTTGCACAGATTCGAGGATGCGTGCCGCGGCAACCCCAAGCATCTCCAGCCGCTCACGCTGGCTGTAGGGAGCAAAATCGGGAGAAATGATAATCAGGTCTATGTCACTTCCGTCCTGTGCAGTTTGGGAAGCCTGGGAACCATATAACATCACACGATCAACATGAATTCCCATCTTTTCAAGCTCGGTGCGGAAGCGGCGGATTATCGTTTTAAGTTGGGATGTTGTTTCAACCATTGGATGATCTCCTGAGTCTGATGGAGATATTCTTTCGCTATTGATTTTGGATAATCGCGGACAGCGAGTTGTAAATCTTCTGGATAGCGTGTGGGAATACTGGACGTATTAATCTTTCCAATAAAATCGAGATGTGCTTGTGATATTTCCAGTTCGCTCTTCTTGACAAGATAAATCAGGTCATGCGTTTTGACTGGAAATGTTTGAGTGACCTCGGTTACGTGGGCCTTGAGCATTTTCTCAAGCGCCAGGTGACAAAGGAAAACCACATAGAGAAAGCGTCCTGTTTCGAACATATGGACAGCGGTCTCCAAGTCATATTCTGCCAGTGCTACCCAGTTGCCAGTATCCTTGCGGATCATATCTCTGATTATACTCTGTTGTACCACTTTTACGCCCTAAATCCTGCCCCGAAAGGGCATCGGGACGATGTGGATTTGGGGAGGGCAAGAGTAGGTGCAGGTCTTTATTTTTGACCAGAGGATCTTTGCATCCCGGAAGACCTGTCTCTACCTCATCTCCAGAACAAAAACTGATCATACCCCAGCCCTGCCAGCGGCATGGGGATGCCGAGAAATTGCGACAGGGAACCAATGCCCCCCCAGAACAGATTGCTGACAAATGGCACATACCACAGTACAAGAAATATAATGAACACCATGTAACCACGGGTGCGGTCCATCTGCATGCGTACTGCTTCGCTCAGGAACGGCTCGATGACACCATACCCATCAAAAGGCGGCAAGGGGATCAGGTTCAGGACCACAGCCATGACCTGCAGTAAAGCCAGGAAAGCCAACCCGGGCCAGATCCCTGTCGCCGTGCCGGGTGCAAAGCGCAGCACCAGCGCCAGGATGATTGCCAGCAGCAGGTTGGATAGGGGTCCCGCCAATGAGACCGCACTGACCCAATTCCGGGTGCGCAAGCGCCATTTCTCAATGTAGACTGCGCCACCCGGCAGGCCAATGCCCCCCATCATCAGGAAAATAAGCGGCACGAGAATTGAATAAACCGGATGGGTGTATTTGAGCGGATTGAAGGTCAGGTAGCCCTTATCACGCACCGTATAATCACCCCCCAGGTATGCCACTAAAGCATGTGAGAATTCATGCAGGCAAAGTGAGAAGATCCAGCCAACAATTACAACCAGAAATGTCATTATATTTCTCCGCTCGCTTGGTATCTAAATTAAGATTGCAGGTGAAGGTGAGTTGGTTCCCGAATTTTAGGACAGGTTCTTATGAATAACCATGCGGGTGTGCCGAATGCCACTCCCATGCGCTGGTGATAATATCCTGCAACTCCGGAAACTTTGGTTCCCAACCCAGCTCGCGCCGGATCTTGCCGGATGAAGCCACCAGGCGGGAAGCATCCCCGGCCCTGCGCCCAGTCTCAAGGACCGGTATGGGGTGATTGGTGACCCGGCGCGCGGTTTCGATCACTTCACGCACCGAGTAGCCATTGCCATTGCCCAGGTTATAGACCAGGCGGTCATGTTCGCCCAGGGCATCCAGTGCCAACAAGTGAGCTGAAACCAGGTCGGCAATATGGATGTAATCACGTATGTTCGTGCCGTCCGGCGTGGGATAATCTGTGCCATAGATGGATATGTTCGGACTCTGCCCCAACGGAACACGCAGCACCAGTGGAATGAGATGCGATTCGGGGTGGTGTGCTTCACCCTTGCCTGGCACAGCGCCAGCCGCATTAAAATAGCGCAGCGCGGCATAGTGCATGCCATGGATCTTGCAATACCATTCCAGCATCTGCTCAATGGCCAGTTTGGTGAACCCGTAAGTGTTGGCCGGATCCAGGGGGGAAGTTTCATCCAGGGGTTCGTCGCTGGAGGCATACACCGCTGCCGTGGAGGACAACACAAAACGCCTGACGCCTGCCCGTAAAGAAGCCTCGATCAGGTGGGCGGAATTGACCAGGTTATTATGAATAAACTTGCCGGGTTTCTTCATACTCTCCCCGGCCTCAATGAACGCGGCGAAATGCATGACCGCATCATAGGGTTCGCTATCCAACTCAACGGTTAAACGTTCATCATCCGCCATGTCGGCGTGCACAAAACGGGCACCATCTGGAATCGCCTGCCGGTGCCCGGTATAGAGCGCATCATAAACCGTTACGGTATGCCCGGCATTTAGCAAGGCTTCGGTCATGGCTGAACCGATATAACCAGCACCACCCGTCACAAAAATATTCATAATCATGCTCCCGGTATCTTTTCAATAATTCAGGGGACACACACCTTTTTTGGGAAGTACCTGCTCCCTTTCCGAACTACCACACATTTTACCATCCGGCGGCATACCAGCGCATATAGGTTTCCACCTGCGATTCCCAATATTGCTCTGTATGATAGCCTGGATTGATATGATATTCATGCGGAATATTTCGATCCTTTAACAGGTTTTCCAGTAAACCCGCCGAATCCGAGTTCGGGTCACGGTCACCAATATCCATATAAATACGCGGCATCCCGGATCTTGGTATGGCATTCAGCCATTTGCCAATTTCCAGGGAATCTTCCCAGAAAATGATCGGCGAATGCGCGCCAATGGCTCCAAAAAGAGCAGGGTTGGTTAAACCAAAATGGATGGCCCAACCCGCCCCACGCGACAAGCCACCCACCGACCGGTAGGCAGGCTCGGGAATGGTGCGGTAATTTGCGTCGATATAAGGCAGCAATTCTTCCATAAAAACTTCATCAAAGGAGGTTTTGCCCGGTTCACGCGCATTTGAGTCATAGGGCATAACGATAATGAAGGGAGGCATCTCTCCAGTGACGATTAGGCGGTTGGCAACTTCCACTGCGCCAATGCGCGTCCACTGGTCATCGCCAAAATACATGCCATGAAACAGGTACAGCACCGGGTAATGCTGGTCCGCATCCTGTTCATAACAGGCTGGCAGGTAGACGCGAAATTCGAATGGCTCATACATCCGGCTGGTATCCAACGAAATTTCCTCCACCTGCCCAAGCCCATCCATACAGGCCGGGGTGGGGGAAGGCGTGGGCGTGACAGGGGTTGCCGAGGGGGATGGCGTTTGGGTGGGCGAAACCATCGAAGCGGACCCGCCGGGCTGCGGGGAGACTGTGGCTGGCGGGGGTTCAGCATCCACCGGGCTAAAGCTGCAGGAGGCCAACCCAAAAAATAAAGCCAGACCCAATCCACACAGGGCTGAGCGAAAATAACCGGATTTACCGGCTGCTTGACGGTTAGGCATGCACGCATTATACTCACAACCTGTGTTCGGGGTGTAGCGCAGTTGGTAGCGCACCGCGTTTGGGACGCGGGGGCCGGCGGTTCAAGTCCGCCCACCCCGACTAGATCAAACCTGACAGGTTTTGGAAACCTGTCAGGTTTTTTTTAAAATAGTTAATCCTTAGGATCCGTTGGGTTTCAGGCTCCATGCTTGCCAGATCAAAACTTTTACATACTCCGCCCTCTACCCAACCTACTTACTGCCATCATTCCGGCGGGAATGGAATCCCGCCCTGATCCATTAAATGGGGGTCAGATATCAAACCTGACAGGTTTTGGAAACCTGTCAGGTTTTTTCAAAAATAGTTAATCCTTAGGATCCGTTGGGTTTCGGGCTCCATGCTTGCCAGATCAAAACTTTTGCATACTCCATCCTCTACCCAACCTACTTACTGCCATCATTCCGGCGGGAATGGAATCCCGCCCTGATCTATTAAAAGCGAAACCCCTTCCGCCGTTGGCACCTCCCCCAAATCCGAAAATCAGGATTTGGGGGAGGTTGGGTGGGTGGGGTCAGACAGCAAACCTGACAGGTTTTTTTAAAAACAGGTAAAATAAAAATATGGCTTTGTCTCATTACAAACCTGACAACGACCGCATCAACGTACTTATCGCCACCATCCTTCTGGCGTATGCGTTGACGCGTGTAATAAACACACCGGATTACATCTTCAGGGTAAACCTGGCAGACATACACCTGGCTTTCAGTTTGAATATCAACATGGCCATCTCCTTCCTGGCCGGCGGGCTGGCAGCTACGGGTGTGGATTGGCTGCTGCGCGGTCATCCCTCCATCCAGCCGGGAGAAACCATCGAACACTGGCTGCTGCCCACCCTGATGGCGCTGGTGATGGGAATTGCCCTGTACGCTCTGCCAACCGGCGTCTTCTGGTGGGTGGGTTTCGGCCTGGGAGGAATTTTGCTGGTGGTGATATTTCGCTCGGAATATGCCGCGGTTGACCCGGGAGATACCAGTTACCCCCTGGCAACCGCGACACTGACAGCCCTGTCTTACACCCTGGTGCTGATTTTGGCGGTGGCCTTGCGCTCGACTGGTGCGCGCCTGGTACTGCTTTCGGTGGCCTTGTTCATTACCAGCGGGTTGGCCTCCCTGCGCGTCCTGCACCTGCGTTTAAACGAACGCTGGGAATTTGGCTGGGCCATCGGAATAGCCCTGATCGCCACCCAACTGGGTGCCGCCCTGCACTATTGGCCTCTCACGCCTGTGCAGTACGGGCTGGCATTGTTGGGGCCGGTTTACGCCCTCACCAGCCTGGCTGTCAGCCTGATAGAAGGGGTTCCATTCCGTCAGGCAATGATCGAACCTGCCATCATCCTGGGATTATTATGGGGTCTGGCTTTCTTCCTGAAAGCATGACCAGGGAACTGATCCTGCCTCGTTCAGCCTGGCTTGCCATGCGGCGGCATGTCCGACGGCGGGCACCTCTGGAGGCCTGCGGTTTATTGGCTGGCAGGGATGGACGGGTGGAATTGGTGGTAGGGGTGCGCAATGCAGCCAGAAGCCCGGTGCGTTACATGATGAACCCACACGACCAATGGCGCGCCTTTAATAAAATTGAGCACTTGGGCATGGAATTGCTCGGTATTTATCATTCCCATCCCAATGGCCCCCACCAGCCGTCGGCCACGGACATACGAGAGGCCTTGTACTCAGCCGTCCAGATCATCTGGTCACCCCGGGATGGAGACTGGCAGGCGGGCGGTTTCTGGATTGAGGCCGGGCATGTATCCGAAGTGCCTTTACAGATTGTTATTTAGAGTAACTTCAGTCCATTATCCGTGTTACCATCCATACCTGACCCTATAAATTACCCTGATTTATAAAAAATGGGGTGTCCCCCAAATTATTTAAAAAGATACACACAGTCTGTTCTTTGGATGTTTGGGCAGCTTTACACAAGAACACAAGTTGGAGGAACCATTTAGAATGCAAATTTTTCTGGAAGCAGGCATATTATTAATTGCCTATTTACTGGGCTCCATTCCTTTTGGGCTGCTGATCGTTAAGTGGCGAACCGGCAAGGATATCCGCGTGATTGAAAGCGGACGCACCGGAGGGACAAACGCCATGCGTGCAGCCGGTTTTTCAGCCGGATTGTTGACAGCCATTCTGGATGTTCTTAAAGGCGCCGTGGCAGTCTGGCTGGCACGGGCTGTCGGCGCAAATGCGTGGACACTCAGCCTGGCTCCGCTCGCATCCGTGCTGGGACACAATTATTCCATCTTCCTGATCGAACGCAAGGACGGGCGCATCCGTTTGCGCGGCGGAGCAGGAGGAGCTCCCACCGTGGGCGGTGCATTGGGTCTCTGGGCGCCCTCCTTCCTGATCATCATACCGATGGGAGCGCTGATCTGGTTTGGGATTGGGTATGCATCGGTTACCACCATGAGCGTGGCACTGATCGCCATCCTCATCTTTGCGGTACGCGCTGTGCTGGGACTTTCCCCCTGGCAATATGTGCTGTTTGGTGTCCTGGCTGAGATCCTGCTGATGTGGGCACTGCGCCCCAACATCAAGCGCCTGCTGAACGGCACCGAGCGCCTGCAAGGCTGGCGGGCCAAACGCCGGCAATCCAGGCAGCCGCATGCACCCTTGACGGGAAAATAATTCTATTTTTACCTTCAAATAACAGCTCCCGCAGTTACCCGAAAAACCAGGTCAACTGCGGGAGGATTTTTAATCCCGAAACATGTCACTCTGTATTGCTATTTCCTTGCCTGCGGCCTCTTGTTTCGCTTCCAGGAGTTCTGCGCGTGCCTGCTGGTAAAGAAACAGCAGGTTATTGCGATGCAGATCCACGGCCAGGCCTCCCAGGTGAACGCGGCTTTTACCACAGGCGTCAATGGTCATCTCGTCCATATATTCCTGGGGCTCCCGCCGTCGGGCAGCAGCTTTTGCAACTTTGCGAATATTGGACAAATACGCCAGGTTTTCCTTGACCGCGGCTTCGATCTCGCCGCGCAGGATGACATCGCCGTGCCCCTGGATGATATTCTCCAGGCCCATACGCCCAATTTTCTTTATGGAGGCGACCATATCATCCAGGTTGCCATCCACCAGGTACGGCAGGGGCATGAAGGCATCCCCGGCAAACAATACGCGGTCTTCTTCAACAAATACAGAAATCCCATCCTCGCTATGTCCAATGGAAGGACTGAGAGCCAGGTTTTTCTTGCCCACGCGTAAATTGAGGGCACCCTGGTTAAAAACCAAATGCGGCAGGACGATCTTGGTCTGCCGGAACAATGGATTCTGTTTGCGAACGTTCTCCAATGAAGGTATGCCGCGCTCAATTAACAACTGACGGCAGCGGGTGTGGGAAATAATGGTTGCTGATGGAAAGAAGCAATTGCCCCAGGAGTGGTCGGCATGATAGTGGGTATTGATCACGTAGCGAACCTGGAGGTCCAGTTCGTGCTCAATAAAATCACGGATGCCAAGCGTTTCCTCGGGTAGCGCCAATGTATCGATCACGACAGCCCATTGAGGCCCAACCACCACCCCGGCTGTAACCTGGGCATAAACTTCACTCTGGAACCAGTATACATTTTCAGAAACACGTTCACGGTGCATGGATGACAAACCTCAAAATAATTATTGCTTTCTGCTGCTTATTAATCTCACCCTCCGTATAATTTAAGTGAAAGTTAAAGGCTGTTAAGTACCACCTACACAAAAATATATCGGACAAGTTCTCATGCAGTTCCCTGTAAACATATCATAAATGGGAGGTAAAAGTCAAGAATTTGTCTAAATTGGGAGGAAATATTCTGATCCGGGGTCAAGAGCAGATACAAAACACCAGGAATTTATTGAATATTGTTTCCTTGTGACCTGGTGTAAAGAAAGGGTACCACGATCCCGGAAAAAGAAGCCGGGACTTGGATACAAAGGCACACAGAAAACAAGCTGTGGTTTTCCCCCGGTTTTTTTGAGTGGAAATTTATTTCAGATTAATTTTCAAATCATTTCATTGAACAGGAGGCAGGGGGGTATTGTGAAAACAAAATCCGTTGACGCCAGCCGTTTGGCATGATAGAATGCCATTCGCACGGGCGAGTCAAGAATTCGCCACTACCCGGGCGAGGCACTAATTCGCCACTACCCGGGCGAGTCAAGAATTCGCCACTACCCGGGCGAGTAGCTCAATGGTAGAGCAGCGGCCTTTTAAGCCGTTGGTTGAGGGTTCGAATCCCTCCTCGCTCACACTTTTTTAACTCCCCCATCCCGGGGAGTTTTTAATAAGTAGGTTGGATTGAGGGCGATTTATCAGGCATCTTGGCAAGTGGTTTTATCGTTGTGGAAATGTGAATTGATAATTAAACGATGAGATAACATTTATTATAAATATCGGTTATTGGTGTTTGAATCACCTAATCCAGAAATGTCTACCACTCAGTTGTATAAATGTCCGCCAATTCTTTTTTCCAAAACGCTATCTTCTCCCGGTCGTTTGCTCCTGCAGGAAGTTTCCCTAGAAGAGTAGCTAGCTCAAAGAAGCCTTTACCTGGAGTGCCAAGATCCTGATTGATAATAAGGGCGCTTAGCATAGGCTTTCCAGCGAGGTGCATCTGTTCACTAATCTCACCTAATATATACCCTGCTTGGTTTGCAGCGTAATTTCCTGGCGTTAATTTCATGATTTTAAAAACAAGTTTATAACCAGTTGGATTTCCCCTTTGGCGTGCAATTGTTTTTAAATTCTCGCAAACGAGATTGTACTCTGGAGTACCAAGATATCTTGGCATATTTATCATCGTTTTTCCTCCATACTAAGTGAGTATAAGCAAATAATAATCATAGATCAAGAAAATATGGTTGTTTAACCAATTTCTCTGGATTCTTCAGATCTACAATACCTTTTCCTCTTAATGAAATTAATTGTATTGGAAATTTATACTTATTTTTCATCTTTTCAATTTGAAAAGCGATATCGTTACAATCAGGGCTAGGAAATGGCATCATAGTACTTAAAATTACAGCTAATGCATCTACTTGTTTTGCTAATCGAACAAGGTTTCTTAATTGAGATAATGCATTTTTTCTCTCTTTTGAAATTACTCCTTGATAAAAATCTTTGCACTCAACAATGACTAACCTACCTTCAAAGGTAGTTATGTAATCCACATCAATCTTTTGAACGTCTTTTGAGACCTCAGCCCCAAACAAACGAAGTTTTTTGTTGATTTGTAAATTCCCTAAGTATATATGTGTTAATATAACTGGTATTGATCCTTGTTCAATCGCTCTTGCAGCCAATTCGTTTAGCCGGAATTTAATTGGAGCTAGCGAAGGTGGCTGAAGGAGGTTTAAGCAACCAGGACATTGCATTTCCTCACCTAAGATATTAATTGGGTAAAAATGCAGCAGACCACAAGAACCACATCGAAATTCCATTCCTCGGATTAGTATTCGTTTAGATACAAAATCGTCAATGATAGTTAATCCATCGTCTCCTTTTTTTAGTTCTGTGCATAAACTATCAAAAGTATATGCGTCTTGTTTTTTCATAACTCGAAAGAACTCAATAACTCGATGGTCGTCAAGAATTTCTGGCGTCTGAATTAATTTTAGAAAACCTTCAGCGTAAGAATTTTTATCAGTCAATCGAAGGAAAAATCCTTTTTCATAGAAAACTTCATGAAAAGCTTGTTCGTCACTAATTAAATGCCCTTTCAAAAAATCCATCTTATTACTTGCTCGATGAACGAATTTTTCCATAGCGTCTCGTATCCAATATCCATTATAAAATCCGTATAAATCTTCTTTTGGTGATCCGCAAAGGAAATGATTACTTTTCGCAAAAGTAGGATATTCATAAGGAGGATCAAATTTAATATCAACAGCCCATTCACCACCTTTAATTAAATTTGAAAATTCCGGCTTCAAACACTTAAAAGAAAAAGTATTCTTATCAATTGGAATCTCGGCAGTCTCTTCAACACTATTAGTTTTAAAATAAGCAATGGGGATTGAACCTTTTACTAATTGAATTTTTGATTCGGAGGTCAACATTTCATTAATTCGTTTTTCGAAGTGTTTCAATCTGTGTAATCCCACACTTACTGAATGAAGGTTTATTTTATTATGCAACCAAGGACTTAATTTAATTGCTTCACAAAGATCTCGTAAATTCTTGCTTCCTCGAAATATATCAAATGGCAAGAATAGCAATACGGATTTCTTTAGATAATTTTCAGCAAGTCGCAGATTCCAAAACAGGCATAAATCCCGAACGAAATTATTACCCACGAAGACTATATTCAACCCTTCGGGACGTTCGCCGGCTCCCCTAATCATTATTTTGAAATCAATATATGAACATGTCATATTTAATGGAGTAAATCTGGTCTCGAATTCAGCTAATAATGACAAATAATCTTTGACATTATTATTAACAATTTCAATACTTTTAGCTTTAAATCCATCCAAATAAATCTTCTTATTAAAATCACTTACCAGACCTACTTGTGCAGCTACGAACAAAAGGAAAGGATGATTCCGATTTATTTCAGGAATACGAACATTGGATTTTTCATCATCAATTGGTTGTTTCAGTTGGTTCAACCTATGGACCATTGGAATAGTCAGCGGAATTGAAGATATTAATGGATCATTTGCTTTCTCCATCCTCAAATTAAATATATCTTTTTGGGAATTCCAATTATTAATATTTATCAAAGAAAAAGGGAGCGTTTTATTTTTTATTTTTTCTAGTAATTCCAAAGAGAATACTTCTGCTTCATTTTCATTGGCACATAAAACTACTCTATCAGGTTCATAAACACCGATACTTTCCCAGTCTACATCAGATATTGTATTTCCATCAGTTGGGATAAGGCAACAATAATATCCACCCCAAATAGATGAAATATAAGTTAATACGACCAATAGATTTTCAGATTGAAGATTGTCGTGGAGAATAAAAGCCACTCGAATAGGTCTAGCAACTAAATTTGCTCGCTTCTTTTCTGGAGAATTATTATTAGAAATTACACTAGCAGTTTCTCTAGCCAGTTTATTTTTTTTCTTGTCCATAATTTTTATTCCACAATAATTATTCCCCTAGCATAGAACCAATTTGACTTAAATACCACTTCAACATTAAGTATAGTATATGATTAATAATCTTGAATAGCAACAACACACTATCATTCTAAAAAAATTCAAACTTTGGGTCTTTAAAAATTTCCTATCCTTTTCCTAAGAATTATCAATCCCCATTTATCTTGCCCAGAACGTGCCAGAACATAAGTTCTGGCGATTTATTTTCAGATCAGGTATAAACTATAGGATCTCGGTCTTCTTGAAAATTTTTTCTCGAAATTTTTAGGATCTCGGTCTTTCTGGATTTTTAAAAAAACTTTGTTTAGGGTATACACCCAGGTGATTCCCAACAAAGCCCTGATTTTCGGATTTGGGGGAGGGTTGGGAGGGGGTTTCGCTCAACCCAGCCTGCTTACTACTTTCTCATGGAGAAAGGTACGCTGTGTTGCCATCAGGCTCCTCTTGACAAGTCTGTTTAATTGTATTATTCTGTACATATATGTACAGAATAAGTGAACTTATCAAGCTGGACCGCAAAATATATCATAGCAATGATCTGGCTCTTCTATGGAATATCACCAATAAAAACACCCTTTATACCACCATCAAGCGCTATGTTCAAAAAGGGGTGCTGGTATCTATTTATAAAGGGTTGTATTCCACAGTTCCCCTTTCACAACTGGATCCGCTGGACCTGGGCAAAGCCATCATTCACAGATACACCTACTTGAGCACCGAATCGGTATTGGCTAAAGCGGGAATTATTGCCCAGGCTACCTATGCATATACTTTTGTCAGTACCCTTCCCAAGAAAATATCGGTGGAAAATTTTTCGTTTCTATTCAGGCAGCTCAAGGAAGAATATCTTTATAACCCCATCGGGATATTAAATCAAAACGGAGTTTTTGTAGCCTCCACCGAAAGGGCAGTAGCGGATATGCTGTATTTCAACCCCAAATACCATTTTGACGTTCCCGAAAGCATTGACTTTAAAAATGTTAAATTTATTCAAAAAGAAGTAGGTTATCCATGCTGGAATTAAGACCAGAAGATATCCTTCATAAGTCCTATCTAAACAGGCTCTTAATGGAAATTATTGACCGACCTGTGCTTGCCCATAACCTGGCTTTCAAGGGCGGTACCTGCGCCAATATGCTTGGATATTTGGATCGGTACTCAGTCGATTTGGATTTTGATGTTTTGAAAAATGCAGATGAAATTATTTTACGGAATGAATTTCACCAGGTATTTGACTACCTGGGGTTAAAAATTTCCGGAGAGTTTGATAAGGTCTTGTTTTTTCAATTGCGTTATCCTAACGATCCGGGTAAGCGTAACAGCATGAAAATAAGTGGCAGCAATCTGGTGGTTAATGCCAACCAATACAAAGTACAGTACTTTACAGAAGTTGACCGGCTGATGAATAGCCAGACTATAGAAACGATGTTTGCCAATAAATTGGTAGCGGTTACAGACCGATTTGAATTGCATCAGACCATTGCTGGAAGAGATATTTACGATATCCACAACTTTTTTATCCACGGGTATTCCTACCACACACCTGTTATCCAGGAAAGAACCAGACTTGAACCAAAGGATTATTTCAGAAAATTAATCGATTTTATAAAAGAACATGGTAACCAAACAATAATCAATGAAGATCTGAATACACTTTTGCCCAATAACAAGTTTCAACAGATCCGAAAGATCCTGCTTCCTGAAACTTTATCAATACTTACCAGAGAACAAATAAAATTGGAAACCGCCCAATAAAGCCCGAATGTTGGGTTTCACCCTGCATGCCCTACGGGCGGGTACGATGCGCTCTTCTGTGAGATGGCATTTCCATTGTCAGACCCGCTCAACCCAACCTGCTTACTTACTGGAATACTTGTTTCTATTGCTTGAATGAATATAAACTATCTGCTATACTTGGTTAATATTTGCCTGTGAGATATAAACAAAATGACAAAAAAATACATGATCGGTAATTTCCAACCTCAACCAGGTGGGTTCACGGCGTTCATCCCTGGTCCTTTTCCCCCAGTGGGTGGTTATCATTTTGAGGCAACTGTGATTCAAAAGAGCCTTGAAGCGGTAAGACTTCTCGGTAAGCTGGATGGAATAACCCGATTATTACCGGATTTATATTTCTTCCTCCTTATGTATCTGCGGAAAGATGCTGCTGCTTCCAGTCAAATCGAAGGTACCAAAGCAACCATGATAGATGCAATCGAAGCAGAAGTCAAATCCAGAGAAGCTGTTTCACCAGATGTAGATGATATTTTGCACTACATCAAGGCATTAAAATTTGGAATGCAACGGGTAAAAGAAGATAAATTCCCGATCTCTTTGCGATTCATCCGTGAGCTTCATAAGGAGTTAATGGATCAAGCCCGGGTTACCCAGTTTTCAAATCCGGGGAAATTTCGCACCAGTCAGAACTGGTTGGACGGCACTCGGCCGGATAATGCCCGGTTTGTTCCACCTCCAGTGGAGGTGATGAAAACATCACTGGCGCAACTCGAAGATTTCATCCATTCCAAAGACATGGTTCCTCCCATTATCAAAGCTGCGTTAATTCATTCACAGTTCGAGATCATTCACCCTTTCCTTGACGGAAATGGCCGAACGGGTCGAATGTTAATTACCTTTTATTTATGGCAGGTCGGATACCTGGAAGAGCCTGTATTGTATCTATCCAGTTATTTTAAGAAGCATAAAGAGATTTATATCAACCGCCTGGAAGATTACCATAATGGGTTGGTTGACAAATGGATTGAATTTTTCCTGGATGGTGTAATTGAAATCGCAGGAGAAGCCGTTGAAACTGTTGCGAAGATCACTAAACTGCGGGAACAAGACCTTGTAAAGATGGCTGGTCTAGGCAAGCGCGCTGCAGAGAGCGCTGCTGTTGTCTTACCCAATCTTTTTATACAACCTATTGTAAGTATCTCCACAATAAGTAAATGGACAGGATTTTCCATACCTGGAGCACAAAAAGTTATTGAACGCTTCATCGATCAAGGCATTCTACAAAAGAAAGATCCAGATCTTAAATACGGCCAACTTTACTATTACAAGAATTATCTGGATATCTTCGAATGATGAGTAGAAGAGTAAGCATATTGCCCGCCGAAGGTCTCCACAGGAGGCAGGGGAGCGAATCAACTATGACCCTACCCTGCCCATGATCCAGCGAAACCCAACATCCTTATTCCTATTGCTGCTGGAAATAGTAATTATCGAGGGGGATCCAATGCCCGGGTGTGATCTCAATTTGACAATTCCCCATGATCGAGAAGCGGTGGGCGAAGCCAATGTCGCTTGTCTTGGCATCGCATACACCCTTATTGATGTAGTATCCGATCGAAAAGAGTATCAGAACCCCAACCAGGAATAAAAGAATGGCCTTCATGCCGCTGTGATCTCCACTTCTCATCTCATGCACTCCCTCTGCTGCCCGTAATGCGGGCAACCATCAACCTTATTCTGTCAAAACCTGACGGGATTATCCCGTCAGGAACATACGGGATTATCCCGTCTGAGACATACGGGATTATAGCATTGTCCCGCAGGTTGTGGCGGGGTTTAGTAAGCAGGATGCCCGCCTTAGGTCCCGCATGCTTTTGGCGGTCGCAGATCCCGCATGCTTTTGGCGGGAGGTCGCAGGGGAGCGAGTTAAGCACCTTCAAAACCCGCCCGTGCCCTTGGCCTGAGCCGCGCCAAGTCCCGAAACACAAGCCCGCCCCGTGCCCCACGTTTGAGGAGGGGGGCAAAGGGACGGGCTGTGAGGGTTACGAACCCGCGTCAGGGCTGGTCAGTGCTTAGGTAGCGATCAACCCATGCGTGCGAAGACGAGCCAGGAGATCATTCAGGCGGGCGATGACGGAAGCTGCATCCGTGGCGTTGGCGACTGCTGCTCCCTGGTTGCCGACCACCTGCACATCATCCACCTTGTAGACACCGGTCACATTGGCATTGCCGGTCACATCCAACATTTCTGCAGGAGCGGCGTCTGCAATTCCTACTTTACCGGCTGCATCGATGGTCATCCTGACCGTACTTCCGCCGGTCCTGAAAGTCAATTTGCCTGTGGCTTTGGTGGCGCGGATGTTGAAATTATCATCTGTGGTCAGACAGTAAAATGCTCCCTGTTCCACACTGGAAATCAGGAAGCGAAAGACGGCATTGGCAGTTACATCGATGAGAATGTCCCCGGTAGTTTGTAAAGTCCCATCCACCAGGAGATTATTGTCGCCTGGGTCACTGTCTCCGCCCACGTGCAGGCCGCCATTGATGGCGAGTTGGGCGGCGGGTGCTGTTGTGTTGATGCCGACCTTGCCATTTACAATCGTAAAAGCGGCTGTGTCCACCCCACTGACCATGCCCTTGATCGTCAGTCTTGTAACCGTTGCACCGGCGGAAGCGTCCGCCATTTGAACACTGATCAAAGCATGACGGAGTATAGTACCTGCATCATCCTTGCCGTAAAAAGAGAGAAAACCGATATAGTCTGCATTCAATGGGCTGGCTGAATTCTTATAGAAATATAGACTTGGGGCATTATTATCCGCATTGGTGTTCTCAAGTTTGATGGTAGGTTCGGCTGAGACTGCCGAGAGTAAGTGCAGTAAAGTGTCTGGTGAAGGTGTGCCGATGCCGACGTTTGCATTTGAAATCTCAAGTTCATTTTGGGTGTCATCGAATTTGATCTGCGGTCCGGCGGTCTGTCCTATGATGCCACCATTGGCCATCTTGAGGAAGTAGGCCAGATTGTCAATCGTGTCCATGGCGGCTTGAACATCCGAATCTGCGGGACTGAGCAATTGGGTGAAGTTGCCGGTGGCGAGCAGTACGTTTGAGGCGGTGGGTTTGGGTTCCGGATTGTCGGGGAAATCGCCTATCCTGGCTGAACCGGCTTGTGGGTGATGGGGTAGCTGCGTGATGATCTGCGTCCATTCCGGATTTTTGCCGGTCTTGTAAATCTCCGTCAGTTCAATGCAGCGCACATGACCATAATCATCCAATGACAGGGTAAGCAGATCGCCTTGCTCCAATCGGAAGTCGGGTCTCTGGTGGATCTCGTAGGTGTGGCGGGTGAAGACCTGTCCCCATTCTGTGAAGTTCCCTACCGTGATGGGATTAACTGCGTCTGCAATAAAGCCCAGATAATGATAGGCATATTCGGCGGCACGCGTCATGTAATTCTTGCCGGTCTCACTCACCCAGGAAAGGTTAAGATACTTGTCGGATGCAACCACAGACTTGACGCGGGCATGGGAAAAGGGGATGTAGGCGCCATCTTCCCCGTTCTCGAAGTTGGAAGGGACATTGTAGACATACAATCCGGTTGACCTGGGGAACAGGTAGGCAAAGTATTTGGTTGCCAACAGAGGCGAGAGACTGCGCGCGTCGAACAGGTCGAGGGTCTTGGTGGTGGGATAGAACTGCCAGGTGTACCAACAATCGCGTGTGTTGTCCTGGGCATAATCCGTGACCAGAACCGAAGTGAGAGCATTGTCAATGACCGTGGCGGCGGCCACGTCTGCGGCGATGCCCCTGATGGCAATGGCTGGCAGCAAGTCCGCTATCAATTCGGTGTAGCCTTCGTTGGCCAGGTAGGAAGCGACCGAAACAAAATACTTCCTGGATGTGTAGGTATAGTCTGTTCCAGCCACGTTCAAGCCACGCCTGACCGTGATGGCGTAGGGTGCGCCTGCGGTGGTCAGAATGTAAGGATCTCCCACCAAGTTTTCATGCACGCGGATGGTGTACTTGAGGCGGGTAAGTTTGGCCTGGATCACATCGAAGCTGCCTGAGCTGATCCATCCACCTGGGAGATAGTGGAATAGTTCGATGGTGAAGATGGGTATGCCGGTGCCTTTTTCGGAGGCGGCTAAGAGGTTGGCGTTAACTGAGATCATGGGAACTCCGTTTCAACAAGAAAGATTTAACCACAAAGACACGAAGAAGGACAAAATGAGAAAACAACGAGGAACAATAAAACAGGACGGGAAAGATTTAACCACCAGGACACAAAGGCACAAAGAAGGACAAAATTGGGTTTGTCAAGAATATAATTGCCCAATAAATCAGGGCGGGGAAACCCCGCCCCTACTGAGATCATGTTTCACCTTGTTAATAAATCGTCCCACTTGGGGCAAAAAAGGATCTTCGGATTTCCTTTTCTGCCCCATTTATGGGCTAAAAGGTTCGATATCACCAGCTGGATCTGCGCTATTTTGTCCCACCATCAAATTTATCCAGGATAATCTAATAGGCCTTGTCAATGCTGGTGTCGTTCCAACTGGCGGTCTGGTAGCCGGTCTCATACCTGCCGAGGGAGCGCTCGAACTTGTGCAACATGCTGAGTGCAAAGGCGGTGAGCTGCTCAGCTTCAGCAGGGTTGAGGTTGTTGCTCTCGGTTTTGGAGATGGCTCTTGAGCGCGCGGCTTCACCGGCTGCCCCCAACACTACCAGGTCTTCGTCTGTGTCCGGTATGGTCGTACCGGCTGCCGATGCAAGTCCATCGATGGTGTGCATGCAGTAATAGGTGAGCGCTAGAACTTCACCCAGGGGAATTGTCACATTACAAGTTTCGAGGATCCATTGCTCGTCCTGCATGTAGGTATAGAACGGGACTTCATCGGTGTGGAAGTCATCCCTGACCCATTCAACCCTGACAATTGAGAAGGAAGAAAAGTCAGCCGGTAACGTGATGCGCTGTGCTCCGGTGCTGTCCAGTGAGTAAGAGCGGACGAGGGGTTTGCAGCGGGAATATTCTTCGACTGCGTAGACCAGGGCAGCATCGATCTGCGCGCTGGTGAAGCGCTGTATGGTAGGGTCATCCAGCAGGGCGAGAATTTTTGTTCTATATGCGGCGATTGCAGACATGGGAACCTCCTGTTAGTCGGTTGACGATATACGATGGACGAAAAAAATTTACCACCAAGACACCAAGACACAAAGAAAGAACTTTTGGGGAAGAACTTCAATAGCGTCTTAATTGGAATATTCATTTATTCAAATTCTTTCTCTAGTATTATTAATTTTTTGGCCTTCGTTATTCCGCATTTACGCCAGCCAGCTTTTAGGAAACAATAGCCCGGATTTGTGGAAGTTATTTTTCTTGGATTCACGTAGGTATATAAACGTTCCATCGGCCATTTATCCCATGCCAGCTTTTCAGCTTCCAAAATCAATGTACTTGAAAGCATATAACTTTCATTTCGGAAGACGGCACAGTTTATTCCTTTTTGCCCATTCTTGCTAATGAATTTTCTCCAAATGAAAAGAGCCTTAAAATCAGAAGTCATTAGCACCATTTTCTCGCCAGGACCAACAAACAATTTTGGTCTGCGGCCATCCTGATAAAAATGGCGTGAATAATGTTTATCAAAAAAGTTCCTTGCTGTGGCGTTTCCATCTTTCATGGAGTACCAGTTTTGACCGTCAAACATATTACATCTTCCTTAAGTCTGGGCGGGTCAATGATCCGCCACTACTCGGGCGGACATGGGTTTATGCCTTTATCCAGGCAACGGGCAGCAGGAAATGGAACTTGCGGCCATCCACGAATAAAATGATCAACTCGTTTTCACCTTTATTCAGCCGCCAACGCAGGACTTCGCCTTTGAATTGGTGTTCATAATCCTTGACAACGGCCTCGAATTTTGAATTGAGGGATGGAATGGAAGTACGCCGGGACGTTGCCGGGCGGGGTAACCCCGCCCCTACCTGTGAATTATCTTTTCTCTTAGTCATTTGAAATCTCCTCTCCCCTTTCGGGGATCTGCGAAAAAAACAATCTAAACTTACGGTGATTGGTGAACATGACGAACAGGGAATTGGATTGTGGATCGTATTCCCAAATCAGCACGTCACCACCATATTTGAGAGCGATGTCCTTGGCAATGGATTCATGGTCCTGGTTGCAGTTGATCGGCTTACGGTTGGCGGGGCGGGATAAATAGGGATGGTTTGTAACAATCCCTTTAACCCTTTGGTTGGCCGGCATTATCTATAGCTCCCTGCACTCCTGCACCCACGATGAGAACGGCCAGGATGGAAACAAGTTCGGCAAGTTGTGCTTCTGACAGGGGAAAGTTTGGCAGAAATGATCGTACAGTCACTATTAACAGCCCTGCCACCAGCGCATGGAATTTATTTGAGCGCAGGACTAACCTGAAATTATCTGCAAGTCTTTGGCCTTCCAGACCTTCGCCAAGAATGTAAGCACCGATCAACCCGACAAATACAATGGTCTGGTTTTCGGTGAAGGGCAGGTCTGGGAAGATGGCGTTCAGGACGATGAAGAGGATGCCTGCCAGTAAAGCGATGATCATGCGTGCGCGGTCTTTCATGGGTGATCTCCTTGTTGAAAGAATTTGTAACCACAAAGGCACGAAGACACTAAGAAGAACCTTTGGGGGGAAGGCGGGAGGGTGAGCGTCCCTCCCGCCTGGAATAAAGGCCAGGAGGTTTAGCCTTTAAACTCGAAGGGTGAAGTTTGCCACTGCGCCGAGGAACTTGGCGGTGTTGCCACCTGCGCCGGCAACCAGTGAGAGTTCGACCAGGACGTACTCATCATTGTCAACCCAGATGGGTGTGGTCAGGGTCAAAGTCAGGCGGTGTTGATCAACGGTCTTGCTGTTGGCGGCGGTGGGGGATTGGGAGAAGGCCTGGGCGGCCACGACTGCGACTGCGGTGTCTACGCCGCGCGTGACCTTGTTGATGACTGGGGTTAAGGAGGTCGGTTCTGCGGTGAAGAACTCATAATCGATTTCGATGCTGACCAGTTTTGCGCCTTGCAGGGCAATCGAATTGGAGGGGATGAGGATGGGGATGTTGATGACCGAAGTCTCATTGGCGGCGGCGCGGTTCATGGCGATGGTTCCGGCCACTGCGCCGGCTACCCAGGTGAATGTGCCGGTGACCGGATGAAAAGCGGTGGGTGGGATGAATTGGGAAACGTGCGTGTTATGGATCATGATCTATTCTCCTGTTGAAAGAATTTGTAACCACAATCCCGGAAAAAGAGGCCGGGACGTAGGTACGAAGGAAAGATGGGCAGGGAAACCCTGCCCCTACGATTAGACGTTGCTCTTATGCAACGGTCGGAAGTCCTGGACCAGGACGGCCAGGAAGTGGCGAACCTTGAGGCGGTGTTCGTCATTCATGAACACGGCGGGGGCGGTCTCACGGTTGGCGATGAAGATCTCCGGCTTGATGCCAAAGCGTTCGCCCAGTACGATGCCTGGCACGATGGCGGGATCTGCGACTGCCGCCCAATCGGTGGCGTCTGTCCATTCGGGCACAACCAACGGCACCACATTGCCCTTGAGCAGATTCTCGCTGTGCTTGTTGTCGGTCACATCCCAGGCGTTCAGGAAGGCATCGAAGGCGGCCTTGCGGAGAGCGCGCGGTACCAGACAGAAACGGGGCTCGACTGCCATCTTCGAACCTGTGCCATAGTACCCGGCGGCCTGTTTGATGAGCATGGGCTGGTTGTACATGGCGGCTGCAACCACATCCCATTCGGCGGCTGTCAGAGCGGTGGTGAGCAGGTTCTTGTGCCCGCCGAGGGTGGTGACTGCGGTGGTATTGAACAAAGCGCCGGTGTCTGCCATAGTCGGCCCAATGGCCGCATTGTCGGTGAACACGGCTGCAATCAGCTTTGAGATGTTTCGGATGCCTGCGTTGGCAAGCTCGATGGGGTACTGCTTGAGCTTGCGGGTCTCGTCACGGTCAATCAACTCCAATGTGAGCGGGATGTAATTGCCGTACTTGGTGAAGGAAGCGGTCTCGGGGCTGTCACCGATGGGCAGTTCGGTGTACTCGCCCTGTTCTGCGACGGTGGATAATGCCCCGACTGTGCCGGTAAGAATACCGGTGATGTCGTTCAGGCTCTCGAAGTGCTCGACCTTGACGATGGACTGCCACCAGTCATAACCGGCACGTCCCAGGGCTTCCCACTGGCGGGCAACCACCTTGTTGAGAGCGTTCTTGACCAGGCCGGAGAAGTCTGAGGTGGTGGCCAGAGATGCCCGCTCCGGATAAAATCCGCCGTGGAGTTCATAATCTCCAGTGGTGAGCAGGTAGAGCTCACGGATGCCGGACAAGCGGGCGGGCTTGAGGTTCTCCTGGCCGGCTGAGCGGGGTGCGCCAAGCAGATCATCCACTGCGGCGGAGACCTGATCTGCGCTGGCGGCCATGCCAGATATGCGCGCTGGTCCCTGTACCAGGCTGGCTGCAGAAAGGCTGGCTACCTCTGTGCGCGCGGCTTCGATCTCGGCGTCGAGAGTGGCAAGCTGGAAGACCTGGCCGTCGAATTGGCGCTTGATGCGTGCCCGGGTGAGTTCGGGCAGGTTGGAGGCATTGAGGGCGGCGGTCAGAACGAAACCACATTGTTGCGCGAGTAACTTCGCTCCCTCTGTGGTCTGTGCCGGCATATTGTCGGCTGGCGGGTCTTGCGGTGTGGTGCTTAAGATTGGTGCGGTCATTGATTCTTTCTCCTTCCCGGAAGTACGCCGGGACGTTGTTGGGCTGGGAGACCCAGCCCCTACGGTATTGGCCTTGAGGTTGGCCAGGATGGATGTGCCTTCAACGGCGGGGACATTAACGGCGGATGTTTCCTTGCCGGAGAGACCTGAGAAGATGACTTCACATAGAACATTTGTTTGCACGTTGTCATGTGACACGGTGTATTCACGTCCTGGCCAGTGGTGGCAGGTGCGGAAGTCCTGGGTGCAGACGGAGCAGGTAACCTTGTCGAAGAACCAGCCGATGGAAAAGCGGTCGATCTGGCCTTCGAGCAGGGAGATCATGCCTTTGCGTGTAGTGAGGCGAATGTCCTGGCATAATTCACCCATCAGGTAAAACGAGCGCAGGATCGTGCCATCCCTGGCGTCAATGTCATACTCGTCATGGTTGCGCAGGAAGGGACGGCCTTCGTATGTGGCGGCGAAAGAGGACATTTCCGCATCGGGGAAGCGATAGAAGTTTCTGTTCTTGCCACCTTTGAAAACCACGGCCTGAAAGTCGAGGTGGTCGATCTCTCCCGATTCGATCTTGCTGAGCATGTCTGCTTTGCCCCCCTCGATCCCCCCATTTTGAAAACCTAAAATGGGGGGAAGAGAAGCATTGGAAAGATAGGGTTGGGAAAGGAATTGTTCTGGCATGGGTTACTCCTTTATTGAGGGAAAAATATATTAACCACTAAGGCACAAAGACACGAAGAAGAACATGGGGTGGGAAGAACAGGATCATTCGGGTGTGTCCTCTTGGGGTTCCTGGTCTTCGGGTGTGGGCTGATCGGCGATCTGGCCGGTGCCGGTGGGTTTGTTGATGTCTTTGCGCAAACCGGAGGTGGGTATCTTTTCTTCGTCCAGTAATTCTCCGATCATGCGGTAGAAAATCCGTAGATACTCCGGCTCTTCAATCAACTTTCTGTCATAGAGATCAGCGAGGGCAGGTTCCACGCGTGCAGCCGCCAGGGAGAGCAGGCTGTTATCCCGTTCTGTAATATCTCCGGCGTTGATCACGATCTCCGGTGCGGCCGGCAGGCTCTTGTCCGTGTGCCGGCGAACAGCCAGGGCAATTTGCAGGATGGTCAAGACGGTGTGCTTGAATTGTCTTTGGCGGTCATCGAAGCGCTTGAAAGTGGGTGTGCCGGCGGCTTCGGCTGTGGTGCGGGTGGAGCTTTCGGGTTCGGCCAGGTAGTGCAAGGGTACGCCTACGCCGACGGCGATCATCTTCTTGACGGCCAGGATGTCTTCTTTCGCATCCGAACTATCCAGCTTGGCAGACAACACACTCCAAACCTCGGTCTCGTCCGTCACCAGAACCGATCCCTGCTTGGGAGGATGGAGCTCGATCTCACGCTGCCTTTTCTGCTTTGAAGCCGGGTCCATGAACTTGCCTTGCATAACAAAGCTGATCATCGAGCGCACATGGTTCAGGGTGACGCGGTCTGAAACGATGGTGGATAGCCGTCCGATCCATGGGAGCAGGGGGGACAGGTCACTCTCCCCGAACTGGCAGCCTACGGGCTGGTTGATGGGGAAGTGCAGCATGAAAGTCGTCTGCGGTTCGGCGGGGTTGTAGGCCGGCCAGGGGGATGCGTTCAAGTCGTCCTGGATGAAAAAGGTTTCCTGCTGGTAATCGTTCTCTTTGGATTGGATCTCTTTGATGCGCTCGGAAGGGACGGCGCGCACGTAGGACATGCCGGCGGCGTCCACTGAGAACAGGAGAAAGAGATCTCCGGACCGGGTCTGTTCGTCGAGCCACTTGGGAAGTTGGAGAGCAAGCTGGTTGAGCGGGTGTTCCCAAAATTCCTTGAGGAATTTACTGGAACGTTTGTTCGTACACTCCCATTCCATACCCGTGCCCAGGATAAAGACATTGGTGAGCTGCACGATCCAGCGCGCAATGGGGTTGGTCCTCCATGCGCGCAAGGCTTCAGCCAGGATAGTGAGGCGGTCATAGTCCAGGCGATCACGGAACAGGTCGGCGGCGGTGGATGTGCCGGTGTAGAAATTGGTGTCGGTTTCCACTACGGTTAATGTGGGGCGTGGTGTGGCGGGGTTTGCAAATGAGCGCAGGCGTTCTAAAAGGGTTGGCATGTTAAGTCCTTTCAAGGTCAGTGAATATTGTTGAGAAAGAACAGGACCAGGTTGAGCAGCGACATGGCTCCCCCGCCGATGGCCAGGGACATGAGCAGCTTGATCTGGGCGGCCAGTTCGATCAGGTTGCGGATCTCGCGCGTATTGGTCAGCACATCCGCCTCCAGGTTGGCCACCTTCTCTTTGAGGGCGGCCAGGTCATTGCAGCCTTTGGGGTCCAGCCGGCACCGGCTGGAAGCCTGCCCGGCCAGAGTTTTTTCAGGCATGTTAACTCCTTGTCATTTTGGCGGCCTGTCCCCCGCAGGGGATGCTATGCTGTGCGATGGCCGCTTCGTCCTGGCATGAGCCGCCCCCTTAAAACAACCGGCAAGAGTCGCATTCCGGGGGCGACTCTTGCCAGGGATATAATAGAACATATATTCTAAAATTACAAGACCCAATTCCGATTTTTAAGGGAGTAATATAGACCCGCCCGCGCGGGTGTGCCAGATGTGGGGGTAGATTGGGAAGTATCCCCCAGGGGTGGGGAGTAAACCCCCTCCGCCCCTTCGGGGCACCTCCCCCAAATTCAGAAGGCGTTGAATTTGGGGGAGGCAGGAGTGGTTATGCTGCCAGGCTTTGGGAGGCGCGAGGGCAATTGGGTTGTGGGGGTATGTCGGTTGATCCTCTTGAAAACCTGACAGGTTTCCGTGGAAGTTTGATCAACCGGCTAGACTTGGATGCACGGACTTATGATTGATTCAAGGTATCTACTCACGTCCATAATTGCGATTAATTCCACAGTGGCAGAACGCTGCTGTTCAATGCAAAAAAGCTCTATCTTCTGTCTTTGCGAGGAGCACATACGCACTGGCTTATCGTGTCCTCCCTGCGACGCCGAAGACCCCGATGCTTTTTGGGGTGGCAATCCCCTTGCCGGAGAGGAGACTGCCACGCTGCGCTCGCAGTGACAAAATCTGATATGGTAAGTAGATACGATTCAAGTCACGATGAAACCTTTTAGGTCGAAGAAAAACCTGACAGGTTTCCGTGGAAGTCCTATCAACCGGCCAGACTTGGATGCACGGACTTACGATTGATCCGAGTCACGGTGAAAACCTGTCAGGTCTGGGATGGGAGATCTGATGCACGAACTTACAATCGATCCGGGTCACGATGAAACCTGTCAGGTCTGAGATGGGAGGTGCCGAAGGCGGAGGGGGTTCCCGCTCGGCCAGGAGTACACGAAACCCTGCGCCATCCTATGGTAGAATTAACACACAAAAGGGAGTGCAGCTCGCACCTTCGTCAACATGACCCGCAAGCTATTTGAGCTTTAAAAGAGGTCAGCCATACCCAATAGAAACATAGATCCTGTCGTTCGCCTTAATTCGCAATTAAGATCCCTGGCGCGAGCTGGGAGCCTTGCTGTCGTGCTCTTCGGCTGCCTGGTACTCCTGGGTTGGATCTTTGACATTACCGCATTGAAGACCTTTTTACTGGGCGCATTCTCGGTAAAGGCCAACGCTGCGGTCGGGTTTTTGCTGGCTGGTGTGTCGCTGAGGCTGGCGTTGATTGACCCGACTGACCGGCGCATTCAGAGCCTGAAACAGGCTTGCGCTGTCGTAGTGGCTTTGATCGGTCTGCTTACACTCAGCCAATACCTGTTCGGCTGGAATCTTGGGATTGACCAACTTTTGTTCAAGGAACCGGTGGGCGCCTTTGGCACCTTTAGCCCCGGCCGGATGGGTCCAAATACCGCCTTGAATTTTCTTCTGGTCGGTATCGGCCTGTTGCTTATGGATCGGGAAACACGCCAGGGTCGTCACCCTGCCCAGTACCTGATCATCTCCGCCTGTGTGATCGCTGTGTTGGCTGTGGTGGGCCACTTTTATGGTGCGAAGGTACTGTTCGGCATTTTAGACTACACGCTTATGCCGGTTCAAACGGGCGCAGCCTTTACCGTCCTGTGCCTGTCCATGCTTTTCGCACAATCTGAGATTGGACTGATGGCGATAATTAATAACAGTGGCAATGCGGGTCTTCTGACCCTCCGCATGCTGCCCATCGCCCTCATCGTTCCGGTGGTACTGGGCTGGATCGGTCTTATGGGGGAGCGAGCCGGGTTGTACGATACGACCTTTGGCATCTCGCTCATGGCAGTGACGTACACAATTGTTTTGGTTATTGGGATTTTGGTAACGGCGCGCTCGCTTAACCAGACAGATGCCACCCGCAGGGAGATAGAAAATGGGCTGGAAAATACCCGCAAAGAACTGGAGATCATAAAAATAACCGCAGATGAAGTCAGTGAATTTGCCGAGAGCGTCATCAATACTGTGCGTGAACCCTTGATTTCTCTGGATCAGGATCTCCGGGTGGTCTCCTCCAGCCGATCATTTTATGAATTCTTCAAGGTAAACCCTGAAGAGACCGTGGGACAGCTTATCTATGACCTG
>MGMF01000014.1:9981-334871 GCA_001796335.1 Chloroflexi bacterium GWB2_49_20 | reverse complement strand
GCGTAAAATATTGCTTCAGAGATTTCTGCAAGAAGTAGTAAAAAAACGTGGATAATATAAATGGGGATTTTCAAAAATAAATATCATTGAAAATAGGGTCCTGCAAGGGAAGTGAACATCGACTCGTTGAACAACTTCCATCTAAATGATGTAAAATTGTAGTGGGTCTGGATTTGAGCCTGTTAGCTTGGTTGAGATAATAACGATTATCAAAAGACAAATAAGGCGATTTTTTAGTGATTAGTAACCTTTTTTTTATATCAAATCCTAAATGATTTAGGACTTTTTACGGACCGCCAATAAGCTATTATGCGATCTGCATATACGCGAGTTCGGCGTGACAGGAGGTATGGAGAATGCAGTCTGAATCCGAAATTGCAGCCCATCGCAGCAGGCGCCCAATACTCGGCGTACTCTCATTCGTCTCGGGGATGCTTGCTTTGTTTTCCGTCATCATGATCACCCTCACAAGTCTGATGCCTGACTTCAACCCGCCCGGATGGATCCGCATCGGCACGATAGCCCCGCTGCCCTTGGCTCTCATCGCTTCTATCGCCTTTGGCGCGGCCGCTCTAGTAAGGCAATCCGGGAAAGCCTGGGCCATCGGCGGGCTGACAGCGTCAGCACTCGTAATCGTCGGGTTCGCTGTCTTGCTCAATGTGGCGGGATAGCGAGCGACAGCTCCGCATGCCGGACAACCGCTTCCAGCGGACGCGCTCAAAGTTCACGATAGACTGAATCGGTGGTGGCACGCCGCTTCGCTCATCAGTCTGGACATGGAGCCTCGACGAGAGCGGTAAAAAGGCTGCAGACGGCTGGCTACAGCTATAACGGGTGGCAATTTCGACTTGTAAAGAACACTAGAAACAGGTATTATTGTATAAATTCTTATTACCTATAGTTGTACGAATATCGTACTATATTGTACGTAATACGTACATTTTTGTCAAGATATAGGATCTTCCATATGAATCTCAATAAAGTTATTCGCCCGAATAATTTCACTCACTATTTAGGCGACGCAATTCGAAATGCCCGTGAAAAACTAGGATTAAGTCAAGCGGAACTAGCAGAATTAATTTTTACTCGCCGAGCAACATTATCAGATATTGAAAATGGAAAGACAGAACCAGACGCAAGCACATTATCCTATTTAGCTAGAAGTCTTGGAAAACCTATAAGCTATTTTTTCTCCCCTGCTTCCTATAAAAATATCAAGCCTGAAGATTTAAATCCACTTGAAAGTGAATTATTAATTCATTTTCAGCAAATATGGGACGACCAGTTAAAACAAGTTGTAATCTTCCAGGTAAAAGCAATAGCTGAATTTGATCCTACTCAGACACTTTTAAATGCAGTAGATTTGACAATATCTGAAAAAGAAAATGAAACCAAATTACACGAGTTAATTAAGCAAATGCGAAAGAACTAATACTGGCGAATTTCATTATTAGATTGCCTATAATTTACCAATTTATCGGCAAATCAACTTTTTATATCAAATGGTCGATATCATAGAAAAGTATCCTTTAAAAACATGGATTCTCAGTTTCCAAAATCTCAGGTTGATCGACTAGGCCAACGATTGAAAGGTGGCGATATAACCGAGAATGATATTCGAATTCTCGATGAATATCGACGATCTTTTGGTCCGGCTTATGAACTCATTGTCGATAGTATTCGACAGACACTTGGTCTTACACTTACTGGTAGACCAGCAAAGTCTACTAGTTCGATAATTGAAAAATTACATAGAGAGACTATCAGGCTCTCACAAATACAGGACATAGCAGGTTGTCGTATAATCACATCTGACATCAATATTCAGAATAAGGTCATTACTGATCTTGTGGGATTATTTCCCGAGGTGAGAGTCATCGACCGTCGGAATATCCCCAGCCATGGTTATCGAGCTGTTCACGTAGTTCCGATCATTAATGGAAGACCAATTGAGATTCAAGTCAGGACTTTCTTACAGCATAAATGGGCTGAACTCTCTGAAAAGCTTGCTGACATTATAGATCCTGCAATAAAGTATGGTGTAGGTCCCGAGATCCCGATTACACTTCTCGACAATATGACGAACTTGTTCAGTAAGATGGAGAAACTCGAACTAGTTTTCGAATCAAAAGATATTAACGACCCCAAATTGAGTGCGGTAAACCCTGAACTGACATCCATTAAAGCTGACCTAATAAAGCTAGTGGATGAGTTCATAACTAAAACTAGAGAAAAATAGGATTTACCAATATGATCTTTCTTATAGAGTACAACCGTAAAGAGGGTAAAATTTTAAAGTTGCAAACCTACGCCGATTCTGATCGTCGTATCGCTGAAAATGCTCGCCTCGAAATGGAATTATCCCTTCTTCGTAGTGGCTGTTCACTTGAAGTTGTCCTTCTTGAAGCAAATAGCCAAGAAGACCTTCTCCTTACTCACCGCAGGTACTTCGAGAATCCTGAAGAGATTGCAAGTACTTAGTAATAAGATAAAATCATATTATAGCCTTATTAAATTTAAGCCAAATTACTCTTGGTTAAGATAATAACCATTAGCATAATTTATTCACTTCATACAAAATCCATATCCAATGTGGTAATATAATAAGGTATATTAAAGGAGTGTCCAATGGACGATAATTCAAAAGAATTTTATACAAATGCCGTTAATGTTATTGGATCTGTCTTTGATGTAACATTGATTTTTCGAAGTCAGTCTCCTCAAATTGATGCAAACGGGAAAATTATTGACCTTAATGGATCACATTCTCAACCTGTTTTGAATATCTCAAACGAGATGATTGTTCGAATGAGTCCTCAACACGCCAAAGCATTAGCAACTCTCCTTGTACAGCAAGTTGTTCAATACGAAAATTCATTTAAATTGACACTCCCATTAACGCCAGAATTAGAAAGAATCTGGACCGAGCAATTGAAAGGCAAATAAAGAATGGTAACAACAACCGTTTTAACAACACAAGATTATAAAGTTGGTAATATATCAGATCTCAATGTTAGAGAGCAGAATTCATCAATATTTTTATCCGCTACTCTAAAGTATTCATCTACATATGATCAGCCAAAAAACCTGATTATTTCTTCAACCTATGGAAAATATGCTGATAAGAGATATAAATTAACGCAAGCCGTGCTCTATGAGCATAAAATCGAACGTGAGCGTGACGACAAAAAGTTTAAAAGTTAAATAAACCATGAGCGGGGAATTGCCTCCTTTTGTCCTTGATAGCTTTGCTCTGATTGCATATTTCTGTGCAGAGCCTGGAGGAGAAATAGTAAAGGAACTTTTAGAAAAAGCGTTAAATCTTGAATTAGATTTACATTTAAGCATCATAAATCTTGGTGAAATGTATTACATTTTATATAAGACCCGTGGAAAAGATTTCGCAGATTCAGCTGTAGAAGACACAAATAACCTCCCAATTCAAGTAATTAGCATCACAGATTCTCAAGTTTGGGATGCCGCAGAGATAAAAGCTCATTTTAGCATTTCATATGCTGATGCATTTGCAGCATCATTAGCGCAGTCTCTTAATGCTTCTATTGTCACTGGAGATCCTGAGTTCAACAATATAATTAATGGTCCAAATATTATATGGATAAATTGACATTTTATATTTTCAATTATTTGTCAAAATAAATTAACAGCATTCAAAATAAAACCTTTTTTACCCATATCATCCTTTCAATAATAATGATTAATCTTTTATGGCAATTATTATGTATACACCTTACTACTATTCAACATCCTAACCGACGCAGATTTATACCTCTGTAGGATTTGAACCTTTAACCGCTAGGTTCGAGGTAAGTGCCCCGCAGGGGTATCAAATCCTCGGCGAGGAGCTAAAAAAAGCCCATCGGGGCTTTTTTGATTCGCCTACCCCTCGTTCCTGAATTGCAGGCAGTAATGGTGGAAGGTGTTGCTGACCCAGGCGGAGCCCATGCCGTAGGGCGCCAGGCGCTGGTTATCCTGGCACCAGATCTTTTCATCCTTCAAAGTGTAAACCCTGCCAAGCTCACGCCCCAGGTCCCAGGCCAGGGGGTAGATGCGGCCGCCTTTTTTGACGTTCTTGACCACGATGGTCAGGTAGGCTTTCGGGCGCAGGCAGGGCTTTAAGCGGGCATAAATGCCGACCAGTTTTTCAATGAAAGTCTCGTAATCATGGATGTTGCCCAGGTCAGACGGGTCGTCCGAATAGAACACATCCAACTCGTCTGAAGTGCGCCGGGCACTTTGCGTTTTTGCGCCTTTGGCGTGCAGCATATCCCAGTAGGGCGGCGAAGTGAACAGGTAATCGATCACGGGCAGCTCAGCGAGCGCAATTTTAGCGGCATCCGCAGTGATGACCTGCGCGGCCAGGTCTGCGGCGGCGGCTCCCAGGGCGGCGCTTTCCGCGGCGATCACCTGGCGGGCGATTTCGGCATATTTTGGGTTAAGCTCGATCCCCAGGCTGTGGCGTCCACTACGCAGGGCAGCCACCAGGGTGGAACCGGTGCCAGCCATGGGATCCAAAATCATCTCCCCCGGTTTGGTGAAAAATTCAATAAATTCCTGCGCCAATGTCTCCGGGAACTTGGCCGGGTGACGCAGCACATCTTTTTTGCGCGGCGGGGGGTTATGGATGAACCATGATTTCTGGAATTTCAACCAGCTTTTCGGATCCAGGTCGTTCAATATATTTCGCATAATAGGGCTCTTTTGTATCATCCCAATAAACCGGGGGGCAGGGGGTGTGCGGGCGGGAAAGGTTGGGTTATGGACCCGGCGGTGTGGTGGAAATTGGCGTTACAATCTGCGGGGTGGGTGTGTTCAGCCCGGGTTCCACGGCAGACACGGCCAGGTTGGAAAAGCTGATGCTCATGGGATTGCCTGCATCCGAATGGATATACACGCCCAGCCCTCCCTGGGTAAGGATATGATCGCTGACATTGAACTGGAAATGATCATTCAGGAAAAACCTGAGATCACGCCCGTCTGCCCAGACAGACAGCTTGACCTCACCCGGCGCACCGAGAGGCGCATCCGGGCTGGGTGCCCAATCCCGGATCACAAATGGTTTTCCGGAGACCACCCGTTCCAGGCGCACCTCCCCGCTGCACGCCACGCTGAAACGGTAAAAATCTGCTTCTGAAAGCACCCGAAACAACAGGCTGAACTGATCCCTTCCCCGGCACAGGCTGAGCTGGGCGTCGATCACGGCATAAAAATCGGTCAACGCTGTCTCCATGCGCAGGCTGGTGATGGTCACCAGGTCGGTGCCCTCGGCCAGGGTCAGCGTCAGGCGGTTGTTGCTGATGATACTGTTGCCCGCGTTCGAGGTCGTGGCAGTCCACAGATCGGCCCGGGAGAAGTTGTCGGAGAAGAGCAAGGCTCCCAACCCGGGCAGGACGGCAGGGGTGGGAGTGGCTCCCTGGGTGGGGAGCGGTGTACGGGTGTTCGTGGCCGGGAACCAGCTGATGGTGGCGGTGGGGATGGGGGTGGGCAGCTCCGGCGTGGAGGTGGGCAAGGCGGTTGGACTGGTTTCCGCACAGGCAGACAGGATCAGGCTGGCTGCAATCAGACTTACGAACTTCAGGAGTGTGTTAATGGAAATCATGTGAGTTTAGTCCATAATACCGGTTGCATATATCGCAGGTCATTTCAGGCAAGGTGTTGTAAAATAACCCTGTAATTTATACCCTTATTTTAATTATTAGGGTCTTTCCCTTATTAGTCAAGGAGATTTCCACTCATTAAACTGGTGAGGACAGCCACACCCGATTTAATGAGATCAACCTCAAGGAGCAGAATATGAGCAAAAAACAAGTCCTGGTCACGGGTGCCTGCGGAGAGATCGGGCAGGCGCTTATCCAGGGATTGGCACAGCGCGGGGGCTACCACATCGTCACTTCTGACCTGGCACCTTTACCCAAAAGCATCCAGCCTTATGTCAGCGAGCATTTCCAGGGTGACATGCTCAACAAGACCAAGCTGTTCTACGACTATGATTTTGAGGTCATCTACCACCTGGCTGCCTTTTTATCCTCCAAAGCCGAAAGCATGCCGGAAGAGGCTCACAAGGTCAACGTGGAAGGTACGATGCAACTGCTCTTGCTGGCGGCTTATAAATCTGAAAAGAAGAGCAGGGCGGTGCAGTTCTTCTTCCCCAGTTCGATCGCAGCGCACGGCTTGCCGGATGCCAAGACCAAGACTGCGGTCGGGTGCATCAAGGAAGATGAATGGCTGAGACCGCATACCATGTACGGCGCCAACAAGCTGTACTGTGAAGACCTGGGCAATTACTTCAGCCGCTACTACGGGCAGCGTCACCTGGAGCCGGAGCCGCCGGTCATGCTGGATTTCCGCGCCCTGCGCTTCCCCGGCCTGGTGAGCGCCTTCACGCTGCCCAGCGGGGGCACCAGCGACTATGGCCCCGAGATGCTGCATGCCGCCGCCCAGGGTAAAGCGTATGCCTGCTTCGTGCGCGCGGATGCCAGCCTGCCCTTCATGGCCATGCCGGATGCAGTCAAGTCGATTTTCATGCTGATGGATGCGCCGCGCCCCGCCATCAGCCAGAGTGTTTACAACGTCAGCGCCTTCAGCCAGACCGCGGCGGAGTTCCGCCAGCGTGCCCTGCAGGCTTTCCCCGGGGCACAGATCAGCTTTGAGCCCAACCTTCTCCGCCAGGGGATCGTGGACTCGTGGCCGGCTGACGTGGATGATGCCCTGGCCCGCCGGGATTGGGGCTGGCAGCCGGATTATGATGTGGACCGCTTCTTTGAAGTTTATTTCCTGCCGGAGATCCGCAAGAGGTATGGAAAGTAGATGACCAGGTAATAGTTGACGGTTAACAGTTAACGATTATCCCGGGACTCCTATCCCGGGATAATCGACTTAAAACCTGCGACTCAACAATTGCGCCAGCGGGCCACGCGCAGCATCGTCCACCAGGGCCAGGACTTCGTCCCCCACCTCCAGCACAGTGACGCCGCGCGGCAGGACGATCTCACCATGCCGGATGATGCCGGAGATGATGCAGTTGGGAGGCAGTTCCAGGTCCATGATCTGTTTCCCGATGGCAGGCGAACCCGGCTCAATTTTTTCTTCCACCAGCGAATATTTACCATGCGTCAGCTTCAAGAGGGTCATCATGTCGCCAATCGACATTTCCTCCACGCTCAGGCGCGCCAGGATCTCGGCCTGGTTGAGGGATACATCCACGCCCATTTCGGGGGTGAACAACCAGGCGTTCTTGGAATTGTTGATGCGGGCAAGCACGCGTGGCACATTAAATTCAAAGCGCGCCAGGGATGTGATCACCAGGTTGGTTTCATCCGACCCGGTCACTGCAGCCAGCACATCAGCCTTGTGGATGCCTGCTTTTTCCAGGGAGGCGGGCGAGCTGCCGTCCCCGGTGATGATGACCTCGGCCGGGATCTCGTTTGCCAGCTTGGCAAGCACTGCCGGACGTTCTTCAATCACCCGCACCGTATGCCCCGCCTCCAATAGATATTTGGTTATTTCTGAACCGGTGTTGCCACCACCCACCACGATAACAAACATAATTACATCCTTTCCATGCCGAGCATTTCTTCCAACCTGGGCATGGCTGCAGGGCTGACGAGGATATAGGCAACGTCCCCTTCCCGAAAATCCGTGCCTGAGATTGGAATGAAGGTTTGATCATTGCGGGTGATGGCTGTGACCATCACTTCACTGGGGATATTCAACTGCGTAACTGAATGCCCCACCAGGTGCTGCGGAATTTCCATGCGCACCATGGCTGTTCCGTTATCCCTGAACAGGGGGACCACATCCAAATCGGTATGCGTGACCACTTCCACGATACGTTCCGCCCCCCAACCGGTGGATGAAATGGTTGTCAATCCCAGCCGCTGATAGATCTCCGCCCGCAAGGGGTCATACAGGCGCGCCACCACACGTGGAACGTTGAAAAAAATGCGGGCAATGCGCGCCGCCACGATATTGGCATTATCCGATGAACTGGCTGCCACAAATGCCTCGGCTGTCTGGATGCCGGCTTCCAAGAGAACATTCCGGTCAAAACCAAGTCCGCGCACCACGCGTCCCTTGAAATCTGTGCCAAGCCTGGAAAGGGCATTGGCATCATGGTCAATGACTGTGACCGAATGCCCAAGCTTGGCAAACAACAAACTGGCCTGCCCCCCCACACGTCCACAACCCATGACAATTATTTTCATTGGTTATCCTCCTGAACAGATAATGGTATCCTCTCCATAAGCAGGGGAAGATGGGGTTCACACCCAACCTGCCTTTGAACTATTGAGAAGATTCTAATGTGGTTTGATAATTCCTTTTTTGTTGGTTAATCCTTCGCAGCACTGATTTTCGGATCCACTCAACGGAATAGATGATCAGCGCATAAAAACCCAGGCCAACCCACATCCAGGCGGGTATGGCCACGTGCTTGAATATTTTAGCCAGGAATGGAACATAAACAATGCATACAATTCCAACCAGTTCAATAAAGATGGCTCCCAGCAGGTAACCATTACTCAACCATCCCAGGTATGAACTGCGGATGCGGTCTGAGCGGCAAGCCAGGGCGTTGCCAACCTGGGCAGTGACCACGCCGGCATGGTAAACCGTGGATGCCAGCAGGATGGCTTGAGGCAAGGTCAGGCTGAGCTGCCAGCCGGGTGGTACGGTTAGACCGGAAAGAAAGGATAGTCCGATCTTATCATTGAGACCTGCAAGCGTGAAAATTGCCAAAAATCCGCTAAAACACAGGATCGCTTCCAGCATGCCCAGCCAGAATGAACGTAACATGACACTATTATCCAGCAAAGGCTCGGTGCGCGGTCGCGGCGGGTGCTTCATGATATCCGGTTCAGGCTTTTCAATCCCAAGCGCCAGGGCCGGGAACAGGTCGGTACCCATATCTATTGCCAGGATCTGGCGGACGCTGAGAGCCAGGGGGACGAGTGGAAGACTGGCAGTTACGATAAATGGCACCAGTTCGGGCACATTGCTGGAAAAGATGTAGGTGATGAATTTGCGGATGTTATCGAATACCCCGCGCCCTTCCTCAATGGCGGTGATGATGGCTCCAAAATCATCCCGGGTCAGGATGATATCAGCGGCTTCCTTGGCGACATCCGTTCCGACAATACCCATGACGATGCCCACATCCGATTTGCGCAGGGCGGGTGCATCATTGACGCCATCCCCGGTGACTGCCACAACCTCGCCGCGTTTTTGAAATGCAGACACCAGCCTCAATTTATGTTCGGAGGCCATGCGGGCAAACAACACCTCGTTATCCAACAGCCGCTGCAAGTCAGAGTCGGACATCTCATCCAGTTCTGCACCCGTCACGATCAACGGGTTGGGGCTGGTCAACATACCCAGGCGACGGGCCAGGGAAAGCGCGGTCAGCCCGTAATCCCCTGTGATCATCACGATGCGGATGTCGGCCTGGCGGCAGATGTGGATGGCGTTCTCCACCTGTGGCCTGGGGGGATCCAGCATTGCCATCAAGCCAAGAAAAACCAGCTCGCGCTCCACGTTCTCAGCAGAATAGACACCCGAGCGCATGGGCAGTTGGCGGCGTGCCAGTGCCAATACGCGCAGCGCCTGGCTGGCATAGGCGTCATTGGCAGCCATAATTTCAGAGCGCAGCTCATCCGTCAGGGGCAAAACCTGGTTGTGGATCAATATTTGTGTGCACAAAAGCAACACTTCGCGCGGCGCACCTTTAACATAGGCGATTTCGCAGTTGACCTCCCGGTGGATGGTGGTCATGCGTTTGCGGCGGGCATCAAATGGAATTTCATGCACGCGCGGAATGATGCGATTAAGGTCTGCCTCGCGAATACCACCTTTCATGGCAGCCACCTTCATGGCAGCTTCGGTCTGATCTCCCAGGCTAGTCCAGCCTGAATGCTCAATGGAAGGAGGGTTCAGGCGGGCATTGTTGCAGGAGGCGGCCGATTCCAATAACGATAACAGGTCTTTCTCCCAGCTCTGCCCGGCGGGGTCGGGGGTGAATTTGCCAACCGGTTCATAACCAACACCGCTGACCTTGATCTTTTGCCGGGCCACCCAGATACTACGCACGGTCATCTGATTCTGGGTGAGTGTGCCACTTTTGTCGGTGCAGATCAAAGATACCTGCCCCAGTTTTTCCACCGTGGAAAGCTTTTTAACCAGAACACCCTGGCGCGCCAGGCGCTGCACGGCTGCAGCCAGGGACAGGGTTAAGGTGGCTGTCAAACCTTCCGGAATAACAGCCACAACGATACCCAAGCCCATCAGGGTGATTTCCCGGAAGGGGAATTGCAGCGAGAAATAGCCTACCAAAATGACCAGGCTGCCAATACCCAGGCCTATCCAGGCGGTAACGCGGCTCAAACGATTGAGTTCTTTGTGGAAGGGAGTAGGTTCTTCGGCGATGGTTTGGGTCAGGTGGGCGATGCGTCCGAACTGGGTGGACATGCCCGTGGTGGTAATGACAGCCCGCCCGGTGCCGGATGCAATGGAAGTGCCGGCAAAGATCAAGTTTGGACGATCCAGCTCGCTGATACCAGTGACCAGGGAGGGGTCGGAAATTTTTCGTACGGGTATCCCCTCACCGGTCAGGTTGGCGTTGTTAACCCTCAGACCGTATTCTTCCAGAACGCGCGCATCTGCGGGGATGTTATCCCCTTCTGCCAGTATGAGAATATCTCCCGGCACGACTTCGCTGGAGGGGACGTAACTTTCCTTGGCATCACGGGTGACATGCGCAAAGGACGGCAGGATGTCTCGTAATTTTTCAACGGCTTGTTCAGCCCGATATTCCCGCCAGAAAGAGAGGCTCGTATTAATTGCAACGATCCCCCAGATGATGAATGCCAACACTGCATCGTTCTGCAATAGCGCCACCAGTCCAATGCCGAGCAGCACAAGCGCAGGCGGGTGGATGAACTCCAGGATAAGTTTTTCAAGGATGGGGCTTTTGGCTTGTTTGGATAACAGGTTGCGCCCGTAAAGCGACAGGCGCGCTTCAACTTCAGCATGGACCAAACCACCCGTGCTGGTTTCAAGGGCCTGGTAAACCTCTGTAACTGGCAGGGAGTAGATTGGCGTAGTGCTCATATTTAATTAAGTATAACAGTATCATCTCAATAAAGAGGGGGGCGGGGTGTTTTTGAAAAGGCACGTTTAACAGTATTTGTAAATAAAGAAGACAGGGCGTTGGCAGCATTGTGCACATCACCCCGTCCTATGGGATGTCACCCTGAGTGCTTATTGGTCCTCTTCACCCGGTGCAGTTTCCTTGGGTGCGCCGCCAGCTTTTGGCTCTTTCCGGTCAAGATATTGTTCCAGCAGGGAAGGCGCGTCGGGGAGATCCGAATGCATGGCATGGTCATAATCCCCGGCGGGTACAGGTTCAGGCTCATAGCGAACCGGTCGGCGAACGCCGAACAATTCAAAAAACTGGGTAATCCCTATTAATACACGTCCTCGCATGGAATGCCTGTATTCCTGCATTTTAAGGGATTGCCATTCCACAATGGAAGCCATCGAACCCTGCACACGGGCTTTCTCGCGCACGATGCGGTGGATCTGTTTGGGTTCACGATACCCAATCGGAGAAATGAGCAATCCGTTGGCCAGCAGGATAAGCAGGCTGAAGGTAATCAGCACCACCCAACCGCCTTCGGACCACTTGCCCACGATCTGTCCGATGAAAACGATCCCTGAAAGGATGGCTGCAAATCCGGCCCCCAGGCTGCCCCAAGTTCGAACCGCGCCTTTGGCCGTTGCCAGGATGTGCTTGCGGATGGCAAAACCCATGACCATGATGGGCATGAACACACCAATGCCATAATAGGGAACGGCTGCACTGGTGTTTCCTTTGACCAGGAGTTGAATGACAATTGCAACAATGAAACCGGCGGTAACAGAACGTGTGAAGGTACCCTGCGGATTTCGATATACGACGACTTCCGGAATTTCTCCAATGGCAACATCCCGCCAGGCAGTGGCCTGCAGGTCCTGGAAGGCAGTCATGGATGCAGCCGAAAGGAGCGCCACAGCCAGCACCTGGTATGCGTAGAATAGGATCTCACCGCCGGGGAGTTGGGTAAAGCCGATGAAAGCCAGGTTACCCACCAGGGTACGCCCAAGCGTGCCATCAAAGACGTTAAAACGGATGGCAAAAAAAGAGAGCATGAATGTTGTCAATCCACCGTAAAACAGGAAGGAGGTTTGCACAAACCGACCGATCCCGGCTTTTCCACTGTAAAACTCCCATAATCCTTTGAGTTTGGGCAGACGTTTCCTGCCCCATTTCACGATATCAGCGTCTTCGTTAATGACAAATTGAATGCCATTCGACATGGCTTCCAGCCCTGTCAATGCCACCAGGCCTTTCATCGAAGCTGTCAGAAGATGAAGGAGCGCCTGGCTTAACGAGACTTGCTGGTAGGTTTCCTGCACTTGAACCGCAGCCACCCCTCGCAAATTAGCATAGATCAGGCCACCAACCATGACCAGGGTCATCATGACAAAAACACCCAGCAGGGTAAAAACAACCCTGGCTGATTCGCCGCGCCCACGGATAGTCAGATACCAGGTGATGGCTGCCAGAATAGCCCCGATCAGAAAATGCCACCACCAGTTTGCCCCATACTTTCCCAACACCGAAAGCAACTGGTCTCCGCCTGATAACGATGAAACGACGATGGTGAAAATGTAATCCTGGATCAGCACTACTGCAACAACCAGGCTCAGACCCGGGGTGAGATAACGCATCGAAGCGGTGTATGAACCGCCACCTTCGTTGAATATTCCCAGGGAATACATGTACAGGGCGCCAAAGACAATGTTGAAAATACTGATAATGGCTGCCGCGATATAACCCCATTTCTGCAAGTCGTAGGGGTGCAGGGCGTGCATCATCTCACCGGTGGCATAAAAATACGAGGTGAAATAATCTACACCAAAAAGCGCCAATGCAGCCAGCAGACCGATCTGACCGGCGCCATGCACATGCGCGCTCTCTTCCTTTTCACGTGGGGAGGATTTAAATGCAAGAAAAGCAATAACTATTAAAAGACCAATGGAAAAAAACATGGAATTACCTGTTTAACTTTCGCTTTCAAAAGCGATTTCTAAAAGATCAAGCAAATACATCAAATGCTTGCGAGTGGATGGGTTGTAGCGCGTATCCTGGCTGACTTTTACCTGTTCCTGGTAAACAGCGCGCACGACGAAGGCGGGGACGAACATGATGCGCCCGGCCGGTATGATTTCGAAATTACTATAGCTTATCTTTAAATCCTGGTCATCAAAATAGGGCATGCTCAGACGCAAACCACGGTTTAAACTACCCGCTTCAGCGCGTGCCTTGATGTGAGCGATAATGTCCTGGGTCTGGTAGATGGCCAGGGCACGTCCCTGGTTGACCAATTGACCGAGCATTCCATATCTTTTCTTGGAATATTCCGGATCAGCGGAGATGTAGGGAGCCAGGGCGACTGCCTTGAATAGCACCTCCATGAATCTCTGCATCGAGCGGATGTGCGCATCTGCTTCTTCAAGTGACTTGACCAGCAGTTCACCTCTTTCACCGAATGCCACCCATTGCGGCAGGTAAAACAGGCGCGCATAAGGCACATATGGAACCAGCACTTTGGCATCCTCTGCTCCCGTCCCATTTTCTTCAACGATGGCATCACTGGCAGCAGTCAACGCCGATTGAGTATCCATCTGGTCATTATCGGGGATGGAGGCCAATGTCTCTTCATCGTCGGCTGGACGGTAAGTGACTTCACGCCCTGAAGGGAGCGTGTTGTAGACCATGTGCAGGACGGTAGAGTGTCGCAGCAAACTGGCAGCCACAGAGACAGACCGATCCGGGGATTGTTCCAACTCGTTCAAGACGTGCCGCAGCAGTTTGTACAGTTGTTCTTTGCGCAGGCGGTTGATAAAATTTCCAACGGTGTGGGTGCGCTGATCGTTTGGGATGGTTACGAGAGTTGGCTGATCCACATTTTCCAGGGTGCAGACCACCCGGTCGGGAAGACTGAAGCGCACCTGCGGGTTATTTTCGAGCAGCGCTTCAGACAATTGCCTGCCCTGGGCTTCGAGAAAGCGCTGGATGATGTTTGGCTGGGCAGCCAACAAGGCCTGCTGGCGTTCATATTCTTCCGTCTGTAGGTCAGCCATATGGGTTGTGGTTGGGAAATTTTTATCCGACATATTTTCCTTTTGCGTTTCTCCATAAATGGGGGAATATAAATTCCAGTTTTACAGACTCCATCAAATCGATTCCACACTTCAACGTTGCTGGAAATTAAGAGCAACTTGCCATTATAACAGGGGAGCATGAACCTGGATATGTTTTTATCAGCGATGTTGTTTGCTGTCTGGCAGGTATTTATTAACGCAAGGTTGAATTATAGATACATACCGGGGCTATCACAAAGCACGAATATCGAGGAATCCGTTATTGCTCTGATAATGGCTATTGTTATATCACAATATATTTGATACAATCTGGATAATTGTTATAGGAATACGATCCCATCCCGTTGGAGGAACAATAAATGCCTGATCTTGTTTGCTCTGTTTGCGGACAACCAGCTGACAGGACGATTAAAACGCGCTGTTTCTGCGAAAGACACTTTTTGTCGGCAACCCATGAACGTAAACATACCTGGCGCGGCTATACCCTGCTGATCTTTGGCTTAATCGTATTTGTTGGATTGGTTTATTTCCTCGATTCAGCCATAAAACCCGTTCTGACAGGGTCGGCCCTGTTGTGGGCAGGTGTTTTAATGGCACTGGTCCCGGCTGCCATATGGATGATCTTTTTTTATCTGCAGGATAGAATCGAGCCTGAACCAAAAGGATTCCTCCTGGCAGTTTTCCTGCTGGGCGCATTGCTGGCAGCAGCAGTTGGCAGCCCATTGCTCGAGAATGTGTTCCACATATCCAAATGGTTATATGCGGATACCGCTGCCACAATCCTGGGAAGTATCCTGGTGGTGGGCTTTACCCAGGAGTTTTTGAAATACGCAGCAGTGCGATATAGCGTCTACCGGTCCAGTGAATTTGATGAAGCCACGGATGGCGTCATTTACGCAACTGCCGCCGGCCTGGGTTATGCCACGATACTCAACATTCAATTTGTTATTTCGAACGGGGGTGTGGCTTTGGGTTCAAGTGTCATCCGAATGGCAGTTGTAGCCCTGGCACAGGCCAGCTTTGCCGCCATCACCGGTTATTTCCTGGGTCGAGCCAAGTTCGAGCACGAACCGTTGTGGTGGATGCCGCTCGGCCTGACATTGGCAGCAACAGCCAATGGTCTGTTCAACTGGCTGCGCGGGCGCGTCGTCCAAAGTGGGATCAGTTTGACCAGTGCTTCAACAAACCCCTGGATGGGCCTGGTGTTGGCAACCGTGGTTGCCGTCCTGACAACAGGGTTCATCATCTGGCTGGTGCGCCGTGATATTCACTCGGCGTTGGCAGAGAAATAGGAGGCTGGTATGAGTGTATCTTCCCGCACGTCCAATACAATTTCTCTTGGTGACCGCTTCTCTGACTGGGCGGTAATTGCAATTGCAACCATTGCCTTGCTAACAGGCTGGTTTTACAAATCCAGTGTGGAGAACCGCAGTGTACCTTTCGAAGCTTCAGGTATCTCCGCTCAAACCCCTCAAGGCTGGTTAATGGCCAGCACCCAGGGAAATGAAGTCCTGCATGTAACCGATCCTACATCTGGTGGCTTTGGTACTTCCTATATCGTTCAAAACATCCCGGTTGAGGCAGATTCTGTGGTTGGTCAGGCAGTCAGCCTGCTGACCTTACAGCACGGTCAGGCACTGACTGCTTATCGGTTGCTTGAACAAAGACAGGTCACGGTATCTGGAAAACCAGCCTATGAATTGAGTTATGTTTTCGTTGAGTCCAATCCCAATCTGACGCACAACGAGTTTCCCAACATTGTGCGTGGCATGGATTACATATTCCTTACCGGAGATCATGCAGTTGTGGCAACTTATTGGGCTGATAAACAAACCTTCGAAGATGATCTCGGACGTTTTCAACTTTTCCTGAAATCTCTGAAGTTTTAATGGAGACAAACATGAAACTTCAAAAAGTAAACCGCATTTGGCATATGCTTGCCGTACTGGCAATGGTTACCCTGGCATGTATTAATCTTGATAACAATACCGTCCAACCGGTGCCGACCCAGGTACCTCAGGTCCAACCACCTCAAGTCCAGCCAACTGAAGTCCAGGCAACACCTGTTTCGCAAAACCCGGTTATTCCAAATAATAATGGACAGACGGGCAGCAGCCGCACAGAATTAATTGCAGCCACCGTTCAAATTTACGGACTCCAAACCAAGAATGGTGAACTGACGCCCATTTATACCGGGTCAGGCACCATCATCAGCCCCTCAGGTCTTATCCTTACCAATGCGCATGTGGCCAGTCCAGCCTCCCAGGGGGAAGACGAATATGAACCTGATGCCCTCGCAATCGGGATGATGGACCAGGAGGACCAACCACCTGTCTTCCTATATTTTGCAAAAGTTGCCGCTGTGGATGGATACATGGACCTGGCGGTAATTCAAATAACTTCGACGATGGATGGCGCCAATGTGAACCCAAATAACCTGAACCTGCCTTTTGTTCAATTGGGTAATTCGGACGATCTCCACGTGGGCGATCATATCGATATATTTGGATTCCCCGGCATTGGGGGAGAGACCATTACCTTCACAGATGGCAATGTTTCCGGATTTATAGCCGAAGAAGGTATGGGTGACCGGGCCTGGATCAAGACCGATGCGACCATCGCCGGTGGAAATTCCGGTGGCCTGGCTGCCAACGATACCGGTTATATCATCGGGGTTCCAACCTCTGCTTCAGCAGGAACGGGTGGAAATGTCACAGATTGCCGGGTAGTTCAAGATACCAATGGAGATGGAACGTTGGACTCCCGTGACAATTGCATTCCCATAGGCGGGTTCATTAATGGTCTACGCTCGATCAACCTGGCCTTGCCATTAATCAAAGCGGCTCAATCCGGACAACAGTATGCCAGTCCCTTTGGTGCACCCAGCCAACCCAGTTCATCTGGCAGTGGACGCGAAGCCTTCAACCAGGTCACCTGGTATACCGGCACGGGTGGAGCGGATTGCGAGTTGGGTGACCAGGTAAACTCTTACTCATCCGGTGTTAATGCCATGGCCGCCGCTTTTGACTTCAGCGGTATGACAGATGGCGAATCCTGGGCGGAGGAATGGACCATCGACGGAGAGGTATTGTACAGCAGTCAATACGTCTGGAATCTTGGCAGCCAGGGATCCACTTATACCTGCCTGTATAACAGCCAGTCGCCCATGCCGGATGGTAATTATCATCTTGAATTATACGCCGGGGAGGAATTAAACCGGTTAGCCCAGAGTGATGTCATTGTCGGTGGATCTGGTGGCAGCAATCCAAACCCCAATGTTGCCACGGGAGTGGTGACCTTATTTGGCCAGGTATATGACGCCAATAGCAACAATCCACTGCCAAATGCAGAGGTCTATGTACTTCAACCGGGAACGACATTTGACCAATGGAAAGCGAATGAATTTGCCGATGGCGATATATTTACATTTGCCAAATCTGACAATCAGGGAAATTACACTCTGCCTGACAAATTAGCTTTGAATGTTGGTTATTCAATTGTTGTTTATGTGGAAGGATACTCGATCACTTTTGGAGATGACCTGGTCTGGACAGATCAAGACCCGGTGAACTACCAAATGGATATTTCCATGTCTAACTGAGTTACATCCAACGTTCCGTTTTAGATTAAACAGAAACGCCCGATTGATCGGGCGTTTCTTATTCCGGGCAATAGCAGTTCAAGTGCTCAATCAATAGGGATGCCATTTGCGATAAGATAGCGGGTTACTTCAGCCGGATCACGCAGCCCTTCATCCAGAAATGCTTTGTAAACATAATACCCACTGTACATGGGCGTGCGCCCGGCGCTGTTGATCAGGGTGTTCTTATATTGGATAATTTGTTCTCTCCCACGAGGCGTGAGCTTCTGTTTGAAATGATGCATGATCTCCATCTTTTGTTCGATCACGACTGCATCCAGCCACCAGATATCCAGCTTCCATGGACGTCCCCATTGACCCAGGTTGACCCTGAAATTCAAGTATAACCCGCCCTGCATGCCAGGATGGTCTTCATTCTCAAAAGTAACCCGGATGACCCTATCGCTATCGGCCATCTGACCCGCGGCTTCAAAGATGCGCGGTATGCTGGTCATGGGTACATACAGGTCAAGGTCCGGATAGACCATCACGTCCAAAAAATAGCTGCCAGTCGTGACTACCTCACCAAATGGCTGCAGGGTTTCCGGCAACCGGATGGCTTGCATCAAATCCCCAGCTTCCCGGTATAACCTGCTGGCACGTTCAAGCAGGTCATCTTTCAAGAGCAGGCACCTCAACGATCTGCTCCCGTTCCGGTCCGACCGACGCATAACGGACGGGAACCCCACCCAGCCTGGTTACAGTGCGGAGATAGCCTTGTGCCTGCACAGGAAGATCATCCCATCGGCGGATATTACCCAAGTCGGCCTGCCAGCCGGGCAGCTCGATATAGACGGGTTCCACACTGCCCAAGTCAGCCTGGCCAAAGGGAAGTTCAGCCAGGGTCATATCGCCAATACGGTAAGCCGTGCAGATCCGAAGACTCTCGAATCCGCTCAGAATGTCCAGCTTGGTCATGACCAGCTCGGTCAAACCATTAATTCGGGCTGCATAACGCAGCAATACCCCATCCAGCCAGCCTACCCGCCGCGGGCGACCCGTGGTGGTGCCAAACTCATCCCAGGGGTTCGAACCTGTGCCGCGTAGCCGTCCGGCCAGCTCACCAGATAATTCGCTGGGGAATGGGCCACTGCCCACACGGGTCTGGAAGGCTTTGGCCACACCGATCACACGTGCATTTTGAGCGGCATCCAATCCCAGGCCAAGACCCGTCAATACGCCCGGTGCGGTGGTGGCTGAACTGGTTACAAACGGGTAGCTGCCGTGGTCGATGTCCAGAAGGGTTCCCTGGGCGCCTTCCGCCAAGACTATCTTGCCAGAAGCAAGTGCCTGGTGAAGTTCGGCAGAGACATCCCTTATATAGGGAGTCAGGATCTTACACTGAGATTCAAAAACGGTCAGTAGCGGCGCAATTTCCAGGGTGGGAGCCCCGTACAGGCCCAGGCTGTGGTTGGCTTTTTCAATATGACTGCGCAGGCGGTCAATGAAGTTGGGAGCCAGCATGTCTCCCACGCGCAAACCGCTGCGGGAGGCTTTGTCGGTATAAGCCGGACCAATGCCGCGCCCCGTTGTGCCCAGGTTATCCTTGCCGCGGGCAGCTTCCATGGCTTTGTCCAGGGCCTGGTGAGCGGGGGTGATCAGGTGGGCGGCATGCGAGATGCGCAGGCGTTCCGATGTGATCGTGACACCGGCTGCCCGCAGCAAATCCATTTCTTCCAACAGGGATTTGGGATTGATGACCATGCCATTCCCCAGCATGCCGATGGTATTCGGATGAATGATGCCTGAGGGCAGCAAATGCAGCTTATAGATCTGGCTGCCAATGGTCACGGTATGCCCGGCATTATCACCGCCATTAAAACGGGCTACGTAGTCCGATTGACTCGCCAGCCAATCCACCATGCGCCCTTTGCCCTCGTCTCCCCACTGTGCACCAACAATGATCTGGAGTGCCATATTATCTCCTGTTGCCTGTTCAGAATAATGGAATATTTTATAAATAACGCCAGTCGATCAATTTCCAGCCAATGATTTTATAGTTCTCTTGGAATTTCTGGGTTGGTGCAGTATATGTGTCTTCCTTATACCACGGCAATTCCCAACGAGCCGATTATATCAGGCTGTGGAAGGCCTTTTTGGAATGATATAATCTAAATACAAGTATCTTTTCAATAATTCCGGGGAAGTTTGGGATGTGAATGCGAGCTTCGCTCGCATTCACATCCCAACACCCCACTTTTTGAGAAGTTACACACAAGGTGAATTATGAAGAAAAAAATGACGATCAGTATCGGCATTCTGGTGGTTGCGTTCTTCCTGCTGCGCTTTTCTTTTGCAGTGATGGCAGCGCCTGCCTCGCAATTGCAGCAATTTGCCACCCCAACCGCCGGGCCGGATGGACGTATTATTTATATTGTTAAAGCAAATGATACCTGCAGTTTAATATCGATCCTGACCGGTGTTTCACAGGATCTATTACGCCAGATGAATCATCTTGGGGAGAATTGCATCGTCTTTGAAGGCCAGGAGCTGATACTTGGCATGGGCGGCCCTTCCATTCCAACAGCCACATCAATCGTTTCCCAGCAACCCACCTCCATAATACCGTCAGCCACACCGTTTTTAGGCAACGCCCAGGTGTGCGTGGCCCTTTATAACGATGTCAATGGGGATGGTTTGCGCCAGGCCAACACCGATGAATTTGATGCCTATATTGCGGATGGCACCGAGCCGACCATTGAAGGAGGCGCGGTCAGTTTGAGCAGCCTGACCGGCACCTATTCTGAAACCCTTAGTACGCTGGAGGGGTTGGATCCGGTCTGTTTCAGTGATGTGCCCGAAGGGAATTACACGGTCAGCGCGGCTGTCCCGGATGGATACAACCCGACCACAGACTTGACTTATATATTACAGTTGAAACCTGGTGACCAGACCTATGTCAGCATTGGCGCCCAATCCAAGTCACAGACCTCGCAGGAAAATAACGGACAGGCAAAATCCCCCATTCTGGGCATCCTGGGGGCGATCCTGTTGTTGGGTGGTTTGGGGGTTGGATTTTTTGCTTTTAGAATGAAGAAATAGGATTTCCAAAAATCTCTATTTTAATAAAGGCTCCTCGCCGAGGAATTGAATCTCGAACCTGGCGGTTAACGGTTCAAGTCCTATTGACATACAAATTAGACCCGGTTGGAGTCGAACCAGCGACCAAGCGTATTTAGGCTCAATTCCAGTTGGGCTACAGTTTGACATCAAAATGACGAGCAGTTATGAACCTAGATATTAAAAGTTCGATCCCTAGAGAAATTTATCAACCTGCTTGGAAAGCAATAAAAGACAAGACTATCCAGGTGAAAACTTGTAGGTTACTTATCAAAAAAGTGTACAAATGCAGGAGATGAACTAAGATTTTGCGTAAATTACTAGATCGTTTTCTGCGCGTTTGAAACGCCGATATGCTACGATGATTGATAGTCCAAAAGATAGAAAAGATATTACCCAAGGAATTATTAGAGAATATGAAGTATTCGAAAGATATATCAATTCGATCAAAAAATATAATATGGATAATAAAGCAACTTGAATGAAAAAAGTTACTTCCCCATGCATTTTAGAAACTATCTTTGAATGATGATTTCCATCACCAAGAGCCTTTTCCGCTTGTCTAAAGAAGAGTATTTCTTTTTTCTTATTTCTTAGTATCGATTTATCGATTTGATCAGTGATTAATGATGCAATTGGTTGGGTAATAAGCGCTGTTATGTAACCAGCTCCTATATACAGTATTATTTCTACCCCTGTTGGGATCGTTGTAATGTCTAAGAATAAATATCGAATTGCAAATGTAAAAATCGTTCCTGGTAAGAATCGAGCATATATATCGTACCAAAGATCTGGAATTTCAAGATTTGTTTGTAAGTCTGGGCTCATAATTGTTCCTCATAAACATGTATTACATCGATATTAGAGTTTTGAAACTGCAACGGTTTTCTTTAGATTACTTGGTTTGTTAATTACGAAGAGATGTTGTTAAGCGTTATTATCTTAACCTAGTGGTTCTAGGTTCAATTCCGGCAGAATGTCAAATCCTTGCTTGTTGACCGTTCCATAAGTTCAGCGGTTAGGTAAAATCATATCGATTGGGTATATGTATATCCTTATGGTGTGGTTAACGTGAGGAAAACACTTGACCTACTCTTTTGTTGAAATTACAGAAAGAAGTTTACACTACTTTATTCAGTTCATTGCTACCCTCATATCCTGATCTCTTACCAATCATACAGGAAATCAGGGAGAAATACAACATTCCTGAAGTCGGATCTGAAGATGGCGGGATGACTGAAGTCTTACTTGCCGACGAACAAATCGATTGGGATGCAGTCCGCCAAGATATTGAGGATCAATTACGCGCAAACCCTGATATCCTTCGGAGATCTATGGCGGGAGAGGGTGAGACCAAGAGAATTCCGAAGTCTTTTGAGACTTCGGAATTCTGATGAAAGAGAATGAGTCATGTTGGGTGGAGAAAGGTTGGTATTTCCCTTGTGACATTCAACAAAATCGGCTCTACAAAAACCCCTTTCTCACCCGCCTGTACACCTCTCCCAATCGGTTGAGACCCAGCAAACACATGAAAGCGAACAGGACGCGTTTCCAATCCCGCAGGACGGTGGGCGGGTGCAGGCGGAAACTGCGCCCGTATTCGCGCAGGGAGGCAGGCGCATCCCCGCCATCCAACAAATAAAAGGCGCTCAGGCGGTGGGCACCAGCCTGGATGTGCGGCCTGTTCTGCGCCAGGATGGGCGCCAGGATTGGTTGGGTTTCCATCCAAACCAGGATGCGATAGGCCTCTTTGCCAAACTCGGCGGCCCGGGCAACATTCTTGGATTCAGCATGGAAACGCGCCGCGGAGATCAGCTCTGGAAGATAGCAGATCTCTGCCACCTGTGCCATGCGCAGCCAGAGCTGGTGGTCGAGCAGATAGTGGTAGGAGGTGTCCAGATAGCCAGCCTGCTCGAGTACACTCCTGCGCATAAAAACGGAAGGCTGCCCAATGACCCGGAAAGACATGAGATCGAGCAATGACCAGTTTCCATAACGCAGCAGGTTGGTGGTGCGCCCGTTCTCATCGATGGCCAGCACATCCCCGAACACCAGACCGGCCTGTGGGTGGCTTGCAAAAGCCGCCATCGCCTTCTGGATAGCCCCGGGCAGATAGGTGTCATCCGAGTTGAGCCAGGCCACGAACTCACCCCTGACCCGGCGCAGCCCTTTGTTGATGGCTTCCGCCTGGCCGTGATCCGGCTCGGAGACCCACCAGTCGAGCCTGTGCGCATATTTCTGGATGATCTCCAGGCTGCCATCCGTGGAAGCGCCGTCCACCAGCAGGTACTCCAGGCGGGGATAATCCTGCCCGAGCACAGACTGGATGGTCTGCTCCAGGAAGCGCGCCTGGTTATAGGAGGGTGTGATGATGGAGACGAGCGGCAGATCGGAAGAGGGGTTCATTTTTTTATATAATTTCGTTAAGACCCTAAAGGTCTGTCATTCTGTCGCAAGCTTGTTCAAGGCAGGAATATTTCCGCAAATGGTTGAGCATCCAATTTGGAGAGAGACCTTTAGGGTCTGCGGTCTGCATCAGAACAAGGAATCATAATCCACTTTGGGAAAGACCGTCAGTTTGCCGCCGCGCGTGGCATCCAGCACCCGGCGCCCGGCCTGTTCGTAAGCCGATCTTGCCATGCGATAGGCTATTTCGGAGGTGTGCAGATCGGGCAACTGCCATTTGAAACCTTTTCCGAAATAATTGGGGGCAAAATGGTTGGGATCATCGCCTGCGGAAGTGATGGTCTGGTTGGGAGCTCCCGAGGAAACAAAGTTATGATCCACCCCGATCAGGATGACCTCTTCAAAACCCATGTGAAAAGCCAGCTGCAGAGCCACATAAGTGACCGTGGCACCCTCCCAAACACGTCCGCCCACATTGCGGCTGAATTTGGGGCCGGTGTAGGTGGTGTATAAAAAGCTCATGTCCGGTGTGGGCTGAATGTACGGATGCGAACGCCAGGCCAGGAACTTGGGGATGGTCAGGGCACGGATGTCTCCGGCACACTGTTGAATGACCAGGTCATTGATCGAAACAAAGTAGGTGGTGGAAAAACCCAGCTCGGGGAACAGCAGGTAGATGCGGTTCATCCCAAAAGTGACTTCATTCTTCAGCCTGCCCAGGTCGATATCCCGCAGGCTGGGACCGTTGCCGATGATAAAGCAACGCTTGCCGCGTTGGGTATTCCGCAAGAGGGACAGGTTGCGTTTGCTGGTACGCCTCCACGGGTGCAGGTTGGCCTGGGGCAGCTCCGGCAGGCGCAGGATGGCATCATACGTGCGCCCCAGCAAAGCCCAGAATGGTCCGGGCAGGCTGCGCTTGATGGCAGCTTTCATTCGGTGCTCAACCTGGCTGTCGCGCCGCCATCCACGATCAGCGCCTGGCCGGTCATAAAGGATGACTGGGTCTCATCTGCCAGGAAGTAGATGGCATGTGCGATCTCTTCCGGCTTGCCGACACGCCCGTTGACGGTTTTACCTGCCAGGTTTTCCAGGCGCGCATGGATGTCATGCCCCTTGACATGCTCGCGGTTCAGCCCGGCGCGCAGCATGGGTGTATCCACCGCCCCGGGCAGAATGGCATTGACGCGGATGTTGTCACCGGCAAATTCAATCGCCATGGCACGCGTCAAAGCCAGCAATCCACCTTTACTGGCAGCATAGGCGGCAATGTTGGCGGAGGTCTGCACGGCGTGCACCGAAGAGACATTGACAATGGCTCCACCCCCCGCAGCCTTGAAGAGCGGATAAGCCAGCTTGGCGCTCAGGAAAACTGAGCGCAGGTTGGAAGCCATGACAGCATCCCATTCAGCCACGCTGGTTTCCAGGAGAGACTTGGAAATTTGCAGGGCGGCATTGTTCACCAACCCGTCCAGGCGTCCTGAAAATGTTTTTGCCTGTTGAAAGATGGTCTCCAGGGAAGCCGGTTCGGAGATATCGGACTGGATGAACAAGCCGGATTCCGGAAAACCCGGCCCGAAGGCCGCCCGATCGACGCCTATGACTTGCCATTTGCAGTCGGCAAACAGGTGAACCGTGGCGCGGCCAATGCCGCCCGCCGCACCGGTGATCAATACGGTTTTTGGGGAAGATGAAATACTCATATTTTTAATCCTGCAGATGAAATACCCAGGCCCTCCAACAAATTTCGGATGGTATTTAAATGTACATGCTCCCAGGCAGTCGGGCTGGAATTGGAGTTATGGGGAGCCAGCATTACGTTGTCCATCTGCCGCAGGGGACTGTCCGCGGGCAGCGGTTCCACCTCAAAGACGTCCAGGGCTGCTCCCGCCAGCCTGCCAGACTGCAGGGCTTGTACCAGGGCGGGTTCATCCACGATGGGCCCACGTGCAGTGTTGATCAGGACTGCACCCGGGCGGACATGGCCCAGGCTGGAAGGATTGATCAGATGCAGGCTGGTCGGATTCAGATCACAGTTAACGCTGATGAAATCTGATCCTGCCAGCAAGGTTTCCAAAGAGGTCATGGTCACACCATTCTCAGCCAGGAAGACGGGATCGATCTCAACAATATCATTCCCTAAAATGCGCAACCCAAATCCACACGCCCGGCGGACGACTGCCTTGCCAACATTCCCAAGACCGATCACCCCCAGGCTGCATTCACTCAGGGAGCGACCGGGAAGCTTCTGCCAGCGGCCGGATTTCACTTCGGCACTCATCCAGGGCAGGCGGCGGGCGAAAGCCAGCATGTATCCCAGCACCGAATCGGCCACCGGCAGGCTGAAGGCATTCAGGGTGCGCGTCAGCTTGATACCCAGGCGCTCGCAGGCGGAGGCATCAATCGAGTCTATCCCGGTGCCCCACTTGGAGATGACCTTCAGGCGCGGCGCGCAGGCTTCCAAAACGCGGGCAGTATAACGATCATCCCCGCAAATGGCTCCATCGAAGCTGCCGGCATACGCCAGCAATTCATGCTCTTCCAGGCGCTCGTTAACCTCGGGAGTGATCACGTCCAGGCTATACTGTTCAAAAATTGGTCTGAAACGCTCAAAGGTCGGCAGCAAATATGGGGCAGATACAAGTATGGTTTTCATAATTTCATTCGCTTATTATGGGATACAAGGGTTTGAATTTGGTTTGAAATCATAAATATATGGAATGGGTGAAAAATAGCTTTTGTCTTCGAGCAATGCATAGTTTGTGCCCAAGTAATCGTTCAGCACAATCCGGAAGGAGTTTACCGGTGAAATGGTAGGGTACAGCTCGTTATTATGCCCGGGCAGGTAATAGGCGTTCAAGATCCAGAGACGTTTATTTTCCGGCTGCATCCAGGGACCGTGATCACCCTGCAAAATGATGACCGGAGGGGTGTCTGATGCATGGATCAACATATCCAGGACTTGCTCCATCCGGGTATTCAGGTAAGTCACCTGGTTGGTATATCCAATGGCATACATTTTGGCAGGAAGTTTTTTATCTGCATTGAGAAAGGTTTCAGCGTCGGTGGGTTGACCATCCGGACCAAAAACAAAAGGTGGATGCGGAGATATGATGTGCATGAAAACAAACTTGGGACCGGGTAATTTCACCAGTTTTGGGATACTGTCAAGAACAAAGCTGGTACGTTCGCGATAATGATTGCTGGAGATCTGGTAGGTGTTGATCTTTCCGGCTTCATCCAGGAGCCTGGCCAGGGTGGAATTGAGCAGTAATTTTTCAAATTCGGTCAGGTCGGTCCAAATGGGGGAGGGCGCCAGGAAAACATCAGCGTCGTCCAGCTCAGACCAAAAGAAACCTGTTGCATAGGCAATGGTCTCATAACCAACACCTTCCAATGTTTTGCGTAAACTGCTATGCTTCAGCAACTCAAAAAGTCGGGTGCGATTATAGGTGTCTGGTTTGAATTTATCGCTGAGGTTTTGCAAATAATCCATGTTGAGAGTGGACGTCAGGGCTATATCTGTCCGCATATAGTTGCTCTGGCTACAATTGGCAACATAAAAACCCATTTCCTCCAGCTTAGAAACGAAGGCAGTGTTATCGTATTGATAAGCCTGCTGCAAAAGATCGGCGCGCCCATAAGAATCGAGGATGATGTAGTAAATATCGGGCAGACGATCCAAGGTTGCAGGATCTGGTTGCTGTGCAACAGAAGCAGCATGCACCTGCCAGGCGGACAGGTTATTTCCCACAGAATAGGAGGTGATCTGGTAAAGAGGATAAACCAAGAGGAATGCTGCGATCAGGTTCAAAGAGACAGTGGCCTGGAAAAATTTTATGCGGAGGCGGCTTGCCAACCAAAGGAAAAACTCAGCCAGAACAAGCCAGAGTGAAAGTATGTAATGGGAAGGGATATCGATCTCTTTGTCGATCAGATAATTGATCAGATGCCCATAAGTGGCAAACAGTATTATCCACATGCAGGAGGCAAAGGCGGCTCGATGCCAATCACGTAATAACAAGCGGAAAAGAAGAATGAGCACCAGCGCACCTGCCAGGAAAACAAGCAGGGGTCTGACAATGACGTCTGGTCGGGCTTCATTGACATTATTGCCAAAGAGCGCCAGGACAGGGTAAGCGCTGAGCAAGAGAGGGTACCAGGGTTTTTGGAAAGCATTTTTGAGAAAGTTTTTCATACAGACCTGATCGTTAATTGCGAATATTGTCCTTATTATACAATTTGATATTACCTTATTTACCGGCCTTCTTTTTATGATCCATCAAAAATTGAGTAATGGAAAAATCCAATTCATCATCGATATCCCAGGCTTCGTCCGCATCCATCTCAAACATCAAAGGTTGCTGCCCAAGCCGGTTGTGCCGCTCGATCAAATTCTGGCGCGTAAACATGTAAATGCAGGAGTTCTCTTCAAATACGTGCGGCAGGTCCTGGGTTTGGAGCAGGGTGGCAGGATCGTGATTGATGGCTCTGCCCTGCGCGTCCCACAGGCGGGTTTGCAGGCGTGTCACCGAGAAAAGCGAATCGTAAGCCGGATAGGCTTTCAAAAAGGCGTCAATGGCCCGCCCAAACGTGCGGGCAGTCAGCAATGGATTGGTGCTGTGTGTCTGCAGGTAAAAATCGGCTTCCACGCAGGAGGTATCGTGTATCAAAATGTCGTTCATGGGGACCGTATCCGCCTGCAGGGACTGGGGGCGCTTGAGGATCATCACCCCGGGAAAGTGCTGTCTTAAACCTGCCATGACCGGCTCGGAATCCGTATCCACCACCACCTGGCTGATCTGGGGAACTTCCAGCAGGGTGGCAATGATGTGGTGAAAGAGGGGTTTGCCAGCCAGAGGGCGGTAATTCTTTCCGGGGACGCGTTGTGAATGGTGGCGCATGGGGACCAGGGCAACAATTTTCTTGGGTGTCATCTTTTCATCCATTCGTAGTATTTTTTCAATAATTCGGGGGACACTCCAACTTTCATGAAATGTTATCATCCGTATGATTATAGTCAATCGGTTTTACCAAGCGCGGGGCTGGGATCTTATCCGCCAGGATACCAGGTGGATAATAAAACGTCTGGTGCAGCCTGGCATCCACCTTGCCGGAGTAGGCATAGCCCCGGTAAGTACCCCAATATTGCATCAGCCGAAACCATAAGATGCTCCATAATTGGGCAGCCAGGACTCCTTCCCGCCGAGCCTGCAGCAAGTCTGAAAGCGTGGACCCGGACCACAATCGCAGGAAGTTCCACAGGCTGAAGCGGCTTTCAGGCAGGATCTGTTTCATGGCAATGGCTTCACGCTGGTAACGCCGGTACACCTGTCCCGGTTTCTCAGCATGCACATGGATTACCTCGGCTTCAGCCGTATAGGCAATGGCATAGCCCTGGTTCATGACCCAGCTGCTCCAGGAGAGGTCCTCCAGCCCTGTGAGATTTTCATTATAAGGCTGCTGCTGCCAGAGCGAGCGGCGGATGGCTGCATTGGCATTATGCGAGTAAGGTTGTCCCTGGCGGGGCTGGGAAATATCAGGGAAATACTTTCGAAAGAATTGGTGCTCGGAATACTGGTTGGTCTCACCACCGCGTTGTTTGCCATAGCTGAGTGCGACGTGCTCATCCTGCAAAGGCTTGAGCAATTGCTCCAGCCAATCCGGGTAAACCGGGTAGCAGTGTGCGCTGACGATGACCACGTAATCAGCCACGGCAGCAGCAATGCCCCGATTCAGGGCGCGCCCAAAGGTAAACTCCTGCGGGGTGATGGTTACCAGTTGGGCGCCATAATTCCGGGCGATCTCCAGCGTGGCATCACTCGAACCCGAATCCACCAGGATGATCTGCACCTCCCGCAGGGATTGCTGGCGGATGCCTTCCAGCAGGCGGGGAATGTGCTTTTCTTCGTTATAAGCGCGGATCACAATGGAACATTGCATAGTTGTGTCTTCCGGGATCAATCCTGGGTAAACAGAAATGGAGTTTGCTCCACAAGTCCCTGCACAAGGGTTTTCATAACCGGAGAGTTGGCAATCGCCTTCCAGTTGGATTTTTTCAACTGGATCACGCCGGGAACCAGGGAAGGCTCAAGAAATTCATTGAACGGCAAGGAAGACCGGTAGAGCTGGTAATACAGAAAGCGCCGGGCGTTTTCGCTGAACTTGGGTGGAACTTGCACCCTGTCTGCAGCCAGAAAATCCTCAGCCTGATTGCGGTACCCGGCTGGTGTATCTGGAAAGAAAACGATCGGGTAGGATGTAAAGCGCGACCTGCCCGCGCAAAGAACCGCTTTTCCCAGAATGGCGGCCTCCAGACCAATGGTTGAATTGTAGGTCATAATAAATTTGGAGTGCTCGATCAACTCATAAGAGCTGATATATTCGAGCGAATCCACAAAAACCACGTTTTCCAACCCGTTCACGCCATGTTCAACCGCCCAGGCAGACACACTTTGCAGGCTTTGCTTTCCAGCCCGTTTTTCGTCCGGGTGGGCGCGCAGTACAAAGAGCGTTTCCGGGTGGCGCTGGACCAATTCCAGCACCAGGTCCAGCCAGGCAAACATATCCTCAAAAACCACATTGGACTGCGGCTGGCTGGTATCAAAGATCACGTTTGTAAAAATCGGTACGATTTGTTTGAAGCGCGCAGCTTTCTCCAAAAAAGCCGGGGCCAGGGTTTTCATCTCCGGCCAGAAGTGAATGCCGGCCATGCTAAAGTTCCCCTGCAGGCGTTTCTCAAGATAGGCATCCAGGCGGGTGTTTTGTGCATCTGTTAATGCGAAATTTTCGGGCATGGAGATCGGGTAGGCTGTGGCTTCACCGGGAGTAAAAAAGCCGCTTAAAGGCTGCATGGCAACTTCATGTGTGACCGAGAAGATGCCGCGCTGCTGGCACAGCCAGCGTACCACCGCCTCCGGAAAGAATTGACCATTGAAGACCAGCACTGCCTGCGGCTGGGTGTCTTCCAGCAGGGCTTCAAATTCCCGGGCGACATTCCAGGCCGAAAGGATGTATTGCCGGAACAGGAAGCGTGTGTCTTCGTCATCCGGCAGGCTGCTGCGACGTAAACGCCAGCGTATGGAGGGCAGTACCAGTGCCCCCAGGGGCAGGCTGCGATCCGCGAGCGGATATTCAAAGCCAGCCAGCGCATCCAGCGTTAAATCCACCAGGCAGGTTTGCAGGTTTGTATCCTCCCGATAAACGAAGGGGCGCACCTGGGCAGCATGGGTGTTCAAACGGGATTGTCTCATGCAGGCCTGGCAGGGGGGTGTCACGCCAAAATCATCCTGATCCGTGCCCAGCACACACCGGCTCATGCCAGCCTGGCAAACAAAGTGGATGACCGGCGAGCCCGCAAGCTGGACAGCCCACGCAGCCAGCATGGCAAAACCGGCATTCTGGCTGAGCGTATTCAGACGCGTGGATGCATTGAAAAAGATGACCGGTTTTTTGCCTTCATCGAGCGGGGAATGTCGGGAAACCTGGCGCGCCAATTGGATGGTGCGCCAATCGGTTTGCAGACCAGCCAGGCGGATATTCAGTCGCTTCAGAAAAGGCTGCAATTTATTTCTGCTCCTGGGCACGGGCATAGGCTTCGCTCAGGCGCTGGATGGCCAGAATAAAGCCCTGACCACCGTGCTGGTGCCCGCGCCAGATCTCCGGGATCATGGTGCCTTTATAGCTGCGCGCCACCCTGAAGAAATGCACCCAATCGATGTTGCCCTCTCCCACTTGCAAGCCTTCTCCATCCAGCCCGGATCCGTCTGACAGATGCAGATGCCCGATGAAAGGCAGCAGGGTTTCCACCTGCTCATAAAAATCAACATGCGCCCAGTTGCAATACAGCTTGGAGTGGGAAGTATCAAAGCACATCTTCAATCCCAGAGGTGTGATGAAATCACGGATCTCATGTGCGTCCATGAAGGCATTGGTCAGCCATTGACCGCCAAAATACCAGGGATGTGGCGGCAGATTTTCCAGAAGCAATTCCACACCGTCATAATCCAACTCTTTTACCGAACGAAGCAGATTGGCATATAAAGGTTGTTTTTCACGGATAGGGTGATCCAGGCTCATGGCGCCCGGGTGGATCACCACTTTGGGTGTGCCCTTGAAATGGGGAGCCATCTCGCGCGCCAGGTTAATGGATTTTTGCAGAAGTTTCACGGTATCTGTTCGCTGGCGTTCATCTAATGCACACATATCCACCAGGGTGCGGTCCCAAAATTCGGGGGCATGTACCACCAGTTGAAAGTCAAAATCCCGGCCCGGATAGTGGTCGTCCAGATCCTGGTCGGTAAAGTGAAATTCCAGCAGATGCGGGTTGAAATGCAGCAAATCTTCATAATCTCGAAACCGGACAGTGAAGCCCCACTGCAAAGGCAGGGTATGTTCCATATCCAAAACGGGTTGGATGCCAATATCGCGATCCAGGAAAGGTTCATCGGCTTCGATCAGGCGTTCAGCCTGCCGGCCCAATAGTTGGGGGTAGAGCTGCGGGGACAACCCCAGCCCAGGGCCTTTGACCGTGATCATCTCCGAGGTGAGCACTTCTCCAGGCTGGATTTGGCGGGCAGCCACCAGGCTCTTGGCCAACACTTCCCGGTTGAGGATCTCGCCGCGAGAAAAGAATTTTTCCTGCCCGGTTCCCAACGCCTGGGCCACCTGGCGGATATCCCGCACCATTTTCTTAAAACCCTGCGGCTCCAGGCTGGCGGCATGGTCTGGGCCATCCATGGCACGGTCGAGAGTCAGGTGCCGCTCGATGATGTTGGCTCCCAGCACGGATGCCACGGTTGAGATGGCAATGCCGCGTTCATGTCCGGAATAGCCAACAGGTACATCAAACTTGCTCAACTGCTGCATATACAGCAGGTTGATATCCTCAAAGGCAGCCGGATAGGTGCTGTTGCAGTGCAGCAAGGCAAAGGGTACCTGCCGCGCTTTCAAGTATTTGGCTGTGAACTCGACTTCATCGGGGCGTGACATGCCCGTGGAAAGGATGAGCGGTTTTTTCTTGGAGACCAGGTGATCCAAAAGGGGCAGGTTGGTAAGATCAGCCGAGGCCACCTTAAAGGCCGGTACACCCAGCTCATCCAGGAAGTCTGCACTCTTGGCATCAAAGGGTGTGCACAGGAAGGTGATCCCTTTCTTCTGGCAGTATTCGACAATCTCATGATAGGTACTTTCGGGTAATTCCACCTGCTGCAAAATGGGCAGCAGGTACCGCAGGGTTTTCTCTCCGGCATTGGCATTGTCCAGATATTTCTGCGGATACAGACTTTCCAGGTCACGCTTTTGAAACTTGACCGCATCTGCACCGCAATCCACAGCCACGTCAATCAACTCAAATGCCAGTTGTGGAATACCATTATGGTTTACGCCAATCTCGGCGATAATGTAAGCCGGGTGACCATCACCGATCAATCGCTCACCTATTTTTATTACAGGCATGGAACCCTCCAAAATTAAAATCAAAGTTACTTTTCACTAATTCGGGAAAGGTTGGGGTGTTAAAGCGAGCAAAGCTCGCTTTAACACCCCAACCCCTCATTTTTTTTGAGAAATTACAAATCAAAACCCAATTCTTGCAGCGTGATGCCACCATTTTCCAGAAGGCGTTCAGCACGAAGCCAATCATCCGGCGAGTCGATGTCGACCCATTCAGCCGGGTCAATCACCAACGGCAGGATGCGCCCTCCCGTCATCGAGTTCTTTGTCAGGATCGTGTCAGCCCGGCAGACATCCACATAACCGGTTTGCCAGTATACATCCGGCAGCGCCTGGCGCGGTTGATTATACGGCTCATGCACAACACCCAGCTCGCTTCCTAGCGGCTGCATCCAGCCATCGATCGAGATGCGCCACATCTTGAACGGGTTCTGGAAAGGAACGCATACCGTCCGAACGGCATCGGCCTCCGGATGCTCGAGCAGCAGCCGGACTGAATCGTCTATATGCCGTACGCGCCGGAATGGAGAAGTGGGGCGCAATTGCACAACAAAGTGCGGAACGTAGGATTCATGTTCCTTCAGCCACTCGAGGGCATGCCGGAAAACCGGCAGGTCGGGTGTTTTGTCCTGCGAATGTTCAGCAGGGCGCAAAAAGGGCACCTCGGCGCCATATCCACGCGCAATCCCGGCGATCTCCTCATCATCGGTGGAGACGATCAGGCGCGTAACAGTTACGGCAGCCAACCCGGCTGCAATACTATACGCAATCAGTGGATGCCCCGCCAGGCTGCGAATGTTCTTACGCGGGATGCTCTTGGAGCCTCCGCGCGCCGGGATAATTGCCAGAACATCTACCATGCCGTCCAGCCTCCATCCACCACCAGGTTTGCACCGGTCATATAAGCTGAAGCATCGGATGCCAAAAAGAGCAATGCCCCGTTCATTTCATCCTTCTCCGCCATGCGCCCCAACACGGCACGGGCGGCATACTCCTGCAGGAAGGTTTCATCGTGTCCATTGAAAACCCCGCCCGGGGTAAGAGCATTCACGCGGATATTTCTGACTGCATAATAAGTTGCCAAGTATTTTGTCAAACCGAGCACACCCGCCTTGGTGACCGAATAATACACCGGCTTAAAGTGGGGCGGTTGTCCTTTGCGCTGATACAAGCGCTGATCCGGACCGACCAAACCGTACATCGAGCAAACATTGATGATAACACCACCCAATTGTGCCAGCATGGGAACCACAACAGCCTGACAGACCAGGAACATGCCCGTCAGATTTACATCCAACGCCTGCTGCCAGGCTGCCAGTGGATAATCCTCAAAAGCTCCCGAAGAGCCTGGCGCAGTGTGCCCCGGGTCAAATTTGGGGTCCAGGGCAGCCGAGTTGACCAGGATATCCACTCTCCCAAACTTGTCCAAAACAGCATCCCGCATGGCCTGCACTGCAACCGGGTCGGTAATATCGGTGGGGACATTCAGGGTTTGAAAGCCACGCGCAGTCAGATCCCAGCTCACTTTTTGGGCGGCTTCGGCATTCAAATCCACAACTGCCACTGCCGCGCCAGCCTGGGCCAGTGTAAGGCAAAACTCTGCTCCCAGTAATCCTGCTCCGCCGGTGACCAGAGCCACCTTGCCGGTCAGGTCAAATTTTTCCATTATGGTCATGCTATCTCCAGTCTTTATCATCACAATGATTGGGAGAAGGTTGGGGTTTGACCTCAACAGCCTTTTCTTTAAGAAGTTACTCCAGTTTCATCAACTTGCCCAGCTCCGCAGACTGCGAAGCTGCCATTGCCAGGCGCAGGGCCTGTTTTCCATCCTGCAAAGAGCAGAGTGAATCGCTTTCGCCCCGCAGCAGTGACAGAAAATGGCGCATCTCATCCAAAAACATCTGGTTGCGCTCAAAGCCAGCCGGGGGCAAAAAATTCTCCAAGGTTTGGGTTTCCGTTCGGTAAAACCCCAAGCTGCCATCGCGGTTGTCCCAGCGCAGGCTGCCCAGGGTGCCGGTGATTTCCAGGTAGTGCGCGGGGGGACGTTGATTATAATCCAGGTGCAGGCTGCCGATCACGCCGGATGAAAAGCGCAAACCGATCTCGGCCATATCTTCAACCTGCAGCCCAAAGCCTTTTGAAGAAGTGAATGCCCACAAGGAATCCACCTCACCGATCAGGTAGCGCAGATAATCCAGCGGATGGGAAAGGGTCAACACAACACCTCCGCCCAGGTCCGTACGGGCGGAATATCCCTTCTGATAATCCTCCCAGGGGTGCCAGTCCGGCAAGTATTCGCCCCAATGCGCATGCATTGAAAGCAGATCCCCCAGACTGCCAGCCTGGATCAGTTGTGCGGCCCGGCGCAGGGTTGGGTGGAAGCGGAACTGGAAACCCACCAATAACCTGCCGCCCCCGCGCTGCAAGGCAAGTTCGAGACGCTCCACTCCCTCCAGGGAATGGGAAACCGGTTTCTCCAGCAGGATGCTGCAGCCTGCTTCGGCGGCAGGAATGGCGACTTCCAGATGCAGAGCGGTCGGGTTGGATATAATGACTGCCTGCGGATGGTGTGCCAGGGCTGCCTGCAGATCGGTTTCCACCGGGAAGCCCACCAGTTCATCCTCCGGCAGGCTGGAACGCAGCGTGCGATACAGGAGAATATCACGTTCTCCCAGCGCCAGAAGATTGCGAAAATGGCGGCGTCCAATGGAACCCAAACCAGCAATCAGAAATTTCATATGCTCATTCTCACCAAATTTTCTTCTTATCGCCGGCGACTTCCCGGAAAATTTCAACGATCTTTTTCCCGGCGACTTCCCAATTTAATTCCTTTTCATATCTATCGCGAGTTGAGTTTCGTAGCGCTTGATATTCGCCAGGGTTTTTTATATAGTTTTCAATTACTTTTACATAATCTTCGGCCGGGCTCAAGGCGGGCAGAACAATTCCGGATACTCCATCCTTTACAGTAGTGGCGATCCCACCAACCGCATTGGTGAGCGTGGGAACACCGTAAGAAGCAGCTTCAGCCGTGACGATCGGGGCTGCATCATATCGCGCCGGGTGAAGCAGAAAATGAGGCCATTTATACTGGTTGGCATATTCCTGCATTTCGCTTTTGATCGATTTTTTAAACGACCCAACAAAATGAACATACGGGCCATCCTGCCCTTCCATCCCCACGATCCGCAAATCAGCCGGAATACCTTTTCTATTCAATAGATTTACAATTTCAATGCCAATATCTATTCCCTTCAAGTGACTGACCCGGCCTACCAGGAGTAAACGCAAGCTTGAAAAGTCTGGAATCCCAAAATCAAGGGGGTGTGGATTCAATTCATCTGGCAAGGAGGAAGAATTGCAGACGATTTTTATATTCTCTTTTTGGTAGCCATACTCATTGACAAGAACATCCGCCGTCCAATCACTGCGGGTGATCACCCTGCAAGCCTTTCTGAGTACTTTTTTTTCCCAATTGATCATCCGAAAATTCTCAAACCTTGAAAAAGTCGGCCACTGCCGGTTAAAGGCTGAGACAGCAGCATCCAGCATATAAATGATGGGACGATCTGTCTTGTAAAAAACAAGCGGTGCAAGATTCTTGGAAAAGATAAGATCGGGTTGATATTCTTGTTCTGCATTCGAAAGCGCCATGGCTCCTTTTCTGAGCATCGCCATTGGATATTTTGCGTACCTTTTTCGGGAGAAAAATCTGTGAATTTTCCGGTAAGCTCGCTCAATACCAGAAGGATCTTCCTTAAAAGGTCCAACATATTTCAGGTCAACGCCTTGTTTCAGGAGAGCGTGATAAAGCATATAATCGGTCCCACTACCGTCATCGTGCTGCAAGGGGCTATACTTTCCGGTTGCATAAAGGATTTTCATCTTAATACCTGTATCTGATTATCGATCATAATACAGACGAAAAATTGCATTGTAAATTTTCATTAACGGTGCCTGGATTATTGGGAAGTCCACCAATCTTTTTACCTTCTTGGACTCTTTTGAACGAACATTTTCCGGCAATTCGGTTGAATTGCTCAGGTTCATTGTGTACGGCTCCGCAGTCATTAACCGGAGATATCCTTTTTGGTTGATCATTTCATCCAATCTTAATACCTGTCCCAGAGGCCTGGAAAGATTGATCGGCAGGAATTCCTGCAATACTTGTTTCCATGCCAGGAATTGCCAATGAGACGCTCCTGCATACGTCGTTAATCCATTATAGGTGACCTTCACGTCCGGTTGTGTCAGATCTTGATCGATCTCTTCTTCGCTCCTGCCTACACTCAACAGGAATTCACGTATCCATTCCGGGTTTACATATTGCCCGCTCTCTAGCCGGACATCCGGATTGGTTGCTGCCCATTTCAAAATTGCGGTATAGAGTTCCGGCCTGGTGTGAAACGGTCTGGATGTGACCATGCCTACTTTTGGATAAGTTTCAAGAACTTTTACTGATTCGAGCAACCAATTGGGGTGATAAAGCACATCATTATCTGCAAAAGCAATGATCTCACCCGGTGCGGCTTGCAACATCACATTCCATGCTCCACCCTTGCCCATGTTCTTATCAGACAGGATCAGAGATTGAATATTTCCCTTATCAAATTCATTCAACAGGAAGGTTCTGGCTTCCAGGCAGGAACCGTTGTCATAAACCAGCAGATCGAATGGTAAACCGGCATCTTCGCGCAAGGTTGCCAGGCTGAGTTTCAAAACTTTTAACATTTCGGAGTAAAAGCCATCCAGAAATGGGATGTGGTTGAGGACAGTTGCTGTTATGCGCTGTGGTTTTGCCACCCGGGTAAGTTGTTTGACAGGATTATGCCCTTTTCTCATTTTGACTCCCGGGAGGTTTTTGCGATATTTTCCTTCATTCTCCGGTCCTTTTTGTAATCCTGGATCACCCGTCCGGGGTTGATCAAAGTATAGACGGCCTTCCCCAACCAGTCTGGTTTGATGTAGAGCAAGGGTAGAATACCGATCGCACGCCTTAAATAGTCTCGTGTAAACCGTGGGTTAACAATTTTTCCATCAACTATCTTCTTATTCGTATCAGCAAGGGTGAACAATGTATGCCTGCCACCGGCCAGGTTCAAGTTTTCAAGGGATTCCGGCTGCCTCCTGTGAATCTTACCCCCGGGTAAATGCTTGAAATCGTGGTTCTGGTGAACAGCAGTGATCGAACCGGTCGCGTCGATGACAGCCATATGCTCATGTCGTCCGTGGTAGATCATCCAGTTATCCCAACCAGCCCGTCCGATTGCGAATGGTGGAATATCGGTGAAGAGGTGTCTTGGGAAAATAAAGTAATCACTCCCTGCTGGTACATGGAGCTTCGCATCCAGTTCCAATCGTTCCAGGAACAGAGTATCCCAACCTGATCCCATCGGAAGAAGCGCTTTGATATTCATATCCCAGCGCTGACCGACCAATAAAAATCGCTCACGGGTTTTACGCACAATTTCCAATGTGCCAATTATGTCTGGAAAGAGCAGGATATCCGCGTTCACATAACATAAATAGTTTGCATGGCTTTCTTCTCTGACCCGGTTAAAAATGGAATCAATCCTCGGTGTTCCGGAAGAGTTGCGGTCAACATTCGGAATATAATTTACTCCCAATTCGCACGCTGCCTGTTCAACACCTTCTTCATTCCCAACCAACCATATTTCAACTGATTCGCCGAGGGTTTTCCAGCTTAAAATGGCGTTTCTTTGAATTATGCTAATGTGCGGTTCAGCGAAAGATTTGGGGGCTGAAAAAATTGCAATGCAAGCCAAATTTCTTATTCCTTCCGGGGTTTAATTTTTCCTTGATCATTTGAGGGTTTACATTTTTCATCAACTCTACTGGGGCGCGGACAGTTTCTTATGAGTACGTGTCCATGAAATGCTCTGCATTTTTTGCGTGTAATAATCGGTCAATATTCAACTATTGAATTATAAAACGTGTAACACGGGTGGTCAAGGTGAATATTCTTGATTTTCTTAAGAAAGTACCACTATAGTATAATCTCAGGATAACAGGGACATAGAGGAATATTTATGGGAAAACATCGATTATTAATTCCTATCCTTCAACATTTCGGTGTTCGCTATATTCTCCGAACAAAAATGCTTTTAAAACTTTCAGAATTTGTTGATCCAATCATTGCATTAAGCTGGAACGACATCGATTTAGTGAAGGAATTCCAGGATCTTGGCGCCGAGGTGATTGAGGTGCCCCCTTTCAGATTCGGAAAAGAATTTGGAATTGTCCGTGAGCAAGTCAATTCCTGGCATCGCAATTTCAGAAAAACCCCGACCACAAAAATTGATCATAGAAGAGAATACTCTCTTAAAACTCCAAAAGAAAGGATTTTGAGCACTCTTCGAGAACTAAAAAGGTCATCGCAATTATTGCTACCGGGTGGTTTACAGCGGTTACTTGCCGATTATCAAAGACTTCTTTGGGTAGATACCAATATCGAGGAATTTGAAAGCTTATTATCCTTAGCAAAAACAGATATGATTTTGTCAATCACTCCCTTTGCTAACAGGGAGGAGCCCTTGCTTCAAGCTGCAGGAAAAAATAAAATTAGTTGTTTTACCTCAATATTGTCATTCGACAATGTCACTACCAGGAGTTGGCTCCCGATAAAATTTGACCACTATATGGTCTGGAATAAATACAACGCCAATGAATTGGTTCGAAGTTATCCTGATGTAAAAGAAAAGGATATTACCGTAACCGGACCACCACAATTTGATTTTTACTACGATAAAACATATGTTTGGGATGAAGAATATTGGAGAGATAGTTTAAAAATACCTGGCGGCAGACCTATTATTTTATTTGGCGGTGGTACCTACAGAGTGGTTCCTAACGAACCGTTTTGGTTATCCCAGTTGGATGAAGATATTTCCCGCAAAAAAATACCCAATAATCCAATCATCCTATTTCGCCGGCACCCCGGAGACATTATGGACCGCTGGCAATCGATCCTTAATAATGCTAAAAATATCGTTGTTGATCAATCCTGGATGGCGAACGAAAAAAAAGGACAAATAAACATCACTCGAGAGAATATCGAAAATCTTGTATCCACGTTAAAGCACAGTGACGTGCAAATTAATGCCTCATCCACGCTTACAGTTGACGGTTCGGTTTTTGATCGACCTCAAATCGGGCCAGCTTACGATGCCGGGAAAAAGAAACAATTCGACCGTGTATTAAAGGATCTCTATATTCGAGAGCATTATCTCCCGATCACCCTGTCTGGTGGTCTGGATATTGTAAATTCCAGGGAGGAGATGAACCAGGCGATTACAACCGCAATCGAATCACCTGAATTATTGCATGAGGGGAGAAAGAAAATCGTTCGGGAGATATGTACATATTCTGACGGTAATTGTACAAATAGAGTAGTTGATACCATAAGAAATTTGATTAAATAGAGTTTTGACCCTCCTGTAAAAAAACTGCTTTTATGAATGCGCCACCAATGCAGTGGTTATTTAAGACTGCATTGGGAATGGGCACAGCATGCAAAAAACCGGGTGACCAAATTGTCAGTTTTGCTGGTTTGTCCCAGCAGGTTTCCGCAACAGGCATTGATATCCCAACACATTCGGGTTTGGGTCATGCCCGGCAGGGGCAATATACCCGTTTCCGAGTGATCTCTTAAGTAAATCAGAAATCCTTTGGGATACGAATATCCCGGCTTTTGCGACAGCTTTTTGCATCCCTCTGGTTTTGGGCAGGCTGTATTGCCAGGCGTTCCCGATGCCTTCGTCCATAAGCGCCAGAGGATTGTAATACCCATCCAGTTGTTCAACCTCCAGACCGGCTTCCTCCGCCAAGTTGATCAAGGCATAACGCGTATAACGGTAAAAATCCACAGGTTCCTGATGCAGTTTAAGCAGGAATGGGACGGTGATCAATAACCTGCCTCCAGGTTTTAATAGGAATGCACATTGTTTCACCAGGGCTTTGTATTCGTAAACATGTTCGATCACATTTGCCAGAACCACCAGGTCAAAAGACCCATTTTCAAAGGGGCAGGTTTTGATCAGATCCACAGCCAGATCGATTTCAGGATAGGGGTAAACATCCAAACCAAGGTAGGCATGTTTTGAAAAAATGGATTTAAAATCTCCTCTTCCAGCACCCACATCCAGCACATCCGCATTATCCCGAAGGTTATTCGCAGCATCCACAATGAATTTCCAGTTGAACTGTCTCCAGACGGATCCCTGGTCAGCTGAACGCTCAATTTTCCCAGATGGGATAAGTTCGAGGGGGGCATCCGTGAAAACGGGTTTTCCATTCAACAAACTTACAGAAAAACCACATTGATTGCACTTCCACACCTTCGGATCATGTTTCTCGAAACGGGACTTACATAGTGGGCATACGATTTTTCCTGACATAACCGATCAACCTTTCAACTCTTCAACATCCAGGTAAGTTTTATGCTGCACTGCTGCATTTACTCGAAACATCCCGGGTTGCTTCTTGTATAAGTCCAATACATCCAACCACGAAAAGTCATTGCGGCCTCCAAATTGCCGGTAGATCCTGCGTAACAACAAAAGATCTTCTGGTGTATCCAGCGTCCAACGCAAGTGCCCAAGATCTACTTTGTAATCGAGTTGGATCACCTTAAATCGTCCTGGGACCACATAAAGATATGGCAACACATGTTCACGTTCATATTTCTCAAGCGCGTTTTTCCAGGCTTTCTCTAGCGCATCAAAGGTGCAGACTTCCACGTCCAACCCGATCGGGTAGGTGCGGGAAAACGGAGGAGGCAGGCGATTGCAGGCAAAATCCGCATGAGTTGTGATCAATGCATTGACAACATCATCTATTAGGTCAGGGTCTATCAGCGGGCAATCCCCCGTCAACCGGACAATGACATCTGCATGGTGCAATTTCGCAGCCTTGTAATAACGATCAAGTACATCCTGCAAGTTGCCGCGGAAAACTTCCATCCCATGTTGATGGCAAAACCATTCGATCTTATCGTCCGAAGGGTCCAAGGTGGTAGCAACGATGACCTTATTAAGGGTTTCTGCCAGTTTCACCCGTTCGACCATGCGCTCAAGCATTGTTCGCCCGGATGCCAGTTTCAGAACCTTGCCAGGGAGCCGGGTGGAGCTCATTCTTGCCTGGATAATGGCGATCGTTTTCATGAACGGTTTTTCCCAAATACCTGCTTTGACTTCCAGCAGTCAATCGCATTCTGGTAAGCCTCCAGAAGAAAGAGAAAATTCTTCTTCCAATCGGCACGCTTCTCTGCAATTTGGCGGGCTGCTGCGCCTACCGAGCTTAAACCATTTCGATTATCCATTAGCTGCAAAATTCGGGTTGCCAGCGCATCTGCATCGCCATCCGGGAACAACCAGCCATTCTGACCATCCGTCACCCATTCCAGATTGGCAGGAATATCCGAAACCAGGCAAGGCAGCCCGCTGGCCAGCGCTTCCATCAAGGATACGGAAGAACCATCCACGTGTGAGGCGCTGATATAGACATCTGCCATGCGGTAGTAACGCGGCAAGTCGATATATCGAACCTGCCCGCCAAAATCCACACGATCGTAAACCCCGCCAGTGGTAAAGATGCGCTTCAGCAGGCTGGCCTGTGATCCGCCTCCCAGCAGCAACAGGCGCACGTCCTGCCTCTGGCAGGCAACGCTGACAAAAGCATGTGCCAGCACATCCACGCCATAATTCGGCTCCCAGGAACGGTTGCACAAGAGCGTAAACCTGGGCGAGCGACCCAAAGCCTCCTGGCGGGGCTGCGGTGAAAAATGCTCCAGGTCCACCCCCCAGGGGAAGACTGTTGTCTGCCCGGTTGGAACTCCAAAACTTAACGCTTTTTGACGGGTCACTTCGCAATCACTGGTGAACCAGTCTGCACGCTTCAGTGTATATTTTGTTGCCCAACGCCAGTGTGGGCCCCGATCCACATCCTTCATCAGGTCAAAACCCCAGGACATGACCAGCAAGGGGTGGAACCCGGACAGGGCTGCCAGCATGGCACAGGTCTGGATCGGGCCGGCATGCAAAACATCCGGTTGGATGCGCTTGATGATCTGGCGCAATTCCAGCAGCAAGCGCGGACCATCCGACAGCCTGGCCGGGCGCAGACCGCCGCTCCAGGCGATCTGTTCGATCCCAGGTGGGACCGGACGATCCTCAATTTGGCGGGGCCCGCGTTCCAGCCGCAGGTAAAAAACCTGGTGACCGCTATCTGCCAGGACAGAAAGAAAGCGGTGGTCATGCGGGCCGTAATCCTTGCTGAAATATAAAATGCGCATTTTAGATCAGGAACCCAGGTCCGTCCAGCGCAGCTCCTTGCCGAATGGAATGGCATGCAAGGCTTTGGTACCGATCACTTCCAGCAGGTGTGACGGCAGGATGGCTCCCGGTGTGGCCGGGCGCAGCACATCGATCATGGCGCGTGTAAAAATCTCACCCGCTTGGATATCGCGGGCTGCCCGCAGGCAGCGGCGCTGTACCACCACGGTATCCTTCTCGTTTTCGGCAACGAATTTATCTGCACACCCCAGGGCACGCTCGAGCTTGCGGGTTTCTGCCACCATGTCAGCCCATGCTTGTGGATTGGTGGCGAACTTGTGATCCGGGCCATCCCGATTATTATCGTCTGTGAAGTGTCTTTCGATGACACGCGCTCCCAGCGCAACCGCCCCCAATACAGTGGCAGGGCCGTGGGTGTGATCAGACAGCCCGAGCACCACTTGCGGGAACATGCTGGCATAGGTTTTGAGCACGTTCAGGTGGATGTGGTCATAATTCTCCGGACTGGCGGTGTAGTTGGTGTTGCACTGCATCAACACCAATTGGGGGTTAATAGCCAGGATGGCATGTACAGCCCGCTGAACATCTCCCATATCCGAGGCTCCGGTTGCCAGAAGCACGGGTTTGCCCTTGCGGGCGATGGTTTCAAGCGATTCGATCCAGTCGATCTCACCCGAACCGATCTTGAAAGCCGGGATGTAGGTATCCACATATTCAATGGCATCAAAATCATACGGTGAGGTGAAGTAATCAATGCCGATCTCGTTGCAGGCCTCCATCAAGAGGGGTGTCCAGTCAAATGGAATGGAAGCGCCCTGGTAGACCTCGAAGACGGATTTTTTCCAGGTGGCCTGGTGGGAGACCTGGCCGTCATCCATGTGGCGGAATCCGTAATCTGAAACGATCTTGGGTGCTTGAAAGTTCTGGAACTTGGCTGCATCTGCACCAGCCTCTTTTGCCAGCCGGATGAGAAGGATGGCACGCTCCAGGTCGCCATCATGGTTGGCAGCCACATCGGCAATAAAATAGGTGGGATACTGTGCACCGATCAACCGGTTTCCAATTCTTATTTCCATTTGATCTCCAAAAAATTTTTTGGTCTGAAGCCAGAAAACGATTATCCAAAAATCCTACTACCCGGTCGGTTTTTGTTGATAACTGGCTATTTTCTGTGGATAACCCTGTTGGTACTGTGTATAAAACCTGACCAAACCGGTGGAAAAGCCGGGAACAGGTCTGTCCAGGGCTGTGGATAACTTGTGGACAGAAAGCCTCAAATTGTGGGAACGCCTGGCCTTCAAATTGGATTCTTCAACTGAACTGGGGTGGATCAACCCGACTTCAAACCCAAACTTGCGGGCAATGGCAACCCCAAAATCATACTTTGAGATAACTTCTGACCCGACCACGTGGTACAGCCCGTCCAATTTTTTCTCCAGCATGTGCAGCAGGGTTTCCGCCAGGTCACCCACGAACATCGGGCAAAAATATACATCTGTGAAACCATTGATGGGTTTCCCTGCCCGCAAATTATTTACAAAAAATTCAGCCAGGCTGCGCGTTCCGTTCAGACTCCAGCCGAAGAAATTAACCCGGGCTACAATGGCAGCCGGGTTGACCTTGAGCACAGCCCACTCGCCCTTCAGCTTGGTTTGAGCATAAATCCCCAGGGGATTGGGTGCATCCTCTTCGGTATAAAAACCTTCCCGGGTGCCATCCAGAACGGCATCTGTGGAAATATGGATCATGGGAATACCGCGCTGTCCACAGCCAGCCGCCAGTGCTTCCGGAAGATTAGCATTCAAACGCAGACTGCCGGACGGGTCTGACTCACAGGCATCCACATCCGCCAGGGCGGCACAATGGATCAGGCAGTCAGGCTTTATAACCTCAAACATTTTCTCCAGGGCTCCGTCTTCCAGCAGATCCAGATTGAGCAGTTCAAATGGCACGCCTGCCAGGTTGCTGCGATCCACACCAATGACTTGATGGGAAGGCAGGGCTGCCAGGGAAAGGTTCAAACCCAATAAACCGCTCGCTCCGGTAACCAGGATGCGCATTTAACCTTCCAGTTTCCCGCTTGCAAATAATTTTTCAAACGGCGCAATATACTTCTGAATACCTTCGATGTCCAGCCACTCGGTATTGTTGTCACTGGCATAACGGAAACCATCCTGAAGCAGCTTACCTTTTTCCTGCCAGGAGTAGCCAAACCAGAGCGCCTCAGCCGGTTGAACCACGAACATGTTCTCCATTTCAACCGTGTTACGCGACTCGTCTTCCGAAATGAGCACCTCATGCAACTTCTCACCCGGGCGAATGCCAATGACATTGATCTGCGCGTCCGGGGCAATAGCCCTGGCCAGGTCGGTCACCTTCATGCTGGGGATCCTGGGTACAAACACCTCCCCACCTTCCATCTGCTCAATGCATTTGATGACAAAGCGCACACCCTGCTCCAATGAGAGCCAAAAGCGGGTCATGCGTTCATCAGTGATGGTTACCTGTCCGTTCTGACGCTGCTTGAGAAAGACCGGCACAACCGAGCCGCGGCTGCCGACCACATTGCCATAACGCACACAGGAATAGCGCGTGGCGGTACCGGCAGCATAAGCGTTGCTCTGAATGACCAGTTTCTCCGCTGCCAGTTTGGTGGCGCCGTACAGGTTAACCGGATTGACCGCTTTATCGGTGCTGATGGCCAGCACTTTCTTGACACCTGCATCCAGGGCGGCTTCAACCACGTTGCTGGTACCCATGATGTTGGTCTTGATGGCTTCCATGGGGTTGTATTCACAGGCAGGCACCTGTTTAAGGGCGGCAGCATGCACAACAATATCCACCCCGTGCATGGCACGGCGCAGGCGGTCGCGGTCACGCACATCCCCGATGAAAAAGCGCAAGTTGGGCTGGTTATAACCAGAAGTTTGCATTTCATACTGTTTGAGTTCATCCCGGCTGAATACAATGATCTTCTTCGGCTGGAACTCATCCAGCATCACTTTAATAAATTTCTTGCCAAACGAACCGGTACCCCCGGTGACAAGTATGACATTATCCTGCCAGCTGATCATGATGTCTCCTGTTCTGGTTTGCGTAAAACGATCAATGGGTATTGCCCATTTCTACCAAAATATCCCGGGTATTTTTCTTCCAAACGATAGACGAGGCGCAACAGGCCACGACCAGCCAGCCCGGGGTGAATGACTGCGCGCAAAAAACGGACACTCAAGCTGCGCCAGGTATATATCTCAGCGGGAACCTGAAAACGCGCAAATTCTGCCAGTAGAGTCTCGGCATCATAGTGCTGCGCGTATGTACCGGTCGGCTGGGTTTTTGGACTTCTGAGACTGCCGCTGGTCCGTTCGAGCGCTGCCTGCTGTGTTTTTGGCTGAAATAAGCGCCTGGTGATGCCGCTCAACCGGTCCATAAATTTTTCCAGCCATTTCAGGCGTTTCATCAGGCTGGAGTAGTTCCAGGCATTAACAATGACTGCACTTTTCCCGGCTTGCAGGACTCGGAACAGGTTAAGATAGGCGTCCGGTTGTCCTTCATAAGGAATATGGTGGATGGCATGCAGGGAAACGATGCCATCGAAGGCTTCGGATTTAAAAGGCAAATGGGCAATATCACACACCACATATAGTCCGTGCACTCCCAACCGCTGACGGGCTTCCTCAAGGGCAGTGATGGAAATATCTACACATACCCTGAAACGGTAATCCTGCGAGTAGGTGATATATTCAGGATATTGTACCGGTCCGGAACCGGCATCCAACAGGAAATCTCCCGTGGCTGCCAGGAAACGCTTTACACGCATGTGGCATTTGTGGATATATTCCTGCGACACCGGACGCAGGTCTTCATAGCGGGCATTCTGGTAAACACCTTCACTAACCTGCTGCCAGCCTACCTGGTCATAAAACTCACGCACCTGATTCTTGATCGCAGACTTATCCATTTCAGTTCAAACCCTTCCAATCAATTGGTTCACCTGCCAGGTAGTTAAATGTCCTGCCAAATAATTGCTGTCCCTCCGCTCCCAAAAGACGCTCAAGCGGCCAGAGCTGGTAATCTTTCCAAAAATGCAACAATCTCCATGGGAAGGGTTGTGGAAATTCAAAGAAAAAACGATAAGCGTAATTCCAGGCCAGGTCAATTTGCTCCGCTGTGAGGCGTCGGGAGGGCAGATCTGGCAAGCTGGATTCGAGCAGTTCGATATATTCCTGCCAGGTGTTGGGCGCCAGGCAAAAACCGGCATTTCGATAATGGGTTTCACCAACCGCAATGACCGGTATTCCCTGCAGCGCCATTTCCAGTCCAGTGGTGGTGGTATACACCAGTCCCAGGCTGGCCAGTTCGATGAGATCATAGGTATTCACCTTTTCATCCGGCTTGACCACATGAATATGAGCCGATAATTCAGGCAGAGCAGTCTGGATGACTTTTAACATGGATGGACCATGTGCCAATTGCTCCCCCGGGTGAATGCGGATAACAAACTGAATATCCGGACGCCCTGCAAAGAATTGCACAGTGCGCGTGATCCAATCACTCATGCTTGGGCAAATAAGATTGCGCCCCAGGGTCAGGCTATCTCCCAGTACATTGGTTGCCAATAAAACCACCGGCCGGTCATCCAGGCCAAGTTCAATCCGGGCACTGGCGCTGCCTGCGGAAGGCGCATTCTGCCAAAGCCGCTCGGATTTTCCGAAGCTGCGCCCTCCCTGGCGGGCAGACTCGAGAGTTTCAATTTTTGTGCGTTGTTCAAGGGTCAAAGGCAGGCTGAGGCGCATTTGCCAGAGACGGTCAGTGTTCTGGTGCATGATCTCATCGTTTTGCGCCAGCCAGATCTGCTCCTTCTGATCATTGAACTCATAGGTAACCACCGGGATATTCAAATGGCGTGCCAGGCGGTAGAGAACGCCCAACTCCAGGATGGTTCCGTTGGGAACCACCAATAGGTCTGGTTTTCCGGACTGAAGCCAGGCAAGACCGCTTTTAGCAGCCTGTGAATTGCGCTGGAATCTCAATTTGTATAACTGCGAAGACAGATCAACCTCTTCCGTCTGGGAGGTGTATTGAACATCGAAACTGGAGACCTGATGGACAGCTTCCTGTATTGACGCGGGCAGGCTGGCAACCGGGTGAACATCCAGCAGGGACTGCACTTCGATCAATGTCCTGGCGGGATTGAGGCTTTCGCGCGCATAAAGTCCCTGGCGGCGCAAATCGAAGGGAGTCAAAGGTTTCTCCCAGTCCGCATATGGCAGGTAGCCCAGGTTCACCCGGTGTCCCATGCCAGCCAGCGCCAGCCCGATAACGGTTGCCTGTTCAATCCAGTAATGCAGGGATGCAAATATGAAGATACGATTGCCAAGTGCAGAAGTCTGTCCAAAGAGTCGAGCCGAAGAACACATTTCTGGTAAATATTTACGCAGCCCTTCCAATCTGAAGTGGCTGTTGAAAGGCTTGTGTTTATTTCGCAGAAGCCAGTAAATATCTGCACTGAAGGGTATCTCTCCGATCAAGTTTTTAATGGGATCCATGCCGCGCTACCTTAAAGCGTCTCAATTGCCCATTGTATGCGCGGGCGGACCACACCGGGGCGGGGCTCCGGCCACTGCATACCCGGTGCACCGGCGCCATCCACGTTAAAATCGAGCGCCTGTTCTTCCTGAAAATAGCGCCGGATCCGGTACGAGCTGGCATTGATGCCCAATGAGTAACGGCCCTGATTGAAAGTATCTGCCGGAATGGTGCAGCGGCTGATATAGTGCCCGGCTGGCCGGTTGGTAAATTTTTCAAACATGATTGGGTCATCCGTGTCAAACGATGTCAGCACAGGTTCAAAGCGGGAGGAATTTAAATAAAAGCCTATGCGCAGTCCGGTGATGGGAGCACTCAAAAGGTACTCCAATTCCACGGTGACCGGTTCAGTGGATCGGATCGTCTCGATCACCTGTCCGCGTGTGTCCTGCAAACGCAGAGCCAGCGGCCGGAATGGAGCTGATGATGGCAGGATCTCTTCTTCCTTCCAAATACGTTCCCCGGCTTTGACATGACCGGCTGAGAGATAATAATCCACAGCCTCGGATGAGAAAGCCCGCATGACCAGATGTCCTTTTTCCATCACGATCGATTCCTGGGTCAGGCGCAAAACGGCAGACATGTTGTGGCTGACAAACATGACAGTTCGGCCCTGCTGGGCTACATCCCCCATCTTGCCCAGGCATTTGCGCTGGAACTCTGCATCCCCAACTGCCAGGACTTCATCCACCACCAGGATCTCAGGTTCCAGGTGGGCAGCCACTGCAAAAGCCAGCCGCAAATACATACCACTCGAATAGCGCTTGACGGGTGTATCGATGAATTGCTCCACTTCCGAAAACGCAACGATTTCATCAAATTTTCGTTCGATTTCTGTGCGTTTCATACCCAGGATGGCACCGTTCAGGTAGATATTTTCACGCCCGGTCAGTTCGGGATGAAAACCTGTACCCACTTCCAGGAGCGAGCCCACCCGGCCACGGATCTCGATAGATCCGGTGGTGGGTTCAGTGACCCGCGAAAGTACCTTCAACAGGGTGCTTTTACCGGCGCCATTCTTGCCGATCACTCCCAGCACCTGCCCCTGACGAACTTCAAAAGAGACATCCTGCAACGCCCAAACTTCATTTTCAGGCTGGTTTTGTTTGTCTGCCTTGGAACGCTTCATGCGGGAAGCCATCTGGCTGCCAAAATCCGACAGTTGATCTCGCAGGGTGTCGTTTCGGCGGGCGATTGCCCCGATGCGGTAGCGTTTACCCAGATTTTCGGCGCGGATTGCAATATCTGTCATAAAAGAACCTTACCTACACAATATCCGCAAAAGTGCGTTCCATGCGTTTGAAGAAATACACACCCGTCACCAATAAAACCAGTACCACTGCGCTGGAAACCGCCAGGGCGGCAGTTGGAGGCTGAGTACCCAACAGCGCCCAGCGAAAGCCCTGGATCACTCCTGCCATTGGATTGAGAGCATAGACAAGCTGCCATTTGGCAGATGGGATAATGCCGGCTGAGTAGACTACCGGTGAGGCATAAAACCAGGCCTGGATGATGAACGGGATCATTTGCTGCACATCCCGGTACTGGACGTTCAGGGCAGACAACCATAACCCGATCGAAAGCGCGGTCAGAAGCGCCAGCAGGATCAACAAAGGCAGCCACAGAATATTCCAGGTGAGTTGAATATGGTAATACCACATCAAGCCAAACAGGACCACAAATGAGATCATGAAGTCCACCAACCCGGCTGCCACTGCTGAGAGCGGGATGACCAGACGCGGAAAGTAGATCTTGGTCAATAGATTTGCATTTCCGACCAGGCTGGTACTGGATTTCTGCAAGGCATTTGCAAACAATTGCCAGGGAAGCAGAGCTACAAAACTGAATACCGGATAAGGAATATCTTTTTCTGTGGGTACACCCAATAGTTTTCCGAGGATGACACTGAAAATTACCATGGTCAGCAAAGGCTGTAAGATTGCCCAGGCAATTCCCAAAACAGCCTGTTTATAGCGTACCTTGATATCACGCCAGGTGAGAAAATAGATCAACTCACGGTACACCCACAGGTCACGCAGATTAAGGGCAGACCAGCCTTTGGAGGGGCGGATCACCAGCAGGGGCATTTCGGGTTTGGTGGGTTGTGCCACTTCAGACATTATTTATCCAAGCTTTTCAAGGTCTGCCTGTACCAATCAATCGTCCGGCGCAGACCCTCTTCAAAGGAAGTGCCAGCCTGAAAGCCAAATGCCTGCCGGGCTCGGTTCACATCCAGACCGCGGCGGGGCTGACCGTTCGGCTTGCTGGTATCCCAGACAAGCTGACCATCAAAGCCGGTCAGGTGCGAGATCGTCTCCGCCAGGTCCTTGATGAGGATCTCGTAACCTGAACCCAGGTTAACCGGATCTGAACCGTTATATTTTTCGGCTGCCAGCAGGATGCCTTCGGCGGCATCCTCCACATACAAAAACTCGCGCGTGGGAGAGCCATCCCCCCACACGACGATCTCTTTTTTGCCCTGCTGTTGCGCTTCGACACACTTGCGGATCAAAGCCGGGATGACATGGGAAGATTCCAGGTTAAAGTTATCGCGCGGCCCATACAGGTTGACTGGCAGCAGGTAGATGGCATTAAACCCATATTGCTGGCGGTAGGATTGAGCCTGGACAAGCAGCATTTTCTTTGCCAATCCGTAAGGGGCATTGGTCTCTTCCGGGTAACCAATCCAGAGATCATCCTCCTTGAATGGGACGGGAGTGAACTTGGGGTAGGCACACACCGTTCCAATGGCAACGAACTTTTCAATACCACGCTTCCAGGCCTGATGCATCAATTCCACTCCCATCATCAGGTTGTCGTAGAAGAATTCGGCTGGATGTTCACGGTTGGCACCAATGCCGCCCACATGCGCCGCCAGGTGGATGATGATGCTGTTGGCCGGATCAGTGGCTGCCGGCCGGAATCCCGGCAGGTTGGCGGGTTTCAGGTGCGCCGGACGGCTTTCGAATGGCTGGCTTGCATCCTCCAACAGCCTGTTGATGTCATCCCGGTCGGTCAGATCATAATAGGCAATTTGCGGCACCAGTATATCTGCCGTACCACGCTGGACAAGTTTTTCAGTCAGGAATGAACCCAGAAAACCTGCACCGCCGGTCACGATCACTCGTTTATTTTTCCAGAAAGATTCTGCCATTTTTTCTCCGTTGATAAAATTTATAAGGCTTACTGCACAATGAACTGGGCATTGCGATAATGCTCATCAGTCGGGTTGCGGATCAAGCCTGAACGCAAGGCATGCACCACCTCGCGCACACCGTCATCCACATTCAACCTGGCATGAAATCCCAGTTCACGCTGAATTTTTTCAAAAGATACCCGGATATCACGCATGTCGCCGCCGAAAGTCAGGTCTTTATAACGGACGACAGTTTCGGGCAGGCGCTTGATGACCAATCCGACGATCTCATCCTTGGTGTAATTACCATCATCAATACCCAGGTTAAACACCTGCCCGCGTATTTTTTCTTCAGGAGCAGCCAATCCGAGCAGAATGCCACGCACAACATCCTGAACGTGCACGAAAGAGCGGGAGTAGCCGCGTTGATAAATAATGAGTTCCCGCTTGGTGTATGCATCCAGCACGAACTGGTTAACGATCAGATCAAAGCGGGTGCGCGGCGAGATGCCATACAGGGTGGCCAGCCGAAAGATCAGCGGTGCGCAGGAAGCATCCTTTTGGTCCAGCAGGTATTCTTCGGAAGCGATCTTGGTCTCGGCATACAAGGATTGAGGATTAAGAGGTGAATTTTCTGTAACCGCCTGCCCGTTCTGGGAAAGACCATAGTTGCTGTAAGTGGAGGCAAACACAAAACGTGATACCCCCAGGTCGGTGGACTGTTCGAAGACCTGCCGGGTGGCATCCACGTTATAACGCCAGGCGGCCTGCTTGCCAATGGCCTGGCAGGCTGGAAAACCGACAATGGCGGCCAGATGCACCGTGGCATCCGGTTGCGGCCAATCACGCCGCAGTGAATTATGAATGGCACGCATTTCAGTCACATCCGCCCTGGCAAAGTAAAAATCGGGATGTGACATGTAAGCAAGCAGGGATTCACCACCAAATATGAGCTTGTCCAGCACGGTGACCCGGTTACCAGCACGTAACAACTCGGCAGTCAACATGGAGCCGATAAAGCCAGCGCCCCCAGTCACCAGGATGTGACGTTTATCGTTCATATTCAGCCTCCATGTGCAGGATCACTTTCAATCCGATCACTTCCAAAACCGGCACATTGCCATCCGCAGAAATGGCGATATCCTGTTCCATGCAGGTAAGTTTGCACACATCCGCCACATCGCCTTCGCCCACCAGCCGGATGGAGCGATATCCAGCCTGCTGCACCATTTCCAGTTGTTCTTTCACTCGCTGACGAGTCCGGCGATAAAGGTTGAACTGCTGCTCAACAAAATCGACCGTCAGGCGGGCACGCATGGAAATTCCCTCGGGGGTGATGATATAGCGTAATTTCTTGCGCTCGGCGCGTTTGATCTTGACATAGCCTTTTTCAATCAGGCGCTTGATATGCCAGTTGATGGTACCGACCGCCACACCAAGTTGCGCAGCCAGGTTGGCCTGGGTTACATCCGGATCATGCTCGATCGATTCGAGCAGGGCCAGTTCACGGGTAAAATCAGAAGAAGTATCCATAATTCAGTTGTTGAATTATAACCGCAACCTTGAAAGGGTCAAGGGTGACAGGGTCTGATCTAAGGCAGGTTTCTGCCGGTTTAGCCCCCAGGAATGCAAGAACTCCGCCAGGTGGGTTTTGGGATTTAATGTCCGGATCGGTTGTCATCCAATGAGCATGTTTGATCCAGGACTAGATGGTGGCGTTTCGTATCCGTTTTAGATCCGCATCGACCATCATCTCTGCCAGTTGTTTAAAGTTCACTTTGGGTTTCCAACCCAAAACCCGGGCTGCCTTGGCAGGATTTGATATCAGCAGGTCCACCTCGGCCGGGCGATAGAAACGGGTATCCTGGACGACATAATCCTGGTAATTCAAACCTGCATAACCAAAGGCAACCTCACAGAACTCGCGCACGGGGTGGGTCTCACCGGTGCCAATTACAAAATCATCCGGCTTGTCCTGCTGCAGCATCAACCACATGGCTTCGACATAATCACCGGCAAAACCCCAGTCCCTTTGGGCATCCAGGTTCCCCAGGCGCAAATCCTTTGCCAGGCCCATCTTGATGCGGGCGACACCATCAGTGATTTTGCGGGTGACGAACTCCAGTCCACGGCGTGGGCTTTCATGGTTGAACAGAATTCCGGATGCGGCAAAAAGATTGTACGATTCGCGGTAATTCACCGTGATCCAATGACCATACACCTTGGCGACCCCATAAGGGCTGCGCGGGTAAAAAGGGGTTTTTTCAGTTTGCGGTACTTCCATGACCTTGCCGAACATTTCGCTGCTGGAGGCCTGGTAAAAGCGGATCTTTGGATTGACCGAACGAATGGTTTCCAACAGGCGCGTGACCCCCAGGGCGGTGACTTCGCCAGTCAGGACAGCCTGGCTCCAAGACACCGGGACAAAAGACTGGGCTGCCAGGTTGTAAACCTCATCCGGTTTGTATTCCTCCAGCATGGCCACCAATGAACTCTGGTCATGCAAGTCACCCTGCACAATGGAAACATCATCCTGGATATGTGCGATGCGCTCAAAGGTGACCGTGCTGGTGCGGCGCACCATTCCAACCACCTGGTAGCCTTTGGACAACAGCAGGTCTGCCAGGTAGGAACCGTCCTGGCCTGTAATTCCTGTGATCAATGCAGTTGGCATATCATCTCCCTGTAATGGTGTGTGTATCTGGTACTCCGGGTGGGCAGCCTGGACATGAAACGGATGGGATGCGCCACCTCTTTATAATTCAGTTACTGAATTATAAACGGTCTTTGCGAACCGTCAAGCAAATTGATTTTACTGCTTCTTGTATAAACAAATGAACTTTTTTATATTTTCTCACAAATGATGGAAATGTAGTTCTGTTATTTTCACATTACTCTTTTCACCAGAATTACAATATTGGGTTTCGGGGAGATGTCTTTATATCCATTAATCTGACGAAATTCCTCCCCTGCCCCCAGAAGGCTGGTTCCTTCGGTCAACCCAATCTACTTTACTACTTTATTGGTTTCAATTTGCGCCTGTCCAGCAACCAGCCGCCCAACACAATAATTGCCGCCAGGGACACGATCAGGAGCACCATCACTGTAAACGAAAAGCGTGGAATGAACGGGAAGAATCGGGTGGCATACCAATCAACAAACAACAGCGTAAAGACCAGCTCGATTAAAACAATACGCGTAAACCAGGGGTTGCGTGACTCCTGGTAGTAAAGCCATGCTTTTGCCGCCAGCAGCACTTGGAAGATCAGGAAGATGACGCGGTAGCGTGGATTGTCCCACTGGTCTCCACCTGCCCGTAGAGAAGAGATCGAGATCCAAAGCCAGGTGATGACAAAAAACCACAGCCAGGTAAATTTTTGATCTTCGACTGACGATTTCAAAATGGTGATCAGGCTGAAAACCAGCAGAGGAAGCAGCAGGTACCAACCCAGGCTGCGCAAAATCCCGACCGTTTGCCAGATCCAGGTGGACGGGTCAAAAATGGCTGCCGGCAAGACAGGTTGGAGCAGACCGTAAACAAAGATGAACGGAAGTTTTAGCTTCGGACTTAGAACATTTCTGAATAGATACTGGATCGTACCGGAATCGCGTTCCAGTTGATAAACATCCCATTTCACTGAGAGTTTGAACCAACCGGTCAGGGTTTCCAGGAAAGACGCCTCCGCAAACGTGCCGCGCCTCAAGGCAACCCAGAGCAACAGCAAGCCGAGCCCAAACACCCCTGCAGCCAACGCTACTCCCCGCCAGGGGATTTTGAGATGCTTTTTTTTCAACCAGATCCAGCCTGCCAGGATAACAATCAAATATATGGCAACACCCGGCGAAAAAAATAGCAAGCCCGCCAGTCCCGCAGCCAGCCAAAGCCAGCCTTTGTGATCGTCATCGAGCTGCCATGCCACCGCGCCCCACAACACCACACCAATAAAGGTCATCAGGAAGGGCTCCCGCATTTGAGAACTGCCCAGCCACAGGCTTTCGGGGTAGAGGGCAAACATCCAGGCAGCCAGCCAGGCAAGCCTCTCATTCCATGCAAAGCGGACTGCATTCCAGAAAAAAGCAACCCCCAGCGCAGCTACCACGGCAGCCATAAGAATGACCAGCCAGGGTCGATGGGCATCCGGGCTCAAATACCGGTAAACCAGGGCGCTCAAAGCTTCCAACCCGCCATATTGGTCAATGGCATAGCTTTTATCAAACGCATCCAGGATGGGGCTATCTGAGCTTGCCAGCTCCCAGGCTTGCATATCCCGGTTATAGGCATCCACCGAATTGTAGCCCGCCTTCTGCACTTCGGTAACATATCCGCTTTCCGGCAGGATGAAAGATAAACTCACCCCAATCCCAAGACGCAGGCTGAAAGCCAGAAGCAGGAGCAAACCCAGCCAGCGCTGTGAACCCGCCCAGCGCCAGGCTGCCACGAGAATGATCCATCCCAGGCTGGATAACAGGCTGAAAGCCAGCCAGCCGCGCCACCCGTTGCCCTGCCCATCCAGCCTGGCAAGCACCAACCCCAGGCCGATGCCAGCCAAAATTGACCAAACCAGATCCATCCTCCGGTTTTGTTTCATTGTGCGCCTTCCATAAAACCAGTCAGGATCAACCGGCATCTCTCAACCCAGGAATACCTTTCCACATCCCGGCGGGCCTGGCTTGCCAGCAATTGGCCTTTGTGTGGGTCTGCCTGAAGCTGGCGCAGGGCCTGCTCCCAGGCCTCCACGTCTTCCGGCGGGCATAAAATGGCATTGGCTTCATTCAATACCTCGCGCAGCACAGGCAGGTCACTGCTGAGAATGACCCGTCCGGCAGCCATGTATTCAAATATTTTCATCGGGCTGCTTACGTTTGAGATATTCTCACCACCCGAGTTGGTGAAGCGGCGGTTGTAGGGGATCAGCAGGGCATCGGCAGCAGCCTGGTAGAGAGGCAGCTCGCGGTTTGGAATAAAGCCGGTCAGGTTCATATTCTTTAATCCTGTCGCGCTGATACGAGTGCGCCAGGTGTTCACATCTTGTGAAGTACCCCCCACCCACAAGAAATTCACCTCCGGCATGCGTTCCGCCAGTTCAGCGATAAGCTCCATGCCGCGGCCGGCATATAGATGACCGCTGCAAACAACCGTCCAGCCTGAAGGCAATTTCAAAAGGGAGCGGGCTGTCTCAGGATCGGGCAGATCATTGAATCTATCCAGGTCAACTCCGCTGGACGCCACCAACACCTGGCTTTCAGGCAAAACAGGCTGGAATTTATTTTCCAATGCCAGCTTTAATGCAATGGTGATGGGTACAAGCCTCTTCTGGCCTGGAAGCAGCAGAAACAGGCGGTACCACAGCGGACCAAAAGTCCCGCTGGGTAGTTGGTGCATTTCCAGGATGACCGGGATCTTCAGTAGCAATCCCAGCACCGCCGGAGTAACCGAGCGGGCATAGATCAGGTCAGCTCCCAGGCTGCGAGCTTTGAGCACAGCTTTCCAGGAAAAATCATGCCGGTTCCAGATTTTCTGAAGTGGCAGAAATTGAATATCAAATTGCGTTCTTAACCCATAATGCCTGGCAAGCAACTCCCAGGCAGGCGTCTCCGGTTGCATGGCTGGTGTCAACAAAGTGACATGCTGACCTGCCTGGGCAATTGCCTGGCATACTTTCATGACCTGGATGCTGTTCGCACGGTCAGATGGGATGACTGAAACAGATATATAATTAATTTTCATTCAAAATACTCACAAAGCAAAGGACATCTGTATTATAAGGATTTTACTGTCGATATGCACATGCAGTCAGCTCAGCTATTCTCATCCAATCGTATTCTTCAACTACAAAGCGGCGCGCCTGGCTGCCAAGTTTCCTGCGCAGGGCCGGGTCTTTGGCTAATTTTATAATGGCTTGTGCCAGGGTCTGGATGCGCTCCGGCGGAAGGGTCAAAGGCGCGTTATAGTCCGAATCAACCCGGTCGAACAATTTCACCAACAGGCCGCGCTCCTGGTCACCAAGCATATCCTGGTAGGCTGTCAGGTTACTGGCAACGATGGCCTTCTCCATGGACATGGCTTCCAGGCAAGCCAGGCTGGTGGATTCGGCGCTGGAAGGAAACACGACCAGGTCCGCTTTCTGATAATAATCTGCGGTTTGGGCATGTGGAACCATGCCAATAAAACGGAAATTTGCTTCCACTCCCAGTTCAGCCACACGCTGGCGGATGTACGCTTCCAGCTTACCCTCCCCTGCCACCCAAAAACTGGCCTGCGGCAGGGCTGCTATCACAGCCGGGGCTGCCTCCACCAGGTATTGAACGCCGTTCTTGGGCGCCAGGCGGCGCATGGTCAGGATGACGAATTCCTGCGATTCGGTTTTGGGCGCTGGAATAAATCTGGAAGTATCCACGCCATTTGAAATAATCACAATTTTCGCATCGGGCACAAAACGCAGTGCAACCGAGCGCATCTCGTCGCTGGTGGCTAAAACCACATCCGCCCAGTGCAGGGAGACCCACCGGAAAAAGCGCATCATGGCCGAGCTGCCCACCGATGAATCCAGGGTGCCCAGCCCATGCAGAGTCACGGCGGTTCGCTTGCCGAGCAACTTTCCGAGCAGCGTGCCCAGCATGGCCATGAAGAAGGTGTAATGGCAGTGAACGACATCCACCTGCCGGATGAAACGCACCAGTGCAGGCAGGGCAAACGGAAGGCGCAGCCAGGTGCTCCAACCTGAATAATGCAAGGCAGGAATACGCGTGACCGGGAATTCTTCATTGACCGGGTCTCCTTCCGAGAGGCTGGCAGTGCAAACAACAGGTGCATACCCGCAGTCCTGCAAAGCCCGGCTGAGTTCGAGAACATGGATCTCTGCACCCCCGATGACCGGCAGGTAGGTATCCACCAGCATGCCAATTTTCAACGGTTCAGCCATCAGGCAGGATCCGCCTGTGGTGTAGGGAACAGGCTTTCCTGCCTGCTAAGCTCGGAACGGGTTTTAATCACCACCAGGCTGTTACCCATCAGGCTGCCGATGGATAAAACCAGGGCACTGCCAATAAAACCAAACCTCGGCAGCAGGGCGATCAGGCCGGCAACGCTCACAATGGTTACCAGAAAATTCACCTTGGTGGCGTAATCGGCCAGTCCCAGGGAGAGCAAAGCCGAGCGTGACCAATACAAGCTGTTGCCAAAGACAATGCCAACCAGCATAATGACCAAACCGGCATAGGTGGGCAGGAAGGCGGCAGTGTACAGGGATTGAATGAGGGGTTTCCCCAGGAAAATAAGACCGAGTGCAACCAGCACCGAGTATCCGCCTGCCAGACGGGTGCCAGTGCGCATGAGATAACGGAAATCAGCCCACTTTTTCCTTGCCACAGCACGCGCCATCTCTGGATAAGTAGCCTGCGGCATGGGGGCTATGGGCAACTGGATGTAATTTGCCAGTGCCATGGCAAGCTTGTAATATCCAGCCTGGGTTGGGGAGGAGAAATAAGATACCCATAAAATACCACTGTCACGGCTGATCAGGCTGAGCGAACTGCTCAGGTTGGTGCTGACAGCAAATTTTACCAACTGGCGGGCGTGTGGTATCAACAAACGTGTTGGAACTTTCCACCAATCCCTCCCCCAGCGGCGGGTTGCCTCCAACAAAGCAGCCAGGGTCAAGCCTACTGCACTGATGATCTTTCCGCATAGATATGCCAACAGTATCCCCAGCAAACCGGTGTTCCGCCACCAGGCCAGGATGATCAACGCCAGGGTGACAACACTCTGGATAACGTTCAAACCTGCCATACGTCGGAAGCGATCGAATAGCTGCAGCAGGCCGGTTGAACTTTCTGCGATCAGGTTTGCCAGGATGATGCAGCCATACACTACAAACCAGGGCGCCAGGCTGGCATCCTTTGTAATGTAACGAGCTCCCAGGGGAGCCAGCAGCCAGACCAATCCAAAGGCTGCCAAGGAAGCGACAAGTTCAGTCAGGGCGGCAGCTTTAAAAACGGCAGCCGCACGCGGCTGGTCATTATTTTCGTTGAATTCACCAACATACTTAATGACCAACTCCCCCATCCTGAAAGAGGTGATCTTGTTGATCACGGTCACAAAAATGGTGATGGTTCCCAGGGTGCCAAATCCGGGAACCCCCAGCATGCGCGCCGAGAAAATTCCCTGCAGCATGCTGAGCCCGGCGCTTATCATATTGCTGCTGAAAAGATAACCAAAATTTCGGGCTAGCTTGCGCAGGATGGGGTTTTCCTTCCAAAAAGAATTGATCTTTTGGAGGATGGTCACGGGGTATGAACCTCACTTACCCAGGCACGTTCCGCATCGTACCAGTCCACCAGGCGCTGCACCCCCTCCTGCAATGAGACCTGCGGCTCCCAGCCCAACAAATGCCTGGCTTTGCTCACATCAGCCCAGCTTGAGAGCATATCCGCCAGGTTGGAGGGATAATGTTCAACCCTGGCTTTCTTGCCTATGGTGGTTTCGAGCATGCGGATCAGAGCATTGATGCTGATAACCTCATGCCCGCCCAGGTTGATGACTTCATAACCCAGCGGTTTGAGCGCCGCGATGGTTCCGCGTGCAATATCATCCAGGTAGGTAAAACCGCGCGATTGTTCTCCAGATCCATACACCTGCACCGGCCGCCCCTCACTGATCCACTGGGTAAAGCGGAAAAGCGCCAGGTCCGGACGCCCGGCCGGGCCATACACGGTAAAATAGCGCAAAATGGTGACATCCAGGTTGTATAGAAAATGATAGCTGTGTGCCAGAGCCTCGGCTCCTTTTTTGCTGGCGGCGTACGGCTGCAGAGGATGGTCACTATCTGCATCTTCAGGCGTGGGGTATGGCGGGTTGGATCCATAAATGCTGGACGTGGAAGCAAAGATGAATTTCTTGATATCATTTTGCCGGCATAGCTCGAGCATGTTGAGGCAGCCGGTCACATTGGTATCCACGAACACCCAGGGATTCTGGGTGCTGGCGCGCACTCCCGCCCGGGCAGCCAGGTTGATGACCGCCTCAAATTTGGCGGACCTAAATTGTTCCAGGATGGTGCGCTCGGAGATATCCAATTTGTGAAAGCTGAAACCGGGCATGGCCTGAAGACGCTTCAGCCGGTATTCCTTCATGCGCACATCATAGGCATTATTCATATTATCAATGCCCGTGACGGTATGGCCCTGTTCCAGGAGCATTTCAGAGACACGTGAAGCGATGAAACCGGCTGCACCGGTAATCAGATAATTTGCCATTTACAATCTCGCCACTTTGGGATTGTTCTTGCCCATCTTACCCAGGGCATTGCGGCTGTCGAAAACCAGGTTGGCAGCTTCGAGAATGGCCGGGTAATCGTAATCCTTATGATTTGTAATGATGACGACGCAATCCGCTTCACGCACCGCTGCCATCAGGTCAGGTACGCTCTCCATGCGCTCATTCTCATGAGTGAGCAGACTGGGAATATACGGGTCATGATAAGAAACCTTGGCACCTTTATTCTTTAGCAATCCGATTACATCCAGGGCCGGGGATTCACGGATATCATCGATATTGGGTTTATAGGCAGCCCCCAGCACCAGGCAGGTTGAGCCTTTGAGGGCTTTGCCGTGGTCATTCAGAGCATCCATCACCCGGCTGACCGTGTAACGCGGCATATTGGTGTTGATCTCGGATGCCAATTCAATGAAACGGGCATTGTAGTTAAATGACTTCATCTTCCAGGAGAGATATAGCGGGTCAATCGGTATGCAGTGACCACCCAATCCCGGGCCGGGGGTGAACTTCATGAATCCAAAGGGTTTGGAGGCGGCTGCATCGATCACCTCCCAAACATCCACACCCAGGCGCTCGCACATAATGGCCAGTTCATTGACCAGGCCAATGTTGATCATGCGGAAAGTGTTCTCCAGCAGCTTGGCCATCTCAGCCGCCTCAGCCGTTGAAACAGTGAAGACCGTCTTAAGGGCCTGCTCATACCAGGCCGTGGCAACATCACAGCAATCCTGGGTGATGCCTCCCACGACTTTGGGGGTGTTGTAAGTGGTCCAATCTTCGCGGCCGGGGTCTACGCGTTCGGGGGAAAATGCCAGGAAGAGATTTTCCCCAACCACCAGTCCTTTTTCGCTGCCCAATTTGGGAAGCAGGATCTCGCGCGTGGTTCCCGGATAAGTGGATGATTCCAGTACCACCACCATGCCGGGATGCATGTAGTTGGCAAGCTCTTCGGTGGCTGAAAGTATGAAGGACATATCCGGGTCGCCGGTTTTGCGCAGCGGAGTGGGTACACAGATGCTGACAGCATCCATATCTTTTAGACCCGAGAAATCTGCACTGGCTTGGATCTTGCCGCTTTTAACCAGTTTCGCCAGTTGGTCAGTGGGTACATCCTGGATATAACTGTGGCCTTTATTTACAGATTCCACCTTACGGACATCTGGATCGATCCCCAGCACATTAAAGCCGGCCTCGGCAAAGATCACCGCCAGCGGCAGGCCCACATATCCCAAACCTAGCACACCGATTCGCGCTTCCCGGGTCTTGAATCGACCGATAAGTTCTTCCTTGATTGTCATTATTTTCCTCTCCTTGTATTTGTTTTAGAAAAGACTTAACTGTTTTGGATCTTCATGCGGTTCATCCGGTTCGACCTGCCTGGCCGGAACAGCAGCGCTCAACAATGTACGGGCTTTTTCCAGCAATGCGGGCAATTGAGCAAAATCCGCCAGAATGGTAGGCTTAAGTTTGGCCTGGTGCAAAGCCGCGGCCGGGTGGAACATGGCTATTATAAACCGGTCTCCCGATCTACGCATTTGCCCATGAATTGCGCTGATCCTGGCATCTGGAAAAAACTTGCCCATTGAGTATCGCCCCAGGGTGACAATGATCTTGGGATTGATGACCGCGATCTGGCGCTCCAGGTATTGATCACAGGCAATTAGCTCATCTGGCAGTGGATCGCGATTCTCGGGAGGCCGGCATTTGACCACATTCCCGATCCAGACGTCTGCCCGGGCCAGCCCGGCCTGAGCCAGGAGTTCATCCAGGAATTTTCCAGCCGCCCCGACAAATGGCAGCCCCTGTTCGTTTTCATGAAACCCGGGACCTTCCCCGATGAACATGATCTCGGAATTGACAGGACCCACCCCCGGAACCGATTTTTTGCGGGATTGATGCAAACTACACTTCTGGCAGACAGACACTTCATCTGCGATTTGGGCGAGGATCTCATCAGGGTTCATGTCTGCCTCCCGGGATTGGATCAATATAAGTGGCAACTTCTCAAAAAAGTGGGGTGTTGGGGTGTGAAAACGAGCAAAGCTCGTTTTCACACCCCAACCTTCTCTTGCATTATTGAGTTGATAAATATATATGCAAGTTTTCCAGGGTCATTAACAGGGCATCTTCATTATTATCATGATAATAGCGAGGCCGGCGACCAACCTCTTCGAAACCAAGTTCCTGGTACATCAGGATGGCAGCCTGGTTACCAGCACGTACTTCCAAAAAAGCACGTCTTGCCCCTTCACGATAAGCTGCATTGAGGGCAATTTGCAAAATCCTTCTGGCAATGCCTCTACGGCGGAACTCCGGGTGTATCGCCAGGGTGGCAATGTGGGCTTCATCCAAAAAAAACCACAATACCAACATGCCCACCAGCCGGGCTGGCCCAGGTTGGGGCACCTCAGCCACCCAGGTACGGGCATTGGCATTTTCAGTCACTTCATAACGAAAAGAACGCTCAGACCAGGGCAGGTTGAAGGAAAGGACATCCAGGGCATGCACAACAGGCACATCCTCCACTTTCATGCGGCGGATGCTGATCTCAGGAGCCAGGTCAGCCATATTTACGCAGGCGGGCCTCCAGCCACATGCAGGTAGATCGGAGCCAGGGATGCGGCTGAATCTGTATCGCCTGCCTGCCAGCGCTGCCAGGCCAGTTCGGCCAGGATGCCCGGTCGCCTGACACAGTGTGCCGGGGAAGGGATGCTGACATTCTTGTATTTGCGTGCCAGTCGCTGGCGTTGATCTTCATTCAATTCACCGCACACTAGGGTGGGTGTTGTGATACTGTCTGCCAGCTCATCCGCCGTTTGAGTCACCACCGGGCCATCAGCCTGCCAGCCTTCCGCAGTGGTGTGATACCAACCGACCGCCAATCGGCCACGTCCGGCCTGCAAGGTGGCTGCCAGCGGAATGTTCTGCACCGGTAAAGCGGCAGCCAGGATATTCAGCGAAGGTATTCCAATCAAAGGGATATGTCTTGCCAGGGACAATCCTTTGGCCAGGGACAATCCAACCCGCAAACTGGTAAACGACCCCGGACCAATGGCAATCCCAATCGCCCTGACGGCCCCCATATCTGTATTCACACGTTTCATAAGTTCGGATATGGCGGGTGCAAGTTCGACTGTTTGACGCAGGTGACTGTGCCAGCTCAATTCGCCCAGTATTTGTACGCCATCATATAAGGCCAGCCCCGAATGCGCGGTGGAGGTATCCAAAGCCAACAGCATCATACCACTCCAAACACTGACTGGCGAAATTCTGCCAACAGTTGAACATAACGCTCTCCACGTGGCGAAAACAACATGGAGCGCTGCTCTTCGTCCTGGTAGGCTAGTTGAACCCACAGGTATTCTTCCGGCAGGATCGGTTTAAGCCTCTCAGGCCATTCAATCACCAATGGACCTTGCATGAGCATATCGTCCAGATCCAATTCCTCAGCCTCGGGGATGGATTCAAGACGGTAGGTATCCAGGTGAAACAGGTTGCTCGAATCCGGACGGCGATAGATATTGACAAGTACAAAAGTGGGGCTGGAAACAGCCTCCAGGGAACCCCAACCCTGTGCCAATCCCTGCACCAGAGTGGTTTTCCCTGCTCCCAATTCCCCCTGCAGGCAGATCAAATCTCCGGGCTGCAGCAAGCCACCCAAACGCATGCCCACCCGGCGGGTTTGCTCGGGGCTGCGGCTGAATATTTCCAGGGTGTTTGCATCCAGAATAGGCATCTAACAAAGATTATACTGCTTCACGCGTAAATTTCGAAACTTTCTGCCATCGAGTTTTTTGTAACTTTTCAAAGAAGTGGGGAAGATCTCAAAACCCATAGAGCATTGAACGTAAAGAGACCTGCAGTCAGCCCCGGCGGGGTCTGAGACCTTCACCGAGCGAGGTGTTAAACGGTAGAAGAACTTGGAGCGAAGAGGAACGAACAATTCCGATAAAATCAAAGCTGGCGCTTGAATTCAAGCGCCAGCTTTGATTTTATATAAGGATGCAGCCAATGACTAACCGAGCTTGATCATTTCCTCGCCGTCATATTTAATGGCGGCCCATTTGTCCGGTCCCAATTGTGCCCAGGTGTTCTTTCCGTCCGTCCATACACTCACAATGGATACTTTTTCTCCAAAAGAAAGGCCGGCTACGACCGGGGATTCCACCGAGTGATCCTTGCGGACACGCAGGCTTTTGACGTTGACAGTTCCGGCTTTTGGCTGCGCAGCTGCAGAAGCGGCAGCATTTTTGGCAAGGATAGCTTTGGCTTCAGCGATTTTCATTGCAGATGCCCTATCTGCGGCGACTTTAGCTGCAGCTGCTTTGTTGGCAGCAGCCTGCGAAGCAGCAGCTTTTGCGACAGATGCTTTCTCGGCAGCAAGAGCCCTATCTGAGGCGGCCTTGGCAGCGGCTTTGGCAGCAGCAGCTTTGGCTGCGGCAGCCTTCTCAGCAGCCGCTATCTCATCTTTGTTGGTAAATGCGTTTGCAATATTATTCAGGATACTTTTCTTTTTTTCAGCCATTTTTGACTCCTTTAATAGAAGAGTTCCGATTTACTTCATTATATACTCGATAAACCTTATGTCAAGTCTAATCCGGATGGTCAATATGGTTTTTTCGAGGCTGTTTGAATGAAGGGGTTTTCCGCTATTAAATAATCCAACAAGTACGGATAAGGGTACTTATTTTCCAAAAGGAAACCTTCACTTAGCCTTTGGTCGGCAAGCCCAATTGCTCTCCCAAAATGCGTGCAATGCGGCGCGAGGCATCCGGGCGGGCGGCCTGGCGGCAGTTCTCCACCACGTTCAGACGCTCATTGGGACGGCAGATCCAGCGCGTCAGGGTACGCACCACCTGCAAAGGCTCAGGAGCCCAAACACCCGCGCCAACCGATTCCACGAAGCGCACGTTGCCGTCCTCCTGACCGGGCAGCTTGGAATAAAGAATGATGGGCAGGGAGGCGATCAGGGCTTCGGCGATCGTTCCGGGGCCGGCCTTGGTCACCAGCACGTCCGAGGCGCGCATAAAATCGGGCATATCCTTGGTAAATCCATAGATATAGGTCGGATTATCCCAGGTGCGAACTTCCAGGTCAGCCTTGAGTTTTATATTCCTCCCGGCCACTATCACCAGGTTCACATCCAGTCCGGATTCATCAATGGCGATGGCTGTCTCTTCCAGGGGACCCATGCCCTCGCCCCCACCTACCAGCAGGATGGTGGCTTTGTCCAATGTCCATCCGAATTTTTGGCGCAGGGTCTGTCTGTCACCGGCGGGTGTGCTGCAACGCTCGGATACCGGCTGTCCCACCACAATTACTTTATCGGGCGACATATTAAATTCGAGGGCACGCTGGCGTGCCATTTCGGTGGGCACCAGAGTCAGGTCGGCGCGCTGGTCGAACCAGAGTGCATGCGTACTGACCATATCGGTCACTACAGTAATGAACGGCGGACGTTTGGAACCGAGCGCTCTCAACAGGAAGGAAGTACCCAGGGCATGTACACAGACCAACAGATCGTTGGGGTGTTCGCGCACCAGACGCCGGGCTGCCCGCCGCACGATCGGCCACATAGTGGAGGTCATAATGCGTGCCTGCCGGCGTCCGTCGCTGATGAGAAAACCCACCCCCCATAATTCAGGAATGCGCACAAAATCGGGGTAGAACTCGGGCAGGCGATTATAGGGGGGCGGTGCATAATCTAACAGAAAGTCAACCATCTCGGTAGTCAACGCATCCCCAAATTCAAGCTGCAGGGCTTCTATGATGGACTCGGCCGCGGCACGATGTCCACCCCCTGTGTCTGAGAACAGGAAAAGGATATGCGGCTTTCTGGTGGATTCTGGCTCCTGTGTACTGGCAGTAATCCATTCGGGATTATTTTTTATATTCATCTTTTGGTATCATATTTTTTAATCGTCGGGCAAGTTCACGACGAGACAAAATCACACGATGCTGGCAGGTGCAGCATTCCAGGCCAATGTCTGCGCCCAGTCGCACAATACTCCATTCATACGATCCACATGGATGTGGTTTCCGTAAGCGCACACGGTCATTGAGTTGCAGTTCGGGTAACACATGGAGATTATACCGCGAGCTTGTTTTCTTTCTCACAAATCTTGTTTTATGATAAACTCGGATTGTTTGAACTTCTCCACTTGAGGGAACTTTCATGACAACCAGAGAAACCCATCCAATCGAGATTGCTGGACTGCACCGTGAATTACGCCTTTTTGAGATCAAGCCGGGACTTAAAATTGCCATTCTCAATATCCTGGGAGATACCGAACTGGTGCAAGCCTGCGCCAAAGCGTTGGCAAAGAAGCTCGAGAATATAAACTTTGACATCATCGTGACGGCTGAAGCCAAGTCCATCCCCATTGCGTATGCCCTGTCTGTTGAAATGAACAAGCCATACGTGGTGCTGCGCAAGGCCTACAAAGCCTACATGGGACAGGCACTCCAGGCCGAGACACTTTCCATCACCACCGGTCAGCCCCAGACCCTCATCCTGGATGAAAAAGACCTGCACCTGGTGCACAACAGCCATGTACTCATCCTGGATGACGTCATCAGCACAGGTTCAACTTTGCAGGGCATGCGCATCATCATGGAAAAAGCCGGTGCAACCGTGGCGGCTGAAGCTGCGATTCTCACCGAAGGTGAGCGCGCCCAGTGGGAGCATATCCTGTCTCTCGGGCATCTGCCCTTGTTCACGGATTAGATCAGGGTTTTAACAAAGTTGGTTGACAAAACAAGATGTTTGTGTCATTGCGAACCGCCATAAGTGGTGAAGCAATTTCCTCACCAGCGAGGAGACTGCCACGAGCCGGTATAAGACATCCGGCTCTCGCAGTGACACGCTTCTTTGTTAAAGCCCCGCAGATTAGATTTTCTGCCATTGCCAAAATAGAACACCATCGGTATAATATGTGCCTGCCCGGGGCGGGTAGCTCAGTTGGTTAGAGCAATGCGTTGACATCGCATAGGTCGTAGGTTCGAGTCCTATTCCGCCCATTTGAATCGCTTGACGGGAACGTCAAGCGATTTTTGATAGGTGCCTTTTGGAACAAGAGGAAAATTGTAAGATTTGAGCCAGGTTTTTATCCCGAAGCAGTAATTTGCTGTTCATTTAAATACTGTTGACCTGTCCTGCAGGACAGTCATCTTATTAATGCAGTTCTTTTTCCCGGGCATATTTTACAAGTTCGTGACGCTTGGTAAATCCTAATTTGTTCATTAAATTACTTCGATGGGTATGAACTGTGCTTGGACTGATCACCAATAGTTCGGCGATTTCTTGATTGTCATAGCCCTCAGCCAATAATTTAAGCACCTCTTTCTCCCTGGTGCTGAGTTGTGAAGTTGAGTTATGGAAACCAGATAAAGCCTCCAGGTAGCCTTTCATTAGCTTTTGAACCATGCTTGGATACAAAAAAACACCCCCGCTGGCAATCATACGGATGGCTGATTTAAGGTCATTGGTTTCAGCACCTTTAAGGATATAACCTGATGCACCAGCCTTGATCATTTCAAAAAAATATTCATCTGAGCGATGCATCGTTAAAACCAACACCTGGACTTCCGGCCACCTGGATTTGATTTGACGGGTTGCCTCAAGACCATCCGTACCGGGCATGGCGATATCCATCAGAACGATATCTGGTCGCAGCAATTTAACTTTTTCAAGCGCCTCATTGCCATCCAGTGCTTCTCCCACTATTTTCATATCCGGTTCAGCCTCTAATAAGAGACGAATTCCACTCCTGACAATGACATGGTCATCAGCGATCAGCAAACGAATCTTATTCGACACAGGTTGTCTCCTTTAGTGGAATGGTGATATGAATTTTTGTACCCTTGCCAGGATTTGATTCAAGTTCAAAGATTCCTCCACACTGCGTTATACGTTCCTTCATTCCAAGAATACCAAATTTTTGTGGGACCCCATCATCCAAATCAAGGGAATTAGTGTCGAACCCTCTTCCGTTATCAACAATTTCACATGCGAAGAGATTATTCTGGCAGGAGAGTTCCATTGCTAAGTTGGTTGCATGAGCATGTTTTATACAGTTTGTCAGAACTTCCTGAAAAATCCGATACAGTGTGACTTCGATTTCCGGTGGTAACCGGCTTGAGAGATTACGATCATCGATCTTGAACGATATATTCTGATTAGATAGAACTCGCTCAGTAAGCAGTTTGGTAGCAGGAATCAAGCCAAGATCATCCAAAATTGAAGGTCGTAGATCCATGATCAATTCATACATCTTTTCAGAGGATTCGTTAATTAATTTTCGCATCATTGATAACTGGCTGATTGCTCTCGGGGGATCAACTTTGTAAAGCTCCTCAATACCTTCAATCAAAAAAGCAAATCCCCCCAAAGTCTGGCCCAGGTCATCGTGCAAATCTCGCGCCAAACGTTTTCTCTCATCCTCTTGAGCGGTAATCACCTTGTTCAGTAATTCACCACGCTGTTGATTATGAAACTCGAGGTTCTTAGTAAGAATCTGATTTTCCTTTTGACTCAAATCGATCTCTTCTACCATGAGATGTAATGCAGATTCCAACTGACCTATTTCATCAACACGATCACGTTTTCCGGTTCTTCTAATGCCTGTTGAGAAATCTTTCATGTCAGAGACCAGCTCCATCACGCCCTGGATTACAAATTTGTTCAGAGAAAGATAGACTACCATAACAGTAAAGGCGATAACCAAACTCCATAGGATAAGATTTCTTTTTAAATCGATATTCAGAGCTTGATTAAAGGGGGAAATAGAAATGTCGGTTAATAACACCCCTATATACTGCTCCTTTTGATCGTGGCATGCAAAGCATTCTGGCTTATTGCGTATTGGCTGCATGCTTCTGAATACTTCTTGTCCATCACTTTTCTTGACTACTATGCTTCTCGGTCGATCATTCGGAGGAAGTATGTGGCAAGGAAGACATTCATCCTGGGAGTTATCCAGTCTGATTCCAACTCCTTTCCCTCCCGGAGAAAATGCCACCTCCCCGGTTGGTTTTAGAATATACAAAATCTCAAAATCATTATTATCAGTCATCGAATCGAGCATCTGCTGGATATTTTCAAAATCATTTTCAATCATTCCATGACGAATGGAACTCTCAACAACATCTCCTGCATAAGAAGAAATCGTAGATAGATTTTCAAGCATGAATTTCCGGGTTGAATTGTAATCAATGACAGTGATCGCCCCCAGAAAAATGATTAATGGAATAACCACTCCAATTGTGACTTTTGCACGCAAACTCATTTCGAATGCCTTCATAAAAGGCAGGTTCAAGAACCACTGGATCAATACCGATTTAATTTTTGGTTGCCCGGACATAAATTCTCGAGAAGTGTATTCCTGACGAGTGGAGGTGAAAATTTACGGCATACTTATTCTACTTTGTAAAGAGTGAGTGTGTGACTTAGGATTAGCCAGATTTATATCATTAAAATTGCTAGAAGGAATGGCGTTTTCCACTATAGAATCAGTGATTATTCCGATACCAAAAAGCCTCTTTTCGATTTATTATGATACGACTGATGTCAAAATCAAAATAGAGGAGATTACCATGAAGAGCCGATATCTATTCATCTTATCAGTATTAATCTTGACAGTTTTAGTAACTGCATGTGCCGGTCCGCAAGGCGCTGCAGGACCTGCTGGTCCTGCTGGTCCTGCCGGCCCTGCTGGTCCTGCTGGCCCGGCTGGCCCCGCAAGCGATTCTGCTGCAGGTTTAACCGAGGAACAATTAGCCGCATTGGATACTGCTGGAAAATTGGGGGGGATCCAATTTCCTGCTTTAGATGAGGTTCGGCGTGGTTGTCCTGCCTGCCATGTTGTGGTGGATGCTGCAACAGGTAAATACACTCTAGCCTTCGAAGCTCATGAACGCGCCGAGGTAAGGGGAGAGGAACACCCATCCGTAGCACCCGATGGTACCTCAATTCTTGCAACGGATGATGTTTCTGTGACCGTGTGTTTACAGTGCCATGCAGCTGGTACCGGAGAAAGAGAAGGGAAGGGAGTTGTTGCACCATTATCTCTGAGAGATATTGTTCATCCTGCCCATATGACCAGCCAGTACTTCAAACTGCATTATGGTGGCAGTTGTTTCACCTGCCATAATGTGAATTTTGAAGGTGAATGGGACCTTTTGACTGAGAAAGTAGACGTAAACGAGAAGGGAGTTCCGAATCCCGAAAATTTGCCCATTCCTGGCGCTGTTCCGATTCCATAACTAACGATTGACCCACTTATCTTGAATGGGGTGAAAGTCTACTTTCACCCCATTTGTTATTTAAACAGTTGTATTCTGATGTGCCCCCGAAACCGGCTCTCCTGCAAGTCGTTTGAAACTGAGATCAATGTGGTAGAATGTATTAGACTAATTAAGTCTAAATTATCTTATATAAAGGAGTAACAATGTTCATCGATTATCTTACGCTCGCAATGATCAACCTGGTGGCTGGCACGGTTGTACTGGCCTACTATCTCTGGAAAGGGTTGGATGACCAGGATCAACGTCCTTACGCTGCTGTTTTTGGCGTCACCGGTCTGCTGGCCCTGGTACTCGGCCTGCACATGACTTTCAACTGGCCGCTGCCCGGAAGCTACAATATCGCCTTTGGTGAGACCACCACCCTGTTTGGTGTAGTTTTCCTGGCTACCGCGCTGGCCCTCAGCCAGGGCTGGAGCCTGCTGCCGGTAAGCATATACGCCTTCTTCGCAGGTGTGGATGCCGTCCTGGTGGGTGCACGTATTCTTTCCCTGGGATTGACCAAGGAACCCATTATGTCGGCCATCGGTTTTATCACAGCCGGGTTGGGAGGCGTCTTTGCAGCGCCCTTCTTCCTGTGGTTCAAGAACAACAAGACTTTTCGCATGCTGGCCGCACTGGTGCTTCTGGTAACCGCCGCGCTCTGGGCGGTCACCTTTTACGGCGCCCTGTGGGGACACCTGGAAAGCTTCAGCAAGTGGGTTCCGCTCAGCATACTGACCGGAAAATAATCCCAGTAGAATAAATTTGATGAAGCAGGGAAGCGCGAACGCTGCGCTTCCCTGCTTTTTATTAATAAAACTCTTCCATCCGCCTCTTGTCAGTCATTCAATTTTGAAGATAATAAAACCCAACAAACCAAAAAGCGATGCAGGTAGTGGCAATGGGGCGGGTGTGGATTCTGCTTGGGAGCAGAAAAAACTCGAAGCCAGAAAAATGCTTGCCTGCACCGTGCCGCACATCGTCCCGATGTCCTTCGGGATCGGGAGGCACAGGTGAAAATGCCGCACGCGAAGCGCCCAGCCGCCTGCCCCGACACTTGCGCCGGAACGCAGTGCAGGTGTGCTCTTACGGGGCCCAATGCACGCTTTGTTCGGCGATGTTTTATTCCCCGAAACTCCATATTTGTTTAAATTCGGGTCCTTGATAACTTTCAACACGCAATATGGCTTCATCAAGCGCAACACCAGAGGGGACTTCAAAGACAATCCATCCATCATCAGAGTTGCCACTGTAAAGTTGTTCACAGCCACCACCAGTCCAACTATTTCTGTCGGGATGGGCGTCCCCGTACATGTAATAATGAAGTGAGTCCAATTCGTCATTACGATATTGTAGATGAAACCAAAAACAAGAGTAAATCGGTAAGTCTGATGAATTGCCCTTGTTCTCTCGTTTTAAATGTATCCACAACAAACTTGCACCTGAATTAGGGCAAATCTCATTGCCATATTTACTGATAAAGCACCCTTCTAATTCATGTTCTAAAAATGTGATTGCCAAGTTGTCAATTGAAAATGTCGTGCCTTCTTGTAATATGGCTGGTACAGAAGTTGCCAGTGGTGTATATGTTGGCGATGGCAATACTTCTGTCGGTGTAGATATGTAAGGAGTATATCTGCACGAAAGAGAAATCACCACCAATAAGGTTATCAAGATAGTACTGCGCCAGATTTTTTGAGACCACCACATCATAATTATTCCTTGTTGTGAAAGACAGGCGGCCTAACAAGCGTTTGAGCGGATCGTATAACAGCTATAGACGATCCGTATAAAACCCCAAAGGTTTAGGGTTTTATACGGCAATAGATTAAAACGATGATTTGTCCCAGTTTGCCAGACAGGGGTCATAATATAACACTAATTATACAACCCATTCGGCCCGCCGGTTGCACTGGATGTGTAATAATTTTTCGGAGAATTAAGTTTGATAATGGTAAGAAACCATGCTTTCACCCTCCCATCAAAATGCCCCTTGCAATATCAGAACATATGTGCTAATATAATCATGGTCGGTTTTGTGCCTTGAGGAGGGTACAATTCCAGCGGTTCCCTGGGTGAGGGAACCATCAACGCCAACCTCTGTATGAGGGTGCCGGGGTTATGGAGATCAGCATTTCCCGCGCGTAACTCGGGCGAGGGAGCAGTCATACCGAAGATCCCGCCATCTTTTTGCGGGATGCGACCATCGCCAATCCTGGCGCATGAGCGCCAGTGGTCGCGTGAGGGAGCGGTCAACTGTTCTGCACCTTTACAATTGAATAAACATTTCTGATCATCTTTTGGCAAAGAAACCGTCCCGAAGGTTTCTCTTATAATAAGTTGGTCGGGCGGGAAAAACCTTCGGGACGTTGGTTTTCAAGTATTACCTATCCCGCATTCGTTCCTCATCGTTCCTCGTCTACCGGGACCCTAAAGGTTTTTTAGGTGGGCGGGCACGCCGGTTGGCAAATCCGCTTGGCACGAGGTGATGTAAGTTTACAGGAGAAACCTTTAGGGTCTAAGTCAGGCCAACTGTCAACTATTTATTCGTTCCTCTTAGTTCCTCCGACCGGAGGCTTATGCTTTTTGAACCGTAGGAAATCCCGCCAGCCTTTTAGCGGGGCAAAGTCCCGTCTTTTTGGGACGAAGGCCCCCGTGCTTTTCGGGGGTTCGTTCCTCAATATTTCCACCCGAACCAGCCTGCCCTTGACATCCCCCCATTTTTGCAGATAATAAGAGCCAACAGGCGAGCCCTTGTGAAAGGCTATGACGGAGTAAAGTAGGCTGGCAGAAACCGCCAGAGAGACGTGGGGCATGGCTGAAACCCCCGCCCGGTACAACCCGGCCGAAGTTCCCTCCCGAGCTGTCTGAGTGAACGGATTTTCCCTGTAGTTCAGACCGTCCTCCCGCCGTTACCCGGGAAGCCGATGCTGGTCGGCGCAAAGTGGGCCTTTTGGCCAAATTGGGTGGTACCGCGAGACCCCGCTCTCGTCCCATGCTGGACGGGAGTTTTTTGTTTATTTTGGAGGTAGCATGCTCGAAAAACTGGATGAAATTCAAAGCTCTGCGTTGCAGGCGCTGTACAGCGTAATGGATGAAGAGTCTCTGCAATCCTGGCGGGTAACCCACACCGGGCGCAGTTCTGCTCTCATGCAGGTCTTCAGCGGCCTGGGGCAGCTCTCAAAAGAGGAGCGCCCGCTGGTCGGGCAAAAAGCCAACCAGGTCAAGCTGGCACTGGAAGCTGCTTTTAATGAACACAGCCAGGTCATCCAGAAAGCCGCCCTCAAACGCTCCTTGGAAGGGGAACACCTGGACGTGAGCCTGCCGGGACGACCTTTGCGCGGCGGACACCTGCACCCGGCCACGCAAACCCTGCGGCGCATCCTGGGTATCCTGGCTGAGATGGGTTTCCAGGTATATACCTCCAGTGAGGTGGAAACGGATGAATACAACTTCCAGAACCTGAACTTCCCGCCCGATCACCCGGCGCGCGAAATGCAGGATTCTTTCTACGTGGAAGCGGGCGAGCGCGGTGACAACCCGGTGCTGTTGAGAACCCACACCTCCCCCGGGCAGATCCGTGCCATGCGTGCCGCGGCTGCCACAGACCCAAATAACCCGCCGCCCATCCGCATCGCCCTGCCGGGCATGTGTTTCCGCTATGAACAGATCACGGCCCGCTCCGAGGTACAGTTCAACCAGGTGGAGGGGCTGGCGGTTGGCAGGAGCATCACCTTCAGCGACCTGAAAGGCACCCTGAATGACTTTGCCCGCCGCATGTTTGGCCAAAATGCACGCACGCGCTTCCGTGCCCAGCACTTCCCATTCACCGAGCCTTCCGCTGAAATGGATGTGGAATGCTTCGTGTGCGGCGGCAAGGGCTGCCCGGTCTGCAAGCAATCCGGCTGGCTGGAGATCCTGGGCTGCGGCATGGTGCATCCGCTGGTGCTGCAAAATGGCGGTTACGATCCATTAAGATATACCGGCTTTGCTTTTGGCATGGGACCCGAACGCCAGGCCATGCTGCGCTACAAGATAGAAGACATCCGTTATTTCTGGGGAAATGACGTCCGATTCCTGGAACAGTTCTAACGAGAAAGGAGACCTCATGAAATTACCCCTATCCTGGTTAAAAGATTTCGTTGATATCGATATCAGCGTGGAAGAAGTGGCCCGCAAGCTGACGCTGGCAGGGCTGGAAGTGGAAGAGATCCGCTATGTAGGCTGGAAGATGCCGGAAAGCGGCTCACAATCCAAACATGAATTTAAAACCTATGGCCTGGAGTGGCAGCCCGATAAACTGGTGGTGGCTGCCATCACAGAAGTCATGCCGCACCCGGCTGCCGACCGGCTGGTGTTGTGCAAGCTGCTGGATGGCGTTCAGGAGCATGTCGTCCTGACGGGCGCCCCCAACCTGTACGAGTACAAAGGCCTGGGAGCGCTGCCCACACCGCTCAAGGTGGCTTATGCCCGCGAAGGCGCCACCTTGTATGATGGTCATGCCGATGGGCAGGTGTTGACCACTCTCAAGCGTACCAAGATCCGCGGCGTGGAATCTTATTCGATGGTCTGTTCCGAGAAGGAGTTGGGCATCTCCGAGGAACATGAGGGCGTCATCTTCCTGGACGCGGACGCACCTGTGGGCATGCCCCTGGCAGATTACATGGGTGATGCTGTCTTCAGCATTGACATCCTGCCCAACATGGCACGTAATGTTAATGTGTATGGGATCGCCCGCGAGTTGGCTGCCTTGACCGGCAAGAGCCTCAAACGACCCGAGATCAACCCGCCCACCAGAGGAGAAAGCATTCAGGGAAAAGTCTGCATTGAGATCCGCGATACGCAGCTCAACCCGCGCTTTGTGCTGGGACTGGTGCGGAATGTGAACATCACTCCCAGCCCATATTTTGTGCAGCGCCGCCTGCGCCTGTCTGGAACCCGGCCGATCAATTGCGTTGTGGATGCCACCAATTACGCCATGTTCGAGATGGGAGAACCCCTGCACGCCTTTGATTATGATGTCCTGCTGGAACGCGCCAAAGGCAATCCGGTTACGATCCTGACCCGCACCGCCAACCCGGGTGAAAAATTGACCACCCTGGATGGTGTGGAACGCCTGCTGCAGCCCACCCAGGTGCTGGTGTGTGACAGCCAGGGGGCTTTATCCATCGCAGGCGTGATGGGAGGTGCTGAATCCGAGGTCACAGAAAAAACGCACAACGTCCTGCTGGAGGGCGCCGCCTGGAACTTCATCAACATTCGACGTACCTCCAATACTCATGGCTTGCACTCCGAAGCCTCCTATCGTTTCTCACGTGGTGTCCATCCAAGCCTGGCTGAGACCGGCGTTCGGCGCGGCCTGCAATGGATGGCTGCCTGGAGCGGCGGCCAGGTTGCGCCCGGATTGGTGGATGAATATCCAAATCCTCCTGAGGATGCAATTGTAAAGATCGGTCCGCAGGATGTACGACGCCTGCTGGGCATTGAACTGTCTGCGTCTGAAATCGCCGAACTGTTAAAACCGCTCGAATTTGAAGTCAGTATTAAGGAAGATACGGTTACCACCAAAGCGCCGCCTTTCCGAATGGATATCGGGCAGGGAGTGGTCGGGCTGGCGGATGTGATGGAGGAAGTGGCGCGCATGTACGGCTACGACCGCATCCCTGAAACGCGCATAGCGGACGAGCTGCCACCCCAGGCTGGTAACCCGGAGCTGGAGAAGGAAGAGAATCTGCGCAACCTGCTGGTGGCCCTTGGCTTGCAGGAAGTGATCACCTACCGCATGACCTCGCCCGAACGACAGGAACGCCTGGGTCCACAAAATGGGTATGTGCAATTGGCCAACCCGATCGCCCCGGAGAAGCGGGTGCTGCGCCGCAGTCTGCTGGCAAACGTGCTGGACACATTGGAGCGAAACGCACGCCTGCAAGATTCAATGGCCTTTTTCGAACTGGGCCCGGTCTTCCTTCCCATGCCGATCGGTGACCTGCCAATGGAAAAAAACATGCTGGTGATTGCACTCAGCGGGTTGCGCCAATTGCCCGCCTGGGATGTAAAAGCAGGGCCCTTGCTGAATTTCTTCGATTTGAAAGGCGTTATCGAAGGCCTTCTGAAGGGCCTGGGACTGCGCGAGGTAAGCTTTGAACCATTGGAAAATGACTCAAGGTTCCATCCCGGCAAGTGCGCCCGCCTGCTTTACAAACAACGGTCGCTGGGTGTTTTCGGTGAGATTCACCCGCTGGTAAAAGCCAGATACGAATTTGGCAGCTCACCTGTTCTGGCGGCGGAATTTGACCTGGCAGCCTTGTTGGAGGTTCAACCGGCATTTGGCATCCAGCCTGTATTCAGTTTTCCACCCATGCTCGAAGACATTGCCCTGGTGGTGGACGAATCCATCCCGGCCAGCAAAGTGGAGGCGCTCATCCGCCAGACCGGTGGAGCTTTGTTGAGCGGGGTACGCCTGTTCGATGTATTCCGCGGCGAGCAAATTGGAGAGGGTAAGAAATCACTGGCCTATGCCCTGACCTACCAGGCGCCTGACCGCACCCTGACCGACAAGGAAGCCGCCCAACTGCGTGGCAAGATCATCAAGCGCCTGGAATATGAAATCGGCGCCAGGCTGCGCGGTTAATGGCTTGACTCATAGTCTGTAAACTGTATACTTAAAGGAAAGTAAACTATTTAGAAAAGGAGAACGCAATGGAGAATAAAAAGTCAAAAACGGGTGGGATCATTGGGACCCTGGCGGCTGTATTTTTATGTGGCTGCCCGGGACTTTTCCTGTGCCTTTTCGGTGTTTTGACAGCAACCGGAAAAATGCCCTATACCACAACATTTAACGACTACACCGGTGGGGGCGTGATGCCTTCGTGGGCGGGATATGCCATGCTGTGTGTGTCCATTCTCCTGATCGCCATCCCGGTCGTGGTGGGTTTAATGACCCTGCGTGACAAGAAACCCAAGGCAGTTGTCTCTTCCAGCGACGAACCTCTGCCGCCAGCATCCTAACTCAAAATAAATGAAGAACCTGTCCAATTCCAAATAAAGGCAGGTTCTTCTTTAATTTAATGAATAAATCACCGGATCTCCCATGCGCACTGCGGTAAAAGCGACTCTTACAGTAAGCACGCTTGGTGTTCTGCTCTACTTAATTTGGTTCCTTGGTTTTAAATTTTCCGCATCCAGCGAGGATTTTGTCTCCAGCATGGGACTGATCCTGCTGGCTCTACTGGGTGCGAGCCTGGGTGGGTATATTGCATTTTCGCCAAAACACCCAACAGCCATCCGCCGCACCTGGGGGTTGATCGGCCTGGCCAGCTTGAGCAACTGTATCGCCGAAGTGCTCTGGTACTACTTTGCCAACATCCGGGGCATCGATCCTTTCCCATCACTGGCAGATGTGTTTTACCTGCTTTTCTATCCACTCCTGCTGGCAGGAGTACTCAGCCTGCCATACCTGCCATCCAAGCGCGAACATCGCTTGATGATCGGATTGGATATCGGCATTATCATGGTGGTTGGGTGCCTGTTGATCTGGGTATACCTTCTTGGGCCGATTGTCGTTCAGCACGAAACCGGCCTGAGCGGGTTGATTTCTCTGGCTTATCCTGCGGGTGATTTCCTGATCCTGGCAGGACTGATCTCTCTAATTCAGCGCGACCTGGATAGAATTGGACGCACTTTTGTGGTATTACTGGCGATCAGTATGGCCAGCACCGGCCTGGCAGATCTGCTGTTTGCCATTGTTGAAAATGAAGGCGCCAATATCCCACTTGCATACATGAACGGCATGTGGCTGCTCTCCAGTTGGGCCATTTTGATGGCAGCCGGGTGGCAGATCCTTATCCCAACTACAGATGCAAACACAACGAATGATACTTTCATTCCATTGTTGCGACATTACAATGTCTATTTCACCCCCTTGCTTGGACTGCTGTTGGCTTTTACCGGATTGGCGCATGCTTTGAGCCTGGATCACCAACTTGCCGGAACATTATTTCTGACTTTTCTCTTATTGATCCTGATATATACCCGCCAGGGTATTGTGCTGCACGATAATCGACAACTCTACCAAAAGATGGAACACCTGGCCATAACAGATGCTTTAACCACCCTGTATAACCGGCATTCGTTCAACGAAACCATTTTCCGGGAGACCAACCGGACAAAACGGCATGGCAGGGACCTTAGTCTCCTGATGATCGATGTGGATAATTTCAAAATATTTAATGATTCTTTCGGTCATTTAAAAGGTGATCTGATGCTGCATGATATTGCCCTGGCCTTAAAGGATAGCATCCGTAAATCAGATTTTCTGGCCCGTTATGGCGGGGACGAGTTTGTGGTGATCCTTCCAGAAACCAGTCTGAAAGAAGCCGGGGTGGTTTCCCAAAAAATTCAAACTATGGTGAGTGAAAAGTTTTCGAAAGAAGGGCTGGGAGTCAGTATAGGTATAGCCGCCTACCACTCAGGCATAACCGAGCAGGCATTATTGGGCGAAGCGGATGAAAATCTATATCAGCAAAAACATCTTAAAATGAATGAACAGTATCCGTAGAACAGGGTATTACGTCTTTTACAAAAGCAGGGATTATCTTATAAGATGATCCCTGCTTTTTTTTACCCGGGTTAGTGGTCTGCTAATCTTCTTCGTCCGGTTGGTTTCCCAACACTTGCTCAATCCGCTCGAGAACAGCATCTGTTAATTTATCAACTGCGTCTGCAGCTCCCAGGTTCTGCTGGAGCTGTTCCATCCGTGTTGCCCCGGTTATGACACTGCTGACTTCCTTGCGGCGCAACAACCAGGCAATCGCCAGTTGAGCAACCGAAATTCCCAGGTCCCCGGCAATTCCATCCAGGGCCTGCACAGTGGCGAGACGCTCAGGGGTAATACGGTCACGGAACCAGTCCATTTTATCCAGTGAGGCGCGTGTTCCTGCTGGAACACCCTCTTTATACTTGCCGCTCAGGATGCCGCCATACAACGGACTCCAGGTAGTCAGACCAATGCCCAGGTCCTTGCAAATAGGAGCCAGTTCTGTTTCCAGGCGTTGGCGGTGGAACATGTTGTATTGCGGCTGTTCCATGCTGGGTGCAGCCAGGTGATGATTGTTGGCTGCCCCAAAAGCCAGCGAGATCTGCCAGGCACGCCACTCGGATGTACCCCAGTATAGGATCTTGCCCTGGTGGATCAGGTCGTCCATGGTACGGACAATCTCATCAACAGGCGCATCGGGGTCAAAACGATGGCAGAAGTACAGGTCCAGGTAGTCGGTACCGAGGCGCTTCAGGGAGGCATGTACCGATTCAGTGATGTGCTTGCGCGAAAGTCCGCGCCCATTGGGCCCCGGCATGGTCGGCCAGAAGACCTTGCTGGAAAGCACCAGGGCTTCACGCGGCAGATCCTGAATGGCCTTTCCCAATTCAATCTCTGCCTGGCCATTGGCATAAACATCCGCATTGTCAAAAAAATTCACCCCGGCCTCATAGGCTGCATGCACCAGGCTGGAGGTGGTCTCCTGACCAACCTGTGCACCGAATGTGATCCAGGCCCCCAAAGATATTTCGCTAACCTTCAAGCCTGAACGGCCTAATCTTCGATAATGCATTTCAACCTCCATTTCAGTGGCTTACCAATAATATGGTAGGATTTAATCCCGCCATATTATTGGTAAGTCTTCAATGTATCAAATTCGATTATTTTATAGAATGTTGTCATTTCCCTGTCCCCGGCAGGGGGCATCACTTGTACACAGAATATTCTAAAAACTCATCAGTGAAGCCATAATTTGATACGATAAGACTAATCTTGATTATTTGACGTCAATTGTCACGCTCATGGTACAGTACGTGGAATTTCCTTCTATAATCGACCAGGTTTCGGAATAAGTACCTTTGGTTGCAGGGGCTTGCATATCGATGACTAAAACAAGGCTTTGGCCTGGATTGGCAGTGGCAGGTATGTCTAAAACATCCTTATTCAAGTGCATCTTTGTGCCACCCATATACATAAAATCCACATTTCCCATCGCCCAGGTAACTGAACCGGTGTTAACCAACGTCCAGGTCGCATCAAAAAAGGCACCTGCTGCAAATTGAGTGTTATTTATGGGCACCTGTGCTGAAACCGTACAGGGCTGGTTCGGGGTCTTTGTGGGGGTTTCCGAAGCTGTGGCAGTTCTTGTTGGGGTAATGGTGGCAGTTCGGGTGGGAACAATAATAATAAAGGGTGTAACAGTTTCAGTTAATGTGGGAGTCGAAGAGGGCACACTGGATGCAGTAGCTGTGTTATCCATACCGGGTATTGTCGGAGGCGCATAGAGGGCGGTCTGGGTTGCCAGGGCAGCAGCAGTCTGCACAATAGCTGTACCAAGTTTCTCAGGTGGGATTATGACCGGGGCTGGTGTTATCCCGCAGGCAAACATGAAAACAGCCGAAATAGCCAGGGGAATTATTTTGAGCCTATTTTTGTTCATGTCTCACATCCTTTTCGTTTAGCAGGAAGGTGGCTGCTTCAGCCAGTATACACCCAGGAAACCACCTGATCGTCGGTATTATTTTGACCTGAAATCAGTGATATTGCCAAGTGTGTTGACTTCCAAGAACCAAAGACTGGCAGGTTGAAATTGTTGAAATACAGCTGCATCCTCAGTAATATAGTCCAACTGCCCATTTTCAGTGTCAAAAAACACCGTATAGGTTTCAGTTCGGGTACCCTCGCGTTGACCGGCAGCCAACACAACCTGAGGCCAGATGGGGGTAAAGTCCTGCCCGGTCTGATCATATTTCTGGACAACCTGCCATTCCTGGGCAGTGTAATCACAGTAATCCATATAGATCTCATACTGGCAGTCCTGGACGACTTCGCCATATCCAGTGCCAGTATCCACCGTATACGGTGTGCCGCATACTTCCTTATAATTCCCTTCAGGTTGATCCTGGGTGCGGTTAACTCTTTGTTCGCAGGTACCTACCTGGGCTCCAGCCGGGATGGACTCCCGCCAATCACTTTTGGTGACTTGCGCTAATTGCTCAACATGGATGCTGAGCATCCATTCAGCGCCTGAGACTGTCCCGGTAATCTCCCGCGTTCGTGTCAGGAAGGATATCAATGCAAAGCAACCAACAGCCAAAAGGCAGAATAAAACAACCAGTCCTGCGATCAGAGCCGGGGATCTTTTGCCAACAGTGGGGCGGGCGACTGCTGGAGCGGGGGGGGTGGGCTGAAGCGTACCTGCTGTCATTGCTGCTCCACATGAACTGCAACGTCCGGCATTGGCAGGGTTGGGTTTGCCACAGGTTGGGCAGGGTACCTGCTCCGCAGGCCCGCTCGTGTAAGCCCCAAGCACCGAGCCACTCTTACGCTGCTGTCCCCCAGTCAGGTCACCACCACACTGTTTACACTGCCTGGCATCAACCGGGTTGCGGGTATCACAATATGGGCAGTGAATATCCGCTCCTTTTTTTGCATTTTCAAGCGCAGATGTGTCGGTGACCAGGTCCTGCTGGGGCATATTCTCAAATTCAACATTATCCGGCTGCGGCGATCCGCAGGCAGCGCAGGTCTTCTGCGGACCGGGATTCATGGAGCTGCAATTTGGACAGCGCCATCCTAATGAAACAACACCTAAAGTCTTCCTGGGCATGTCAGTTCCTTTCTAAACTTCCGTGCCATCACCGATGCCAAGTGGTTTCCACTTGCTTTCATCTTTGAGGCGATGTTGAATGCCGTGCCTGTCATGCACCTCATCGAAATCTTTCGGTTTGATGAACATATGGTCACCATCCAGCAAGCCTGTTATACCGGTCTGACCGGGTTCCAGGCGTTTATTCTGGCAGAAGGAGCAAGTTTTAGGGTCATGCGGTTTGTAATCGAGCGGTTCTTCATAAGTGGTGACGTAGCCTTCATAATTGCGCACCACGACCTTGTGATCGGAATAGCTGAGAAGGTAATTGGGCATGAGCGGGATCTTTCCGCCGCCCCCGGGAGCATCCACGATGAATTGGGGTACCGCATAACCGGAGGTGTGTCCACGCAAGCCCTCGATGATCTCAATACCTTTGGCAACTGCAGTGCGGAAGTGGCCACCCCCCTCCACCAGGTCAGCCTGGTAGAGATAGTACGGGCGTACCCGGATGCGCACCAGATCGTGCACCAGTTTGCGCTGGATATGCACGCAATCGTTCACTCCGGCCAGCAGAACCGACTGGTTGCCAAGTGGAATGCCGGCTTTAGCCATACGATTGGTGGCATCCGCCAATTCCTGGCTGATCTCGTTTGGATGGTTGACATGGATGTTCAACCAGAGCGGGTGGAATTTTTCGAGCATGTCACACAATTCCTGGGTGACACGCATGGGCAGGAAGACCGGCACGCGCGAGCCAATGCGCACGATCTCTACATGCGGGATCTCCCGCAGGCGGGTTAATATCTCTTCCAGGATCTTGGGCGCCAGTACAAGCGGATCCCCCCCGGAGAGCAGGACATCCCGCACCTGCGGGGTGCGTTTGATGTAATCAATTTGCATCTCAAATTCGTTGCGCGAGAAGGTGGCAGTGGGGTCACCTACAATGCGCGAGCGGGTGCAGTAACGGCAGTAGGAAGCACACTGTGTGGTGACCAGCATCAAGACGCGGTCGGGGTAACGATGAACAAGCCCGGGCACCGGTGAGTGACGATCTTCTGCCAGTGAATCTTCCATCATGGAAGTGAAAGATACCATCTCGGAGGCGGTGGGAATGATCTGCTTGCGAATGGGATCGTTCGGATCTTCCGGACGGATAAGAGAAATAAAGTATGGGGTGACTTCCACACGAAACAAGCCGCTGGCATTCAATGCCTTGCGTTCACTGTCTGTCAGTGTGATCACTTTTTCTATTTCTTCAACTGTGTTCAGGCGGTGGCTTAACTGCCAGCGCCAATCATTCCATTTTTCGTCGGGTATATCCGCATAGAATGGGGCACGGCGGGAAGTAAAAGGTAAAGGCATGGTTTTCTCCTCGGTAACTTGAATTTCTGGATAAAACAACAATTCAGCAGATGACGGATCACCTCGGAGGATCATGATCGGTCAGAAAAAAACCCCCGCAAAGAGATTTATCTGTTGCCATAAAATGATTGTATTAGGAAATGAGAACGGGGTCAATATGAAATTTGGGCGAGTCGGAGGCTTACAAATTGTCTATTATCACTCCCCAACAGGGACAATGTCCCATCCCGAGATGACATGGAAATAACCCGTCAAACAACCATCCCGAAGGCTTGTGTTTAAAGATCCTGGTATGTGATCAAACATTCACCTCCGGGTCCCATCGGCGGGACGATATTCTTACGTGCGTAATAAAGGAACATATTCAAAGTTCGCTTCAATCCCGCATGAACTTATCCAGGGTTGTAAAATCAGTCCGGGAGGTCATATCCAGGCTGATAGGAGTGACTGACACCAACCCCCTGGTGCGCAGTACATACACATCACTGTTTTCATTCTGCTGATCAATAATCATATTTTCGTGATAACGCACATTAGCCGGCTGATCCCAGGATTCTCTTAGTGGCGGATCCGGGTCATAATAACGCTGGCGGGCAACACGGGTAAGCTGCCAGGGTGTTTGTTTGCCGGCCTGTGCAGGCACATCCACTTTGAGAAGATCCACATCCTGCGGAAAGTTCCTTTCAAGCAACAGCCGGCCAAAATAAGCTGCAAAATGGGCTGCTATGGAAAAATCCACTTCGGTTGAATAAGACAGATGCAAATGGGTTGCGGTTTGAAGGGAGATGGCCAGGGCGGGGATACCCATTGAGGCGGCTTCGAGGGCTGCTCCCACTGTACCCGAGATGGTAATGCCCGTGGCAACATTCTCACCATAATTGATGCCCGAAACCACCAGGTGTGGATGCTGCGGCATGATCTCCAACAGGCCATGCTGGACAGCCTGGGCAGGAGATCCACCCACTGCATACACTGTCCAATCCTTTCCGGATACTTGAACTGTCTCTTTGCGGATGATGCCATCCGATGAAGACGGCAGGCTGCGACCCATCCCGGAGGATTGCAGGCGCGGTGCAACCACTGTCACATAACCCAGGGTTGAAAGCACTTCAGCCGCCGCCCACAAACCGGGGGATTGAATGCCATCATCATTGGTTAACAGGATCTGTTTTTTTTCCATGACAACACCTTGACATTGATTTGAACAAAAAGAAGCGGGGTGTTCCCGCTTCCAACTGGAGACCCAACGCGAATCTTTTCCGAACTACGCCCTTCCCTGAGATCAGGGGAATATATGGCGCAAAAGAATTACCTTTTAGAATCTAATTGAAACTGCGGGTTTCGTCAAGTATTGCCAGTGTTACCTATTCCTAAAATAGAAGCTTTCAGCTGGACATAATTCTTAGGTCTACACCTGCAACCACTGGGCTATGATTTGAAGCGCTAGAAAACAAGTTGATTTGTATCACATCCATCATTTTTGGAAAGGAGATTTGTTTCGAAAAAAAGACTGGGTTCAACGGATTTGAATGGTGTAGCGGGGGATTTGAACCTCTGACTGTAGACTTATGAGAATCCTGTTTGGGGTCTAATTATAACCCCCCTCTGAAGTGTATTTGTCCCTTAGGTATTAGGTTTTCACATAAATAATGAAAAACCAGTTGATACAGTAGGCGATCACAATCATTTTTCCCAACATCTTGCGTCTAAATAATCACCAACCTTTTATGGGACAAATACTCTGAAGTTTCCTTCTGTTAGTTTCCTTCTTGACTCGAATGTAAATAAATGCTAATATTGAACAAATGTAAATTACATTTGTTCAATATTAATTATGGCAATCACACTTCGCGAAGAAATGCAACAAATGGCTATGGCTGCCCATCTGTACTATGAAGGTGGGTGCACACAACAAGAAGTTGCGGTAGCAATGGGAATTTCTCGTCCTACCATCTCCCGGCTTCTCGTTCGAGCGCGCGAGGAACATATTGTAACAATCACTGTGGTGGATCCGTTTGCGATCAATCAAGAATTAGTTGATGAGTTCTGTCGGGAGACAGGGCTTAAAGAAGCTGTTATTACGTCCGCAATTTCAAGCGCACCTGATTTGAATTTGAAGCGTGTAGGAATTTCAGCAGCAAGGTATCTCGAAAAAAATATAAAACCGCAGGATGTGGTTGGTGTTGGTTGGGGACGAACCTTATATGCCATTGTGCAATCCCTGCAACCGCAATCGGTTACCGATGTCACACTTGTGCCATTAACGGGTGGATTGGGGCAGATTTCGCCGCATTTTCAAGTCAATGAACTGATCAGGATCTTCGCAAAAAACTTCAAGGGTACCTCGTATCAGCTATTTTTACCTGCAATTGTTGAGAACGAAGAGGCCAAATCCAATTTGATGGCGTCAGAAGACAGCAAAATGATAACAAGTATTTGGGATCATCTTACAACAGCCTTGGTTGGTATCGGCAATGTGGATTTTGAAACTGAATTAAGTGTCCTGTTCGTCAATTATTTAGATGTGGAAACTCGGCAAAGATTGCTGTCTGCTGACGCAACGGGGGATATCTGCATGCAGTTTTTTGACCGGAATGGTTATGCAATCACGGATGGTTTAAGAGGAGTGATCGGTATCTCCCTCGAACAGTTACGGCGTGTTCCAAACGTCATTGCAATTGCAAGCGGGTCATCCAAAGCACAAGCGATCTTGAGTGCCATCAAGGGGAAATATATTCAAACCCTCATTACTGATGATTTAACAGCCCGGACGATACTTTCTATCCTGAAAGAAGAAAAAAATAATGACAAATAAACAAATTCGCCTTAATCGCATTTTTAAACAGGATGGCAAAACCGTTATTGCTGCTATGGATCATGGGATCGCTGGAATTACACCGCTTGCACATCTTGAGTTCCCACGAGTCTTGATTCCTGAACTTGTCCAAAATGGTGCGGATGCGATCATTACCACCCCGGGGATTGCCCGTCATTGCCCTGACCTATTTATAGGCGCGGGGTTGATCCTGCGCATTGATGGTGGTCCCAGCTCCCTGACTGGGGATTGGGGAAAGATGGAGATTATCCGCTCAGTGGAAGATGCGTTGAGGCTGGGGGCAGATGCCGTCATTTTGATGGGTATTACTGGCACCTCGGATGAAGCCCATAGCCTGGCCACAATGGGGCAGGTAGCCGCATGCTGTGATGAGTGGGGTATACCTCTGGTGGCGGAAATGCTGCCTGGGGGATTCGCAGCCAAAGAGGTAACGTTTGATCAACTGATCATTTCTGCCCGCCTGGGCGCTGAACTCGGGGCAGATATTGTAAAAATGCGTTATCAGGGTCCGGCCGAATCATATCAGGCTGTCACCAGTGCCTGTTACGTGCCTCTGGTAATTCTTGGAGGATCCAGGCAATCCCCTGAGGATTTGATCCAAGAGATAAAACAATCTCAACTGGCGGGAGCCCGTGGAGTTGCAGTAGGAAGGAACCTCTGGCAGACGGAACAACCAGGTCAGATTTTAACCCGGTTGGTTAAGGCAATACACTCGAAATGATGCGATTCCAGACCATCGGTTTGATTGTTAATCCTTTTGCCGGGCAGGGTGCAGCAGTAAATATAAACCTTGCTCAAAAAGGATTAACAGCGCTTGGTGTTAGTAAAGTTATCACAGGCATTGGCGTGATCGGAGCTGATGCTTTAATAGGGTTATCTTTCAAACATGAAATTATCCCGATCCAGGAAGATGTCTCCCGCGATCAAACTCTGGAACTGGCGGTCAAGCTCGTGAATCGAAGTCTGGATGCAGTCATGGTAGTGGGCGGCGACGGTACACTGGCAGATGTCGCCTATATTTTTTCTCAGTTCAAAAACTCTCCTCCCTTGCTTGGGATTGGTGCTGGTTCGACCAATGCAGGCGAATTAATCACTTGTACCTCAGATCAAATCGATCACCTTAACCCTGACATGTTAAATGAAATACCAGTACCCGCTCTAATGGCGTATGTCGGTGATGACCTGATAGGTGTCGGATTCAATGATTGCGTCTTGGGCCTTACGGTAGTTGCCACGCTGGATGGGAAATTACGCAATGTAGGTGTCGCAAAAAAGTTTTCCGGGCAAACCGTTCCTGCCCTTCCCGCTTCAATCGGGTTAGATCAAACACAAGTGGAGCGTATTGGCCCACAAGGCCGACAAATGATCGCCTTCGGTAAATCTGTCAGTACGGTAATTATAGGGTTGGCCGAATCATCCTTCATTGCCAAAGCAATCACCGGGGGCGTTTGCCTGACTGCTTTTAGCGGTTTGCAAGCAGGTTGCCTCGTGGCTGACCAGCCACTGGTACAGGTTGAATTGAATTCCAATGACGTTCTAGCGCTGCCAATCATTCATTCCTCCTATCTCAGTTTTAGTGAACAGGATCGCATTCACGTGCGGGGGGTGCGTGGAGGCACTGGATTATGTGTGGATGGAACGCCATTGCGACTCTTAGTAACTGACCAAGAAGTTTCCTTCGGTGTTTGTACGAATGCTGTTCGATCAATCAAAATTAAAAAGGAACAAAAAAGAATACTATGAAAGCCCTGCGCTATTACGGACCTGGTGAAATTCGCGTTGAAGAAACCCCCATTCCTGATCTTTGCTCCGGCGAGGTGAAAGTTCAAGTTCGTTCAGCGGGTATATGTGCCACGGATGTTAAAACCTTCCTACGCGGCCATCCAAAGATCCAGCCTGGTTCAGTGATTGGCCATGAAATTGCCGGTGTGATCATAGAAGTCAACCGTGTGGATGGTTGGCAGCTTGGCGACCGAGTTGCGGTTGCTCCGTATGCTCCCTGTCTTGAATGTCCGCAATGCAAGAGAAAATCATATACCACCTGTGATCGACTAATGGAACAGGGGATTGATCCGGGCGGTTTTTCCGAATATGTTCGTGTTCCTGATCGCATAGTTGCCCAAGATTTGATTCATTTGCCAGACGATATCTCCTTTTCCCTGGGCTCTCTCGCGGAACCGCTGGCATGCTGTATTCACGGCTTGGAGGTTCTGCACCTGCAACCAGAAGATACCTTAATAGTTATTGGCGATGGCACAATGGGACTATTGCAATCCCTATTAGCAAGAAAAATGGGAGTGCAGAAAATCATCCTGACTGGAATGATTCCGGAGCGCCTGGCCAAGGCACGCGCAATAGCAGATTTGGTCATTGATGCCGGTCGGCAGGATCTGGCTGTTGAAATTAAAAAAGTCGCGCCAGCTGGCGCTGACAAAATGATGGTTTCTGTTGGAGATACTCGTGTGGTTGAGTCTTCCATGCAATTTGTTCGCAAAGGAGGCATTCTAAATATTTATGCCGGCATGCCCAAAGGGCAAATGATGAGTCTGGATCCAAACCTGATTCACTACAATGAGGTCAGCCTGGTCGGGACATTTGGTTTTGCCCCTCACCACTTTCGCCAGGCCGTCGACTTGTTGGGGTCGATGCGCGAGGAATTGGGCCATATCATAAGTGGTACTGTGAAAATGGATAATATTCGTAACGCATTGATGGATATGGCGGAGTATCGCGGGATTAAATATCTGGTTGAATTTCCAGCTTAAACCAAGGAGGTGCCTGACACCATATTGAATCGGTAATTATACAAATGAAGGAAAGAACTGATATTCGTGAAAAATTATCTTATATAGACCAAAGGAGACAGACATGCAAGCATTTCTTACTTCCCTGTTAGGCTTTTTCAGCAAACTCGCTTCGTTGGTTACCTTCAATGGAATGTTCGTATTGGGAATCATTCTAAGTATCCCAATGTCGATCATCTTCATCGGCGAGATATTCAATTATCAATTCGTCCTGCACGCACCGTTCTTTGTGAAGGTGGAGCGTCGCTGGAATGTGAAGGCAGTGGCAGTGGTAGCAATGACCGCAGCGCTTTCGGTAATCCTCCAGGCTGTCGGTGCGGTCATTGTACTGGTGCCTGGCACGATTACATTCCGGGCAGATGCCTTGATAAGATTCCCGTTTGGTGCGATCTTTGGCATGCCCGCCGTCTGGGGTGTCATGATTTCCAACATCATTGGTGATGCCTTAGCTGGAACACTTGGACCAGGCTCCATCGCCGGTTTCATTATCTCCTGGTGGATGGCTTATCTGTTCTATCGCTTCTATAAGTCATCTGAAGAATATTCCATGTTGAAGGCTAACGCGTGGGGTAAATATTACCTGACCACCATCCTGTGGTGCTTCCTTGGCGCCTTCTACCTTTGCACGAATTTCCAGTTGCTCAACTTGCTGCCAACAGAGGTCGTCTGGACAGCTGTATTCCCTGCCGTGATTGTAACCACTTTCATAGGCGGTCTGTTGGGTCCAATTGTGGCGCGTGTGATCGGTCCAGCAGCCAAGCGCTATGGCTTGTCCCGTGATGAAATGCAGTACGAAAAGGGTTAACATCCCTCGCCTGGTCAATGGGTTATATCAATGGGGAGGACCTCTCGGTCCTCCCTCCTTCTATTGCACAACTGAGGAATTATGGATCCAATTGTAGACATACAGGGTTTGAGTTACGCTTACCGCGGTTTTGAAAACAAATGGGTATTACGGGATATCACTTTTCAGATCCAACCTGGAGAATTCATCGCGGTCGCTGGCCGTACAGGTTCCGGCAAAAGTACGCTTTGTTACACCCTGAATGGCCTTGTGCCTCATAGTTTCGGTGGGAAAATGGAAGGCTTTGTCCTGATCTATGGATTGAATACCCGTGACGCCGCACCTGCCGTCCTTGCTTCCAAGGTAGGAATCGTTCTGCAAAGTGCAGAGTCCCAGTTGGTGGGATTGACTGTCCGCGAAGACGTGGAATTTGGCCTTGAGAATATCATGTTGCCGCGCGAAGAAATCAGGGAACGCGTAGATTGGGCGCTCGATGTGGTCAAGTTAAGCCATTTGCAAAATTCTTCCCCATGGAATCTTTCAGGAGGTCAGAAACAGCGCCTTGCAATTGCATCAGCCCTGGCGTTCCGTCCCCAGTTATTGGTGCTGGATAACCCGACTGCTGAATTGGATCCGATCGGCAAACAGGATGTGTTGGAAACCATATCCTTTTTGAATCGGGAACATGGCATTACGATCTTTATTGTTGATCAGGAATTACACGAGGTCCTGCCATATGCTCATCGACTGCTCATCCTTGATGACGGCAAAGTGCTTGTGATCGATACTCCTGAAATCGTATTGGACCAGGCAGAGTTGGTCCGTGGTTCCGGTGTAAAGTTGCCGGATGTGACCGAAATAAGTTACCAGTTACGAAAACGAAAACTATGGATCGGTACCCTGCCGATCAGTATCGCACAGGCCACGGAAAAATTTGGTGCGATGATCCAGGGGGTGAGCCTTCAGGTCATGCCGCGTGTTGAAACGCCAGCGCCTGAAAAACATTTAATCGAAATAAAAAATGTTTCATTCGGATACCCGAATGGAAGAATGGTCCTGCAAGGAATTGATCTCAACATCGACAGTGGGGATTTTCTTGCGATCATGGGTCAGAATGGTGCTGGTAAAACTACTTTGGCAAAACATCTAAATGGACTGCTAAAACCCAACAAGGGGCAGGTGCTTGTCGAGGGGTTGGATACTCAAAAAGAATCCGTCGCACACCTGGCAACCCGCGTTGGATATGTTTTCCAAAATCCCGACCACCAGATCTTTTCAAAAACTGTCGGGGATGAATTATCCTTTGGTCCAAAAAATCTGGGTTGGTCAGCGGATCGCATCGAACAGGCAGTCCAGCGCGCCCTGCATGACATCGAAATGGAGGACCGGCGCGAGGCAGAACCTTACTTTATGGGACTCGCAGAGCGGAAACTGATCGCTATCGCGTCTGTGCTGATCATGGAACCTCATGTACTTGTCCTGGATGAACCTGCGACCGGAGCTGATTACAATGTCGCCTTGCGCATCATGCGTTATATCTCTTCTTTGCACGACCGCGGCCTGACCGTTATCATCATCACACACGATGTTTCCCTGGCGGCTAATTATGCAAGTCGGGTGATCGCCATGCGCGATGGAGCCATTAAGATAGCGGGGTCGCCTGAAAGTATCTTTCAACAGAAAGAGCTTTTGAATGAGTGCAATATCTCGTTGCCTGAAGTCGCAGAACTCAGCAATACCCTTGCCTCCTACAATCTAAAACAACAGGTCATCCGTGTGCAGGATATGGTTTCGCTTTTTGAGGGAGTCCAATAGCATGTCATCGATTCGAACTTCTTTTTATGAAGGTAATGAGTCATTTCTTTCGCGGATCGACCCGCGCATTAAGCTTTTGTACATTCTATGGGTATTCGCCATGATCATGGTGTTCACAGACCCCGTCTTTCAATCCTTCACCATGGCCTCTTTATTGCTGGCCTCCATTGCGGGCGGTCTTTCCTTGGGTAAAGTGGTCAATGCCGGAAAGCTCGGAATTTATGTCGGCCTGACAAGCTGGGTAATCTGGACTATTTTTCTTCGGAATGAGGGCGTCCCCTTGTTTCATGTTTTTGGCTGGTCAGTGACAGATTATGGCGTTCTGAAAGGTTTGTCTGTGGCCTTGCGCATCACTTCGGTTCTGTTTGCTTTCCTGATCGTCGCAATGACAACTCCCACCCGCGATATCATCACCGGCTTATACGGGTTGCGGGTGTCAATGGTGTTCTCGATGGTGATCGGGATCATCCTGAGATTGATTCCTCAATTCCAGTCTGAACACTCCACCATTATGGAGGCTCAGAGATCAAGGGCCACAGAATTTGATAAAGGTGGTTTGATAACCCGCTTTCGCAAACATACAGCATACATCATTCCATTAACCCTGCGGGCGCTTAAGATCGTGAGCGATTTGAGTATCGCCATGGAATCCAGAGCGTATGACCCTTACACACCGAGAACCTTCGTACGAGAGTTAAAGATGAAGCGTTCCGATAAGGTCATCTTGATCAGCATGGCAGTCTTCCTGGTTTTCAGTATCTTGTTGCGCATATTTGGCTTTGGCGTTTTACAGTTAGGGTTACTCGGAAGCGGACAGTGACCCCATTCGCGCCTGATCTGGACGCGGTCGTAATTGGTGCGGCTGCGATGGATATCCTGGCCTGGGTCGATCATCTGCCTGCCAGGGACAGCATCGAACTGGCTCGCAATGTTGAGATGCAGCCAGGCGGGGCAGGTGCAAATGTGGCGGTCGCAGTTTCACGGTTGGGCTTGAAGGTTGGATTCATTGCTCGAATTGGTTCTGATGAGAATGGGCAGACCCTCCTTAATGAATTCGTTCACGAAAAAGTTGATACTGTTGCATGCCGCATTGTTCATGACCTTCCCACAGCGATTTGTTTTATCGCCATTGATTCTTTCGGCGATCGCAGCATTGTTGCTTTTGGAGGCGCGGGTCCAGTTGAGAACCACGAAGAACTCGATTATGAATATTTATCAAGGGCGCGCCTGTTCTATTTAACTGATGTAGGACACGATATTCTTCAATTCGCAGCGGGAATTGCCCGTACACAAAGAAGTATATTGGTCTATAGCCCGGGCGGGATAATTGCTTCGAAAGGATTGGAGTCTCTTATCGGAGTATTACCTGAAGTTGATGTGCTTTTACTCAATCAAAGTGAATCTAATAGTCTATTGCCTGATTATCCCCCAGAGTTGGCAGCTAGGGAATTTTTCGCAAGGGGTGCGCGAAACGTGGTGATCACCCTGGGTCAACAGGGGGTTATCTGTGTTAATGCAGAACAATTCTTCCTTCTTCCAATATTTCCGGTTGACTCTGTCGTGGATACTACAGGAGCTGGCGATGCGCTGGCAGGCGGGTTGATCGCAGGGTTGCTTTTGGGTGACTCATTAAAGGATTCCATTCGTTACGGTTGTGCCGCGGCTGCCATCAAAATAGGCCACCCCGGTGCTCGAAGCGGATTGCCCTCCCGTAAACAGTTGGATCTTTTTATATCTTCTTATCCTTTGGAGTAAATATCAATGGATGATATAGAAGATCGCATCCTTGGTTGTTTACTGGGGTTGGCTAGTGGCGATGCATTTGGAATGCCAACCGAATTTATGACCCCCGAAAAGATCAAAACCCAATATGGATGGGTAGATCGCTTCCTAGCTCCTCATAAAGATCATTTTCATGCTGATATGCCTGCTGGGTGTATAACAGATGATACAGGTCAGGCACTGGCTATTGTACGGACAGTTGTACAGAATAATGGACACATTACTTCACAGATAATCGCCAATGCGCTAATAGAATGGAAAAAATCTTTAGGGGCAGAATTTGATCATATTGTTGGTCCAAGCACGCTCCGGGCTTTGGAATTATTGGAACAAGGGAGGGCTCTTGAAGAGGCGGGGTGGGAAGGACGAACCAATGGGGCCGCCATGCGCGCACCGATCGCTGGCCTGTTGCATCCAGGAGATATACAGGCCGCGTTGGAAACGGCTTATTTAATCAGCCTCCCTACCCATGGCACCAATCTTGCCATTGCTGGCGCCGGCGCAGTCGCTTGCGCTGTATCCCAAGCGTTCCTGCCCAACACAAGTTTACAGTCGGTATTGCAGGCAGCCCTAAAAGGCGCTCTGCTTGGCGCTCAACTTGGCCATATCGTCTGGGGAACATCCCTGGAGAAACGCATCTTCCTCGCATTACATCTGGTAAATCAAGCTTCAAGTACAGAAGAAGCCTTAGATGAACTTTATAACTTTATCGGGGTTGACCTCCTGGTAGCCGAGTCAGTTGCTGTAGCTTTTGGTATCGTGAAACTGGCACAAGGTGACCCGGTGCAGGCAGTTACCTTGTGCGCTAATATTGGCGGGGATACTGATACGATCGGGGCGATCGCTGGCGCTGTTTGCGGAGCTTGGAAAGGGTCTTCAGCATTCCCGAATTCTTGGTTGAACTTGTTGGAGCAGGTTAATCATTTTGATCTGACAATGCAGGCAAAGCAATTGGTTGCAGTGATTGATAATCCATAATCATAATTGGCTTTTTTAACCACAAGTTTCTTACCATTTCTGTCGTTTTTCGTATAATGGGTATATATGATGGCTGTAACAGGTATAGAGGACTCCTCTTTGACAGATATGTGATTATTGAGTTCTACTAATAGGGATAATGTTTGGTAAAAATATATCACCTAGAACTCACTTTGAGGGTGACTGGCAATCCCTCTAATTTCCACCTCTGCTCAAAACGCAAACCAGCCAGGAACTCCTCAATATTCGCGAAATTCTGACTGGTTATATCTGACGCGAGTGACCCCAAGCGAATCTGTTCCGAACCACACCCTTTCCTGAATTCAGAAAAAAATACGGAACAAAAGAATTACCTTTTAGAATCTAATTGAAACTGCGGGTTTCGTCAAGTATTGCCATGGTTACCTATTTATAAATAGAAGTCTTCGGCCAGACTATGTTGCTTAGTTCTAAACCTGCGATCTCCGGATTATGAGTTGAAGAAATAGAAAATGATAACCGATAAGACCATTGGTACAACATATATCAATTCTGATAGGGTGATTGCTACTAGTTAATTAAAGAGCCTGGGAACTACACTTGCTTGAATTGTAACGGAGGGGAATTCGCCCCTGACCAAAGACGTTTAAGAACCCCATTCAAAATCTCACTTAGAAACCACCACACGTGGAATTAAAGTGTTGTATCCGGCATATTTCCATGTATATAGAGTGCACTCGTTAATAGGAATATTAACCGGGAACTTCCCTATGTGGCAAAGGGTGAAGTTGATCTGTTGGTCCAGCTTTCATCACTTGACCTGGCAACTCAAACCCTAAAATTTCTTGTGCAAGGTGAGCTGATGTGATGAGTTTATCAATATTAATTCCCGTGTTAATTCCCATCTGATGAAACATGTTTACCATATCTTCCGTACATACATTACCTGCTGCATTTGGTGCAAATGGACATCCCCCCAATCCACCAATTGACGAATCAAAGATGGTAATTCCGGAAAGTAGTGCTGCCAAAACATTGGCCATGCCTGCCCCTCTTGTATTATGGAAATGGACAGCCAGTGTTATTTCAGGAAACGCAAATCTTACCTTCTGTAATAGTTTTGTTACCTTTATTGGATCAGCCATTCCTGTCGTATCAGCAAGCAGGATATTATCCACACCTAAGTCAACAAATCGAGAAATAATCTCTATGACACGATCTGGTGGTACATTCCCTTCAAATGGACAACCAAAGGATGTTCCAATACCAGCCCGCACATTTAATCCCGCCTCCCATGCTAAACTTACCATGCGAGGAATACGGGCGATACTTTCCTCCGTACTCATCCGCATGTTCGCTAGATTATGACTTTCACTTACCGAGAGCGCCACTGAAATGCCATTCAACTGGCATTTCACAGCACGTTCTACACCTTTTTCATTTGGTACTAACGCCCAGTAATTTACACCAGTATCCCGAGGAGCCGCCAGAAGCAACTCCTCGGCATCTGAAAGTTGGGGAACACCTTTGGGATGCACGAAGGAGGTCACCTCGAGATCACTTAATCCGGTTTCTATTAAAGACATTAATAATCGAAGTTTATCTTCTGTTGTAACTTTTTGATCAATGATTTGCAAACCATCTCTTAGACCAACCTCAATAACGGTTACCTGGGAGGGTAAGACCTTACAATCCATTTTGATTAAAATCCTTTCACAAGAGATTTCTTTACCAATCCCGGTATTTCGGAAAGTAGTTTTGCTACCGGTACGCCTACAGCTTCAAAGGCAGCCAGCTTGGACGCGAAATTCCCAACTCGTCCTTCATTTACAATTGCCCCCGCATGTCCCATTTTGCTTCCAGGTGGAGCCATTCTTCCCCCTATGAATGCAATTACAGGTTTCGTAACCTTCTCCTTAATGAATGCTGCTGCTTGTTCCTCCTGGATGCCACCGATCTCACCAATCAATAGAATCGTCTTTGTCGCAGGATCGGCTTCAAAGTAAGAAAGTGCGTCAATAAAACCAAAACCCACAATTGGATCCCCGCCAATTCCAAGTGCGGTAGATTGACCAACACCATTTTTACAAAGCAAATCAGCGGTCTGATAAGTGAGTGTTCCACTTCGTGATGCTATTCCAACTTTTCCCGGCTTGAAGGCGTGAGCAGGCATAAATCCAGCTAGAAATTCTCCGGGAGTTATGATACCTGGTGTATTTGGTCCTATTAGGATTGTCTGGCTTTCACGCAGACGTCGTTTTACCACCATGACGTCACGTACTGGTAGGCCATCAACTATACAAAGGATTAACTTAATTCCAGAATCCACAGCTTCCAAAATAGCGTCTTTTGCTACCGATCCCGGGGCGAATATAATCGAAGCATCAGCTTGATATTCCTGTAATGCTTCTGCTACAGTATCAAAAACGGGTATTTCGTGAATAGACATTCCCCCTTTGCCTGGAGTCACTCCAGCCACTATATGGGTGCCATAATCTAAGAATTTCTGACTATAGAAATTTCCATATCGTCCAGTTATGCCCTGGACGATTAACCTCGTTTCCCGATTTACTAAAATACTCATAATGCCTCTTCTTTTTAGGAAATTATTCCTTTTTGCTCAATTCAACTATCTTTAATGCCGCCTCATCAAAACCCTGGCTAAAATGCAAATTTTCATAAGGACACTGTTGAAGAATTTCTTGTGCTTCATCATCGTTGATCCCTTGCAGGCGCACAACGATAGGCAACTTGGCAGTCACATGCTCCGCTAATGTAGCCACAATATCGCTGGCAAATAATTCTAATCGTCCGCCAGAATATCCACTGATAAGAATTCCTTTCAACTCTGGACGCCGTAAAAGGATATCAAGACCCACGCGACCACCACCGTTATTGATTCCAGGACCTACATCCATAAAATTCGCAGGTTTTCCCCCAAAAAAGGCAACTTGATCCATAATTGCCATCGCCATTCCAGCACCGGTTCCGATAATACCAATCTCGCCGTCCAGTGGAACATAATTGATATTGGCAGTTTCTGCTTTCAGTTCGGGTTCGCTCAATACACGCAACTCGCTTATCAGCGAGTGACGAAATAGAGCATTGTCATCAATAACCATCTTCGCGTCTGCAGCAACAAGATTTCCATCAGCGGTCAATACCAATGGGTTGATTTCTACCAATTGAGCATCCGTTTCCCAATAGACCCGATAGAGTTGTTGTAGCCACTTGGCAATTTTGTCTTTTATTGGTTTTTCAAATCCAGCCCGGTTGACAAGAAAGCGGGTTTGATAATCAGTTAAACCGAAATATGGATCTACGGCAATTCTCACGACTGCTTGTGGGCTTTCCCGTGCGACCTCTTCGATATCCATTCCTCCTTGAGTACTAACAATAACCAAAGGACAAGATTTAACTGTATCAGTAATGACTCCAACATAATACTCTGCTTGAATATCCAAGGTTTCTTCGATCAACACCTCTGTCACCGGGTATCCCTTTAGTTGACTCCCTAACATAGTTCGCAAACATTCCTCAGCCTCTTTCTCTGAAGAAGCGAACTTTATACCTCCAGCTTTTCCACGCCCGCCGACTGGTACCTGGGCTTTTAAAACCGTTTCTTTACCTAATTTAGTACTCGCAATACAAATATCTTCAACCTTTGTGATAATGTGTCCCTTTGGTATTGAAATCCCAAAGCTGCTTAAAATAAATTTTGCTTGATGTTCGCGTAGAAACATAAAATTCTCCAATGTTTCAAATCATTTAATATAATTAGATTCAAAACCTGCATTCCAAATCACTTATCAAACCGCTGTGCAAGTAAATTACTTACCGTGAAAATAACAAACTTAATAATAAATGATCAATGTTTGTCCATTTTGGATAGTTTATCAACGCCGTTTGTCGTTATTTCCTGAGCTAATAATCGTTATTTCTTCAGCGATATCTCTATCCAGCTACGATGAAGGATCCGGGTAAGCTTATTGGGGTCTGGGAACATATATGGCTTTTCAAATCTCTGTTGAATAAAAAAATTCCACTTATGGTCAGGCTATCAATCATTCCAGCAGCCCTACTCGAGCGATAAAATCAGTCCATTTCTCAGCCGGCGCAAGAGTTGGAGAAACAAAATTTTTATCTAGATCTTCAATAGGATATTTTCCGAATGTATGTACAGCTTTTACGGCTAAATGAATATGTTCTGGGGGAGTAATGGCAGGTATACTGTTCAGCAAGATAAAGAACTTTCCTCCTGGTGCACCAATTTTAATATATCGTCTTATTCGTTCGGTTAGTATTTCAACCGGGCCATCACACAGGAGCCCAGCATCAATCCCAAGAGCAAGTGGAAGATTGTGCTGTAGAGCAGTGTTTTTATATATTTCAGGACCCAAAACATTGGGGTCAGGATCAAATCCATAAAGGTAACCAGGTGGTACCTTTGCTTTCAGGTCAATTAATCGCTGGGGATCTTTGATTTTACTGTCGCCCCACCACCCACTTGCAGACCCAGTTCCACAAATTTCTTTTATCTTCAGCACATAAGGTACATCAAACTCCTCTAACATTTCAATAGAAAAGTTTGGCGGAGAAGCCCAGGCATCAGCACCCAATACCAATAAATTTCCCCCAGCCTCCTTCCTTAGAATATTCACCCAGGGTATGAGAACTTGCTCTGTTAAAAACACTAGCAACTCATGGACAAACGAAGGACGTTTGTAGATATCCATAATCAAGTTGGTATATCCACGAACTTGTATGGCCAGGCTAAGCGGTGCACAGTAGGTCAGGTTAGGTGCCAAACCGGTTACTTCAACATAACGACGATTCGCTTCAAGTACGAAAGGCATTCGTCCAGATGAATAAGGATCAGGTGGTATTAATTTAGCCAGATCACTGGGTTGTTTAATTAACGGTTCTACGCGATCGATATCAGGGATTGCATTATTTGGAAAAACAATTTTTGCGCCAAGGGCTTCAGCTTCAATGTTATATCCATCGTAAATTAAGCGAGGAAAATCAAATTGGTAATATTCACTTGCAAGAATAGTTGTGTCCACGAACGTTTTGGGATTCGTAAAAAAATCGTAAATGGATACACCAGCTAATTTGGCTGCATGATCATGAATCTGCGCAAAAATGGGAACACAGGAAGGCTCACCTTTCATCGCTGCAACAAAATTATCAAATCGAGTGGTTAGACTTTGTCTTATATCCATTAATGGTTCCCTGTATATGGAAGGTTATGAATAATCCTTCACCAAAATCTAACTACCCAAATACGAATCTTGGATTTGTGGGTTTTTTGCTAAATTTATGGCAGTATCAGTCATCACAACTTCACCATTTTCTAGAATATAAACTCGGTGAGCATACTCAAGCGCCAAATTTGCATTTTGCTCAATTAAGAGAATTGTTAAACCTGATTGATTGATTTCTTTTATTGTTTGGAAAATGTCTTGAACCAAATTAGGAGCTAAGCCAAGAGATACCTCATCTAGCATAAGTAATTTTGGGCGGGACATCATGGCTCGTCCAATTGCGAGCATTTGCTGCTCTCCCCCACTAAGAGACCATCCCAATTGACTGGTACGTTCGCGCAATTTGGGGAATAGTCTATATACTTTTTCCAGTTCCGGCTGAATACTTTGTCCTCTTCCAGCCCAGGTACTGGTTGCAACTTTTAGGTTTTCAAGAACTGTCAAACCAGGGAATATTCGCCGACCTTCAGGCACGTGAGACAATCCGGCTGCCACAATTTTCTCTACAGGCCAGGTATCTATCTTTTCCCCATTGTAGGTAATACTCCCTGAAGCAGGCCTCAATAAACCACTAATCGTACGTAGTGTGGTTGTTTTACCAGCACCATTAGCTCCGATCAAAGCGACGATTTCAGCCTCATTTATTTGCATTGAAATGCTCTTCAACGCAATAATATTTCCGTAGTTAACAACGAGATTCTCAATTGATAGCATCATTGGTTTTTTTCCCTAAATAAGCTTCAATTACTTTGGGATTAGATCGTATTTCTTCTGGGATACCTTCAGCGATCAAATATCCAAAATCTAAAACGGTTATTCGATCAGAGACATCCATCACCAGCCGCATGTTGTGCTCAACAAGTAGAACGGTAATCCCGAGATCTCGAATTCGTCGGATACAGGCTACAAGATCAGATCCTTCTTGGCGGGTCATTCCTGCCGCCGGTTCATCTAACAAGAGCAAGTCAGGATCATGCACCAAAGCGCGAGCCAAGTCAACCAATCGTTGTTGCCCATAGGGCAAACTGGTAATTATCATATTTTGCTTATCAAGCATGCCGACAAATCCCAAAGCTTTTCTCGCTTTTTCTTTTGTTTCCTCCTCCTCTTGCTTGGCTGATGAACTTTTGATCAAAATATGGAAGATTCCTTTCTCAGCGCGGCAATCATACCCCAACATAACATTTTCAAGCACTGACAACTTTCCAAATGGTTTTACTGTTTGAAAAGTGCGACCAACGCCAAGTCTGGTCACAACATGCGGTTTGATCTTTGTAATTTGTTGTCCTTTAAATAATATATCCCCATCGGTCGGAGTGTATATTCCACTTAGTAGATTAAGAAAGGTTGTTTTACCAGCCCCATTTGGACCTATCAAGGCACGAATTTCTCCTGGCGAGATCTTAAAATCAAATGGGCGCAAGGCATGAACCCCACCAAATTGCTTGCATAATTGCCTGGTTTCGAGTATGAAAGTCATACATTTCTCCGCAAAGGCAGCCGGAATTTAATCTTGGAAATGATCTTCTTGGCTAATCCAATTACTCCATCTGGCATAAAAGCCATCATTAACACAATACCAACTCCATAAAGTAATAAATAGTAATCTTTTAGAAACCTAAGCCACTCTGGGAGGAATGACAATAAGATTGCGCCCAAAACCGATCCTCCGATAGAACCACCCCCGCCAATCAGCAACATAGTCAAAATCGTGATGGATTGGTGTAATCCAAATGTCTCTGGGCTGATATACCGAAAAAGGTAAGCATATAGACTACCGGCGATACCTGCATATACTGCACTCAGGATAAAAGCCAAAAGTTTAATTCGATTTGTGTCGATACCGCTAACCTCGGCAGTTACTTCTGCTGTGCGAATTGCAATCAGCGCTCTACCAAAACGAGATTGATGGATCCGTCTGGCAAAAATAGCCAATATCAAAATAAAGAAAATCAATAAGTAATAATAGGATTTATTATTATCAAACACAAATAACCCAAAACTTGCTGGAACGATTCCCGTAACACCGTCAACTCCTCGAGTCACTGCCCGCCATCGCATCAAAACCAATACGACAATCTCTCCAAAGGCTAATGTTCCCAATGCGAGATAATGCCCCCGTAATCGCAATGTTGGAAAGCCGACTACTAACCCGAACAAACCAGCAACGATAGCAGCTGCAGGCAGAGTTACCCAAAAAGGGATGGAAAAGTTTACCGATAATAATGCGGATGTGTAAGCTCCTATCCCATAAAAAGCAGCATGACTTAATGAAAGAAGCCCCGCCCACCCAAGGATAAAGTCATAACCAATAATCAGGATGATATAGATCCCGGCTAAACAGGCGATCTGTAAATAATAATTACTTGTTCTTAAGGGGAAAAGTAAAATTGTGCACCCCAATATTATCCAAGGAATATAACGACCATATCTTCCCATGACGAATCTCCCTTTATGACCTCTCGTTTACCCGTTCACCAAAAAGACCTTTGGGTATGATAAGCAATACCAGAAGCAACACAACAAAAGCAATTCCATCTTTAAAATGGGAAGAAATGTAACGTGCACCTAATATTTCCACTACACCCAGGAACAATCCACCTACAATTGCCCCAGGAACACTACCAAATCCTCCAATAATAGATGCGGAAAAGGATTTCATCAATACCGAGCTACCCATATCCAGTGTGACAAGGAAAATAGGAGCCAGCAATAACCCTGCTGCGCCGGCAAGTATTGAATTAAGAACAAATACCCCCGCCACCACCTGATCTACCTTGATCCCCATCAACTTGGCTGTTTCTGGATCTTGGGCAACCGCCTGCATCTTGTGACCTATCATTGTTTTGGAAAGTAACAAGTAAACCAACGAAAAAAGCACTACGGTTACCACAAAAACAAAAATGTTTTGGGGTTGAACCAAGACACCGCCAATATTCAAAGGTTTTAGGCTAAAGAAGGAAGGAAACATCAGAGGTGCTGGCCCCCAAATAATGCGCGCTAGGTTCTGAAGAATTATACTAACTCCAATTGTGCTGATTATGATTGTGATAAATGGTTTTCCTCTTAACGGGTAATAAATCATCCATTGAAAAAGGTAACCAAAGATTGCCATAGCAGCAATAACAAATACATAAGCCCAAATCAAAGACAACCCAATTGATATTGCGGTAACTCCAAAATAAGCAGCCAGCATTACAAGTTCACCCTGAGCAAAATTAATTACCCCAACAGTTCTATATATAAGCACAAAACCTAGTGCTATAAGAGCGTAAATGCAACCCATCGTTAAGCCATTTACTATTAATTGAGTTAATTGTTGCATGTTCCTACCATTTATCTTACGGATTCAATCGGAACTCTATTTTAGTATTGGAAGTGGCCACTCAATTGGAGTGGCCACTTCTCGAAATAAATTCTATTTGGAAACTGTCCCAACGACCTTAAGGGTTCCAGTTGAAATATCTACCGTGGAAATATCGTAACCTCCACGACCTTTCGCGTCGAAAGAATAATTATGGCAGACGCCCGGCCAGCCGGTAACCGCAAAAAGACCCGCTTGAATAGCAGCGAGATCTGTCCCTACTTGTGTGATGACGTCCGCGAAGAGTTTTACACTATCATATGATAATGCACCAAACAAATCAGGAGTTGTACCAGTTCGATCCTTATAAGCCTGTACAAAAGCCAGAATCTTTTCATCTGTACTTTGGCTAGGTACACAATCTGTCATCGAGTAAATCCCAGCCAATTCTTCAGGAGTCATTAATACCAACACCTGAGACAAGCCAAATACTGGATTTGCTACAACAGGTGTGTCCATACCCAACTGTTTCATCTGCCTTGCAAGCAGAATACCTGGCGCCGGTAATACCCAGACTAATATAACATCCACATCAGCTGCCTGCAGTTCTAAGAGTTGAGCCGAATAATCTTTATCAGTAGAAGGTGCGCTCACGACTGCAGCTGGTTCCAATCCATATTCAGCCAAAGCAGAAATAATGATCGGAGCAACGCTAGTTCCAAACTCTTCTGCTGCATGAAAAATTCCGACCTTTTTCGCACCCAAATCCTCTACGGCAAATTTGACGGCAGCAGTAGCTGCAAATCCATCATCTGCACGCGTTGCAAACACCCAGGGGTTTCCTTGATCCGTTAATGAAGGGCTACTTCCCATAATAATGGTTGGTAACGTATTTTCCAGGATGATTGGTTCCATGGCTAATGTTTGAGCGCTGGTGCTTCCGAGGATGAGCGCAACGGGATTCTCTGATAACACTCTATTAATCGCGTTAACCGCTACATCGGCTGTATTGGAGTTGTCCTCAATGATTAACTCCAGCGGAACACCATTGATACCACCAGCATCATTAATTTCTTGGGCAGCTAACTGCGCACCTTGTTGCATACTCCAACCCATCAGGGCATTAGCTGTTGTGAGGGGTGCAACAAAGCCAATCTTGATTGTGTCCGGCACAGTTGCAGCTTGGGTTGGTTCAGTTGTAGCTTGAGTTGATTCCGTAGCCGCTAGTTGTGTGGGTTGCTCTGTTGGAATTTCTTGTGTTGTCTGCTCCTGAACGGCAGGTCCACATGCAGTCAAGACCATACCAAGTATCAAAGCAGCGATTAAAATTTTCTTATGCATTTTTTCTCTCCTTTGGATATCACTTTCATATTCTTTATTGACCATAAACAAATACTAGAAATTTAATTGGATATCCCACCCCCTTTCCCGTTTCCCGTTATTGGGAAGCCTAAATTATAAAAAATAGTGAGAATCCGAAAACTAATCATCCCTAAATAATTCTCCGTTCACCTTCTAATTATATATATATCAATATGCGGAAGGTTATGATACAAACCGAGGACTATTAGCAATTTAACGTAAATAAAAAAACCACAACCTGCAGTATTTCAGATTGTAGCTTTTTCAACTGGATTTTCTTCACATGTTTCTGGATTCTTTTGACTATCTGTTTCTAAATTCGGTGGGCGACATGCCTGTAGCCTTTCGAAATACGCGACTGAAGTAGTTTTGGTCACTATAACCAACGGTCATTGATATCTCACCGACACTCCTATTTGATGTTGTTAAGAACTGTTTAGCCTTCTCCAGACGAAGAGAAGACAAATACTCCGTAAAAGTCTCACCTTGCTCTTGTCGAAATAACCGGCTGAAATATTCAGGACTCAAGTGTACTGCTGCTGCCACTTGTACAAGAGTCAAATTCTGTTGGTAATTCGCCTCAATATAAACCTGGGAATCTTTTAACAACCTCCAATTGCGATCCTTTCTTCGGGTAGCAACATGATTAGTAAATTGACTGATAGCCCAGCTTGCTATCTCCTTCAATTCAAGGAAATTCATTGAAGCCGATAATTGTTCAAGATAATGTTGGTTGATCACAAATAATTGAGCGCTATCAACACCGCCTTCTGCTGCCCCTCTGGATGTTACAATCAATAATTCCAAGAGACGAACCTTGGCTATTTCCACAGATACATTATGAAAGCTATTTATGATATCGTCCAGTGTATTGAGAGCTTTGTCTTGGTTTCCCATGCGAACAAATGACACTAAATGTTGTTCTTTCTCCAGAGGGTAAAGGTACATGGACGAATTATATTCTTGGAAGTCGTCAATATGTATGGAAATGTTCTGACCTGCAAAGACAGTATCTTGTAGTGCTATTAATGCTTCTTGATAAGACTTTCGAATTTCCCTTACATCTAAATATGATCGTCCGACGCCAACGCTAACGGTTACAGATGTATGCTGCGCTACTGCTGTCCGAATTTCATCAGCTATGGACATAACCTGCTGCTGTGCGGGTTCTTTTTTTTGAAGATCACCTTGGGGTAACAGGACCAATAATTCATCTCCACTCCAAGGTACCAGCAATGCTGATGGTAAGTGCTTTATTGTAGAAGTAATAACATTACTGACTTGTGTCTTTAGGATCTGTTTTTCTGTTTCACTAGTTTGATTAGTAATAAAGGAAAAATTATCAATATCAAATATCATCACCATTGCTGGCAAATTTTCTAAGCCAAGAAAATTCGCCCGATCTTGGATTTCATCCAAGTTTATTAGATCTCCCAGAATCAAATCTTGAACGAATGCCATGGTGATATACGGCATTGCATGTGCGACTTGTTCTCGTAATTTTTTTTCTTCTTCAATTTTTGACGATTCCCTTTTCATAAAAATGGATGCTTTTTTAATGGCAGCCAGTAATTTTTCAGGCCGAACAGGTTTTAGTAAGTAATCGACTGCCCCCAGTTTTAGCGTTTGCTGAGCATATTCAAAATAATCATAGGCGGTTATCACAATAATATACGTATTTGGGTTGTTTTCTCTAATCTCTTTAATCGCAAGCAAACCATTCATTTCGGGCATCTCGATATCCATGAGGACGATATCTGGGTTGAGTTCTACTGAAAGATTTATCGCACTTTGACCATCTTCGGCTTCACCAATCACCTCAATGATAGGTGGTTGAGTCTTTTCAAGGATATGACGCAAAGCTTTTCTTTGTAAATCGTCATCATCAACAATAAGTAGTCTGATCATAATCTTAACTTATGTAATTCTTATAAGGAACCTTGAGATAGAATTTTGTTCCATTGTTTCCTGAACTTTCAATATTAAATGAAAATTCTGAGCCAAAATGATGCCTCATGCGCCGAATAACATTACTAATTCCAATACTATTAACACTTTTTGCTTGAAAGTTAGCATCTGCAGCCCGTAAGATCTTATTAATTTTCTCTTTTTCGATACCAATACCATCGTCATGAACTTCAAAGATTATCCAACCTCCATCAAGTATCCCATTTATTCTTATTTCGCCACTATTACGCCCTTTTAATCCGTGAAGAATAGAATTTTCAACAAGAGGTTGTAATGTAAGAGGGGGGAGTGGAAACTCCATGATCTCAGGTGCGATACTAATTATCAGTTCTATCTGGTCTTTGAACCTTGCACGTTGGATTATTAAATAATTCTTTATGTAATCAATCTCTTCACTAACTGAAACCATTTGATTCGCTGATCGTAAAGCATAACGCATCAACTCAGAAAGTGTAAATACTACCTCTTGGGTCTGAGGTGCCTCTTCAAGCAATGCTAAATTGGCAATGGAATTTAACGTATTAAATAGAAAATGCGGGTTGATTTGAGATTGAAGTGCCTGTAGTTCTGTTTGCTTCAGTAACTCTACAATTCCCGCTTTTGCTTTTAATTCATCCGCAATACGAAGTTGGGATTGATAACGTTTACTTAATTCCAAGAATTGATTGGAGAGACTTGAAATTAATTCCGCAGCGGTATATATTCTGCTTTTCGATACCACTTGTAATTTCTCGAACTCAGTTCTTAATTGATCAATCAAGAATCCTTCATTTGTGATATTGGTATAATCAGAATCTGCGGGGTCTTCTAATAGCACTTGTCCACAAACAACACAACCGACGCTTTCCTCTTTATCCATAATCGGTGTAGCAACATTTGTTACTCCGAGATAACATTGGAATACCAAAGAGGTTTTTTGTTTTGCAGATTTCAGCCCAGCTTCCAGCTCTGAATAAGCACAGCGTTTTTTCCCTTCAGGTATAGATTGTACCAATTGGCAGAATTTAGAATACCCGCTTCCTTGTGTAACAGGAATCCCTTCGGAATCAATTGTAATCGAGGCCATATTCATCGCCAGCGATACTCTATCCTGTAATAATTGTAAGGCTTGGACATTGGAATCTTCATGTAAATCCAATTTTGGCTCTTGATAAATAACCGATTCCCTCAAACTTTCGGAATTAATTGAAGGGAAAGGTAAGGGTAGATAAATAGTTAATACTTTGAGCGGTATATCACCTGTGTTGGCAAGAGCATGCTCGATATATCCTGGATTATGAATGAACATACCCTGGCTTATGGCAATAGCCTCACCAGAAAGCCACTGTGTGCCAACACCAGACACGATATATAAGAATTGTTCAAATCCTGCATGAAAATGCGTTTTTTGAATCTTTCCAATATCTAGTGTAGCAAATGCAGTACTGGGATGTCCCGAAATTCTGTCTTGCGGTTCATACAACCATTCCAATGTACCCCAGTCAAAATACTGCGTTCTTATTATTTTATCGTTTGGCAAAAGCAATCCTTTCCTTTGTTAAGAATTTTACTCGATAATATCTCATTCGATGTATGGGAAGTCCTTAAATCAGGGGGTAACATGTTTGATGGAAGTTGCGGAGGGGGATTTGCGAAGTCCCATTTTTTGGGGAACCTCCGACCATGGCTCATGAGGACCTTTGGTTTTCGACTGAAAAAAATATTCAGGGATCGAGACTGACAATTTCATAACTTCACCACTTCTTTTGGATTCTATTAGTTCATTACTGTTGAATAATCACATGGTCCCAAAACACCGATCATTATTTACTTTGGTTTTTTCAAGGTAAGTATCAAATTACCCCCTCTTCAAACATAATTGGTTTTATTTAACCACAAGTTTCTTACCATTTCTGTCGTTTTTCGTATAATGGGTATATAGGGTGGCTGTAACAGGTATAGAGGACTCCTCTTTGACAGATATGTGATTATTGAGTTCTACTAATAGGGATAATGTTTGGTAAAAATATATCACCTAGAACTCACCTTGAGGGTGACTGGCAATCCCTCTAATTTCCACCTCTGCTCAAAACGCAAACCAGCCAGGAACTCCTCAATATTCGCGAAATTCTGACTGGTTATATCTGACGCGAGTGACCCTGGCGTGATTCGAACACGCGACCTTTTGCTCCGCAAGCAATCGCTCTAATCCACTGAGCTACAGGGCCAGTCTGTTATAAAGCGTAGGGATTTTATCCCAAATACTGAGGCTGGTCAAGAGACACTGAGACGACCGGTAAACGTTATCAACACATGCTTTATTGTAGATGCTCTTATTTGTTTATTCTTAGGATTACTGTCAATAAAATCTTGAAATACAAAGCAAATATATCCCGGTACAATTGTCTACGATATTAAAATAATGTAATGGATAATATAGACAATCAGCACATTATAATTGCATAAAGTGTAATATTGGTACTTGCAAAAAATTACATCTTAGTGTATTATATTGATAGCAAACGTTTGGGTGCCCCCCTCACCCAGGCGTTTGCTGCTTTTAACAGGCATTTCAGATTCCGGTCACTTCTTTCCCTGGTACAGGCGGGAATAAATTTCAGGATGGACTATAATAACACGGAAAACCTCCCAATAACCCTCTGCAAGGAGAACTCTTTATGACTCTTGACCTCTCTGCCATTCGCGCCCAGTTTCCATCCCTCAACCGCAATGTAATTTTTCTGGATAACCCGGGCGGCACCCAGATTGCCAGGCAATCCCTTGAACGAATTACCAGTTACTTGTTGGAATGCAACGCAAATCATGGCGGCGCTTTTGCCACCAGTATCGCCTCTGATGCCGTTTTAGATGAAGCCCACAAAGCCATGGCTGATTTTTACAATGCCTCCAGCCCGGATGAGATCATCTTTGGCAACAACATGACCAGCCTGACCCTGCACATCAGTCGTTCGATCTCACGCAACTGGCAGGCCGGGGGTGAGATCGTGGTCACCCGTCTGGATCACGACGCCAATGTCAGCCCATGGGTTCTGGCTGCCCGGGACCGGGGCTGCAAGGTCAACTGGGTAAATTTTGACGTGGAAGATGGAACCTTGAAATTGGATGAGCTGCAGAAAGCCCTCGAGCGCAAGCCGCGCCTGTTGGCTGTGGGCTATGCCTCCAATTCCCTGGGGACCATCAACCCGATATCCAAAATCATCCAGATGGCACACGCCGCCGGTACGCTGGTTTATGTGGATGCCGTTCAATTCGCCCCACATGGGCCGATCGATGTGCAGAATCTGGATTGTGATTTTCTGGTCTCTTCGAGTTATAAATTCTTCGGCAATCACAGCGGCATTTTATACGGCAAGCGTATTTTGCTGGATGAATTGTTCGCTTACAAAATCCGCCCGGCACCCAACAGTCTGCCCGGAAAGTTTGAGACCGGCACACAGAATCACGAGGGTATTGCCGGGGTTTTGGGTGCAGTTGAATACTTTGAATGGGTGGGAAAGAAATTCGGTGGAGAACACGCCGAAGCCCTGCTCGAGCGCGGCTACACCGGCAGGAGACTGCTATTGAAGCAAGCCATGAGCGCCATCCGTGCTTACGAGTTTGAACTCAACCGTGCCATGCTTTCGGCACTCGAATCGATTCCCGGGATTAGATTGTACGGGCTTACCGATGCGCGCCGCCTGGAAGACCGTGTGGCCACTTTCTCCTTCAGGTTGAAAGATATTCCGCCGCGCCTTCTGGCCGAAAAACTGGCTGCAGAAAACATCTATGCCTGGGATGGCAACTACTACGCCCTCAACGTCAGCGAATGCCTGGGTGTGGAACCCAGCGGTGGCATGCTGCGGGTAGGGGCTGTCCACTACAACACCCTGGACGAAATTGATCGCCTGAAGGCTGTCCTGTTAAAAATCAGTGCATGAACCAGACAGCCGCCGCAGTCACATCCGCCTTTGTGGATATATACAAAAGCCAGCCGCCCATCCTGGTACGCGCCCCCGGCAGAGTGAACCTGATCGGCGAACATACGGATTACAACGATGGCTTCGTGCTGCCCATGGCGATCAACCGGGCGGTCTGGATCGCCTTGCGTCCACGTTCGGATGCACAGGTGAAATTGCACTCCCTGGATTTCAAAGAAACCGTATCTTTTGCAGCTGATCGCCCCCAGCGCACGCGAAAAAGCTGGGCGGATTATATTAAAGGAACAGCCTGGGTTCTGGCGCAGCAGGGCTATCCCCTGCAGGGTTGGGAAGGGGTCATGGCCGGAGATGTGCCCATTGGAGCCGGGCTTTCCTCCTCGGCTGCCACCGAGATGGCTACCGCACGCGCCTTTGCATCCGTCGGAGGGTGGGATTGGGAGCCGGTGCAGATGGCGAAAGCCGGAAGGCAGGCGGAAAAGGAATGGGTGGGCATTCAATCCGGGATCATGGATCAAATGGTCTCCGCAGCCGCCCGAGGCGGGCATGCCCTCTGGTTGGATTGCCGTTCGCTGCAGGTGGAGCATATTCCCATGCCCTCCCAGGTGCTGGTGGCGGTCCTGGATACCTCCACGCGCCGCATACTGGTGGATTCTGCCTATGACCAGCGCGTGAACGAATGCCAGGCCGCGGCCCGCTTCTTGGGTGTGTCTGCTTTACGGGATGTGGATGAAACGACATTTGCGCAACGCATGGGAGACATGGATGCGCTGCCCGCTCGCAGAACCAGGCATGTCATCACTGAAAACCGGCGTGTTATGCAAGCGGTGGATGCTCTTCGCAATAATCGTTTGGAAGAACTGGGGGAAATCTTAAATGCCAGTCACGCCAGCCTGCGGGATGATTTTGAAGTCTCCAGCCCGGCACTCAACCAGATCGTGGAGAGCGCCTTGCAAGCTCCCGGCTGCCTGGGGGCACGCATGACCGGCGCCGGGTTTGGAGGTTGTGCCGTGGCGCTTATCCGGAAGGAAGCAACTTCTGAGTTCACTGCCAGAGTAAGTGAGGCTTACCAGCAGAAAAGCGGCCTGACCGCCAAAGTGTATATCTGTAGCGCAGAAACCGGTGCAAGCCAGCTCTCGTGAATTTTAATTTCCATCGTGCTATAATTCCCAACATATTTTTCTGAAAATCACCCTCAATATCCAAACACTCAAGTTTTGCATAAGCCAAAGGAGAACTTGATGCCCGATCGCGAACAACTCAATCAGGTCCGCAAATCGCTGGAAGACTGGGAACACAACCAGCTCAAGAAGACTTTGGAACGTTTCCCCGAACGGCAGGAAGAATTTACCACCACTTCCTCCGAGCCAATTAATCGTCTTTATACGCCGCTTGACCTGGAAAATACGGATCACGAACGTGACCTGGGTCTGCCGGGTGAATATCCATATACGCGCGGTATCCATCCTACCATGCACCGCGGCAAACTGTGGACCATGCGCATGTTTGCAGGGTTTGGAACCGCAGAAGAGACCAACGCACGCTTCAAATATCTTTTGGAGCAGGGCCAGACCGGGCTCTCGGTTGCCTTTGACTTGGCCACCCTGATGGGCTATGATAGCGATGCCCCGGCAGCCCTGGGGGAATTCGGCAAGTGCGGTGTGGCCATCTCCTCCTTGAAAGACATGGAGATCCTGCTGGATGGCATCCCGCTGGATAAAGTCTCCACCAGCATGACCATCAATTCTCCTGCTGCGATCATCTGGGCCATGTATATCGCCGCCGCCGAGAAGCAGGGCGTACGTCCCAACCAGTTGCGCGGTACCATCCAGAATGACATTCTTAAAGAATACATTGCCCAGAAGGAATACATTTTTCCACCCGAGCCTTCCATGCGCCTGGTGGTGGATACCATTGAATTTGGCTCCAACAGCGTGCCGCAGTGGAATACCATCTCCATCTCCGGATACCACATCCGTGAGGCGGGCGCAACCGCGGCCCAGGAGCTGGCTTTCACCCTGGCGGATGGCATGGAGTATGTACGCTGGGGGCTGCAGCGCGGACTGGATATTGATGACTTTGCGCCACGTCTGTCTTATTTCTTTAATGCTCACAATGACTTCTTTGAGGAGATCGCCAAGTATCGCGCCGCCCGCCGCATCTGGGCACGCGAGATGAAGGAAACCTTTGGCGCCAAAAATCCGCGCTCCTGGCTGATGCGCTTCCATACCCAGACCGCGGGAGCTTCTTTGACTGCCCAGCAGCCTGAGATCAACGTGGTGCGGGTGGCTCTGCAAGCCCTGGCAGCCGTGCTGGGCGGGACGCAATCCCTGCATACCAACAGCCGGGATGAAGCCCTGGCGCTGCCCTCCGAACAGGCGGTAACCATAGCCCTGCGCACCCAGCAGATCATCGCCGAGGAATCCGGTGTGGCCAATACCATCGATCCGCTGGGCGGCTCCTACTTTGTGGAAGCCCAAACCAATCGCATGGAGAAGCAGGCTTACGATTACTTCCGCCGCATTAACGACCTGGGTGGCGTCCTGCCTGCCATTGATAAAGGCTTTTTTCAGAGTGAAATATCAGATTCAGCCTACCGCTACCAGCGCGAGATCGACCAGAACATCCGCAGAGTGGTGGGTGTAAATGCCTATGCCGAAGACAAGCACTTCAGCATTCCGCTGCTGGTGATGGACCCGCAGGGTTACCAGCGCCAGGTCAACCGCCTGGAGCAGACCCGCCAGGAACGTGACAACGGGCGCGTCGGTCAGTGCCTGGACAGGCTGCGCATTGCCTGCCAGGGTACCGAAAATACCATGCCCCACATCCTGGAGGCGGTGCGCGCTTATGCCACCCTGGGTGAGATCGTGGATGTAATGAAAGGGATCTTCGGCGGCTACGAGGAACCCACCTGGATATGAGCATAGAATTCAGCATGCAACCCATCGGGTTTATTTATTCACCCTTTACAGAAAAATCTCAAACCCCGATCCAGGCCGCGCGCTCACAGGCCATCGGCAGAGTGGAAGTAAACCCGGAATTTTCGGATGGTTTGAAAGATATCGAGGGATTCTCGCACATCATACTCTTGTACGTCTTCCATGAATCCAGCGGTTATGAGCTGCAGGTCAAACCATTCCTGGACGATCAACTGCGCGGCCTGTTTTCGACGCGTTACCCGTACCGCCCCAACCCGATTGGCCTGTCGGTGGTCAGATTACTGAAAAGGGAAGGCAATATCCTCGAAATAGAAGGCGTGGATGTATTGAACGCCACCCCGCTACTGGACATAAAACCCTACGTGGAAGATTTTGATGTCCGGCTGAATACCCGCACGGGTTGGTATGAAAACAGGAGCAAGCGATAAAAGATGTGGCAGTATAATAACTATATAATTCCACTAAATAGGCGGTCGAATGTAATTTTAATAAACTGTCATTGCGAAGGAGCGGAGCGACTGACCCTGGCACCAGCCCGCCAGGGCAGGTGAGCAATCCCATTTTCGGTGAGGAGATTGCCACGACCCCGGAAGAACACCGGGGTCTCGCAATGACCATCATAAGTTAAGGTACTTATGACGAATTACTTAAATAGTATTTTTTAGCAAATTGAATAGGGGAGAGGAACTTATTAGAAGGGTTATGGGGTTAATGTGATTACACTTTTAAAACGGCTCATAGATTCAGATAAAGGTAACCGGGGAATTCTTTTATTGATTTATATCAGCGCAATCGCAATTACGATGATATTTAATACATCCACTGTCTATGGCCCGATCCATTATACAGACGAGATCACCTACTGGCAGTTCGCACAAGATCTTGTGTCGGGGAATGCAAATAAAATATTTACGCCCGAATTGATCATCCCGCCCTTGTATCCACTTTCCATAGCGCCGGCTTTTTTATTGCCAAAAAACCTCATCTACCCGGCCGCGTTATTATTAAGCCAATTGTACCTGACCAGTATTATTTTCCCCATATATATTCTATTAAAAAAATTGACCAAAAATAATCGCCTGAGCCTGGCCGGCGCCACGATCATTCTATTTCATCCATTCTACTTTGTCTTTTCAAGGCTAATCCTGAGCGAGAATATCTATTTGCCCCTATTTATGTGGGCGGTGGCATTCAGCTTTACCGGGTTGATTCCCCCAAGAAAACAATCAGCCTATGGTAAAACCAGGTGGGTCGAGACGGTTATTATAGGGTTATTGATCGGTTTATGCTACCTGACGCGCTATATTACCCTGGGGGTAATCCCGGCCCTTTTACTGATCTGGTGGCTGCAACCCTTCTCCGGCGAAAAAGGAGTGTTCTTATTCTCCTGGAAAAAACTGATTTATCTGAGTGTCATGGTCTTGGAGATAACCCTGCTGGCCTCGCTCTGGATCGGGATTGGAGCCAGGTTTGGTCTGCCGGCCTCCCAACTCCTGGGATTTATTTCAACGGGTCCCTTTATCGGTGCACCCCAATTAACCCTCCAGCGCTTGTTCCTTTGGACGACTTATTATGGGCTGTATACGCTTGCCATCGCCGCTCCGGTAATCGGTTTATTATTCGCCGGCATATTCAAATTTGATCTTAAGCATTGGCGGGAGGAACCCTACCGCTGGCTGGTGGCGGTGATCCTGATTGCAGGCTTGTTCCTGGCGATCACCATCCGGCATTCCTGGTCAGCCGCTTATAATTTTCCGGACCCGCTCAAGTTGCAAGGCCGATATTTGATCATTTTTTCACCGTTATTTTTAATCACTGCCCTGACGGTTTTGAGTAAATATCCGAACCTGTACCAGGGCAAGAAAATGAATATCTTCATTTTAATAATATCAGTGTCGTGTTTAATCCTTTCCTTTAAATTTTTATCTGATCATAAAGCATTATTTAGTTTTACCTCAGTGGATGGAGCCATAATAATATTCGGGAATGGGCTGTTATTTATTATTCTGGCTGCCGTTTTACAATTATTTCTGTTAATTCGTTGGAAAAAGATCCCGTTTCTGGCCAGCATAGCCCTTCCAATTGGGTTTGGGCTGGCCTATTTGATGGCTTTTCCGGGTATTTATGATTATATGATCAATAAAAGCCGGGAGATCAACTACCCGGTAAAAATAACTGTGGATAGAATCCTGGCAGGTAACCGTCCTGTTAATTACGACTCCCATCTGACCGTCATATACAACCCGGCAAACACCGGCACGACTTACCATCGAGCCGGTGGAGCCTTTCTGGTGAGAGGTTTTACGAACATTGAATATATCGATAAAGAGGCTGCCGAAATGTATTACTCTAATGACATATCACAATATCTGGTCATAAAATTTGATCAAGGAAACGGGCAAATTAAAACCTATATTCTCCATCGCACCCCTAATAATATTAAGAAAACCTTCTGGGATCCAGAATTCGATTTCTATATCATAGAAAAATAATGGCGATCCAGATGGTTCTTGAATTCCATAAATCCAACCTCTACAAATTCCTGCCCCAATGGCCAGCCGATGTTCATTCAAAAGAAAGAGGGTTAAGTCTGGGTCAACCTATGAATTGTTTAGAGACCCTGCTTGTAGTTCAATTCTTGGAGCTTAAATCCCGCATTTACCCGCGGGTACTTTGTTGCAACAGTTCAATTCGTCCATTCAAGAATAAGTGTTATTTGGTATAATGTTCTGGGGGCTTTCGCTTTCTGCTCCTGGCCACGCAGTCAAATTGTAGTTTGCCTTAAACTTTATTATTTCAGTCTAAAAGTTTTTTTGCGTTATTGCCCAATGACCGATATTCCCAGGGAGGTCGCAAAGAATGAAACGATTAACCGGCTTCATCCAGGCGAAATGGGTTTCTTTCTTGTTGAGTGTTTTACTCAGCCTTCCAATTGCTTTGATTGCAGCCACAGCCTGGGTCAAACTGCTGGACAAGGATTTTTCCCTCAAGGATGCGGGGAGTGCTGCTTCCATCATTTTTATCCTGATCATTGGGTGGATTTGGTTCATAACCGATCATTTCTTAAAATGGCTTAAAAACAAAGGGATCAAAACAGGCTGGCGGATGTATTTATTATTGTTGGCTGCCCTGATCCCCCTAATTGCAGCCATCTACTACGGGTGGAGCAATTTTGGGGGAAATGAAATTCCCAACACATTCCTTTTCAAATACGAAATGGAAATCACTCCCTACCCATATGACCAGAATTCATGGGGAACTATTTGTATTCTCGAAATCGAAGATGATCACGGAAAAAAGATCCAGCCAGAAAATAATTCAGCTTCCGCGTTCCTGCTTACAGGAGACTGGGTTCTAAATAGCGAAGGTTGCCAGTATTTCTCACCAGGGACCACTCCGGGAAGCCTGAAATTCTCCCTGACAGGAACAACCAGCGAAGCTATCACAATCTATTTCCGAGAAAATATGGAGAGCCGGCGGGCAATTGTTTCGATTAATGGAGAGCGGGTAGCCAATGTGTTGATCCATTCCAAACTGGAAGGATCTCAACCGGAATCCATCCATATTCCACTTGGTAATAATGCATTGCTTTTTTGGAATATCATTGGAACTGCTGGCTGGGCAGCCATCCTTATCGTTTTGTCGATGATGTTCACTTTGTTGCTTAAAATTATACAACTTCCAAAACTAATTTCAAAATTATCTGCCCTGGTTGAAAAACATCCCTGGATGAGCTTTGTACCGAAACAAATTTCAGCATTATCTGCCCTGGTAGAAAAACACCCCTGGGTTAACTTTGCACCGATTGCAATTGGCATCGCCATCCTGTTCTGGCCACCCGGAGGCTACACATCCTCAGATGTGTCTTATTATCTTTCCCTGGCCAAAAACCTGTTTCATGGAAATGGGTATGTCAATCCTGATCTATCTCCAAGTATATACCGCGGGCCCATTTTTCCTCTTTTAATTTCCTTAAGTTACTCCCTATTTGGAGAAAGCTTTCGCAGTGCTGTGATCCTGGAACGTATTTTCTGGGCATTAACAATACTAATAACCTATATCCTGGGCGGGCAATTATTTAATCAGAGGGTTGGTTTTTTCGCTTCATTTTTTGTCTTGTCAACATTCGTTATCAATGTAGCTTTCCGTTTAGTCTGGACAGATGGCCCGCTCATATTTTTCATCCTGGCGCTGCAATGGATGTTCTGGGAAGCCTTTAGCAAACAACGCGGCAATAAATGGTATCTCCTTATGGGAGTGCTGATGGGGACAGCCTATTTGCTGAAACAAACCGCGATCTTTATCGCCCCGTTGCCGCTGCTCATATGGATTGTGTTTTCTGAATACCGTACCCGCCGCACGCTTTTGAAGTTATTCATCTTTTACATGGTATTTGCCCTTTTCTATTTTGGCTGGATGGGATATGTGTACCTGGCAGGTGGTTCTCCCAACCAGGTGGCGTCCGACTTTAATATAGTACTTTCTATTTTCTCACGTCTTACTTCCCTTTTAAATATCGGACAAAATTCTTTCACTCAAACGGTGAGCCCAAAAAACTATGCGATGTCGCTCCCGCAAATCCTGGCTACTTTTTACAACCGGGACATTGTAAGATATTTCAGGATTGCACCCTTTTTTCTGGTGGCAGTGATCTACACAGCATTCCAGGCATTTTTTAAGAAAAGTAAACCTGATTTTCACCTGGGCATGGGATTGCTGCTATTCAGTTCCATGATCCCGATCCAGGTGATCGCTAATTTTGGCTTCAGGCAGAATCTGTATTTTTATATTATTGGAATGATTTGCATTGTCGCAATGATTGAGCGGCTATTTAACAAGGTAGGGTCAAAGATAGCTTCAAGCGCCTTGGTGCTGGCCATTTCCGCAGCCCTGGTTTTTATACAGATATCCGGAAACAATGCTGTTCGCAAACCCACCACTATCACGAACCAGGAAACCTTGAACTACTTTAGCGACTATCAAAAAGTAGCAACCTGGGTGGAGAACAATATTAAACCAGATGAAAAAATCCTGATTTCCGAACGTGAGGGAGACATCTTACATATCCTGACAACTGGCAACAGAACTTTTGAAATTATAAATGATTGCCGAGGTGAATGGGCTACCTGGCCAGCAGTAGCCTGTGCCCCCCCTTACATTTTATTCTGGATTAATAAAGGGACCACTGACCCAAATAATCCCAGAGATATCCTGCTTGGACTCTCTGAACCATCCATCCTTTCGACTATTAATGACAAAAATGTAAGCTACGTTATTGTCACTCCTCGGATTTATTCACTCTATTATTACCTCAAAGTTCACCCGGATTTTGAAGAGCTTGCCGTCGTGGGGAATTTCGCGATTTTTCGTGTAAACCGTCCGGTCCAGCCGATCTCAGCTTACCCACATATTCGTTTTGAAACCTGCCTTGGGGTGGGAACGCCAGAATATCTGAAAAATCTTGAAGAATCCAACCCCATGCGTTTTGAAGCCCGGCTGCGCGATGAATTTGGTCCCTGGATGGGACTAACTGAGCAGGATATGAAAGCATTTCAAAATTGGCAAGGTTGCCAGTTCGAGGCAACCTTCCCGGGAGAGTATCGTTCACCATGAGTGATCTTGGAACGACCTCTTTATTACTGAATATTCCATTTTAAATTTAGTATTGAATATGTCAAACCAATCAATTCAGCTTATTATAATTTCCTGATCTGCGTTCATAATATTGTTACAGCTATAGCGTAACCCCCTCCACAAACTTAGATGTCCTGCCTCGGTTATTTAACCCCGAACTTGCGCTATTTATTTAACCTTGGGCTTCGAATCATTGTGGATATGCTGCATATGTGGTTTTGTAAAATAATTTAAAAGGGTAATAGGGCATCGATTTTATACGTCTTGTTTCTCGTGTTCCGCCAAAGGTTCTGAGACCTGTTTTCCCAAAACAACAGTACAAATGCCACCAATCAGCATAATGATAAAAGTCTCAACCAGGCGATCCATTCCAAGCGCAACCAAGCTCACACCGATATCGAGACCTAATATCGAAGCAATCGCTGTAACGATAGCCTCTCTTATGCCAACCCCCCCGGGGGCAATACTTACCAGTTGGGTCAGAACGGTTGCAGATGAAAACAAAACCACATCACCCGGGCTGACATTTTGTGACAACATATGAAAAGCAACCCAGTATCTTAGCGCTAATAGTAACATCATAATGGTCTGTAACCCTACTAGTTGCGCTACCAGGATGGGATTTTTGCTGATTACGGTCCATCCTTCGACTGCCTGGTTCACCCATTTCCGGATCCAAATCGGGGTATTGATCCGCTCCAATGGCAACCAAAAAATTAATAAACAGGCTGCCATCACGATAAATCCGATCCATAATACTGGTGATATAACCATTTTATTGAAAAAAAATCTGTAAAGCAGAATTGCTGTTCCAATTAACCCATTGACAGCAACAAAACAAAAGAAAAGCACCAAAGTTGAGCTAAAGAAATGAGAATAAGAGAGATTGTGTTTGCGCTTTAAGTACAATCCTTTAGTTATTAATCCACCCGAGATCGGGAGTTGATTCGCCAGGGTTGAAGCTGCAGCCAGTAAAAAACCATCCCGATAAGATAATTTCGCACCCAGACCTATTATTTGATATTGAGTTATATACCCATTTACAATCAATAACAGCATGGATATAACCATGAGAGAGAACACTGCAAGAGGCGAGATTTGCATTAACTCAACGTATTTGTCAGCGTTAGTGTAAACATAATACACGAAAGCTGATATTATTAATATGTATACGATTGAGATAATGATTGGGCGAGAACCTTTAAATTTCACAGTTCCTCTAATGGTATAGAAAAATAAATAATATTCAATTTATTCCACTCTTCTTTACACCAGGAATATATTAAAAAATCATCTATCCAGAGACTGTTTTATTGGCGATGGCTACCAGATTAACACTAAACTTTTCACTATCAGATATTCGTAACGCAGTTTCATTAACATCTGGCTTGATAGAATTACTCGAATGTCTGGAGAGTCTATACCCTAAATATTTTATTAAGCGAAGACAATTTACTCGAACGATTTCCGGAATAAAGGGTAAGGTAAATGGAAGCATAATCCATTTTAGCTGCTTTGTCCTATCCAACTCTATTTTAAGAACTTCTTGTCGCCCACCCATTTGGCGAATGAACACATTTGAAAAAAACATTGTCATAGTTTTATTAAGCTCATCCTGTGAATATTCTCTTAAGTGCCACATGTTCCATGGTTTTTGAAAAGAAAATAAACGGGTAGAGCGATCTGGGGTTGCAATTATTACCGACCCGCCCGGTGCCAGAACTCGATCTATTTCCCGAAGATAGGCGGACACGTCCTCAACATGCTCAATGACCTGAAATGACAGGACAACATCAAAGGACGAATCGGGGAAAGGCAGCGGCGCAACCTCAGTCCGCTCGATCTGTAAGTAGGATAAGTTAGGAGCGCTAAAATGAGAGCTTGCATGAGCAATGGCTTCAGGGGAAATATCTACCCCAGTGATGTGCAAGCAGGCATCGCCTATTAAAGCCGTGCCATACCCGCTGCCACAGCCGTAATCGAGGACCTTTTTCCCCGCCACATAATTCAGGCTGTATTTATAGGTTACGACATGCATTAAATAAAGTAAATAAGATTTCTGATCAGATTGATAATTTTCAACTATTAATCTTTCGGTTGTGGGTTCTATTTTCATACCTTATCCTCGTAGCGTTTTTCTAAAACCGAGATCCTCAACAGGAAAGATTAAGACGGTGTTTATTTAATCGCCTCAATAAACACACGTGCTTTAAAATACTTCCCATAGAAAGGTATATTGGAAAGAAAGTGTATAAATCTTAAAATATTATAATGTGGTATTAGCAAAACTTGCTTTATATTATATCCAGACTTTATCAACAATCTTGTATTCTCATCGGGAGAACGTACTGCAATATGCCCGGGATGATGGCTCAAAAATAACGAATGCTTTTTTAATACTTCAATAAAAAACAAGGCGTTTGGCGTATGAACATAAAGACACCCCCCTTTCTTCAAAGTCTTCCTAATACCTGTCAATATTTTTACCCACTCATCATCGTACACATGCTCGGAAAAATCCATTGCAAACGCACAATCAAAGGATTCGGCGTGGTTATCGCAAAAGTCATTAATGTCGGAGCAAAAAAAATCCGCGTTTGTGATACCTGAAAGGCGTTTCCTCTCGTTCGCTTTTCTTATGAACTCTTCAGAAAAATCGACCCCAACATACGACGCAACCTTGGAGGCAACAAGAGGCATGAGCATTCCATCACCACATGCAAAGTCAGCAACATGATAGTCGCCATTTAAATGGATATATTTCATGAGCCTTTCAATACGAAAAGGAGAAGGTATTTTTGCATACATTTCAACATATTCTTTCCCATATAATTCCTTAAGTTGCTCCGGGGATTTTATGTTCAAATTTTTTTTACTCATAAACCAATACTCCTCTAATAATCTGTTTTCCACTGCCCTCATGAAGAGGTATGGTCGAAACCAGACATCAAATTTCACGCCACAATCGCCAGAATTATCCCGAATTCATTTTCTCGAATTCTCTGTAATACCTATCCACAATCCCACCCCAATTAAATAAAGATGCCAGGGAAGCGGAAATTGAGGTACGATCAGGGTTAAAATTTACAATTTCATTCACAAATCCCTGGGCATCCTTTTCCTCAATAAGCCGGCCAGTCTTCTGGTCGATCACAACATCCCGGATCCCCTCAATGTTGGAGGCGATCACTGGCAGCCCGTATCGTCCTGCCTCCAACAGTACGATCCCAAAGCCTTCCTGGTCGTTTTCCACATGGATATTTGGCATCACGAACAGGTCTGCAATTTGATAAAGGCAGTTTTTTTCTTCTTCAGAAACACGTCCCAGTAAATACACCCGATCCGATAAATCCAAACGACGCGCAACCTCCACAATCGAGTCCCGTTCCGGTCCATCACCTGCAATTAAGTAGATATATTGATCTGGAAGTTTTTTCAAGACATGTTCAACAAACCAGGCATGTCCCTTGCGTTTTACCAACCTACCCACAGTCACCAATATTTTTTTTTCTTTTCCTGGAACATTAAGTCTTGCCATAAGCACAGACTTTTTCTCTTCCGAAAAGATCTCGGCTTTATTAGAGTCAAGCCCCACCGGAATGACCGCCAGCTTTTCTTTTGGTATCCCACGAAGCACACATTGTTCCAGGGTGTAATGGCTGATCGCAAAGACCTTGTCCGCTTTGCAAAGAAAAAATGGCATAAATTTTTGGTATCCAAAACGAGGGTACACTATATCCAGACCATTCACCGTAAACGAAACCTTCGCATTGGAAAATATTTTTACGATCAAAGCCAGGGGAGATAAAACCGCGTCATAGATATGAACAACATCATATTTTTTCGAATAGAAAATAAGGGAAAATATCGCCTTGATAAAAAAGAAGGGGATTGTTTTCTTTCCGCCTGTATTTGCAAGAAGGTCCACATTTCCCTTCTTACGATAATTCTCATAGAAATCACAGGCAAACGTCTCCATGCCTCCAACAAGCGGTGGATAGGTACGTGTAATAAATAATAGCTTCAATATGAAGACTCCTGGAAATTATTTTTTATACCTTGCCATCTTCATTAAATAAAGCATCTCGTCCTGATTGCTCCGCAACCTATTTAACATATCTGCCACCAATGCAATTATAAGCAGCAGCATTCCAAAAATAAAAAAACCCAATCCAATGAAACCATAGGATTTATACGGCGTAAAACTTTGGGTAAGGACATAATGCCCCATAAGAAACAGCACAAAAAAGACCCCTATGGATATAAAGGCCATTCCAGCGCTGCCAAATAAATAGATCGGGCGATAGTCCAATAGAACCCGCATAATGATTTTGCTGGTCTGTATGGCATACTTTATGATTGACCCGGCCACTCGTGACTTTCGTTCAGAATTGTATGTAACTTTGATCGGAGATTCAACGACCGTCAATCCTTGAAAAATAAGGGACAGGATGGTCTCATGTGTATAAGTAAAGTCTGCAAATAAAGTGAGATGTAATAAAGCCTCCCGATTGTACGCACGGAAACCACAGGAAACATCCCGAAATTTTTGTCCGCCGACAAAACTAATGACTGAAGCGAGTTGATTATTACCCCAGAACTTGAGACGGGGCATGCTCTTGGGTTTACCTTGAAGAAAACGGTTGCCAATTACCATGTCGGCCTGATCGGCAAGAATAGGCTTGATCAGACCAGGTATTTCTGCCGGGTCAAACTGTCCATCGGCATCAATCCCTACCAAAATATCGGCGTTATTCTCCAAGGCAAACTGGACAGCAGATTGAAACGCTGCCCCTACCCCGCGATTCCATCTATGAGAAACTACCTGGGCGCCCAAAGATCGTGCAAGCGAAACTGTCCCATCCATACATCCGTCGTCAATAACAAGGATCTGAATGGTATCAATTTGATCCAGTGTTTTAGGAAGACTTGCAATAACACAAGGAATAGTCTCTTCCTCATTTAGAGCAGGCAGGTAAATTATGAGTTTCATTTAATTATCCCTCTTTATCAAGGCACGATTGCCATTTGAAAATGCACCCAATTAATTTATATAATTATAGCATGGCTGGACCAAAGACCTCCTTGAAGATCAAACCAGGGTTCATGTGATTTCAAACTTCTTTTTCAGCGCGCCAGTTGACAGGGATATCGTAATATTCCTGATTGGCCGCGTGCTTATGGACCATCATCTGGATGCGACATTTTAGCCCCACCAGCGCATTGATCCCTTTCTGCAAAGACAGGCGAGTGAACCTTACTTATGGATCGGTCATATTCCTGCTGATTCGTATCTACTCACGTCCATAATTGTGATTAATTCCACAGTGGTAGAACGCTGCTGTTCAATGCAAAAAAGCTCTATCTTCTGTCTTTGCGAGGAGCACATACGCACTGGCTTATCGTGTCCTCCCAGCGACGCCGAAGACCCCGATGCTTTTTGGGGTGGCAATCCCCATGCCGGAGAGGAGACTGCCACGCTGCGCTCGCAGTGACAAAATCTGATATGGTGGGTAGATACGCTGATCCTATATAAAATACTATGTGGCGAGGCGGTCTACCAGGTTTGTGATCCCGGGCTAAGGCTTGCGCCAGCCTGTGTTGTAAGCGCTGTAGACACTGCATCTTGCACCCCTGCAGGCCTTCACAAAGTAGTAATAGGTCAGGCCGGGTGTGGCTGTGGTGTCATCGAAAGTTGTAACTGTCGGGCTGCCCAGCAGGGTCTTTGGTCCTGTTGCGGTAGTCGAGCGGATCAGCTTGTAGGAAGTTGCACCGCTGGAAGCGGTCCAGGTGACCCTTACCAGAGAGGTGTAGGTGCCATCACTGGCTTGAAGGTTGGCTGGTGCGGACAGGTTGCGCCAGCCGGTATTGTAAGCGCTGTAGACACTGCATCTTGTACCCCTGCAGGCCTTCACAAAGTAGTAATAGGTCACACCGGGAATCGCCGTGGTGTCACCTAGAGCTGTACCTGACGGGCTGCCAAGGAGAGTCTTTGCACCTGCAGCGCTGGTTGAACGGATCACCTTATAGGATGTCGCCCCGCTGGAGGCAGTCCAGCTGACCCGCACCTTGTCGGTATAGGTGCCGTCACTGGCCAGCAGGTTGGTCGGGGCGGACAGGTTGCGCCAGCCTGAATTGTAAGCGCTGTAGCCGCTGCAGGTTGCACCATTGCAGCCTCTTACCCAGTAGACATAGGAGACGCCAGGTGTGGCTGTGCTGTCAGCGAATGTAGTGGTGACCGGGCTGCCCAGCAGGCTCTTTGTGCCTGATGTGCTGGTTGCACGGTACACATTGTAGGAGGTCGCCCCGCTGGAGGCGGTCCAACTCAACTGGACCTTGTCGGTGAAGGTACCGTCGCTGGCCTGCAGGTTGGTCGGAATTTGGATGAAGTTGGCTGCGACAGATCGAGCAGCAGTCATGCTAACAATACAGGTTCCTGTACCGGAACAGCCACTGCCGCTCCAGCCTGTGAAAGTGTAGCCGGCGGAAGTTGCCGCGGTCAAAGTGACGCTGGTGTTGTTTACATAGGTTTCAAGACAGTCCAATCCGCAGTTGATGCCCGCCGGACTGCTGGTCACCGTGCCGCTGGCCGTGGTGGTCGTGCTGACGCTCAACTGGAAGGTGGGATTCGCAGTGGTGAAGAACCAATAAGCCGCGGCGTTGGCATAAGTGGTGCCTCCCAGGTTGTTGGCCCGCACTTGCCAGTAATAGGTGGCGCCGGGGGTCAGTCCGCTCAAGGGTTTGTTGGTGGTCGTACCGGTGGAAACCCAGGAACTGCAGGCATTATCATTGGTGGTGTCGTAGCAGACACTGTAGCTGGTGGCACCAGTGCTGGCTCCCCAACTCAAGGTGGGATTGGTCGCCTGGTTGATGGCGCCGTTGCCCGGGCTGGACTTGCTGAAGGCCCCCGGGGGGGGGGGAGTATAAACGTTGATACCGAAGTAAGGATTCAACCACGGGTCGTCGCTCCCATCATACATTTTGACCAAGGCTTGAAAATAGCTGCCGGACAAGGTTGTCGTTGAAATTACCGGGATCTGAAACTCCCAGGGCATTCCTTGTGGTAACGGCCAAGTGTAGGAGGGGCCGGGAGCATTAATATCTCTATAGCCGGAATTTCCGAATGCAGAAAGTGGTAATGTCTGAGGACAATTTACAGTATCTCTAACACCGTTGGCAAAGCAATAAAGCGGGTTGGTTGAGCTGATCGCCAGGGATGTGTTGGCAGGCAAAGAGATGTCGATATAGGCATACTGACCGCTGCAATCATTCCCGACGGCTTCAACAACCACGTGCAAATAATATACTATATTTGGATACGGGATCCCGCCATCCGGGTTGGCCCAATAGCCAACATAAGTACCGGTGCCATACTCGAAGTAGGTGGTAACGCAGTTATAGACTACGGAATATACAATTCCTCCATCATACCAATCCCAACCGCTTAAAGCAGTCACATCCCCCAAAGGTTGGGCTTCTGGGAGGGAGGGCGGAGAACCGGTCGGTGTCGGTTGTGGGACCGGCTCGGCGGCGCGTGTTTGCACGACCCCTATCGTTCCCAATGCCAGCAAGATTCCAAGCATGAGTCCCAACAAGAGTACAAAGCGCAAAATTGTTGAAGTAGTATTTTTCATCTTAATCTCCAATATTTTTAATAGATAGGTTTTTATAATCAGGTGATAACGTTTGTTCCCAAGTTTTCATTGATGGAATGAAGGAAAGAACTATCCTGTCCCGCAGCGTGTTAAGTTTTTCGTGGTGATGTGCCATGCCTCTAAACTAACAAATCTTCTGGTCTTCATTTATTTTCCTCTCGTTTGGGGTGTAACTGTCGTGGTCGAGGTTAAGATTCTGTCCATGACTGTGTATTTCGCATGATCGTCCCCGCAGGCACCAGCCGCCATTTTGCGGTTGAATGGTTTAAGGATAAAATTAAAAAATCACGTTCAGCCAATCCCTAAAATAATTTCTTTCTGACTGAAGATGTCCCAATAACTAAGAGAATATCCATATTCAATGTGCGATTTGGATTACATTAGTATACAACTTCCAACAGATATTGCAATTTCGGGAATATTTTCACAAAGAATACGTATTGAACCGCCCCATTGTTTGCGAATTCGCCCAGGCGGAGTACCTGAAGAGTGAAGGGACTACCCCCATAAGGATGTACGAGCGCGGAATTACTGCCCAGGCGCGAGGGTGCGCTGGAGGAAAGGGTAGCAGGAGAAAGATTGTCTGGCTGGGAACGCAAGGTTCATTCTGCGACCCTTTCAGTGGCGCGCTGCCCGGCGTCTGCTGAACTGGGGCTACCAGCTCAGCCAAGTAGCCCCATTCGACCTGTTCCCGCTCCTCATGGTTTTATAAAAAATATATTTGTGGCGATGTGCCCTGCGAGGGTCATGATCCCGGGTTAAGGCTTGCGCCAGCCTGTGTTGACGGTGCTGTAAACACTGCAGAGTGTACCTCTGCAGGCTTTCACCCAGTAGGTATAGGTCAGGCCGGGTGTGGCCGTGATGTCAGCGAAAGCAGTCCCTGCCGGGCTGCCCAGCAGACTCTTGGTGGTTGTCCCGCTGGTCGCACGGTATACCTTGTAGGAGGTCGCCCCGCTGGAGGAGTTCCAACTGACCCGCACCTTGTCGGTATAGGTGCCATCACTGGCTTGCAGGTTGGTTGGGGTGGACAGGTTGCGCCAGCCGGTGTTGGAAATGCTGTAAACACTGCAGCTTGCTCCATTGCAGACTTTCACCCAATAGGTATAGGTTACGCCTGGAGTCGCCGTGGTGTCATAGAAAGTAACGCCTGCCAGGCTGCCTACGAGGCTCTTTGTGGTTGTCGCACTGGTTGCCCGGTAAACGTTGTAGGAAGTCGCTCCGCTGGAAGCTGTCCAGCTGACCCGCACCTTGTCGGTGAAGGTGCCGTCGCTGGCTTGCAGGTTGGCTGGAGCGGAGAGATTCCGCCAGCCTGTATCGGTGGTACTGTAGCCGCTGCAATTCGCACCCATGCAGGCCTTCACAAAGTAATAATATGTGGGACCGGGTGTTGCCGTGGTGTCAGCGAAAGCAGTACCTGCCGGGCTGCCCAGCAGGCTCTTTGTACCTGATGCGCTGGTTGCACGGTAAACATTGTATGTGGTTGCCCCGCTGATCGGGTTCCAGCTGACCTGTACCTTGTCCGTGTAAGTGCCATCGCTCCCTTGCAGGCCCGTCGGGGCAGGGAAGTTGCGCCAACCCGTGTTGGCGGTGCTGTAGACAGTGCAGTTGACTCCGTTACAGGCTTTCACCCAATAGTAATAGGTGAGTCCGGGTGTAGCCGTGGTGTCACCGAAAGCGGTACCTGTCGGGCTTCCCAGCAGGCTCTTTCTATCCGTTGTGTTGACCGCACGGTAAACATTGTAAGTGGTCGCCCCGCTGGATGCAATCCAACTGACCCGCACCTTGTCGGTGTAGGTGCCGTCACTGGCCTGAACGTTGATCGGGTTTTGAGTGAAGTTCGCTGTAATGGAAGCGGCTGCTGTCATGGTGACCTGGCAGGAGCCAGTGCCTGAGCAAACACCGACCCAGCCTGTGAAGGTGAATCCAGCCGCAGGAGTGGCAGTCAGTGTGACAACGGTGCCTTCCGAAAAACCGTAAGAACAGGTGGAACCACAATTGATGCCAGCCGGGGAACTGGTCACCGTACCGCTGCCTGCCTCATTCTTGCTGATAGTGAGGGTATAAGGAATGCATGGATTTGTTACCGTGATCAAGAGATGATTTAAAATGTTATATACTTTACAATCATTTCCATTACTGCTGGATACCCAATCGCTATTAAATTCAATAATCGTATTGGGCTCATAGTTATTGAACACATCCCAAATCCCGGTAATTCCATTGGTTAAAGTATCCCAGGATTCAGATGAACCCACATCAAAAATATCCCATAGAGACGCAGCCACCGCGCCTTCATCCTCCGGATGGTGTGCTGCTGGAGAGGGTGGTTCCATATATATATGGAGGATCTGATCTTCGGTATCCACATAGTCTTGATGCCCTTGTATCGCTCCCTGGATGAAGTTGGCCCAGCCTTCCGTCAATGCGCAACCCTGGCTCGAGTGGATTCCCCAGGAATGCGGATCGCAGCTTGGAGAATTTGGGTAGGCTGCATATGTTTTGTACATGACAAAATGACCGTACTCATGCAGGATCACATCCTCATCCCACCTGTCGCCTCCCAGAAGGTCGATACTGCCGCCAAAATGATAGTGAGTGCCATCCGATGTATTATTTGGATCCCAATTCACCTGTAAATTGTAGTTGCTTATCCAGCCCAGATCAAAGAAATAATCATACGCATCGTTGGCAATTTTGTCGTAAATAAAATATGACATGCGTCTTGTTGCGTCTGTTACCACCCTATTTCCAACATAATAATCTCCATCTGGCACATCGTTTGTAACCTCTGTATCCGCAAAATAAATATTTCCGCTAAAATTTGTAACCTTGACCGAAAAGTCATCTGTTGTTAACACTTTCACGAATATATCCTGCCCATTCGACCCTGAGGAATCCGAATTCGATACGGAAGCAGAATAATAACCAGAGTTATCTGTATACACAGTTGTGAGTTTTTGATACGAAGGCCCCGCATCAACATCCCAAATCTCGATGCGCGCATCGCGGACAGGTAGAGAGTTCGAATTCTGATCCAAATAACTAAACCAGCCATATACACGAACTGTACCGCCAAATGTCTGAACATTAATGGGTTCTTCGGGTGCAGTCTCGTTTTGCGGTGTTGTGTTATCAGATTCAAATTTAAACAGTGAAGAGCTTGTATCAGGCGAATCGAGGGGTTTAGGCTGTCTCCACCCACCCAAATCTTGAGATGGTAGATCTGGAGATGCGTTTTGAGTCTCAAGAATATTTAAGGTGTTTATCTCTGTATCCGTTGCTGTAACTTTAAATATTTTTTGCCGGCCAAAAGTAAAATCCTCTGTGGAACAAAGGATATCCGCAACAAAAGTGTAGTCGCCTGCTGCTGAGATCATCAAGGAATTGGTTAAACTTATTTCCTGACCCTCCACTACGCTGCCGGACCAGGTTGTCGCGCCTGAGATAATTTGTACATTTTCTGGAACCAGGAGTTTCAAGTCACACACATCTGCACTCTGCTGAGTTATGGCCTTGGATAGCAGGGTGAACGCTTCCCCCAATTTTAATTCAGATGCAGGATACAAGTCGATTTGAACCGGGGCCTCCATTTTTGGGGTGGAAGATGTAACATCAGGCCCGGAGGTTGGGACCTGAGAAAATGGTTCTGTCGAGATGCTGGCGGTATCTGTCTGTACATTAATATATATTATTTTTTTGTTTCCACTGATGGATATGCCTTGTTGTCCAGTCGCTTCCACCTGGATTTGAGTTTCTCCCAATTGGTTAGCCAAAAGTAAAATTTCTGTTTTATTAATTTGACCAGGTTCCAAATCAAATTTCCATTCAGTTTCTCCGCTTACCAGAGCAAGCTCCGGTGGCAATATTATTTTGGCATGAACGTCTTCCAAAGAAATAAGTGAAGAAATCGAAATTTCCAGGCTGACTTCTTGATTTAATGCAGGAAGCTCTTTAAATTGTAGATCTATGGAAACAGGTGAGGTTGGTTTGCTATTATTGCCTGCACAGCCATTGAAGAGAATTAAGAAAAACAAAAGAATACCTGGCAACAAAAATTTTTTATAGAGAGAGGGTTTTTCCATCCTGATACTCCTTGATATGATTATCTGTTCTTCCCAGAGTTTTCTTTCCCGATTTATTTATAATTGGCTCCAAGTTGCAAATCTTATCGAGTGATATATAATATTTTTAGGAACTTTATTCCTTGCTTCCATCCCAAAAAAGCATAAATACTGTAATTTATTATTTTTGGGTGGTAAACGTTCGATTTACGTGCATGATATTCCGGCTTGGATCATGTGAATGGTATGATCCCTTACCAAGATTACCGCCAGCCTGTGTTGGCGGTGCTGTAAACACTGCAGAGTGTACCGCTGCAGGCTTTCACCCAATAGTAATAGGTCAGGCCGGGTGTGGCCGTGATGTCAGCGAAAGCAGTCCCTGCCGGGCTGCCCAGCAGACTCTTGGTGGTTGTCCCGCTGGTCGCACGGTAGACCTTGTAGGAGGTCGCCCCGCTGGAGGGGTTCCAACTGACCCGCACCTTGTCGGTGTAGGTGCCATCACTGGCTTGCAGGTTGCTCGGAGCGGAGAGGTTGCGCCAGCCTGTGTCATAGTAGCTGAAGTCACTGCAGTTTGCAGCATTGCAGGCTGTCACCCAGTAGGTATAGGTCAGGCCGGGCGTCCCCGTGGTGTCATCAAAAGTCGTATCTGCCGGGCTGCCCAGCAGACTTTTTGTCTCTGAGGCGCTGGTTGCACGGTACACGTTGTAATTGGTTGCCCCGCTGGATGCATTCCAACTGACCCTCACCCTGTCCAGGTAAGTGCCATCGCCCGCCAGCAGATTGGTTGGGAACGAGAGGTTGCGCCAACCTGTATCGTAGGTGCTGTCGGCACTGCAATTTACACCGCGGCAGGCTTTCACCCAATAGAAATAGGTGACGCCGGGTGTCGCCGTGCTGTCAACAAACGAAGTGGCAGTCGGGCTGCCCAGCAGACTTCTTGTATCCGTTGCACTGGTTGCACGGTATACATTGTAGGAAGTCGCCGAGCTGGAGGCGTTCCAACTGACCCGCACCTTGTTGGTGTCTGCACCATCGCCCGCCTGCAGGCCCGACGGTGCGGTGAGATTGCGCCAACCTGTGTTGGCAGTGCTATAAACGCTGCATCTTACACCGCTGCAGGCTTGCACCCAGTAGTAATAAGTGAGACCGGGTATCGCCGTGATGTCAGCAAAAACAGTACCTGCCGGGTTGCCCAGCAGGCTCTTTGTGGCTGTCCCGCTGGTCGCACGGTAGACCTTGTAGGAGGTCGCCCCGCTGGAGGGGTTCCAACTGACCCGCACCTTGTCGGTGTAGGTGCCATCACTGGCTTGCAGGTTGCTCGGAGCGGAGAGGTTGCGCCAGCCTGTGTCATAGTAGCTGAAGTCACTGCAGTTTGCAGCATTGCAGGCTGTCACCCAGTAGGTATAGGTCAGGCCGGGTGTCCCCGTGGTGTCATCAAAAGTCGTATCTGCCGGGCTGCCCAGCAGACTTTTTGTCTCTGAGGCGCTGGTTGCACGGTAAACGTTGTAGGAAGTCGCTCCGCTGGATGCATTCCAACTGACCCGCACCTTGTCGGTGTAGGTGCCGTCGCTGGCTTGCAGGTTGGTTGGGAACGAGAGGTTGCGCCAGCCTGTGTTGTCGACGCTGTAATCACTGCAGATTACAGCATTGCAGCCTTTCACCCAGTAGAAATAGGTCAGGCCAGGCGACGCTGTGCTGTCGTCGAACGAAGTGGCAGTCGGGCTGCCCAGCAGGCTCTTCATCTCTGAGGCGCCGGTTGCACGGTAGACCTTGTAGAATGTCGCCTGGCTGGATGCATCCCAGCTGACCCGCACCTTGTTGGTGTCTGCACCGTCGCCCGCCTGCAGGTTGACCGGTATTGAGAGGTTGCGCCAGCCAGTGTTGGAAATGCTGTAGACACTGCAGTTGAAGATATTGCAGGCTTTCACCCAGTAGAAATAGGTTACGCCGGGTGTCGCCGTGGTATCACCAAAAACAGTACCTGTCGGGCTGCCCAGCAGGCTCTTTGTGGCTGTCCCGCTGGTCGAACGGTAGACCTTGTAGAATGTCGCCTCGCTGGAAGCAGTCCAACTGACCCGCACCTTGTCGGTGTAGGTGCCGTCACTGGCCTGAACATTGGCCGGGGGGAGTACAGGTGCTTCACTCAGCACCCTGTCCCCCACATATTTTCTTACTCCGTCCTTTTCCAACCACATATAGTCCTTGTCTAAATCATATTGCCAGCGTCCACTATGAATAACCCATCCAGAAAGAAGATTACCATCCAGCGCAACAAAGGCACCATCTTTTTTGAGGGCAAGATGCACATGGGGACCAGATGAGTATCCGCCATTACATATGGCTTCACCAAAAGTGTTTGCAATGACACCTATTCTAGCATTTTGGAGGATTGACCCTGAGAAATTTTGGATGTTCTCAAGATGGTAATAGACTGTTTCCCATCCTTCAGAATGGATAATCTTAAAATAACAATTGGAAATCTTTTTTGGAGTTCCAGGAGCAGCGGCCACAACCCACATATTGCTGGTATCATCATCCCATTTAACTCCCCAGTCATAAAAGAAATCGATCGAGGAAGCATCCGTAAATGCATCTCCATAACTACCTCCGTTCCAATTATGGACGCCATTAAAATACCAGGATTCGCCACGCGGATAAGGGAGTTGCAGAAAATTAACAGGAGCACTCAACAGGCTAAGTTCGCCTGAATTGTAAATATGATTTTCTTCACTGAGAGGATCATCCGGAAATAGTTTTCTATAGGTTTGATAAAAACCATCTGGTTGACCCGTATCAAGTTTCGAAGGAATATCGCTCACTTTCTCAATCTTCGCCAGCGCGGCAATAACCGCATATGTCCCCGCATTCGTCTCCGGTGCCACCTGTACATTATCTCCAGCATTGGTTTGAATTGACGGCAGATTACGCTCCGAATCTGGCAGCGAAGAGTAAGAATAAAGGTGTAAATAATATGCATCCACCATTACTTTGGAGATAGTGTCGATTTGCGCAATGAAATTATTACCCTCTATTCCAAATGGGTTTTCTATTCCATCATTGTTGGGGGTTGTTAAAAAACGAGAATGTAATTCAAGCAATGTAAGATAAATTTTTGGATTAATACTGAAATATTCTGAGCGACCATATAAATCATCTCCATATTTCGATAAGTGAGGCGCGTTATTGTCCAGATAATCCTTTAGATTAAAATCCCCCACATTCGGACCATAGACAAATTGCCCATCTGACAAAACATGAGCAGAAATGGGGGTCGTACCAGGCGTGTCTGATGGTATTTCCGTCACCACCTGTTGGGTGTGGAGAGTGGATGGGTCGCTCATTCCAAAACCAAGGGATAGAATCGCCCCTAACAGCATGATCCCGTACCAAAATTTGCGTATGTGGTAGTCAGGTATAGAATTCATAATTTTCATCTGCACGCAAGCAACGTTTTGAAAGTTTGCAAATTTGAGATCACAGAATCAAATCGAATCACCAAATTTTCAATACAGCATTTTTATACACGGGATGCAATCCTAAAGTGACATCACTGCCAATGCAAACCGGGGAACCAATGACCAGGAGTTTAAGAATTTCCAAGTTTCCCATGTTCAGCGCGCCAACTTGCGCGCCATTTCGTAATATTCCATGTTGGCGGCACGTTGGTGACCCATCACCTGGATGAACGGGATCAGTTCAGTACTTTGGCCTTTCAAACCCACCATGACATCGGTTTCACCTGCCAGGATAGCTTGAACAGCCGCGGATCCCAGGCGGGCAGCCAGGATGCGGTCAAAGGCGGTAGGCCCACCGCCGCGCTGGATGTGCCCCAGGATGGTGACGCGCGTTTTGAAGCCCACGTCCATGGCATCAATGGCCTGGGAAAGCTCGGTAGTCTTGATATTGGCTCCCTCAGCCACGATCACAATGGCATGTGTCTTGCCGCGCCGGTAGGCATCTTCCAGCGAAGAGGCAACTTCTTCCACAGTGGTGGGGACTTCCGGGATCAGTACGATCTCAGCCCCACAGACGATGCCCGCCATGACAGCCAGGTAACCGCAGCCGCGCCCCATGGTTTCAATGAGGAACGCCCGGCTGTGGGAGGAGGCCGTATCCCGCAGCTTATCAACTGCATCCATGATAGTGTTCATGGCCGTATCCACTCCAACAGCCATGTTTGTACCCCAGATATCGTTGTCGATACTGGCCGGGATGCCGATCACCTTGATGCCCTGTTCAGCCAGGGCGTGTGCCCCGCGCATGGAACCCTCACCGCCAATGATAATTAACCCATCCATCCCTGCCAGGCTCATGTTGCGGATGGCTTCACGTTGGTATGATTTTTCAAAGAAGCGCTGGCTGCGGCGTGTTTGCAGAATGGTACCGCCGCGCTGTAAAATGCCGCCTACATCACGGGCTCCCAGTGTGCGGTACTCTCCATTTATCAGGCCTTCAAAACCGCTCATTACCCCAAGAACAGTGGCATCGTGGAACAAGGCTGTGCGAACCACTGCCCGGATGGTTGCATTCATACCGGGTGCATCCCCACCCGAGGTGAGCACTCCCAATGTAAATTTATTTTTATCCGTCATAACCTTACCTCTGTTTGATCTGGAAAGCGTCAAAATCCCGTGCAACAATGGCGTCCGGGAAAACCGCCCGGGCTTCCGCCAGGACATCCTTCTCACGGTAGCGGCGGGAAATATGGGTCAGGATCAGTTGTTTTACGCCAGCCCTGACAGCCAGTTCGGCAGCCTGCCGGGCAGTCAGGTGTGAAAATTCGCGCGCCATCCCGGCTTCCTCTTCAAGATAGGTGGACTCGATCACCAATCCGTCCGCATTCAGGCAGTGCTCCACCAGGTCTTCTGTACGGCCTGTGTCGCCAATGTACACAAAACGCACACCGGGCTTTAACTCACCCAGCACATCCTCCGGGGAAATATGGGTGCCATCCGGCAGGGTGATGGCCTGCCCATTGACCAGGTCACGCCGCTGGGGACCCATTGGTACACCCAGGGCTTCCGCTTTTTCCGCCAGGAACGGTCGGCGGGATTTTTCCTCGAACAAAAAACCAAAGCAATCTGCTCCGCGGTGATATACAGGGAAGGTGCTGATATTGAAATCATCCGCTTCAAAGAATACACCGGGTGAAAGCTCATGCAGCTGGATGGACATGGGCGCATTGGCGCCGCGTAGTACAACCCCGTAGAGCAGGTCATGGATGCGCTCGAGCGCCCATTTTCCGGCATAGATGTTCAGATCATCGATCGTCTCCCAACGCGAGAAAGTGGAAAGCAGCCCTCCCAGGCCCAGGATGTGGTCCAGATGCCCATGCGTGATGAGAATATGATTGAGATGCTTGAACCCCAGCCCGGATTGCAAAATCTGGCGCTGGGTACCCTCACCGCAATCGATGAGAAAGCGATACTCATCGTGTTTGAGGATCTGGGCCGAAAGCCCGCGCCGAACCGAGGGGGCGGATGCGGAAGTACCTAAGAAAACAATTTCAAACAAAAGCGGATCCTTTCCAGAATTTCCCTCTATTTTACCTCATTCAGGGAGGGAAACTTGCAGGCTGGTTATGGTTCTGCGGTATCTACTCACCATATCAGATTTTGTCACTGCGAGCGCAGCGTGGCAGTCTCCTCTCCAGCAAGGGGATTGCCACGTCGCTGGGAGGATGCTCCTCGCAAAGACAGAAGATAGAGCTTTTTTGCATTGAACAGCAGCGTTCTGCCACTGTGGAATTAATCGCAATTATGGACGTGAGTAGATACGTTCTGCGCATAGACCATTTGTGCTATAATAATTCATCAGAAGGAACCACACAGATGCCCAACACCCGCAGAAAAAAAACATCCACCAGGAAACCAGCAGATACCAAAAAGACTGCCGCCAGGGTTTCATCCAAAAAAACCAGCGCACCGCGTTCATCCAACGCGCGTACACCCAGAAAACAGGCACAACGATCAAAGCCGACCCTGCCGAATGGTATTTCTCCAGAGCGAAAGATCGACATCCTTGGGATCGCCCTGGCGCTGGTGGGTTTGCTGACCCTGCTGAGCCTGTTCTCAGCCAACCGCAGCGATCTGAGCGGTTCATGGGTCGAGACACTGGAGACTGGCTTTGGCTGGGGAATGTACATACTGCCGATCGGCTTGATGGGTTTGGGGATCTGGCTGGTGGCACGCAATGTGGACAATCTTCCACAGCTCTCCGTGGAACGCATCACAGGCATCCTGTTGTTATTCGTTAACCTACTGGTGGTTTTCCAGGGATTATCCGGAGCCATATCTGGCAGCGGAGGCGGTTATTTTGGAAAAGTACTCCTGCAGACGCTGTTGGATCTATTGGGCGGGGTCGGCGCTGTCATCCTGGTGATCGCCTGGCTATTGATCGCCCTGACCATGAGCCTGGATATCTCCATCCAAGAGTTGTTCCAATGGGCCGTCCCGTTGGTGGAGCGTTTGCGCCAGAAATTGGGAAATCGGTCCTCCACAGCCTCTGCCAACCCCATCCATTCGACTCCTTTTCCCCCGGAGGCTCCACCGGATGACTACACCCCGCTGCAGCGCCCGCCTGATCTAGCGCAGGCAGGCACAATCCCTCCGGGAGTTGTCATTAAAACAGGCCTAAGCAGTTCTCCAAGCGTACCCTGGGTGCTGCCCCAGGCAAAAGATATCCTTGAGGTGGGAGTGACACCCGCTATTAATGAAGAATATGTCCAGAAACGCGCCCGTCTGATCGAAGAAACCCTGGCATCCTTCGGAGCACCCAGCCAGGTGGTGGAGATCAGCCGCGGACCAAGCATCACCCAGTTTGGGGTCGAACCGCTCTTTGTCGAGACCCGCAATGGACGTACGCGTGTGCGCGTCAGCAAGATCGTCTCACTGGCGGATGACCTGGCCCTGGCCCTGGCAGCCCCGCGCATCCGCATCCAGGCGCCAGTGCCCGGACGCAGTTACATTGGCATTGAAGTCCCCAACGAAGAGATGAGCCTGGTGATGCTGAGGGATGTGGTGGAAAGTGACAATTTCAAGCGAATTCGCTCCAGCCTGCGCTTTGCCCTCGGCAAGGGTGTGGCTGGGCACCCGCTGGTGGCAGACCTGGCCTCCATGCCGCATTTGCTCATCGCCGGCACGACCGGCTCCGGCAAGTCGGTATGCGTCAACTCCATCCTGACCTGTTTACTGCTCAACAATACCCCGGATGACATGCGCATGGTTTTGATCGACCCCAAGCGCGTGGAACTGACCGGGTACAATGGTATTCCGCACCTGCTTTCGCCAGTGGTGGTGGAGATGGATCGCGTGGTGGGCGCGCTGCAATGGATGACGCGTGAGATGGACAACCGCTATCACAGGTTCGCCGAGGTGGGCGCCCGCAATATAGTGGATTACAACGCCCGCCTGGCAGCCCAGGGCAGCGGCCCCAAAATGCCTTATATAGTCGTGGTGATCGATGAACTGGCTGACCTGATGATGATCGCCCCGGATGAGTCCGAGCGCACGGTCACGCGGCTGGCGCAACTGGCACGCGCCACCGGCATCCACCTGGTGATCGCCACCCAGCGCCCGTCCGTGGATGTGGTGACCGGTTTGATCAAAGCCAACTTCCCGGCACGCATCGCCTTTGCGGTGGCCTCCGGTGTGGATTCGCGCGTCATCCTGGATCACCCCGGGGCTGAACGCCTGCTGGGACGCGGCGATATGCTCTTCCAGGCACCAGATGCAGCCTCCCCTCAGCGCGTCCAGGGTGTATTCGTATCGGATGCCGAGATCCAACGATTGACCCACTTCTGGCGCGACCAGGCGGGTGCGGTCAGCCCGATGGTGGCTGTTGCTGGAGGTATCGTGGATGCCCCGGCTTATAGCGGCGTTCCGCTCAAACAGGTGCCCATGTTCGAAGACATGTCGCCGGTGGAAAAGGGGGATGCATTGATGGATGAAGCCATCGAACTGGTAAGGCGAGAAGGACGCGCCTCGGTATCCATGCTGCAGCGCAGATTGCGCATCGGCTACACGCGCGCCGCCCGCATGGTGGATGGTATGCAGGAAAAAGGCATCATCAGTCCGCCCCAGCCAGGCAGCCAGGTGCGCGAGGTGCTGGATTATGGGCAGACCATTCCGCCTGTAGAAGATGGAATGTAGGGGAAAAAGAAATTAGATGAAAAGAAAATTAATGAAAGATGAAAATAATTTCATGCCTATTAAACCAACTCCAGAAATCCTTCCCGAAAGAGAGGCCTAATGAAGTCCAAATTTCTTCCGGTTGTCTTTTTCTTATCTGGTTCTATGCTCTTTGCCTGTAGTCCAACTTCACAGCCCACTCTCCCGACCAAAACCCCTGCTCCGATTATAACAATTCAACCTGTCTCAACTCATACTCCCCGTCCAAGCCCCACTTCTGTGACTGAGTATTTTGGTAACATTGGCGGAGAGAGCGTTAACATCCGCGGCGGTCCTGGGACGAATTATGATGTGGTCACTTCTCTTGCGAAGGGTACAGAACTACGCATCATCGGACGAGATGAGGATTGCACCTGGCTGGTTGTCGATCTGCAAGATGGAGGCACAGGGTGGATCAGGGCAGACCTGATCGTATTTTCTTTTTCCTGTGACCTGGTGGATATTCATGCCATTCCACCCACTCCAACTGCAAAACCTTATATTCAACCCACTTCAGCCGGATGTGATGGGGAGACCGTGCAGGTATCCATCCTTAACAATACCGGGGGCGCAGTTTCGCTCACACTCCGTGGTCCCTGCTCGTATACATTTTACCTGCCTACCGGAAATTCCAGCATAACTGTTCTTCCGGGGAGTTATTCCTATACTGCCTATGGATGTGGAGGTGCTACCTCCACCGGAACACGGTCGATGGATGGTTCTGTTGAATGGACCTGGTTTTGTGAATAATATACACGGCTCCCACAAATGATTTGCTTTTTGAAAATGATGCGATAATGGTACGGATGGAGTGCATATACCTCCACTGCCGAAGAGCTATGTTTAAAAATCAAGGTTCTTAATAATAAAATACCGCGACTTCATCCTCCACCACACAAGAGGCAGCCATCAAGGAAAATTCATTGACCCTTCAACAACTCCCCCTCAACCAGATCCTGCCCGGAGACTGCGTGGAAGTGATGGATACGCTGCCCGCCGGTTCGGTTGACGTGGTGTTTGCCGACCCGCCCTACAACCTGCAGTTGAACCGCACCTTATGGCGCCCGGATATGAGCCGCGTGGATGCAGTTGATGACGACTGGGATCAGTTTAAGGGGTTTGCAGAATATGACCACTTTACGCACCTCTGGTTGACAGCCTGCCGCAGGGTGCTGAAAGACACCGGCACGCTGTGGGTGATCGGCTCTTATCACAACATCCACCGGGTCGGCACGGTGCTGATGGACCTGGGCTACTGGATTCTGAACGATATCGTGTGGGTCAAAACCAACCCCATGCCCAACTTCCACGGGATGCGCTTCACCAACGCCCACGAAACCCTGTTGTGGGCACAGAAGATCAAGGGGGCACGTTATACCTTTAATTATCAGACCATGAAATCCCTGAATGATAACCTGCAAATGCGCAGTGATTGGGAGCTACCCATATGCACCGGGCCGGAACGCGTCCGTTTGAACGGGGAGAAGGGACATTCCACCCAGAAACCGGAAGCGCTGCTGTACCGGGTGCTGTCCTCCAGCACCAAGCCAGGCGATATCCTGCTGGATCCCTTCTTTGGCAGCGGCACCAGCGGAGTGGTTGCCAAAAAACTGCACCGTAATTGGATCGGGATCGAACGTGACCCAGCCTATATCCAGCTTGCCCGCCAGCGCATCGATGCCATTCCGGAAGGCGAGTATTCGGAAGACATGTTCATAAGCCCATCCAAACGCCAACGCCCGCGCGTCCCGTTTGGCAGCCTGCTGGAAAATGGGTATGTTCACATTGGGCAAAATTTGTATTTTGGCAAGACCAGCCTGGTCGCCACCATCCTGGCGGATGGGCGTCTGCAGCTTGGTGAGCAGACCGGCTCGATCCACAGCCTGGGGCGCGAACTGCTTAACGCACCCTGCAATGGCTGGGAACACTGGTACTACCTGGATGAAGCTACGGGGCAAAAATTGGTTTTGGATACTCTACGCGAAAAATACCTGAAAATAGCCAGGCAAGGTTAATCTTACTTGCGAAAATCCTTCTCCCCCGCTTCCATGTGCTCGGCGGTCAACAGAACCATCCTGCCGAGGGTGAAAGCCTGCAGGAACTGCCCGGCAGCTAACCCGGCTTTGGATTGCAGGGCTGTCTCCAGGGCGTCACGCGAATCAAAGATCAGCTCGTGGATGCGGGTGTACTGCCGGCCATCCGGGGCGTGCACGACCTGCTCGACACGGCTGACGATCTCACGGCGCAGGCGCGGCAGTTTTTCAGCCAGGCCCATGAACTTCTGCCAGTTGACCTGAAATTCCTGTTCGTCGAGGGGTTGTTCAAAAAGGATGACCAATTTATACATGGGAAACTCCTGTACCAGTGCCACCATGCCAGATTTAGTGAGGATGGATTGTCTCAATACTGAATTATACGTGGGTTTTTATAAATCAATATCCTGACTATACTCTCAAGGCAATTGCTTATCCTCTCTCCCCATTTTTTAAACGCGATCCCCTCTTTTATGGTATTATTCCGCATCACTACAGGAAAAAGTAACTTCTCAAAAAAGGGGGGTGTTGGGGTGTGAAAGCGAGCAAAGCTCGCTTTCACACCCCAACCTTCTCCCGAATTATTGAAAAGATACGGAAAAAATAATGGAAGAAAATAATAAGATCACGATCATTGAAGGTCCGCCGCCAGTGTTTGAACCCGTCCAGGATGGCTGGGCACTCGGTTTGGGCGAAGGTCCCCACTATAACGTCACCGTGCTGACCCGTCTGCGCACGTTCAACGGTCCGGCACTGGTCGAGCGTTGCTACCGCGCCTGGAATACAGGCGGCCCGATCCACCTGCACTACCGCAACGATGTCGGTATGGAACAGCAGGCGCCCATCATTGCCGTGCGCTCGGTCGAATCGCCGGACGGTCATATGCTCCTGCTGTGGCTCAACATGGACAGTGAGAAGGTGGAATACGAATTTGATACCAGTGATGATGATGACCTGGATGACAGCCCGGATAACCTCAATTAAAGCCGGGTAATTGATGACCAGCCTATCCACAGAGCTCTAATCCGGGGTGTTAACCCTGACTGTGCAGCGACCACCGGTCAATGCACTTAACTTGGAGACCATCTCCGGGCTGTTGACTGCTTTTCGGGATGCCGCCCGCAATCCGGCAGTACGCTGCGTCCTGCTGACCGGTTCGCAGGGTGTTTTCAGCGCCGGACATGACATCAACGAGATGCTGGCAGCACGCGGTCAGCAAATTTCCTACCGCCTCCACCTGCAGGAAACCTACAACCCTCTTATTCTTCAGATACGCCAGATCAGCAAGCCTGTCATCGCCGTGATCAACGGTCCGGTTGCAGGCGCCGGGTTAGGCATTGCCCTGGCCTGTGACCTGCGCATTGCTGCCGATAACGCCCATTTTACAGTCGGGTTTGCGGGCATCGGGCTGGCGCCAGACTCCGGCGTCTCGCTGTTCTTGCCGATCCTGGTGGGGCTGGCACGCGCCACTGAACTGGCTTTCAGCAATGCCACCATCCCCGCCACCCAGGCCCTGGAATGGGGACTTGTCAACCGCCTGGTATCCGCTGATGACCTGGCGTCCGAAAGCGCCAGCCTGGCAGGCTTGCTGGCCAACGGACCTGTGGGTGCCTTTGGGCTGGCAAAGCGCGCCTTTAATCAGTCTGTGCTGCCCAACCTGGAAGATGCCCTGGATTATGAAGCCCATCTGCAGGAGATCGCCAGTCACGGGCAGGAGCATGTGGAGGGAGTAAGCGCCTTCCTTGAAAAGCGTTTTCCGAATTTCAACCCAACCCACCAGTAGAAAACTTTCATCTACAATCACTTGTAACCAAAATCACGCAGGACGTCATTAATAGTGCATGGTTTTTGTCATATTGACGTAAACTGTAATATCGTGTAACTTTAAGGGGCAAGCGCAATGCCCGGGAGTAGTTCCCAAGTAGCGAGACTCTATGATTGTAATCGTCAACATATACGCGTAATAAAGCGGACACTCTTCCGAGGTGTCCGCTTATGTTTTTTACATCAATTTCAACCAATAGTAGGAGATGAACATGTCAGGACAGATCAATGCATTTGAAATGGCGCAGGAGCAGTTTGATGGCGTCGCTAAAAAGCTGAATCTTGATCCACAGATCAGCGAAGCACTGCGCTGGCCCATGCGTGAATTTACCTTCCGCATCCCGGTACGCATGGATGATGGCAGCTTGCGCGTTTTCCAGGGATACCGGGTGCAGCATAACGATGCGCGCGGCCCCAACAAGGGTGGCATTCGCTTCCACCCCTCAGAGACACTGGACACCGTACGTGCCCTGGCCACCTGGATGACCTGGAAATGTGCAGTTGCGGATATCCCCCTGGGTGGCGGCAAGGGCGGCATTATTGTCGACCCGGCTACTCTCTCAACTGCAGAAAAAGAACGCCTGTGCCGCGGCTGGGTGCAGAATATGTGGCGCAATATTGGGCCGCGCCAGGATGTACCCGCACCAGATGTCGGCACCACCCCGCAGATGATGGGCTGGATGATGGATGAATATTCCAAGCTCACCGGACAGTTCACACCGGGTGTCTTTACCGGCAAGCCCCTGGGCGGCGGCGGCTCACTCGGACGCACCGAAGCCACCGGCTACGGCGTCATTTATACCGTGCGTGAAGCCATGAAGTACCTGGGCATCGATCCCAAAAAGAGCGTAGCTGCCATTGAAGGTTTCGGAAATGTGGCACAATATGCCTCCATCGGCTTCATTGAAATGCTGGGCGGCAAGGTCGCCTGCGTATCCTGCTGGGATCGCCATGACAAGACCTCCTACACCTACAGCCACGCGAACGGCATCGATCCGCACTTCCTGCTGACCATCGTGGATCAGTACGGCACCATCGACAAGGTTAAAGCAGAGGCTGCGGGTTACATCATCGAATCCGGTGACAAGTGGATCGAAAAGGATTGTAACGTGCTCATCCCGGCTGCCATCGAAGGTCATGTCAATGCCGAGACCGTCGTCAAGATGTCCAAAAACGTCAAGATCGTGGCGGAAGGCGCCAACGGCCCCTGCACCCCAGAAGCTGATGAATACATCAAGCAGAAAGGCATCTTCGACATCCCCGACTTCCTGTGCAATGCAGGCGGCGTAACCTGCTCATACTTTGAGAGCGTCCAGAACGATATGAATTTCTACTGGTCGAAGCAAGAGGTTTTGGAGAAGCTGGATGCCAAGATGACTTCCGCTTTCCACGGTGTGCTCAACATGTCCACCAAGGAAAATGTGTACATGCGAGATGCGGCCTACATGGTCGCCATTGACCGCGTGGTCAAGGCCATGCAATTACGCGGCTGGGCGTAAGTTCGGCTTTTTAGTAAATTAATAAGACCTGACAGGTTTTTGAAACCTGCCAGGTCTTTGTTTTTTGTTGTTTTTTTGGGGATGCTAATTTTCTTAAGCCGGGTAAAGCACCAGACCGACCGTGCCGGGACCAAAGTTGATCGCCAGCGCAACAGAGAGATCGGTCAGCTCAGCCGATTTGAAGTTGAACATCTTTTTGGCCTGGTCCAGCAGCGCCTGCCCGGAGGCAAGGTCACGGGCATGCACCACCGCCAAATGCACAGGTTGATCCCCAAAAGCCTGCCTGCCGATTTCAAGCACACGTTCCAGGGCAGCTTTGCGGGTGCGCACCTTGTCGGTCATGTTCACCAGGCCGTCCTTGAGCACTGCGATCGGCTTGACATTCAAAACCGAAGCCAGCGCCGCAGAAAGTGTGCCAACCCGGCCGCTCATGCGGGCATAATCAAGCTTGTCGAGGGTCAAGACGATCTGGACCTTGCTGCGCACTGATTCAAGGTGCTTGATGATTTCATCGACACTCTTACCGGCGCGCTCCAATTGGCGGGCTGCCCGGCACATGAAACCCAGCCCCATCGATCCACCAGCCGAGTCAAATGTGATGATATTAAACTTATCCTTCAATTCCAGTGCGGCGGCAACAGCCGAGGCATACGTACCCGACAGCTTGCTGGTGACATGCAGGGATAGAATGGTATCTCCGGGTTTGGCGATCTTTTGGTAAAACTCGCTGAACTGGTGCGGAGATGGCTGCGATGTTTTTGGGATGGTCCTGCTCTCTTCCACTTTTCTATAGAAATCATCAAAACCCATATCTACAAACTGGAGATAGGTTTTATCTCCAAACTGGATATTGATGGGTATCACGCGGAGATCAAACTCCTGTTCCCAGGCAGGTGGCAGATCAGCCGCACCATCGGTGACAATATGCAACATAATATTTCTCCTTTAAGGGGTTGGAGGATTAAAATAACACAAATAAACCTTGTATTTGCATATTGAAACCCCAATTATTACTTTGAGTTGCTGGCTATAACGCGCAATAACGCTCCACCTCGGCCGCGATGACTGACAGGCTGTCTTCCCAGAATTTGGAGGTGTGGATGTTGATGCCGAAGCGGTCTGCCAGCCCGGCTGCACTGTCCTCACCGGTGGAGGCCAGCAGATTTTTGTAATCGGGCACAAAATCTGCGCCGCGCTGCTGGTAGATGGCATACAGGCCGGTGCCAAACAGCAGTCCGAAGGCATACGGGAAGTTATAGAAAGACAGACCCGCATAGTAATAGTGCGGTTTCCAGGTCCACATATACTTGTGCAGGGTGCGCTCATCCACAGCCTGGCCAAAGGTGGCTTTTTGGGCGCTCTCCATGATGTCACACAGGTCATCCGCAGACAGCTCGGCATTGGCACGGCGCTCGAACACTTCCTTCTCAAACAGGTAGCGCGAGTAGATGTCCACGATCACCTGGGCGTGCCCGATCAGGGAGACTTCCAGGATGGCCAACTGCTCCTGCGGGTCAGAGACCTGTTCGAGGGCAGCATGCTTGACAATGGTCTCACACATGATGGAGGCAGTCTCAGCCAGGGTCATGGGGGTGTTGCGCTGCATGGCGGTCTTGCCAGCCTGGTAAATGCATGAATTGTGGAAACCGTGCCCAAGCTCATGCGCCAGCGTGGAGACCTGTCCGAGCGAGCCGTCAAAGTTGGAAAGGATGCGTGATTCTTTTACCAGCGGGAGACCCATGCAAAAAGCCCCGCCGCGCTTGCCTTCGCGCTGCTCGGCATCGATCCAATTATTTTGCATGGCATGCCTGGCAAAGTCGGCCATTTCCGGTGAGAACTCATGGAAATGTGCGCAGATGAACTCGCGCGCTTCCTCAAAGGTGTAACTGCGGCCGGTCTTTCCAGTGGGGGCAAAGATATCCCACCAGGCCAGTTTTTCAGAGCCAAAGCGGCACGCCTTAGCCTGGAAGTAACGCCGAAAGACAGGGAAGGAATTCTGCATGGCGCCCAGCATGGCTTCGAGGGTGGGACGGTCGATGCGGGCCTGGTCAAGTGCCCCATGCAGTGCATCTGTGCGGCCGCGCAACCGGTTGAGCGTATTAACCGTACCCTTGACCCCGTTCAGGCAGGCTGCCAGGGGTTCGCGTGCGGTCTGCCAGGCGTCCATTTCCGCAGCATAAGCCCGCTTGCGCACATCTGCATCCGGGTGGGAGTGCAGGTTGATGAGAGCCGGCATGGGCAGCTTTTGGGTCTTGCCATCCAGCTCGAAATCCACCGTCAGCTGGGAGGTGAGCGTGCCCTGCAGTTTGCTCCAGGCGTTGGCGCCGCTCAGGTTCAGCTCGGCGGACAGGGCTTCTTCGGCTGCGGTCATCAGGTACTTGCTCTGCTCGGCAGTCTCTTTAAGGATGAAGGCATGCGCAGCGACGGTTGAGTCAGCCTGGATCATTTCGGGCAAGTGTGGAGCCAGTTCCCCCACCCAAACGCTGAAGCGGACGCCCAGTTTTTGCAGGCGCACGTTGGCCTGCTCGAACTCGGATTGCAGGCGCATGGCGGTGGTGTTGTGGGAGTCGGTGGAAATAAATGAGTTGAGATAAGCCCGCATAGTACCAGACAGGTCATAGATGGCATTGAAACCCTCGATCAATTGACCCATGGCTTCAGCCAGTTTTGGCAGGGGTGCGTCCACTCCCATTAAGGCAGCATTTTGATTAAAGAACGCTTCCTGACTCTCAATTTTTTCTTTAAGCGATTTAATAGCAGATTGGTATTCATTCGATTCCAGGCCAGGGTATACATTGCTGAGATCCCAGCGAGGTGCGGGCAAGGTCATGATCTCCTCCGAGAAAATTTTATAGTGAAATATAGTATAAACCATTTTAAAGAATGACGATGGATGACGGTCGAAGACCCCCGCCGAAGGTCCCCGACCATAGGTCTCTGCAGGAGGCAGGGGAAAGAGAAAAGGGAGTTCAGGGGGTGTATAAAATATTAACGTGACGATTACTTGACAGCCCTTCGGCTTGACTATATAATGCAGCCTGCCTTCCTCGCTAGCTCAATGGCAGAGCGGGCGGCTGTTAACCGCTAGGTTCGAGGTTCAAGTCCTCGGCGAGGAGCTATTTAAGTAACTCTGCGTCAGTTGATGCTGACGCAGAGTAGGGTTGCCCAGCTCGCCGGACCTGGGCAGGTGATATTGTAGCATAAAGGAGATTGGCGATGGCAGCGCTTCCTACTTTCATTTCGACAGAAGAAGCCGCCCACTTGCTGGGGGTCAGCCAGGCACGCGTGCGCCGCATGATCGAGGCCGGGACCATCAAAGCCGCCAACGTTGGCAGTGATACTGTGGTGAGCGAAGCCAGCATCCGTAAATTCCATAAACAACAACCAATCAGTCAGCCCAGCGGAATCCAAAAAGAAGACTTGCCGGAATATAAAAAATATTCATATTTAAGGAATGGCATTATTAGTATTTCCGAAGCCGCTCGCAAGTATGATATTACCTTCTCTGCATTGCACAGATGGGTCACACGAGGGTACATCCTTCGCAAAGGGCAGGACAAGAACAAGGTTCTTCTCAGCGAACAGGATGTTGCCTACTGTGCAGATATTTATCACTCACATCGAGGCCGCGGTAATTGGCTCTTCAACAATGACGGTACACCTTATATACCGAGATCTGAGAAAGTCCAAACTCCAGCATGATCGATCTTCTGTCGCCTGCATTCGGATGGCGATGAACGTGGCGTGCTGGTGTATGAGTATTAATTCAGGACGGCGGTTCGAGCCTTGTAAAATAGATAATAAACTAATGAAGCGGCTTCCAGAAATGGAGGGCGCTTTTTGATTGCGTGTGTGGCATAATTACAACATTGTGTTAGCTTGTAATAGATATTGCTGGCGTTGGCATGATGGAAGAAGGAAATAAATGTCTGATATCATTACCTTTACAATTTCAATAGTGGCACTCACCATGTCTCTTTTCACGCTCTGGCTCACTTTTTTCAACCGTGGAAAGGTTCGCATGACATTGCCCTCAATGGTAGTATTCGGATATGATACCCGTGGATCACATAATGGGTTTGATCCAAAGATCATGGTGCGTAGCCATATCTTCAGTACTGGTGAGCGTGGACAAATTATCGAAGCTCTGTTTGCCCAACTACACTTCAGTACATCGAATGAAATGTTCCCTGTGTGGGGCGTAGATGCAGATAATAAGCTCGTACGAGGGGGAGGTCTGTGGGTTGGCAAAACTGGTGTGACTGCGTGGCATCATTTCGTCGCCAGTACAAATTTCAAGTTCCAGCCAGGATCATACACACTTGAAGTCTTCGCCAGGGTTCATGGGTCGCGTTATCCCAAAAAGCTATCGTCAACAACGCTATTGATTCCTCTTGAAACTTCCATAAGTCGCCATGATGGCTCTGAACAGATGTGGTTCGACCTCGAACCACAGACCGGTGAATTTCAGCCACGGCTTGAGTCTCGTGGTGAAATTTACAGCAGCAAGGTCACCTAATTATTCAGGATTTCAGAAGAGATTGCCACCACCAACCAAAAAACTAAGAATCGCGACCGGAATATTCGTGTCACACAAGGTAAGCAACATTGGTAGGCAAAGTCGTCTAATTCACTTGGTAACTTTTCAAGAATATAGATGGTTACTTTTACAACATCCGCACGGACCGAGTCGTATATACGGGTAAAAATCTAAGCCTGCGGTTCGAGCCTAAAATAAAAGATAAAAATGAAGCGCCTTCCGGAAATGGAGAGCGCTTTTAGATTCTTGTAGCAAATAAATGTAAATTAATTGAACATAATGTTTTATATCGTTTGTTTTTGTCAATGGAACACAGACAGAACGCTTACTTCCTACAATGTCTATTCTCAAATCCCGATGAAATATTTCTTGAAATCACATAATAGCTATTCCCCAGGGAACTGGAACGTGAGATCGCAAATTATATGGAGTTCTACAACAACCAACATCATCATGAATCACTGGACAACTTGACCCCAGCGGATGTTTACTACGGCAAACAGCCTATTTTGTCCAATTTTCTTTGATAAAATATTGATGATATGACTGCTTCGGTTATATACTTATTAGAGTTACTTACTGACTTTGGCTCTGGCCGTGGCTCAAATAAAGCATTAAATAATCTAGCCGTACCCAATCAACTAAAAGATTTGATTCCTAAACTGCTAGTAGAAATCGTCTCTTTTGTAGATAATAACAATAGTTCATAACTAGATAATTCACAACTTATAAGACACACCAGAAGTATCACAATAATTCCGCCTGCTCCACAATTTCTGGTAATCTCACCTCTTGAGTTGCTAAAATATGACATCTTATTTCGCTGATCTTTCGTCCATAATAGAGTACAGGGTACGCATAGAGTTTACGCCACCTATGGACCCACTTATTCTTGCGGAGGGAGTACCATTTGTCTCTCTGCTCACAGAAATCGAAGCTAATACATTAACTGCCACTGCAAAGGAACTTCGTAGACTATATAATCGTATTCCATATAGTTCCCCACTCTACTGGTGGGAAACGCAATCAAAGAACGATGGATCTGCTGCTTGTGTCTACATCGGACAAACAGTGCATCTTCGAGTTCAGAAACGATTCGAGTCGCATGCGGTGGTTATGAGACTTCTTGCCAGGTACGTGAACTCCAGTGACATAACGGTCATGTTTCGACTATGTTCCAGGTTGGATGTTATTTACGAGAATTGTCATCATGGAATAGAGCATCTTCCACCCGATCAGGCAGCAAGGGTGGTGACTGATGTAGAAGCATACCTAATCTACGTGAACCAGCCACCGCTCAATATACAGCGAAAACATCACCCCAAGAAACCATGGAAACCGTTTGTTGTTGAGGAGATGCGATTTAGGTAGTCTGATATTCCTCAGGATAAGGTCAATATTCTTAAAACCTTGAATCGCCCAACACAGCGTACCAGGAAAACCACCCGGCACTTTACGCTGGACAAGAGCAGGGACTCTGCAATTTTTTGCGAATAAGCACTTATTAGTTTTTTCGCCTGTGAGCTTCCCCCTTTAAAGTTCCACCCTTGCTGGTAACCCCAACCGTTAGATCGACACCATCACTTCTACCGCGTGGACCGAGTCAAATTTACGGAGATCCACAGCATTCCCTGTGGTCGCAATTCAGACTGGTGGTTCGAGCCTAGAAATGTGAAGGCTAATTTAACAAAAAATCGATAATATTCTGAAAGCTGATTCCTTCAATTTCCTCGCTAATATGAAAATCCATCGATAATAGTATCTTTCGATAATTATCCTTGATTGAAAGCAATCCTTGGAATTCACGATTCTTCACTTTTTCATCTGCCAAAGATAGCGCTGTTTGAATATACAACTTTTCGTCATCCTTGGTCGCGATGAAATCAATTTCAAACTGATCATCAACTCCAACCCTCACATCAAACCCTCTACGTTTCAACTCGAGATATACTATATTTTCAAGAACTCGTCCAATATCCAAATCTCGGAAGCCAAGAATTGCATTTCGGATACCGCTATCAACAATATAAAATTTTTGGGGAGACCTTAATATCCTTTTACCTTTTAAATTATATCTGTCTGCTTTGTATAGGATAAATGCTTTTTCAAAAGCCTCAAGATAGTTCAATACGGTGTCAACGTGTGTTTTTTGTCCATTGCTTGAGAGATAATCAGCAATATTGTTGGCTGATACCAAATTCCCTACATTGTCTATCATAAACTTAAGTATCAAATTTAGCAGACTTATATTCTGAAAATTATTTCGGGAAAGAATATCCTTGACAACAACCGTGTTATAAATCCCGTCTAAATATTCTTTTGCAAGATCTTCTCTTTTCTCAAATTCCACTAATCCCGGAAAACCACCATACTTAATATAATCCCGAAACAATAATTGGGGATCATCCCTTTGGATCGACAGGGTTTCCTTGAATGAAAGTGGAAAAATGTGAATTTCTACATATCTCCCAGAAATGAAGGTTGCAAGGTCCGAAGACAATAAAAAAGCATTAGATCCTGTGATGTATATATCGCAATCAAAATCAACCTGGAAACTTGCGATAGCCTTTTCCCAACGGTCCACAACTTGAATCTCATCCAACAGGAGATAGTATCTTCCCTGTTGAATTTGGTTACGAATGTGATCATAAAAGATTTTATAATTTTCGATGTTTTCGTATTGAAGAGATTCGAAATTCATTAATATGATTTTCTTTGGGTCTACACCGCTCGATATTAATTGATCACGGAATTGTTGCAATAGGACTGATTTGCCACATCTTCGAATTCCAGTGATTACCTTAATAACCTTTTTATCTCGAAATTCAATAAGCTTCTTTAAATATGCAACTCGGGAAATCATGTTTGTTTTCATATGGCACATTTTATCTGTTTAAATATACAAAGTCAATGAATTTCATAGTTTATTCATTGCAGTGAACAATAATTTTTTTTCGATAATTCTATCCGCTAGGAAATAATACCCTCCAGCAAGTGACCTGATGTATTCTTTTCCCATCCAGTCGATTAATTGTTGCCGATGGAAACCCAGAGCGAATTTACGCACATCATTTTTTATAACTTGAAAACGCACCCGCTTGCTATGTATCCTTCTCTTGCAACGCTGACGGAATATATTGTATGGCAAGGTAAATACCCAATCCCCCTTAAGTTAGAGAACATGCCCATCAACAGCATTTAAACAGTTTGATGGATCATGGGAAGTACAAGGTGGATGGTTTAACAGATTTAATTTAAAAGAAAAAGTAGATAATCTGTTTATAAAATTTTCGAATCAATTGGAAAGTAGACAAAAATCTAAATCCAGTCCTTAATTATTGTTAAAAATCTCTAAAATTGTTGTTTCTCTAAAGCTTGACAATCAATTACAATGTAATTACTAAAGAAGGTGCATCATGAACAAGACTGTTCGCACAAAAGTTATCAAAATCGGCAATTCTCGTTGGGTACGCATACCGCATACCATGCTGGAAGAAGCAGGGTTGACGGATAAGGTGGAGATGAAAGTGGATGGAGATAAGCTTATCATCCACGCTACTCACCTACCTCGCCATGGCTGGGAAAACCTTTTTGCTGTAATGGCCAATCAAGGCGATGACCGGCTGCTGGATGAACCACTCTCCACCCAATGGGATGAGGAAGAGTGGACGTGGTAACAAACCGTTTTGAAGTCCACCTTGTTAATTTAGATCAAACAATTGGAAGCGAAATCCAAAAAACCTGTCCATATCTCTTTTTTCACCCGTAGATTGAATGTTCACATTGCGACAGTCATCGTTGCCCCGATGGCCACCTAAGGACGTGATTTCCTATCACAGGTGAACTTCCACTAGGAAGGAAAGGATGGGAAGATAATTCTAGATCAATCCGTATTGTAGATAAACAATGGTTGGTGAAGAAAATCGGGAAAGTCACCGTTAAAACCAGGCGCGAAGTACATGCCGTATTGAGCGAGATGTTTGCTGAATAAATCGACCAAACCATTTGAATTTCCTTTATATCACTACAAATATCTTTCTTTAACTTGACAAACATAGATAGATAATGTTAAACTGGCACTCGTGCACTTTACAGTTCCCTATCAATGTTAACGCCCTAGTGTACTGCAACGCCAGTGAGAAAACTTTTGGTATTACATCTCTGTCAAAAAAACGGTTGGGGAAGAGTACCTGGAAAACAAGCGAAATGTCCCCATGTGGTTTCCAAGATTGAAGCCATGGAAACTAGGTTAAATCGTCTGTCCTTTGTTACCCACGTCAAGGAAAAATATAATTTCTGAGCATCTGCCCCTGTTGACAACCCCTCAAGGTTTTCTTGACCTGTACAGGAAACCCTGAGGGGGCTTTTTTGATTTGCCTACCCCTCGTTCCTGAACTGCAGGCAGCTTTTACTTTCACCAAATTTCCTCCGACCTCAGGGAGTCCCATCTTTTTGGGGCGCTTTTCGGGGGTTCGTTCCTCGATTTTCATCCATTGTCAATCGTCCATCGTCTTTGCCCAATGTTTTCTTAAAAAATGGTATCATACCTGTAAAATTGAATGTACCGTTGAGGATGCATGCCAAAATCGTTATCTGCCACCCTGATCAAAACCATTGAATACTTCTTCCTGCCTTTCCAATATCCCCGGCGCTTCCTGCCGTTGCTGGGAAAGGTGTTGACCAACCGCAGCCTGGTGCATGAGATGCCGCGTCTCACCCCGCAGCGCGTCTGGTTTCAAAAAATGGGCACCCAGACTGTCCTGGACGTGGGCAGCTACGTCGGCTCTTTTGCTTATGCCATCCGTCACATCCTGCCGGAGGCTCGCATCTATTCATTTGAACCGTTGCAGGATAATTATGCCCAACTGGTAAAAAATCTGTCTCCCTTTGGCAATTTCCAGGCTTTCAACACCGCCATCGGTGACCATGCCGGGCAGCTGCAATTCTATCGCAGCGATTTCAGCCCGTCCTCCTCTGCGCTGGAGATGGGGGAGTTGCATCGCCAGGCATTCCCACAATCCGCCCATTCCACCCGCCTCACTGTACCGGTTGCCCGCCTGGACGATTATCTGGAAAAAATGATGCTCACCCCGCCGGTCTTCTTGAAAATTGATGTGCAGGGCTTTGAGGATGCCGTATTAAGGGGAGCCGGGCAGGTTTTGAAGCAGGTGGATTTCCTTGAGATCGAAGTATCCTACCAGCCATTGTATTCAGGCCAGCTGCTTTTTGATGGCATCCACCACATGCTGGCAGACGCAGGCTTCCGCTTTGCCGGGAATCTGGACTCCATGCTTTCGCCCCTGGACGGATCGATATTGCAATCGGATGCCTTGTTCATAAAGACCAAATGACGAACACGCTTGTGGAACTCTCCCTGATCGTGCCGGCCTACAACGAGCAGCAATTGATCGGCTCCAGTCTCGAAATATTGGTTCAATTCCTTGCGCCGCGTTACCCGCACTTTGAGATCCTGGTGGTCGATGATGGCAGCCAGGACCAGACCGCCCGGGTGGTGCAGCAGTTTTCTGAGACCCAGCCGCGTGTGCATTTGCTGGCACAGCCCTCCAACCAGGGCAAAGGCCGCGCCATCCAGCGCGGCGTGCTGGAAAGCCAGGGAGAATACATTCTCTTCATGGATGCGGATCTGCCCTATGATCTGGACGCCGTGGAGGCCTTCATGGCAGTTCTGCGCAGTGAGGTTGACCTGGCGATTGGCTCGCGGCACCTGAAGGGATCAGAAATACGGGGTGTGCCACCCCTTAGGTATCTGGCCGGCCAGGTTTTCAGCCTGTTGGTGGCCGTTCTGATGTTCCCTGGCATTCATGATACCCAGTGTGGTTTCAAGGGCTTCAGGGCTGAAGCTGCCCACCAGATCTTTAAACGAGTCACCATCCAGAAATTTGGATTTGATGTGGAAGTGTTATATATTGCCCGCAAGCTCAAGTATTCCATCCTGCCAGTGCCGGTGCGGATGACTGGTTTTCGTTATGACAGCCGCATCAATGTCCTGCGTGATTCAGGCAGAATGTTCCTGGACCTGTTCGCTATTCGCTTGAATGACAGGCGTGGAAAATATGATTGACCATACCTTTAACATTTATTCGGAGGCTTGAAAATGGCTCAATCTTCAAAACCATCTGGAAACATGTTGCGCAGGTTATCTGACCCGCGTCTCTGGATCCTGGTTGCCAGCCTGGCCATTTTTCTGCCTCTGCTAGTGTATGCATACATGGGAATTTTCTCACGCTATCAGGCGGATGATTATTGTTATGCCTGGAATGGTACTTCACGCACGATTCTGGACGCACAAACCACCTGGTACAAGACCGATTCCAGTCGTTATGCAGCCACATTCATAATGACATTGAGCGATCGATTGGGTCGCTGGACCGTACCGATTCTGCCCACCTTGGTACTTGGCTTGTGGCTGACGGGCACCTGCTGGTTGTTCATGCGCCTTCAAAAAATGCTCAACCTGGATTTTCCACCCATGGCTGCTTTCCTGTTGGCGGAATTGCTGATCTATTTTATATTGATGCTGGCTCCCAATCTTTACCAGATCTTGTTTTGGCGCGCAGGGATGGTGATCTACCTGCTGCCCCTGGTTTTACTGACTTATCTGGGCGTATTTCTCCTATCCCAGGCTTCCAACCCTGCCAAAAAATGGCGTCCCCTGGTGGCAGGGCTGGCTGTGCTGTTTTTCTTTTTCAACGGCGGCTTTTCCGAGACTATCGCAACCATTCAGATCGGCATGCTGGCACTGGCGCTGGTGGTGCTCCTCTTCCTTGCAAAAAGAGACACCCGGCAGTGGGCATTGATCCTGGTGGGCTGTGCCTGGCTGGGTTCCCTGCTGGCAATGGCAACGCTCTACTTCTCGCCTGCCACCCGCATGCGCCAGGGGTTGCTGGGTCCGGCGCCCGACCTGGTCAACCTCATCCGTATGACACTGACCAATGCATTTCTCTACATGTATATATCCCTGGATGAGATGGCCTTCCAGTTTGTCATCCTGCTGCTGTCTGCCATGCTGGTTGGTTACGTTTTATACGCAGCCCGGCTCACAGAGTCAACATTGCGACCTACCGGGCTTGTATCGGCATTGTTCCTTCTGCCAGTCATCGCTTTTCTATGGATCGTGTGTGTCACTGCGCCCAGCGCTTTTGGAGAATCCGCCTACCCGGAAGGGCGTGTTCAGTTGGATGCCCTGTATATCATAGTGACGATGGTCATGGGCGCAGGTCTGATCCTGGGCGTCAGCTTGGGATTGCTGCATCAGCGTTCCCGTGAGCTGGCTCCAAACTGGCTGCAGGCAGCCTGTCTCCTGCTGCTGGTGGGTATGAGCCTGTTTCCAATGTATTCCACCCGGAAAATAATGAAAGATCTGCCAGAGTACCGGCAGCGGGCGGCAGCCTGGGATGCACGCGATGCCTCCATCCGTGCCAGTGCTGCACATGGGCGGCTGGATGTCACGGTGACTGCTTATACCAGTGTGGCAGGTTTAATGGAAATGGGTCCCGAATCATCCATGTGGGTGAACGGTTGTGCTGCGCGTTATTATGGAGTACGGTCGATTACTGCTGAAACGCCATAAATTTTATCCATGGATATATAAGAATGGTAACTTCTCAAGAAAGTGGACTCCTTCCCCCGTATTATTGTGACTATACAAAAGATAATCTCAGTGTGACCTGATAGGGAATATCCCGGTTAAAATTAAATTCCGTACCAATAATCTTCCAAATTTTGGAGCATAACATGGCAATGACCTCGCGCGAAAGAGTCCAAACTGTACTTGATCATGGTATTCCTGACCGTGTTCCTGTCATACTTGGCGTTAGCAATGCGACGGGTCTCAAGATCCATCCTTACAGGAGTTTGAAAAAAATACTGGGGGTAAAAAGTGAAGACAAGTATATTTATGATTGGCCGGAGTTGGGAACCGCCCTCCCTGACGAAGCGATCATGCAGCGTCTGCATAGTGATGTTCGTGGAATTCTGGACCGGTTTCCCTTGGAAATCTATGTGCGTAATCAAAATCGACCTCCCCATACTCCTTTCATTGATGATTGGGGGGGTGGACAAGTGGAGATCGGTCCGGATAATTGGTTTCCCAGTATAGCCCCCATTCCGAATGCCACCACTAAAGATGAATTGAAAAATTATTCGTGGCCGAATATGGATGATCCTTACCGGGTGGCTCATGTGAGAGCCCAGGCACAAAAATTAAATGAAGAAAATCAGTTTGCAGTGATGGCAACACCATGGTTGATGTTCCCTTTTGAACGGGCGTTTGAGATGCAAGGGATGGATAAATTCATGATCAACCTTGGGAGGAGACCAGATTTTGCACAAGAACTTCTCAATAAAAACAATCAGTTATGTATGCAGTTGATGGATCATTTCCTGGATGAGTGTGGTGACTTTATCGACATTATCAAAATAGGAGACGATCTGGGAACCCAGAATAATTTAATGATCTCCCCGCGCATGTACAAAAAAATGTTGAAACCTTTGCATGCAGAGATGATCACCATGATCAAACAAAAGACAAAGGCAAAAGTATTTTTTCACACAGATGGTGATGTTTTTGACTTGATCGAGGATTTTATCGAGATTGGAGTGGATATTCTAAATCCCGTTCAAACTTCTGCAGGAAAAATGTCAAATTTGGAAGAGTTAAAGAAACATTACGACAAGCGTATTGTTTTTTGTGGCGCAATCGATACTCAGAATATTTTACCTTACGGTACGCCTGACCAGGTCAGGCAGGAAGTCAAACGAGTTATAAATATCCTTGGAAAAGGTGGCGGGTATATGGTAGCGCCGGTCCATACTGTAATGAACGATGTACCAGGTTTGAATGTTTTGGCAATGGTGGATGCGGTTGAGGAATACGGGATTTATCCACTAAATACTGGGTAAGTAGAAACAAAAACACGAAACAAGAGAGGGAGAATTTTCTCTTGTTTTGTGTCAACTTGTTATATGTTACAAGCTCTCTTTTTCGTAAGGAATGCCATCTGCGGCTGGACCGCGGCTGCGTCCAACAACACCGGCAAGTACAACCATGGTGATGATATACGGTAACATCAATAAAACTTCAGCGGGAATTGGGAACTGAAGTAGGGATAATTTGGTGGTTAACGATTCTGCAAAACCAAACAACATCCCGGCTTGGAGAGCTCCCAGGGGGTTCCAATTGCCAAAGATCATCGCTGCGAGTGCAATGAACCCACGACCGGCTGTCATGGTCTGCTCAAATCGTCCAACAGAACCCAGGGAAAAATAAGCACCGCCAAATCCAGCCACCATTCCGCTCAGTACACAAGCAAGATACCTTGTTCGGAATACATTCACGCCCAGTGTATCTGCTGCTTTCGGGTGTTCACCAACTGACCTGTGGCGTAATCCCCATTTCGTTTTAAATAAGGCAATGGAGAGAAGGATAACAAGAAAATACATCGCATAGATAAAGAGATTATGGTCGAAGAAAATGGGACCGATGACTGGGATTTTCGAAAGGAGAGGGATTGCATAAGGTTTAAAAAACCCAGATTCATTTAACCATTGATTTTGAGAATCTTGGAGAAACTTGATAAACAAATAAGAAGTTAAGCCGGTGGAAAATATGTTGATCATTGTACCGGAAATGATCTGATCGACTTTGTATTTTATCGATAAAACCGCATGTACCAAACCCAGTAATGCGCCTATCAGTATGGCTGCCAGGATTCCTGCCCACAGGCCGAGAATGCTGCCGATGACCGCGCCTGCGAATGCACCTGCGATCATCATTCCTTCGATTGCGATATTTACAATGCCTGCTCGCTCGCTCAGGATGCCAGCGAGGGCACCAATTGTGATGGGTACTGATCGGATCACCATTACAGCCAACATTCCAGTGAAGCTGATCGAAGTACCTGAGGCACCCCATACGAGAAATCCTAAAACCACTAAACCCCCTATTGCCCCGATTATGGAACTTATGCCCTTTTTAAACCCGCGAATGATCTGGTAAAGTCCAAGTCCTGCGCATAACCCCGCGATGAGATCAAGTGCAAACCTGGTGTTGAAAACCCAATTTGGAATTTGAATGGCAGTATGATTAATATTTGTTGAGAAAGTTGTCAGTGCTTCCGGTTCGATGGATTTTGTTAAAACCAGTTTGATAAATAATGCAACCAGAATGAAGAAAACACCGGGAATATGCTGCCGGTAGTTGGAAAGATAATTGAGAATTATTTTTATTTTTTCGTTTTGCATTGGAGTTTCCATTATTTCTTCGCGCTAAAAGAAATTGTGGATGTGCTTACTTCTTTTACTGATTGCTTTTTGAGGCGGTAAATCGTGCGAATGATCGCTGGTGCCGCGATAAAAAGAATAATAAAAGATTGCAAAATATTGATGATGTAAATAGGAGTACCTGCACGTAATTGCATGACCCTGGAACCACTGCGTAGGAGCCCAAATAATAGCGCAGTCAGGATTACTCCGAGTGGATGATTTTGAGCCAGCAGTGCCAGGGCGATCGAATCAAAGCCATATCCGCTGGCTAATGCTTGCGATTGTCGCCAGGTGACACCAAGGATTTCACTTGCACCAGCCATACCTGCGATCGCACCGGATAACGCCATTGCAGCCACGGTCACAAGTGTAATATTCATACCAGCGTATTTGGATGCGTTCGGGTTTAAGCCGACAGAGCGGATCTCAAACCCCCAGGTGGTTTTGAAAAGGATGAACCAAACAAGGATTGCAACAGCGATGGCAATAAAGAAACCAAGATGAAAACGGATCGGTTCGGGGAAGAATCGATATAGATGAGCGCTGTCAAGGATCCAGGGTGTTTTTGGAGTAACCTCATTCGGGTCGCGAAGAGGGGATGAGATCAAATAATAGATCAAATAATAAGCCACATAGTTCATCATGATCGTCGTGATCACTTCGTGCGCACCTGTTCTCACTTTGAGAAAACCAGGTACAAAACCCCACAAACCTCCAGCCAATGCTCCAACCAGCATGGCTAGTGGTACATGGATCCAGGGTGACAAACCGGTGAATGTCCAACCTGCCCAACCTGCAGCAATTGCTCCAACCAATACTTGTCCTTCAGCGCCGATATTAAATAAACCAGCCCGAAAACCTAGTGCAACTGCAACACCTGTAAAAAGATATGGGGTAGTTACGACCAGGCTTTCCAAAAAAGGTGTAAATGCTTTCTGAATTAAAGCCGAATCCCCGCTTTGAATTGCGGCACCGATCTTGGCTGGATCACCAAGCGCTCCCAAAAAAAGTGAGGAATAGGTATTCGCAACAATTTTCCAAGAAGTTGAGATTCCAGATAAAAAGGAAGTGCCAAAAGCCTTGTATACCTCAGGTGAGGTAAGAATGACTAATATTCCTCCCATGATAAAACCGCTAATGATGGAAAGGATAATGATCGTTAATGAGCTGTTTGAAAGTTCCTCATAAAAAATGGAGATAAAATTCCGTTTATCGTCGCTATTTTTTTTATTTTTCATGTTTTTTCCCTAGGTAATTATTTCCCTTGCCTGGGTGTTTTCAATTTTCTTTTTATTAATTGTTGGTGTGACACCAGCCATTATTAACCCGAGTTCTTCTTTTGTTACTGCGTTTGCTTTTACGATGGTTATGATTTTTCCACGGAACATAACGGCAATTCGATCAGACAATTGCATGATTTCATCAAGCTCAGTTGAAACCAGAAGGACAGCACATCCCTCGTCCCGCTTTTCAATGATACGGCTGTGAATATATTCGATGGATCCGACATCCAATCCACGCGTAGGTTGTGATGCGATCAACAATTTAATGGGTCTGGAAAATTCCCGGGCGATGATCACTTTTTGTTGATTTCCCCCGGATAATGAATGTACCAGGGTCTTGATCCCTGGTGTGCGGATATCAAATTTCCTGACCAATTCGTTGGCATTTTCATCGATTGCCAGGCGTTCCAAAATGATCCCATTTGAAAACGGGCGATGGAAATACGTATTGAGTACAAGATTTTCTGCAATTGAACTGGCAAGGATAAGACCATCTTTTTGACGATCCTCTGGAATATGTGCGCTACCCAATTCGGTGATTCTCCTGGGGCTGCTCCGGGATACATCTTTTTCAGAGATGATAATTTTTCCAGAAAAGGGTGTTTTTAGGCCAGTCAGCGCTCGGACCAGCTCAGTTTGGCCATTTCCCTGGACTCCAGCAATCCCAAGGATCTCTCCGCCGTGGAGTTCAAAAGTAACATCATCAACGACAACATGGCTATGGAAATCACGTACACATAATTTATCTACGGTTAGAACAGTCTCGCGTAAATCGCCAGGTTTCTTGTCAGTTATAAGATCAACTTCTCTTCCTACCATCATTGTGGCTAATTTTTCAGGGCTTGCTTCTGCCGGGGTTGTAGCGCCAACAACCTTTCCTGATCGGATGACTTCTATCCGATCTGCACATTCCATCACTTCGCGTAATTTGTGGGTAATGAAAATGATTGATTTCCCCTTTTCAACCAATTTCTTTAATATATTAAAGAGTTCATCCACTTCTTGCGGGGTGAGAACAGCAGTTGGTTCATCCATGATCAGGATATCCGCATTCCGGAATAGCAATTTGATGATCTCGACGCGTTGCTGGAGCCCTACGGGTAGATTTTCAACCAGATCATCCGGATTGACATTCAATTTGTACGTTTCTGAGAGCTCTCTGATCCGATCTGCTGCTTTATTTCTATCCAAAAAACCACCAGGGCGGGTATATTCCTCTCCGAGCATGACATTCTCTGTTACAGTGAAAACTGGAATTAACATAAAGTGCTGGTGAACCATCCCGATCCCGGAGCGGATCGCATCGATAGGTGAGGAGATTTCTACTTTCGCTCCATTAATAAAAATTTCACCCTCGTCCGGTTTGTATAAACCGTATAGGATGTTCATTAATGTGGTCTTCCCGGCACCATTTTCGCCCAGCAGGGCTAAAATCTCACCTTTTTCCAATTTGATATCAATATGGTCGTTGGCGAGTACGCCTGGGAAACGCTTGGTGATGCCTTTTAACTCAAGTATGGGAGGCATTGATCCTCACTTAATGGGTTCTATTGGATTGCATTATTTTATCATTGTTGTTTATTCTCTGACAAAGAAAGAGCCAGGTTTGTTCACCTGGCTCTTCGTTGGACAAAGGGAAATTATTGAATGGGTTTCGGCGCGGGGATAACAATCTCACCAGAGATGATCTGTGCCTGTAATCCTTCGATTTCAGTTTTGAGGTCATCCGGAATGGTAATTGCAGAGTTGTATGCCAAAGCGGTACCACCATTATCCAAGGTCAGGACGAAGTCGCCGCCTTCCCAGGTGTTGGTGGTGAGCCGTTCGATTGCATCGTAGATGTGCACATCTACTTTCTTTAATAAGCTGGCTAAAATTTGGGCTGAGTATTGGGGATAGGTTTGTGTCCAGTCCTGGTCCACGCCAAAGATATAACCTAAACCCTTTTCCTGCATCACTGCAGCAGTTGCAGAACCAACACCACCATTCACTGGCAGGATGATGTCAACCCCTTCGTCCATCTGGCTTTGACCAACCGTGCGGCCTTTATCAGCATCGATCCATGATCCGGTTGCGGTTGCATTGCCAGGATTGTTGGCATCATATCCGATGACGGCAACCGTGGTTCCATGAACTTCATTATATTTCTGGACGCCGTAATAGTAGCCATCGCCAAAGATCTGGACAGCGGGTCCCATGATTCCGACATACCAGCCAACTTTTCCGGTCGTCGACATGCCGGCTGCTAGATAACCAGCCAAGTATGAAGATTCTTCCATCTTGGCTGAAACGCCACGGAAGTTGGCCAATTCAAATCCACCCATATCGACACCCGCATAGTATATTTCGGGGTTCTCGGTTGCGGCTTTCTTGCAGTCATCAGCCATCATGAAACCGACGCAGACGATCAATTGCGCACCTGAGTCTTTGCATGCGGTCAGGTTGGGGGCGAAATCGGTCGGTTGTGTGGACTGAAGGTAGTTACCTGAGACGCCGAAGTCAGCTATACCTCGTTCAACACCTGACCAGGTCAAGTCGTTGAATGATTTGTCACCAATACCACCGCTGTCGGTAACCATACATACATTGATTGTGGCTGCTGTGGCGGGTGTGGGGGTTGCTGATCCGCAGGCGCTCATTACGAAAGAAGCAACCAAAAAGATTGATAGTACAAAGAATAACTTTTTAGACATTTATTCTCCTCCTGGAGAGAAAGTGGATTTGTGGGAAAAGATTTTCCCACCCGTAACTTTAGTATAACGTATTTTTTCACTAATGCAAGTCATATCATCTGATTATTGGTCAGCCAAAAGATATTACATTCTTCTAAAAGTTGACCACTTCTTTTACAACTTCACTGCGGCTGACACCTGTCATGGCCAGCCAGGCCAATGCCATAAAGATGGTGCTGAACAGCCACAACCAGCGATACTCATTGCTCATTGCCCCAACCAATACCCCGCCCAGGGTGGGTCCTAGAACGGATGCAAGTTGAGACGAAAAATAGTACAAACCTGTAAATGCTCCGATCTTCTTCTCATCGCCATAATCATATATCAGCGGCAGGCTGTTGACATTGATCAGCGCCCAGAAAAACCCACACATGACCAGTACGATGACCAGGGTGGTGGTGTTTTGGACAACGAAATACCCCAGAAGAAGCATGCTCGTCAACCCGGCCAGGCCGATCCGGATGATGTTTCTGCGCCCCCAACGTGAACCGAATAGACCGGCAGGAACAGCAAAGAGGATGAACGAGATCGTCATCGTGCCGGTCAGGATGGAGGCGGTTCCCGGTTTTACACCCAAAGAGAACACAGCAAATGAAGACAGTCCGGTTTCCAGAGCGCTAAATGCTATGAACCATAATAGGATGCCCAGCAGAACATAGATCCCGCTCTTATTTGGGTTTTTGAATAATATGCGGATGTTCTCAAGGACGTTCACTTTTTCAACTTTTTCAGCGATGATCTGCTCGGGTTCTTTTATAAAGAAAAACACAGTTACCAATGCAATGATGGTTGTAAGCGTGCCACCTACAAAGGGGGCAGAACGTCCATAATTATCGAATAAAAATCCACCTCCAAAGTACGCCAGCAGGCCACCCACGCCACCCATCAGGTTGATAATGCCATTGACTTTGCTGCGATTTCCGGGTTGGAAAAGGTCTCCCAGCCAGGCAACTGTGGGAGAACGGAACAAGGCCATGCCGATATTGGTTATTAAAATGAAGACCATGATCGCCAGCACACTCTGGGCCACTGGAATGAAGATGAACCCTACAAGTGCAATAGGCGCGCCCAGCAATATCCACCCTTTTCTTCTGCCGAACCGATTCCAGGTTTGATCGCTTTTTGCACCAGCCCAGGGCTGCACAAACATATTGATGATGTTGTCCCAGGTCATAACGAACATTGCCAGAGCCGGAGCCATGCCAAAACCGACGATTTCTGGAATGGCCCGGCCTTCAGCGAGTAACTGGCGATTGAACTCCGGATTCCCGGCCTGGAGAAACAAGGGAATAAATTGGTTGAAGATCGGCCAGAAGGTACTGATCCCAAGAAAACCTAGACCCAACAAAAAGGTCTTTCTCCAGGGGAAACGATCTTTTGTCATCTTAGCCATATCTCCATAAAATGTTGGTATGAATTTTCCGGCTTATGGAAAGATTAATTGCTGAACGGGAAGTTTACGGAGTACTGCGTAATAATATTTCAATCATTTGTGAGATATATATCAACAATAAATTCAATTGATTATGCAAGAAGTAGTAAAAGCACTCCTGATAAGAGATTTCCAGGAGTGCCTTTTTGATTAATAGGATGGACTTCTATCCAACCAGGGCAGGAGCTGTGCTGGCCTCACCGCGGTGGACGCCAATCATGAGCAGGAAAGCCACCAGCATAAAGAACGGCGAGATCAGCATGACGGCATTGTAGTTGTTATTTGTTAATTGAATCATCCAACCGTTAACGTTTGGACCGACGATGGCTGACAAAGTGGAGAACAGGTAATACATGCCTGTGTATGTACCCAGGCGGGCAGTGGTGGTCATGTCAACCACCATGGGCAGGGAATTGATGTTGATCAAGGACCAGGCGATACCGGCAGCCATCAGGAACAGGCTGATGACCGGGATGGTACCCAACACCGGCAGTTTGGTCAGGACAATGGTCAGCGTGGCAGGAGGCAGGAAATACATGGCTCCGATCAATCCACCCAGCAGGAAGATGCCTATCATTATGGTCACACGCCGGCCGATCCTGGCTCCAATCACACCTGAAACCAGTGCAAAGAGTACAAAGAACAGGGATAAGTGGCCAAGCAGGCGGCTGCCATCCGCCTCATTTAGTCCGAGATGGTACTTGGCATACAGCGTAAAAAAGGCTTCAATGGCAGTGTAACCCAGGAACCAGAAAAAGATGGCCAGGAACAAACGGATGGCACTTTTTTCCTTGTCCCGCAACACTTCCATCAGGCTTTCCAACATGCCAGGCTGCTTTTCGGTTTCACCATATTCTTTGGGTTCGCGGATGAAAAACAGCACCAACAGGGCAGCCAGGATGACCAGGCCTGAACCCATCCAGAAAGGGAAAGCCGGGTTCATTTTGTAGAGGGCGCCACCACCGATGAAGGAGATGATCGCACCCAGTCCGCCCATGAAGTTGATGATGCCGTTGGCCTGCGAACGATATTGCGATGGGGTGATGTCTGGCATGAGAGCCACCACCGGTGTGCGCCAGAAGGCCATGCTCAACAACAACGTGCTTGTGCAAGCCACGAACAGGGGCAGGACCGCTGCCACTGGAATGATGCCAAAGACCAGAGCGCCGATCGGGGCTCCAATCAGGATGAATGGCATGCGTCTGCCCATAGGTGTGCGGAGTTTGTCTGACCAGGCTCCCACTGGAGGTTGAATGAAGAGTGCGGCAATATTATCGAGCGTCATAAAAAAACCGATCCAGGCTGGTGCAAGGTGAAACTTATCGGCCAAAAAGATGGGCACGAAGGCATTGTACACACCCCAGATTACACTTACGCCAAAAAAGCCAAAACCGAGCAGGAAGATCTTGCCGTATCTAAATTTCATGGTACATCTCCTCTTGAAAGTGTAAGATGATTAAAATGAAATTACTTTTTCTTTATAGAACTCCGAGCTTCGTTGATGGATTCATCATGCCAAGCTGGATTTCTAAATAATCTGATCAGAGGGTTTTTCTTTGCTGATTTTCTCCAGGAATTTGTGGTCGGTTTCAGACAAGTCTGCCTTTTCGAGCATGTCGGGGCGGCGTAGCCGGGTACGCAGTAAAGATTGTTCCCGCCGCCAGCGGGCGATTTTGGCATGGTCCCCCGAGAGCAGGATCTCTGGTACTTGCCAGCCGCGGAATTCAGGTGGTCGCGTGTAGTGTGGGTATTCCAACAGACCCGAAGCATGCGAGTCGTCGGCAGCGCCATCCGGGTCACCCAGAACGCCCGGCACCAGGCGTGCCAGCGCATCGATCAGGATCAGGGCGGGCAGTTCGCCGCCGGTTAGCACGAAATCACCAATGGAGATCTCGTCGCTGATCAAGTGTGTGCGGATGCGTTCATCTATGCCTTCATACCGTCCGCAGATCAATGCCAGGTGTGGTTGGGTTGAGAGTTCGTCCGCCACTTTCTGGTTGAAAACGCGTCCCTGAGGGGTGAGCATGATGACCGGACAGGCCGGGGGCGTTCCCAAAATAGATTCCACCGCAGCAAACATGGGTTCGACCTTCATGACCATGCCGCCACCGCCACCGTAAGGCAGGTCGTCGGTGACATGGTGGCGATCGAGTGTCCAGTCGCGGATGTTGTGAACCCGAACATCCAGCAAGCCGCGCTGGCGGGCACGATTCAGGATGCTACTGTCCAAATAAGAGGGGAATACTTCGGGAAGGAGCGTGAAAACATCAAAACGCATGGGTTCATTCTAGCATAATCAGGGGGATTGGCAAGATAAAAAATAGCAATTTTAGTTATGGAAATATTGCGAGGTACCAGGATTCCCTGATAATAATAAAGCTTCGTGACTTGGCGACTCGTGTCCCCGCTATTTGGGGATCGTGCTAAAGTCTTATTACCGTAAAGTCATTCATTAATAAATAAGCGGGGGCTACCGCCTTCTGTTTCTTAACCAACCCTGGGGTAAAATAAGGATTAACCCCAGGGCTATTATCTGTCCAGGGAAAAATAGAGGAGTATTCTTGGTTAGAAAAAGGATCGTAATCCTGGCGCTCAGCCTGCTGGCTGCCTGTTCGGCGCAGCCTCTTCAAAGCACAACACCCTCACCTGGCCTGCCGAGGGTACTGGCGGTTGAAACCTACCTGGCGGATATTGTGCGCAATGTGGCGGGTGATCGGTTGATAGTAGACAGCCTGCTGCCGCTCAACCTGGACCCTCACAGTTATCAACCTGCACCGCGCGATATCATCAAAGTCTCCAAGAGTGATGTGCTCGTCATTAATGGCGGGGGTATTGAGGCTTTTATTGCACCCCTCCTGGACAATGCCGGAGGGTCAAGGTTGGTGATCACGGCTTCGGCGGGGTTAACTCCCCGGCCCGACCTAACTGGTGAGCACCCGGAGGGGGATCCGCATTTCTGGTTGGATCCCAACAACGTGATCAAATATGTGGAAAACACCCGGGATGGGTTGATCCAGGCGGACCCACAGGGTAGCCAGGTGTACACAGAAAATGCTGCAGCCTATATGGTGGAGCTGCAGGCCCTGGATGTCTGGATCAAGAAGCAGGTCGCCCAAATTCCCCCCGATCAGCGCCAACTGGTCACCAACCATGAAAGTCTGGGTTATTTTGCAGACCGCTACGGCTTTACGGTGGTTGGCACCATCATCCCCAGCGTTAGCAGTGAATCTGTTCCCACTGCCCGTCAGTTGATCAGCCTGATCGACCGGATCCGTGCCAGTGATGTGCGCGCCATTTTTATGGAAACCGGTGCCAATCTCAACCTGGCCGGTCAAATTGCAGGTGAAACCAGCGCAATAATAGTGACAGACCTGCACACAGAATCCATTTCAGATGCAAACGGGCCGGCTCCCACTTATATTGACATGATGAAGTACAATGTCAATCAAATTGTGAATGCCTTGAAATAAAGACAGAATATAACTTCTTAATAAATTGAATTGTTGGCGCACGCCCTAAAATTCACCCGATTTATTGAAAAAATATCATATAAAAGCCATGGAAAAAATCTCCCCCCAAGAACCTGCCCGTCTGGAAATTGAAAGTATCAGTGTAGGCTATAACGGCGCACCCGTTTTGCAGGATGTCACTTTTCAGATCCCGCATGGGGCACGCGTGGCGGTGGTCGGTCCGAACGGCGCAGGGAAATCCACGCTGTTTAAGGCGCTGGTCGGGCTATTGCCTTTGCGTTCAGGGCAGATCTTCATCCACGAAATGCCATTGGGTCACCACCTGGACTGCGTGGCTTATGTTCCACAACGGAGCGAGGTGGATTGGCGTTTTCCGGTCACAGTTGCGGATGTGGTCATGATGGGGCGTTACGGACAGATGAGATGGCTGCAGACACCCGGTCGCGCTGACCGTGAAGTTGTGCGTACAAGTATGCTGCAAATGGGAATTACCGAACTTGCCAATCGCTCGATCAGGGACCTTTCAGGCGGACAGCAGCAGCGGGTCTTTCTGGCGCGAGCTCTGGCACAACAACCGCATATATTCCTGATGGATGAGCCTTTTACCGGTGTGGATTCCACCACACAGGAAGCAACCCTGCAACTTCTGGATCACTTGCGTCAACAGAATGTGACCGTATTGATCTCGACTCATGATTTGACATTGGCTGCCTCACGCTTTGATTCCATCCTGCTTTTAAACAAACGCCTGCTGGCTTACGGAACCCCCCAGGAGGTACTTACCCCGGAATACCTGCGACAGGCATTCGGCACGCATGTGCTTAAGCTGGCGGATGGAGCAGTATTGGTGGATGATTGCTGTCCACCAGAAGATGATCATGTTCACGGCTCATCCAGGGAGGCTGAATGAACTGGTTGCTTGAACCTTTGCAATATGCTTTCATGGTGCGCGGTTTGCTGGCTGCCGTATTGGTAGGCGTTTTATGCGCCATCATGGGCACTTATGTCGTCATCCGCGGTATGGCTTTCCTGGGTGATGCCATGGCGCATGCCATCCTGCCAGGTGTGGCCATTGCTTACCTGCTGCATGGCAACTTGCTGGTGGGCGCCCTGGTTGCCTCGGTTGTGATTGCACTGGGAATCGGATTGTTCTCCCGGGGGGGCATGGTCAAGGAGGATACTGCCATTGGCATCCTGTTTGCGGCAGCACTGGCTCTTGGCGTCGCTCTGATCAGCTCGATCCAGACCTATGCTGTGGACCTCTCCCATATTCTATTTGGCAATGTTCTGGGTGTCAGCACAGGTGATCTTTGGATGACAGCCGGGCTGGGATTTTGTGTTTTGTTGGTGGTAGCCATCAACTTTAAACAATTCATGGTGATTTCATTTGATTCGGTACTGGCTGCCACTTTGCGCCTGCCGGCTGAATTCCTGCGAAATTTGATGCTGCTACTTTTGGCTGTAACCGTGGTGGTCTCACTGCAAACAGTGGGGGTGGGGCTTTCGGTTGCCATGCTGGTAACACCGGCTGCCGCGGCTTACTTGTTAACCCGCCGCCTGCTGCCGATGATGCTTGTCTCCGCCCTGATTGGCGCCTGCTCCAGCCTGATCGGCCTGTACCTGAGTTTTTATTTGAATATCGTCTCCGGTTCTGCCATTGTATTGACAGCAACAGTTATTTTCCTGGTGGTGTTCCTGTTCAATCCACTTCAGGGATTGTTACGCCGCAGGAGCTGATCTGGGTTGTGAAGAATATGGGTTTTATGCGCTCCAGGAATTTTGTAATTATTGCAGTTGTCCTTTCCCTGGCGCTGGGCAGTTGTGGCAAGTCGCAGCAAACCATGACGTCATTGCCGGATGCTGATACTCCCACTATTTCAGCTTCCAACATTCCCCAGGCGACTGTCACAGTAACACCAGCTCCAACCATGGAAAACCCCGAATATGTCATCAAGCTGGCACTGGATTATGGACAGAAACAAGCCAGCGTGGATGAGACCATTAAATATCAGAACCAGAGCGGGCAGGAATTATCCAACCTGGTCCTGGCGGTGGAACCCAATCTGTGGGCAGATTGTTTCACATTGAAAGAAATTCGGGTCAATGGTCAGGTCAGTACAGCATTTGTGCTGGATGGGCAAAAACTGGAGCTTACCCAAGTACTGGCTCCCTTGGAAATAATCACCATTTCGATTTCATTTACACTTGCCATTCCCCAGATAAATGTAAACAATCAGGCTGCCATCATTCGAACCCAGGTGTTTGGATATACTTCCCGCCAGTTGAACCTGGTGGACTGGTACCCGTTTGTGGTTCCATATGTCCCTGGGCAGGGCTGGTTGTTGAATGATCCGGCTACTTATGGCGAACATCTGGTATACGACAGCGCCAGCTTTGATGTGACTGTCCGTTTTGCCGGCGAGACTGCCCCGGTGGTGGCCGCCAGCGGAGCGGAGACGCCAATCAGCGATGGTAAACGCTTCCTGCTCGATAAAGGACGTAGTTTTGCGCTTTCATTCAGCCCGGATTATTTGGTTAAAAGCCAGGATGTGGATGGGGTGACTGTGATAAGCTATTATTACGCAGGCAATGCACTGGGTGGGCAGGCCGCCCTGGATGCCACCGTGCGTGCTCTGCAAATTTTCAGCCAGGACTTTGGAACCTATCCACACTCCACTTTGAGCATAGTACAGGAAGAGACTGATTTCAGCATGGAATATGACGGTCTTTATTTTTTGGAACGACGGTTGTATTTCGGTTACAGCGGTGCTGACACAGATTTTCTGCCCACTATTGCTGCCCATGAAACAGCCCACCAGTGGTGGTTTAGCCTGGTAGGTACAGATCAGGCCAATGAACCCTGGTTGGACGAAGGTTTAAGCACCTACTCCGAGAGGCTATTCAACGAATCTTTCAGCCCTGAAAAAGGCGAGTGGTGGTACCTGGCGCGCATCACCCCGGACGAAAACAAGAATTGCCCGGTGGATATCAGCATTTATGGATTTTACGACTACAATTGTTATTATACTGAGTCCGTGTATAAGCGCGGGGCGATGTTTTTGCAGGCTGTGCGTGACCTCATTGGAGACCAGGCTTTTCTGGCATTTTTGAAGGACTTTGCCACACAATTTGCACATCGCCGCGCCAGCACCCAGGATTTCTTCACGTTCCTCCACCAGAGTAGCGATGCCGATCTGACAAACATCATCCAGGAATTTTTTAGAGAAGCACACTGATCCGGAAACTCAACCATGATCCCTGAACGCAGTCGTAAATTCTTACAGGCGCTATTGATCCTATTCGTGGTCAGCGGATGTGCAGCACCGGTACAAGCTCCACCCACATCTCTGGATTCGACCGTCGCCCTGGACCTGTACAGCACCTCCACGCCAACACCATTTCAGCCGGTTGCGAATACACCTCTGCCAACTCCGCTGCCCACCAAAACTCCTACTCCTTTGCCAACCTCCACTCCTTTGCCTACATACACCCCGCTGCCACCCACCCGGATGCCCGCGGCTGAAACCGACCAGGCCAGCTATATCTTCCTGGTGGACCTGGATTATGCCAATCATCAGCTGGCAATTGACGAAACCATCCAATATCCAAACCAGACAGGCGAACAATTGAACACCCTGGTTCTGGCGGTTGAACCCAATCGTTGGATGGGTGTTTTTCGGTTGAATCAATTGAGTGTGGATGGGCTGGAGACGAATGATTACAGCCTGGTGGACGGACGCATGGAGGTGATCCTGGCGAATCCACTGGCTGTTGGAGATTCTCTCAACTTGAAATTGGACTACGATCTGTATTTGCCCTGGAATGGTGCCGATCAGATCTTTGGTTACAACAACTGGCAGATCAATGTGGTGGATTGGTATCCTTTTATTGTGCCTCATGTATCCGGTACCGGTTGGCTGCTTTACGAACCCGCCAGTGTGGGTGAGCACCTGGTCATGGATTCGGTTGATTTCGATGTCACTATCCTGCAATCGAATGGCAGCACCGATTTGAGTATAGCCGCCAACGCTCCAGCTGAACTTGTTGGGAATGGAATACGCTACAGGTTAAGCGGTGCACGCACTTTTGTGTTTTCTGCCAGCAACGGGTATGTGACTTCCAGCGCCACTGTGGGGGACGTTACTGTAACCAGTTATTATGCCGAGGGAAATAAGAAGGCTGGTGAGGCCATACTAAATGCGACTGTGGAGGCCATCGGAGTGTTCAGTGATGTATATGCCCCGTATCCATATAAGACACTTAGTATTGTGGAAACTTTCTATCCGGACGGCATGGAATATGATGGCCTGTTCTACCTGAGTCGCAGTTTTTATGATGACTTTGACGGCACCCTGCTCAATAACCTGATCATGATCGGGATTCATGAGGCCGCCCATCAATGGTGGTTTGGGTTGGTGGGAAATGACCAGGCTATGGAACCCTGGTTGGATGAAGCCCTGGCTACTTACAGCGAAAGAATATTCTATGAGCGCTTCAGCCCTGGTGTGGACGGAGTTTGGTGGAATTTTCGGGTGAACGATTTCCAACCCACCGGAAAGATTGATATCAGCATCTACCAGGGAGGCATGTTCCGCCCATATACCGATGCGGTCTATCTGCGTGGTGCCAAGTTCATGGAGAATGTGCGCACGCGCGTGGGGGATGAAGTTTTCTTTGCGTTTATTAGGGATTATGCGACCCAAATGGGACATAAAATAGCCACAGCCGATGATTTTTTCAGGATACTGTACTCTCATTCTTCAGCGGATATCAGTGATATTGTAGCCACATATTTTCAGAACCCGCATTAGGAGAAATATGCAAAATACCCGCATGCCCGTGATGTTCGTGGGTCATGGCAACCCGATGAATGCCTTCGAAGATAATGAATTCAGCCAGGCCTGGACCCAGGTGGGCGCCAGTTTATTGGTTCCACGGGCAATTTTGTGTATATCCGCCCATTGGGAGACCATTGGCACGGAGGTGACAGCCATGCCACAGCCGAAAACCATCCATGATTTTTACGGGTTTCCCCCTGAACTCTTTGCCCTGCAATATCCTGCTCCCGGGTCGCCGGAGTTGGCAGAAGATATCCGTTCGACGGTCAAATCCATTGATATTCAACCCGATCAGAATTGGGGATTGGATCATGGCACCTGGTCGGTGTTGAAGCGCATGTTTCCGCAGGCGAATATTCCTGTGCTGCAGCTCAGCCTGGATCGAACCCAATCGGCCCAATTCCACTATGACCTGGGGCAGGAACTGAAACCCTTGCGTAGGCAGGGAGTTCTGATCATTGGCAGCGGTAACATCGTGCACAACCTGGGGCTGGTGGTATGGAAAGATATCGCCTTTGATTGGGCACAGGATTACGATGCCAGGGTGAAAGATTGGATTCTGCAGGATGACCACGAACCCATCATTCACTATGAAACTTATGGCAGGCCGGCGCACCTGGCTGTGAATTCAGCCGAGCACTATGAACCGCTTTTATATGTCCTGGGACTAAAAGAACCAGGTGAACCGGTTCAGTTTTTTACCGAGAAGATCTGGGGAGGTTCCGTCTCTATGCGTTCGGTGTTGATCGGGTGACAAAAAAAAGGAGACCTTATGAATGCCCTTGAACGTTTTCGCCAGGAAAAAGACCAATTCTTTAAGCATGACCAGAATTCACCGTTGGCTGTGGAACAGAAGCTGGTATTTAACAATCTGAACTACTTCCCGGAAAACCCCGATCTGCGCATGGAGATTGCCATGGAAATGATCGAGCCACCTGCAAGTGTCAATATGATCACATCCACCGGTGACCGCCGGAATTACCTGCACAAGGGACAGATCCGCTTCCAGGTGCAGGGGCAGGAAGTTATCCTGCAGGTTTATGTAGATGGCTTTGGTGGATATTTCCTGCCGTTTGTGGATGCTACTGCCCCGCAGGAAACCTACGGAGCCGGCCGCTACCTTGAGCCGGAAGAGATCCGACCGGGTGTTTTGCATGTGGATTTCAACCTGGCTTATAATCCTTTCTGTGCATACAATAATCGCTGGTCCTGCCCGATCCCGCCATATGAGAATCGTCTCAAGCTGCGTATCGAAGCCGGGGAAAAGAAATTTCATTTTTGAGATGCAGCCATTATGATGCGTAACGCAAGCACTTTTCAGAAAGTTTGATGATAATTCCATAATATTAATTTAATAATAAATATATTTAATTATTATGCTTGAATATTAAATATAATATTGACTAATATTAAAGTATTTCTTATAATAATGCAGATAATCAAAATAGATATTTACATATTTTGTAGCATTGCAAGGAGAAAGACTTATGCGCGACAAAATCCAGGCAGCATTAAAACTCAGCAAGGCCGATTACACCGAGATCCGTATCGAGGAGAAGGAATCAGCACGCATTTCATATCAGGGCAGGGATCTTGAAAATGCCAATGCGGTCATCGATAAAGGCGGCGTGGTGCGCTGCCTATCCAGGAAGCATGGCTGGGGAGTGGCCACTTTCAATAACCTGGATGACTTGAAGAACAAGGTAGAGCAGGCTTATCAATGTGCCCTGGTGGCTCAGAGCGAAGAACCTATTGAACTGGGACCCATCGAAGTGATCGAGGAACATATCCAGGCCGTGATGAAGCACGACTTTCGGGATGTATCCATGGCTGCCAAGAAAGCCCTGGTGGAAAATTATAACAATATTCTGCTGGGCAGCAGCGATAAAATCATTGACACCAATTCGGTATATGTGGACAGCTTCAGCCATGTATACTTTGCCAACTCAGAAGGTACCTACATTGAAGAAGAACGCCCATCGGTGGTAGTGGCAACAACCGCGATCGCGCGGGATGGCGATAATGTGCAGCAATCCCATGAAAGCTGCGGAGGACCCTTTGGATTTGAGTTTGCTCAGGATAAGGAAGAAATGGCCCGCACTGCCGCCCGACGGGCAGTGGAGCTGTTGGGCGCTAAAAGCGTGGTGGGGGGCCAATACCCGGTAGTTGCGGATCAGATGCTGGCAGGGGTATTCATCCATGAAGCCTTTGGTCACTTATCTGAATCGGATTTTGTTTATGAAAACCCCAAGGCAAAAGAAATGATGGTGTTGGGACGCCGCTTTGGCAGGGATATTTTGAATGTGTATGATGATGGCACCATCCCTGGTCAGCGCGGCACACATCGCTTTGATGATGAAGGCACGCCCACGCGCCATAATGACCTGATCAAGGACGGCATCCTGGTCGGACGTCTGCATTCACGTGAGACAGCCGCCAAGATGGATGAAAAAGTGACCGGGAACGCGCGTGCCGTCAGTTACCGTTTCCCGCCCATTGTGCGTATGACCAACACTGCCATCGAGAATGGCACCACTTCGTTTCAAGATATGATCAAGGATATCAAACTGGGCATCTACGCCTGTGATGCCTACGGCGGTGAAACCATGCTCGAGAATTTCTCTTTCAGCTCCGGGTATGCTTACATGATCCGGGATGGCAGGATCGCTGAAATGGTTAAAGATGTGATCCTGTCTGGCAACCTGTTCACCACCCTGCAGAATATAGATGCCATCGGGAATGATTTCAAATGGCTGGCGGTGGGCGGAGGCTGTGGCAAAGGTAAACAGGCGCCCCTGCCGGTGGGCATGGGCGCGCCCCATATCCGCATTCAAAATGTTGTCATCGGTGGTCAATAGCTGTCAAAGGAGCAGGATGCCATGGATCTTATGAAGGAATTACTCAAAAAAGCCGAACAGGTTGAGGTCGTAAACCTGCATAATGAAACCACCACGGTCTCATTTGAAGCGAATCAGTTGAAAAGCAGCTCGGTGGCCCAAACCAGGGGAACCGCTGTGCGAGTGGTACGTGATGGCCGCCTGGGGTTTGCCGCTTCCAGCGACGAAAAGGCCATCACAAAACTGGCGGCCAATGCACTCGAGTCGGCTGCCTATGGTGACAGATTGATCCTGAAATTCCCCACCGCAAAGCCGGCACAACAGGTGCGCACCTTTGACCAGAAGATCGTTGATCTGAGTATCTCACGCCTGGTGGAGATTGGCCGTGAGATATTGGATTTAATCCTGCCGGTGGAGCCGGATGCCCGTGTGAACCTGAACCTGACCCGCAGTGTCCAATCTGCCAGCTTGCGGAACCAGACCGGGTTGGATATTGCCTTTGAGCGTTCCCCGCTCAGTTTTGAGCTGGAAATTGATCGAATTGTCGGGGATGATGTCCTGATCATCTTTGATGTGGTCGGGACGACCCAATGGAATGATGAGTACCTCGGTTTTGCCCGCCGCCTGGTTGAGAAACTCAAGATGGCACGCAAATTGACGAGGATGCGTTCGGGGAATATGCCGGTGATCTTTTCTCCTTTTGGAGTGCTGGCATTGGCACTACCTTTGAACCAGGGGCTGAATGGCAAAAGTGTGTACAAGGGCACCTCACCCATGCGCGGCAAGATTGGTGAGAAATTATTTGATGAAAAGATCACGCTGATCGATGATGGCACCCTGCATGGCCGGCCCGGTAGCGCTCCGTATGACGATGAAGGCGTACCTCATCAGCGCAATGTGTTGGTGGAGAAGGGCGTTTTGAAGGGATTTATCTATGACCTGAGAACCGCGGCCCAGTTTGGTGTGGAATCGACCGGTAATGCGGAGCGCGGACTGTTCAATCAGCCTGAGCCTTCGTCCACCAATTTCATGATCCAGCCTGGTAAAACTCCATTGAAGGACATGATCGCTTCGATTAGCGAAGGCATCCTGGTGGAAGGACTGCTGGGACTTGGACAGGGCAACATCATCTCGGGAGCATTTTCAAACCCACTGGCGCTGGCCTTCAAGATCGAAAAAGGCGAGATCGTGGGCCGCGTCAAGGATATGTCCATTGCCGGGAATGTGTATGACTTGCTCAAGAACGTGGAAGCGGTCAGCCAGGAGGCCGAATGGGTGTATGGCTCCATCCACGCGCCGTATGTGTTGCTACCACAAATGAATGTAGTGTCGAAGGAATAATCCCAACTGGGCGGCGATGTTTACTGCCGCCCAGTTTATTTAATTCAGCAATTCTATTCCCTGGCAACTTGTGGGTTGACTAATTCTCATTTCATGAAGTCGTTATTTTGTTAACTTCAAGGTGACTTGTTGTCCATGCATTGGTGTCTGAAATAGGTTTAAAATAGCGTGGAATAAAGCCCGTTCTACCCCAGGAAACCCTCAAAATCCCCTTGACTTCCTCAAAAAAATCCAGACGGGGCGTTCACTCAGTTTTCGTTGAGATCATCTTCAAAAACGCATCCACTACCCGGGGATCGTACATTGATCCGGAATTCTCACGGATCTCCTGAATAGCCAATTCATCACTGATCGAGTCTTTATACGGGCGCTTATCTTTCATGGCTGAGAAAGAATCAGCGACACTTACAATTCGGGCGCCAAGGGGAATTTCTTCATTTCTTAAACCCTTTGGATAACCTTTTCCGTCATAGCGTTCGTGGCTGCAATTGATGATCGGTGCAACCCGGGAAAGTTTTTTAATAGGGGCAATCAAAGCAGCTCCAAGGTCCGGGTGTTTATGCACGATCTCCCATTCAGCGGAATCCAACTTGCCGGGCTTGTTCAGAATGGCGTCCGGTATCCCGATCTTACCAATATCATGCAGCAAACCACCCCAATAAATGTCTTCAACTTCCCCAGGGTTGCATCCAAGAATCCTGGCTGTTTCTGAAGCCCAATTGGCAATCTGCTGGCTGTGGATGTTGGTGTATTCGTCACGAAGATCAATCGCGTTTGCCAGGGTCACTGTTGTTTGAACGAAGGCACTTTCAAGCTCTTCATAGAGACGGGAATTTTCTATGGAAACAGCTATTTGATTGGATAGAGCAGATAAGATCAAGAGATCATCACGATCAAAGGGCAGAGTTGACTTCTTTTCACCAAGAATGATTATGCCAACCAGGTCCCCTTTTGCGGTTAATGGAATGAATATTTCTGCATGTATTTCTTTCAATTCCTCGATTTCCCTACCCCACAAGGACTTGAAGATTGGTAGCAAGGTGAGATTGTCTATTGTGAGGGTTTTATTATTTAGCGCCAACCAAGTTACTATAGGGTGATCGGAAGGAAAACTCTCTATGCTTTTTTGGTTATCCCCCATTTGAGCAATTATACGGAATTCTCCGGTGTCACTTTTTTTGACGAGAACCGTCCCGTTGTGTATATGCCAGGTAGTCAGGACTTCAGTAAGTATCAAATCTGCCATTAGATCGAGATCCATGAGAGAGGCGGTGGTCTGGCTTAACCTTTGCAACATCAGACCGGCGTTATACTTTTCACGGTAAAACAGGCGGTCAATCCATTTCTGGGCTCGTGAATTTAAAGGGGCAAGCACAAAAGAAAACAGTGTACCAACGATAATGGATGTGATGAAGACTTCTTTGCCAGCCAGTAAGTGGAATAAGTTTAATACCAGGGAAATTCCCAGGAAGTAGATTGCTCCAAAAATTGCTGTCGTTATGGAGTAAATCAAACCCAGGCGAATTACCAACTTGGCATCCAATAGTTGGTGGCGAAGAATTGCGTATGCAATAAGCATGGCAGTAATTACATTTGCTGCTATATCTATCGGATATTTGCCAAGTTCTGTGAAGTTTACTAAAACTGCCAGGATCGGAATTGTGATCCCCAACATCAGGTAACGGATACGATTGCGATGGTTGGCATCCTTGCTGTTCTTAAAAATTTTGAACAATTGGATGAGACTATGTATTGTTAGAATATATAAAGGCAAGGCGATTATTGGAAGAAAAAATCCAAATTCATAAACAAATGTCCCGGTATTATCCAGGTAGGCAGACTTTATCACCAGATCGGAAAAAAAATCTACAAAAAGTGCGCAAATTCCATAAAACAGGATTAAAGGTATCCATTTACTGCGCAAGCCAAATAATTTTTGGACAAACAGGTAGAGAAAAAACAACATTGCCAATGGCGAGGCTGCCATAGCCCTGAACCAGGGAAGGGGAGGCACCAGTCCGGATGAAGCCAGAACTGCGCTGATCGACCAAAATAGCATTATGACCAGGTAATAAAGGAATAATTTACGTAACTGGGTACGTGGCTTGGAATAAAAAACCAATAAAAATATCGCTAGAAACGCTAAAGTGGCAAACCCCGAGACCAGGGTGCTGATGGACCAATACATGGGTTTTTTAATCCATTAAAACTGTTATAAGATCTTTTAAAATATCGGGGGATGGCTGCATGTGGGGTGGTCTAATATCCTCAATATCCGCACCGGCTTCAACCTTGGATTTCTTATAGGCATTGAACGACCCTGGAGGCAGACGGGTAAAGACCAGCGGATTGATCCCCAGATCTCTTTTAATGTCGTCATATTCGTGGAAGAGATTTCTGAATTGCTCATCCAGAAGGACGAATATCTCTTCATCAGATTGGATACTCTGCCCTTTTAACTCAATATATATATGGAGCACGGGATTTCCAGAAACGATCTCTTTGATGGCTAACCAATCCAGGTACTGAATGCCAGTCGCTTCGATCGCTTTCCAGATTTCTCTTTCGGATAGAATGAGATAACTGCTGATATTAATAATGTCATCTGTGCGTGAGTAGAACTGCACTTGTGGTAGAACCGAGCCGATCTCTTTGTCTCCAATGGATACCACTTTAAATAAATCAAACAAGCGGTAACGGACAAGAATTCCACCCAGAAAATTGGAAATTACGAGTTCGTAAGTACCAACCTCCAGCTCATCCATTAAAACGGTTTTGGGTTGGTAGGATGGATCGGCTTTATTTTTATTGACTTCATCCAGCGGAATGAATTCCAGAAAACCATTATCAGGGAAAAATGTCATTCCTTTGAAATTCCAGGACTGAAAACAAAGATTGCCGCCTTCGGTGCAGGAAAAGCCTTCCAGAGGCTTTTTGCCCCAGTAATACTCAATTTTTTCCCTGTATATTTCGGTGTCGGTACCACCCGACATGATACCTTTTAGTTTCCAGATATCTTTGGGTAAAATATTGCGCTTATTGATCTTGGCGATCATGACGGCTTTAATGAGCCGAAACAAAGTGGCGACATTTAGCAGGTCTTTTGATGGCTGGGTTTTACTGGATTGGGATTCAAATTGTTCCCCCATCCTGGCCAGGACGATCGACAAACCTCCGAAGTAATCCAAACCTTGCTGCATGGCGAGTTTAAAACCGGCTGCGACGCGATCCCCGTATTCCATTTTTTCGCCTTCATCGAGGTTTGGAAGGAAAATCGCATGTAGATTTTCCAAGATCGAATAAGCCAGGTACCCCGACACGTATGGCCTGGGGGCGGTTGCCATCAGGAATTTGTCATTGCGCTCAAGTTTTACATCTCCAGGGTTTGTGCAGGAACTCATCAGCATGGCAGAGATTATCGAATCGCTGAGATGATCATAGAAAGCCTGGGTATAGGGGATCCATTTTGGCCCGAGATCCGAGGCACGCCCCGAGGTGCGTGCCCATACATAGGGTTTGACCGGAAGGTTTTCTTCGTTCTTATCAGATAATAAACTGGCATAATCAGAAATTCTGGTTAATGGTGTTACCTGGCGAAATTCTTCAATACTCGTTGGGATATCCGAGCCCATGAAATGTTTCCCGACATTCGATGCCCCCAGCAATTTAATCTGCTCGAGCATGAGCCGTTTTTGAATATCCATAAACTCACGCATACTGAGCTTTATATATCCACAATGTTTATTCCAGAGCTCATCCTTTCGGCCTTCTTCGATCAGCTGTAATGAACTTGTCATGCTTCTCCTCCTTAAATTTTTACGGCTTGAATTAATAATGGTGAAGGGATGAACCAATTTTTTGAAGATAATTTTTTAATTTTGAGTTCCTTAAACCCTGACCTTAATAATAGCGCTTGCCATTCTTCCTTTGCCCGGACATTGGATATTGCAGAGGATTCTGCCCATGCTCTGGAATGATTCTCTGTAATTAAAAAATAGAGATACGCAACTATGCGGATGAGGAACTTTACACCCGGAATATTCCAATTGAGGGAACCACCCACGTCGATGATGGAAAGTCTCCCATCTGAAGTAAGGATCCGATGGCTTTCAAAAACGAATTTTTCAACTTCCATATGGTGGGTTGCGAGACCGCAGATGACCAATGAGAATGTACCCTCATTATATGGCATATCCATGGCTGATGCACATATCAGTTCACCTTCATCTCCAATATTTGAATTCTCAAAACGATCCCTGGCTCGCTTGAGCATGGGGTAAGTTATGTCCAAAGCATGGATATGATTCTGGCTACGCCCTTCCCTGGCAAGGTGATGCGAGATGACGCCGGTTCCAGTGGCTACATCGAGAATCGTATCAGTTTTAAATATAGGAGTTCTTTCGATCAATTCTTTTACAAACCCTTGATAACTCCACCCCCAGAACAAGTTCAATTCGGAGTTTACTTTTCGTTCATAATCTGGAGCCATATCCGTAAAAGCTTCGACCAGGATATCCTTTTCCTGTAATGGCATATTACCTCCGTAACTGAATGGATAGATTTTACCAAAGAAAACGGGAAATGCTTAAGTAATTAAAAAGATGCACCCGGCTTTATCAAACCTGGTGCTGGCGAAAAATGGTGTTGGGTCTTAGGTTTTCAGTCTTTTTGAAAGCCCTGAATCAAAGAGCTCTGATGAATGATCCAAAGATCATTCATCAGAGCTCTGCTCAGGATAAGGATGTGTGTTGTTAAATTTTTACCTGACAATTGCAACCACACCAATTACCATTATGCATATCGCAATTAACGGAATGCTGACCCTTGGGGAAAGAAGGTGGTTGAGAAAATTTGTGTTTCCCTTGATTATATTCACATACTCTTCCAACGGGTTTATGTTTTGATACATGGTATTTTCTCCTTTAATGTAAATACAGTATAACCATGTAGGATAAAAATTTTATTTGCAGGATTGTAAGGAGGGCTTACAGGTTTGTAAGCCCGGGTTAATTTCGAAAAATATACCCCCATATATAGGGGTATATTAATTATTTATCGTACCTGTAAAAACCACCGATAGGAAGCCTGCCACCATTAGAATATCCACGAAAAAAATGATCCACCCAAACTGATTGACAGCACCTGTTAATATTCCATGCAGATCAATGATCACCAGGACTATCATGGTCAGCAATAAGCTTTTTGAGATGGCTGTCTGCATGCGTGAGGGCGGGAGATCCTTGAGCTGCCAAAGCACCAGGCTCAACCCCAGCGCACAGGCTCCCGAGATGCGGGTGTTCATGATACCGGTGGTGGATAAGGTGCGCCCAAACATCGACATGGTTAAAGCTGGAAGTGCCAGGAAAAGGATGGCATTGATGAACGTCAATATTGCGGTTATGGAGGCAATGCTTTTATATTTCATAATATTTCTTAGCACCTTTCGGAAAGAACAGGTTGTAAATAATTAATGGATGGGATGTTGATCCTGCCATAGGCTTTTTAGTGTATTGACTGTGTGAACAGGCTCAGATTTTATATCTTTTATTCAGGCTTACTTCGCCAGCAGATCCTGCAGTACCTGGTGGGATTGTGCCTCAACGACAGCATGCAGGCTCTGCCCGTGGGCATCCATGGTCACCACCACTGGAAGGTCAATAACTTCAATGACCCACATGGCTTCCGGAACGCCGAATTCCAGCTTGTAGACTTCCAGCACACGTGTAACGCTCTGTGCGATGTAGGAAGCTGCGCCCCCGATGGCATGAAAATAAACAGCCGGGGCATCCCGGCAGCCTTGCAGGGTTTTGGGTCCCATGCCGCCTTTGCCGATCACGCCTTTGAGGTTGAAATGCTTCATTACTTCTGCCTGGTAGGGCTCCTCGCGGATGCTAGTGGTGGGACCGGCGGCCACGAATTTGTACTGCTTTGTATCCAGGCCGGAGACAACCGGCCCGCAATGGTAGATCAGGCTGTCTTTCAGCAAGGGTTTGATGGCCCCATACACCTGTAAGTCATCACCCTGGGGGGGGCGGGTTTTTCTGATAAAGGTATCAATCATCCACTTATGGACTGTGTCCCGGCCTGTCAGCATTATACCGTTGAGTGTAACCGGGTCACCGACCTTTAAACTGCGAATGGTTTCATCACTGATGGGGATATTGATCTCACGCATGTTCATTCTCCTGTTGTCATTTCGCCAGGTCAATCGTACGTCACTTCATTGTCCTTAACGGACATCTTGCGCCGCCGGTAAGCCCAGCACATATAAGAGACTGAAACGAAGTAACTGGCTGGCAGGCGGTGCAAACCGGTGATCCTGGTTTTGAGAACAGTAGTTTTGCCACCAAAGCCCATCGGTCCGATGCCCATCTGGTTGGCTTCGTCGGTCAACTTCTGTTCCAGTTCAGCCAGCTTGGGATCCGGGTTGCCTTCATCCATCTTGTTGAACAAGACTTCCTTGGAAGCCAGGTAACCGGAACCACGGTCGCCTCCGAAGGCGACTCCCAAAATGCCCGGTGCACAACCCTGTCCCTGGGCTTTTTGCACGGCATCCAGCACCACTTTGCGCACCCCGGCCAGGTCACGACCGGCACTCAGGCGTGAATCCGGCAGTGAATATTGTGCACCCACGTTCTCGCAACCGCCACCTTTAAGCATCAACTCGATGGTCAATTCGTCCCCTTCGACTTCCTCGAAATGGATGGTTGGGAAGGCTTTGCCCCCCAGGTTATTTCCGCTGTTTTTTTCAGTCAGAACATTCACGGCGTTCGGACGCATATAGGAGTGCCGGGTGGCTGCCTCCATGGCAGTACGGATCTGCTCCTTTAATTTGCGTGTGCTCATGCCTTCGGGATAATGCACATAAAAAATGGGTGTGCCGGTATCCTGGCAGATGGGTGTGGAATTCTTGCGTGACAGGGCAACATTCTTCAGGATGGTTTCCAATGCCCCGCGTGCGGCTGAGCCCGGTTCTTCGCGCTCAATGGATGTGCACAGCGATTTTTCAACATCCGCGGGCAGATCGGTGGATGTGCGGCGGATAAGTTCAAGAATATTCTCGGTTAAGTCTCGCATGGCAGTCTCCTTTGATGAAAATCCATCTATAAATATACACCTTATGGAAAAAAATTCTAATAACAAAACGCCAAAGTTATAGTGACACAAGGCATTCAAAATCTGAAAATTTTAAATCAGCATGTCAGACATTCTTCCCCAGAATTAATTAATAGATACTGCATTGCGATACAATAAATGGATATGGAAGATACAATCAACGCGCCCATTTTTCGAACCCGGTTCAAAGTGCCACCGGAAGCGATCGACGAGAACGGGCATGTCAACAATGTCAATTACGTGCAGTGGATGCAGGATGTGGCTGTACGCCACTACGAGTCGATCGGCGGAGTGGAACCGACCCAGACCTTGGGAGCCACCTGGGTGGTGCGGTCGCATAACGTGGTGTATCTTAGCCCGGCTTTTGAAGGCGATGTGATCGAAGTGCGCACCTGGGTGGTCAACCTGCGCAAGGTGCGCTCTTTGAGGCGTTACCAGTTTGTCAGGGTGTCAGACGGAAAATTGCTGGTAAATGGAGAGACGGATTGGGTGTTTGTGAATGTCCGCAATGGCAGGCTGATTGCAGTACCTCCTGAAATCGCTGGTTTATTTACATTGTTGGATGAGTAGTTGTTCCTGGAATTTCAGCAACCAATAGCTTATTAAGGTATGCCATGCTTTGCAGAAAACCTGTTAAATGTCTGTAGTATCCATTCCGGTACATTGGGAATAATGACAAAAATAGCCGTACGGTTTTATTGCTCATCAACTTTGGGACATCCCCTTGTTTTTTCATTCATGATGCGAAAGGAGTATAATAACCGGGCAGGGGAACCTGCACATTTATTTCATCCAGGAGGTGTGAGTGATAATGGATTTACCCAGGTATGCATATTTCCACGGTAAGATCATTCCTTACTCCGAAGCCAAAATAGGGGTGGCGACACATGGTTTGAATTATGGCACAGGCGTATTCGGGGGCATACGTGGCTATTGGAACGAAGAAAAGAAAAAAGTGTATGTTTTTCGACCGCTGGATCATTTTCGCCGTTTTCTAAATTCCTGTCGGCTGATGTGTATTGATTTAGATCAAACTCCTGAAAGCCTGACACAAATTCTGCTGGATCTGCTGCATTCCGATGTTTATCAACAGGATATTTATATACGTCCACTGGCGTACAAAGCTGACGAATCGATCGGGGTTAAGCTGCATGGCTTGATCGATGATTTTACAATGTTTGCGATCCCATTTGGGATGTACATCAAGAATGATACAAGTGCCCATTTCACCGTTTCCTCATGGAGGCGGGTGGACGATAACATGATCCCGGCGCGCGGCAAAATCACCGGCGCTTATGCCAACTCAGCCCTGATCAAGACGGATGCTGTGCGGGCTGGTTTTGACGATGCCCTGGTGTTGACCCAGGAGGGACATATCTCGGAAGGTAGCGCCATGAACATCTTCATGATGCGCAACGGCAGCCTGATCACTCCCCCGGCAACTGAAAACATCCTGGAAGGCATCACCCGCCGTACGATCATCGAACTGGCTGAAAACGAGCTGCACCTGAAGGTGGTCGAACGTCCCATCGACCGTACCGAGATCTATATCTGTGACGAGATATTCATGACCGGAACCGCCGTGCAGGTGACTGTGGTTACCCAGATAGACCATCGCCCGGTGGGAAATGGCGTCATGGGTCCTGTAGCCGGTGAGCTGCGACGCCTGTTTGCAGATGTGGTGCGTGCCAAAAATCCACGCTACGCCCATTGGAATCTGGAAATTTGATAAAATTATAAAAGACCTCCCAGGATCAACTTGGGAGGTCTTTTGATTCATACAATAATAATCAGGGTGTGGGCAACGCAGTCGGCGTGGTGGACTGGGCAGCCGCATCTTCAGCAGTCTGTGGCATGCTGTTCATAATCCAGCGCATGAAGACATCCACAATGTTCGCTCCCAGCACTTTCTTGGGAGGCATCACCCCGATGATCTCCTCCCCTGCTTCGTCGAGAATGTTTTGCTCTTGAATGACTTTCAGCAAGATGCTGTTTTCATCTGCGGCGGTGATCAGGGGCACATTGTCCCCGGTATTCAAGATCTCTTCATAACTGGTCATAAGGTAATTGCCGTTATCCTTGCCCGCCCGGTGACAGGAGACACAGTAACGCTTAACGATGGGGGCGATATGTACCTCATAAGAGGGCACTTCTCCAGCTACAAGAGCCGGGAAGAGGGGCGCCATGGGTGGCAGTTCAAAGCGGTCATCCCAGGTGAAGCGCATGAAGGTAACGATGTAATCGATCTCGCTCTTGGTCAGGCCTTCGGAATTGTAAGCTTTGCCAAATGGATTCATTCCAGCATCCGGGCGTCCGTAGACGATCACTTCGGCCAGGGAGGCGTCATCCAGGGTGTAGAGCACATCATGCCCATTAATGGGCATGACCAGCTTGCCTTCCAGTCCTTCCACGCCCTCGATGGTGGTCACCTTGCCGTCATCTCCGTGGCATTCCACGCAATTGACTGAGTACAGGTCTTGACCGGCAATGATTTGATCGGTCAATGTGCTGGCTACACTGGTTTCTTCAACGGCGACAGCCGGAGCCAGAGCCAGTGTGGCTCCGGTCAGGCCGGCCATCAGGACGACTGTTCCGACCGTTGCCCAGATCATGCTTTTGGCAGGTGCTTTCTTAAAAACAAAGTTCATAAGAGCCAGCAGGCTGTATCCAAGAACTGGAATGACCAATCCGCCTATGGTTTGCAGAATACCGGGCAGGTAAAAACCCTCCCCCAGGGTGGTGGGAATATCTGAGATATAGGTCAGGCAGACCATGCTTGTTACAAAGATCGCCATGAAGCCAAGCGCAAACTTGCGTTTTCCATAATAACGGTAGGGTGAACGATCGATGAAGGGCAGGCAAACCAGCAACCCGATGAAGATACCCGGGATGATGACGGTGGCCAGCCATTCGATCTTTCCAACCAATGGGATCTGCCCGTACAGGGCCAGAAACTTGAACAGGAACAGGAAGTACCATTCCGGGCGGGGTACATAGCTGGTATCGCTTGGATCAGCTTTGGGTTCGACTGGCACACCAATGAAAGTGGCCAACAGTACCAGGATAAGTAAAATGGCCAGAGCCATAAGGGCATCTTTAAAAATGCTGTCAGGCCAGAAGCGTTCGCCTTTTTGAAGCGAGATATCGTAGCGTTTTTTGATGATCTCTTTTTGTTCATCTTTCATGGCAGCGCTCCTAGTCTTCTTTGTTCGGGAATTGGGATTCACCGTGTTTGATGATTAGGAACAGGTGTACACCAATCAACCCAGCCAGCATGGCAGGCAGGATCCAGATATGGGCTGCGAAGAACCGTTGCAAGGTCAAAGCACTGAGCGCCGGACCGCCGCGCAGGGTTTTCAGGATAAAATCGCCAATAAATGGAACGCTGCCGGCGATTTGTGTGCCCACCGTGGTAGCCCAGTAAGCTTTCTGATTCCAGGGTAGCAGGTAGCCAGTGAACCCCATGAAAACGGTTACCAGCAGTAACCCGACGCCGATCAACCAGGTTAGCTCACGCGGGTATTTGTAGGAAGCTGTAACAAACACACGCAGCATGTGGATGAAAACCACCAGCACCATCAGGGAAGCACCCCAGTGATGAATGCCACGGATCAGCCATCCAAAGGATACGCCGGTCATGATGTACTGGATACTGTCATAAGCATGGTCGGGGGATGGTGTGTAATAAACGCTCAAGAAAATGCCGGTGATTCCTTGTAATACAAATAAGAACAGGCTGGCGCTGCCCAGAGTGTTCCACCAATTACCGCGTGGCTCGGGGCGATCAAGTGTAGCTTTGTAGATATCGTTCAAACCAAGACGTTCATCCAGCCAGGCATATATTTTTTTCCACATGGTTAACCTTCCTTGACATGGATCTGCAGGTTGCCTGCATCATCAACTTTGAATTCTGTGTAAACATCCAATGGTCGGGGGGGCGGGCCATCAATCACTGCGCCGTTAATGTCAAATGAAGCATCGTGACATGGGCAGACATATGCCTGGGTATCTGCATGCCAGTTAATCTGGCAACCCAAATGGGTGCAACGGCTGGAGAGAATGACCATGTCTTCGGGAGCTTCTGATTTTCGCAGGACGAAACCACCGTAACTCGTGGCAGTCCGTTCCCATCCGTTAACCTGGGTGCGGGTGAAAGAGAAAGCATAGGGTTCACCAATCGGGATCTTGTCCAGTGTCCCAATGGAAACCCAGGCGTCCTTGCCACCGGCACGCAGCGCCGGGCTGATCAGATAGCCAATGGCTGGCAGACCGATGGCCGCGCCGATGACCGTGCCCACAGCAACGGTCGTCAGCTTTACGAAATCCCTTCGATTTATGTTATGGGAACCTGCCATGTAAACCTCCTGAAGGAAGAAAATGAATCCGGAACCTGTGGGTTATTTAAGAAAAAATCAAGAAATGATACAATAACCCATATTACGATTATAAAGATGATTTTATCATCCCCAAGAGGATGTCTAGACCTATTAATCCATGAGTATTGTCACTATTCCCCTTATATAGGGAAAAGGATAATTACTGTATCTTCTCAATAAAGTGGGGAAGATGGGGGGTGCGGGGACAGCCTGGCTGCCCACACCCCCGCCCCCGTTTTATTGAGATAATTCTAATTACTTTAGAAATTTTCTCTGACAGGGGTATTTATCCAATATTTATTTTTCTGAGGAGGCGTCGATGGGGCTTAAAAGGAATGTCAGCCTGAAAGATGGGTTGCGCTATCAAGGCAAAGGTCCGATGCTGACATATATCCTGCATCGCATCAGTGGTTTAAGTATTGTTCTGTTTGTTGCCCTGCATATACTGGCAGCCTTCTTAAGCCAGCAATACAGCAGCAGCGCCGGGACGTTTATTAATGATATCTACGAGAGCTGGATCTTCCAGATTTACATTATATTCTGCGGACTGTTCCATGCCATCAATGGGCTGCGAATTGTCATCCTGGACTTGTGGCCAAAATTGATCGAGTATCAAAATGAGGCCATCTGGATCGAGTGGCTTGTCTTTTTGCCCATCTATGGCATGGCTGTATTCGTCATCATCCGCACGGCGCTGGCGGGCTAGGAGCCTATCGATGAAATCACGAACTGTATCCATGGCCAAACGCGGCTTTAATTTCGAAACCACCATGTGGATCTTCACCCGGCTTTCAGCCCTGGCAATGTATCTGTTTGCCCTGATCGGGGTCATCGGTGCGCTCATCATGGGCGCCCGCACCCAGATGAACATGGCAGACCTCATCCGCTGGACCTTTATGCCCAATCCCAACCACGTCCTCAATACCAATGTGGCCGATCTGGTTCCCTGGAGCACAGCCTTCTGGAAACTGACCGGCAGTGCTTTTGTGTTCTTTGCTGCATCCCACGGGCTGCATGGCGTTTTGAGTGTGATCGAGGATTACTTGACCCATCCCGGCCTGCGCAAGTTTTTGCGTCTGGTGGTTTTTGTTATCCTGGTGGTAATGACAGCCATTGGCATTTACGTACTATGGACTTCATAGGAGCACCCCAATGAAAACACATCAATTTGAAGTACTGGTGGTTGGTGCAGGCGGAGCGGGTCTTATGGCAGGTCTATATGCTTCCCGGACGGCCAAAACAGCCATCATCAGTAAACTCTATCCCACCCGCTCGCACACTGGTGCTGCTCAGGGGGGTGTGGGGGCTGCCTTGGGCAGTTCGGAAGAAGACCACCCCGAGTGGCACACTTATGACACGGTTAAAGGCAGCGATTACCTGGGTGACCAGGATGCCATTGAATTTATGTGTGAAGAGGCTGTGGCAGCAGTATATGAGTTGGAACACATGGGGTTGCCATTTGATCGCACACCTGAGGGAAAGATCTCACAGCGCCCATTCGGAGGCCATACCAATAATGTGACCGGTAAACCGGTCATGCGGGCTTGCCATGCTGCCGATCGCACTGGCCACATGATCCTGCAAACTCTCTACCAGCAATGTATAAAGAACAATGTAACTTTCTTTGATGAATACCAGGTGGTTGACCTTTTGATGACCAACGGCAAAGCCGCCGGTGTCGTGGCAATTGAAATCGCCACCGGGGAGATGCATGTTTTCCAAGCCAAGGCAGTCATCTTTGCCACCGGCGGTCATGGACGCATCTGGGAGATCACTTCCAATGCATATGCATATACAGGTGATGGAGTTGCCATCACCCTGCGGCGCGGCATCCCGGCTGAAGATATGGAATTCTTCCAGTTTCACCCCACTGGCATCTATAAACTTGGCATCCTCATCACGGAAGGTGTGCGCGGTGAAGGAGGTATTCTTATCAACGGCAAGGGCGAACGCTTTATGGAAAAATACGCCCCCACTGTTAAAGACCTGGCCTCCCGGGATGTCATCAGCCGTGCCATTTATATGGAAGTACGCGATGGCAATGGCGTGAATGGCAAGAACTATGTCTACCTGGATGTGCGCCCGGAAAGTGTTAACCACTACGCCGCCCTCGACGGACGCAAACGGCCCGATGGTTCTCCCTTTGTAGTCACCGGTGAGGAGATACTGTCCAAATTACCCGATATCGTGGATTTCTGCCGCGTTTACCTGGGTGTGGACCCGATCACCCAGCCCATGCCCATCCAACCGACTGCCCATTATGCCATGGGTGGCATACCCACCAATCAATTTGGTGAGGTGAAGAAAGATGAAAATAAGACGATCATCCCCGGGTTATACGCCGCCGGGGAATGTGCCTGTGTATCTGTACATGGCGCCAACCGCCTGGGCACTAATTCCCTGCTGGACATTATTGTGTTCGGCAAGCACGCAGGTTTGCGGGCGGCTGAATTTTCCAAAGGAGCGGATTTCCAACCGCTGCCTGCCGATCCAACTGCCTTTGCACAAGCCCAGTTTGAAGGTTTCTTGAAAGGGGATGGCCGCGAGAATGCCTTTGATATCGCCATGGAAATGAAGAAAGTGATGTTCGATGACATGGGCATCTTTCGCAGTGGCAAGGGTATGCAGAACGCACTCGAAAAAGTGCGTGAGTTGAAAGAACGCTTTAAACATGTGCGCGTTCAAGACACCGGCAAAATATTCAATATGGATTTGATCAACGCCTGGGAACTTGGCAACCTGCTGGACCTGGCTGAAGTGACAACCGTCTCTGCCCTGGCACGCACTGAGAGCCGCGGCGGGCACTCACGTGAAGATTACCCCAGCCGGGATGACCAGAACTGGTTAAAACACACATTTGCCTGGGTGAACGAAACTGGAAAGATCGAACTCAAATACCAACCAGTCACCATTACCAAGTACCAACCGAAAGCACGGGTCTACTAGGAGACAGCCATGCAGGTAACCATTAAAGTCTTCCGATATAATCCCGAAAAGGATAAGAAACCTCATTACGAAACCTATCAACTGGAAGCCGATCCCACTGACCGGGTGCTGGACCTGCTTGAAAAGGTGAAAGGCTACAAGGATGGCACACTCTCTTTCCGGCGCTCGTGCGCCCACGGTGTGTGCGGTTCAGATGCCATGCGCATCAACGGTTCCAACAAACTGGCTTGTAAAGCCCTGGTGCATGATTTCGGTGCAAAGATCACTGTCGAGCCAATTCTGGGTTTGCGCGTCATCAAGGACTTGATAGTCGACATGGAGCCTTTCTTTGACAACTTCCGCAAAGTGCTGCCTTACTTCATCAACGATGACCCCGCACCGGAAAAGGAACGTTACCAGTCACAGGAAGATCGCGAACGTTTTGACGATACCACCAAGTGCATTCTGTGCGCAGCCTGCACCACCTCCTGCCCGTCTTTCTGGGCCAGTGATGAATACCTGGGGCCATCCGCCATTGTCAATGCCCATCGTTTTATTTTTGACAGCCGTGACCAGGGTGCCGCACAGCGTTTGAAGATAATGAATGAAATCATGGGTGTATCCCGCTGCCACACTGTTTTCAATTGTACCCTGGCCTGCCCGCGCGAAATCCAGATCACCAAGGCCATTGGCGAGGTCAAAAAAGCGTTAATGACAGGCAGTTTGGAATAAGAAAACTAACATGATCCTGTGTGCATAAACCTGGCTGGTTATTGAAACTTGCCAGGTTTTTTCATGGGGGGGACTTGCCCACCATTCTTAAAGTATATCTGGTTGTCATTCCCTTGCCCAAAAGTGGCCTTTGGTAGGGAGGGTGAGGAATGGCTGGATGCTCACTTTCCCCGATGTTCTTTCGGGATCCCAGCCAGATACTTGCAATCCGTTCGAGCAGGGAGCTCGACGGGGCGAAACGACCTGCATACATACCTGCCCTCCCAGAAGGACATAGGGACGATGAAGCGGGCGGTGCCAGGAAGTGTAGGTGTGCAATCCCCTAATTGGCGAGGAGATCCCATAAGGGGACGATGTTGCCACGACCAGACCAGAAAGCCGGTCTCCCCAAAAAGCAAGGGGACGTTGTCGCAAGGATATGAACAAGAAAGTGTGACTTTTGGACAACCTGAGGGGTCTAAAATGATGGTTACCATTTTAATAGAAATTAAGATAATATTATTGAAACGTAGCGTGTAAGAGAGGTGAATATGATCCTGAATGTCTCACCAAAAACTGAAGATCGTGGGCTGCGCATGCGCACTCTGCCCGGTTTGAATGGTGGCATTGTCTGTGTTCTTCAAGCTGGAGAGAAAGTGGAAACCCTGGATGCCGATACTTTGGTCCGGGTTTGCCTTGGTGAAAAAGGCAAATGGCTGCACGTTAAGAATTCCGATGGGCAAACTGGTTACTGTGCTGCCTGGTTATTGTTTGAATCGAGTTCGTCACCTCCTGCTGCCTCTGTGAGTGTTCTGCCAGCCTTGCTGGTGGAAGTTTCCGAACAGATCGGCAGCAACCACCTGCGCCTGCGAGACCACCCCAATGATGCTGCCAAGACCCTGGCGGGAGAAAGCGCTGGAACCATCTTAACCGTGCTTGAATCCCGTGCTGTCGGGTTGCCTAAAGTAGGTGTGAATGGAAAATGGTTGCATGTGCAGGATCCGCAGGCACACCAGGGTTATGTGTCTGCCTTTTATGTTCAGGAATATATCTCCCCAGCTGAAACTCCCCTGCCAGCCAGGCAGTTTGACCAACATCAGGAGTTGATCCCACTGTCCGATTATCCCACCTCACAATCACAGTCCGCTCCGCAAGTTGAAACACCCAATTCAGAGTTGACGCCTTTACCCGCAGAGCAACCTCAACCGGAAGTTCCAGGGCCGTTCCCCCAACCAGATACACCCGTGGCTACCATGAAGGTGAAAGTCACCAATTCAGTTGGACCGCGCGGTTTGCGCCTGCGCTCCAAACCCAACCTGGCAGGTTCCGTGCTGAAAGTATTGCCCGCTGGAACCCTCCTGGATGTTCTCGAGCCAGTGAATACGGCGCTTTCCAAGCTTGGCTTGTTTAACCAGTGGTTGAAGGTAAAGAGCAATACTGGCAGCCAGGGGTATATTGCCGCCTGGTTTGTCCAAGCTCTTACTCCCTTGCCACCACAGGTGGTCACACCTTCCGTGCCAACTGTACAGATCTCATCCCCGCCTGGGGATACATCCTCGCTCCTTTATGAGGTACCGCTTCTCTCGCAAGACAACCTGTATGGTAACGCGGCTTGTTCTCCTGTTTCTGCCTGCATGCTGTTGGAATACTACCACAGGCTTAACCCGCTTAACCGCACAGAGACACCCCGGCAGCTGATCGGCAGGCTGGATCCCGGGGATGGCACTCCCGGAAAAGGGATGTCGCTTTCCAATGTCACAGACGAACTGCAATTCCTGGGCTACCAGCATATATCGCAAAAATTGTATGCCAGTCTGGCAGATCTGAAAGCCGAATTGATCAATGGTCCCCTGATCGTTACGGTGGGGGTCACACTGGTGGGTTCCGGAACACGTTCCATTCAAGGACCTGGTAACACCAGCCACGCCATGGTTGTTAAGGGGGTCAGCCCGGATGTGATTGTTGTTAATGACCCCTGGTCAGGCAAAGAACTGCGCATTTCTACCGGCATCTTTGAAAGAATGTGGAAACTCGGTCTGAATGGGATGTATATGATCAGGCCGTGATTTGCCTCGTACATCATTTTTTGAGGAAAGTCAAATGCTTGGAGAGGATATCTATGTTTCATTTAAAAAATAAGGTATTATAGTATTGTAAATATTTCCGGGCATATCACTGGCACAGCCCCCATGATCTAAGAAACGAGGTGCTACATGACATTTAAACCCAATTTCCTTTCCCAGAAAGACCCTCGCTGGCAGGATATCAAACTCGGTTTTGCCACTCAGCAAACCATTGGTTCACAAGGCTGTGTTCTAACATGCCTGGCAATGATGACAACTGGTTATGGGTATAAGGAAACACCGGATACGCTCAACAAAAAACTGATGAATCTGGGCTCAGGGAATGGTTATATCGGCTCTTTGATGGTGTGGGCAGGCATCACGCGTCTGTATTCCAAGATCGGTATCAAAGAAATTTATGTGTGCAGTGATGTAAAACCAGTACCCCTTAAACGGATCGACTCTCTGCTAGGCAATGGGCAGACCGTTTTGGTTGAATGTGACCGTTCGCTGGCTACCGGAGAGCAAATTCACTGGGTATTGCTTACCCAAAAACAGGGGGATGATTATGTGATGCTTGACCCCTGGCAGTACCCTGTTGATAAAACCGATGTCCTTTTTACCCAACGCTATGGGTTCGGTCGTCCCATCCAGGAAGTTATCACAGCCGTTGCATTTTATGAATGCTGGGAAAACGGAACCGATTCTCCAATTCTCCCGGAACTGCCGGGTTTGTATGTGCGTATCCTGGCTTCAACCACATCTGGTTTGCGCTTGCGTGTTCAGCCCAACATAACAGCCACCATTGTGACAGCGGAAATCGCTGGTGCCCCGCTACTGGTTTTGGATGATATCAGCGATGCCATGTCTAAAATTGGGGTCAAGGATCAATGGTTGAAAGTTCGGGACCCGCAAGGTTTTGAGGGTTATGTGGCAGCCTGGTACTTGGAAATTCTTCCTAAGTTTGAACTTGAGCCCCAGCCAGAACCAGAACCTGAACCTGAACCTGAACCAGTTTCGAACTTAACTATTTATGTCTCATCAAAAATTGGTGACCGCGGTCTGCTCCTGCGTGCCCAACCCAATTCGGAAGGTGCGGCGGTCGCAACTTTGAAAGCCAGTGAGCAGTTGGATGTATTGGAAGATGCTGAAGTCGCCCGTTCAAAGATCGGTGTTAGAAGTCAATGGATTAATGTTCGCACGTTACGCGGCGAGGTTGGATATTGTTCCTCTTATTATGTGGTTCTGAAGGCAACTCTTCCTCCACCAACTCCCGTCCCCACCCCAACCCCGATTCCCGTTCCAATACCAACTCCTATATCCCAACCGGAAACCACTCAGCTAAAGTTGGTTGTCTCGCAGTCGGTGGGAAGTTTGGGGTTGCGACTGCGTGCTGCGCCAGTCAGTGGCGCGGTGTTGTTTGTTCTGCGGGCAGGGTCAAAACTGACTGTGCTCGAGCCGGCTGAAATAGCGCGACCCAAAATAGGTGTGGTTAACCAGTGGCTGAACGTCAAGGACGATCTCGGGCATAGCGGTTATTCTGCAGCCTGGTTTGTTGAACCGATCACTACTCCTGAAACCGGACAACCAACTGGTGGAGATTCCAGCAAGCTGACTATCTATGTCTCCACCACTGTGGGCAGCGTTGGTTTGCGCTTGCGTTCAGCACCCAATACCAGTTCAAGCATTTTGCGTACGCTATCCGCTCAAACCCCGCTGGTGGTGCTCGAACCGGTTGCCACGGCCAGTCCCAAGATAGGAGTTTTCAACCAATGGTTGAATGTCAGCGCCCCGGATGGTAAGGCAGGTTATGTTGCCGCCTGGTACGTGGTGGCATGAACTAAAAAAGATTACTTTCTCGTTAGAGGAAGGTGTAAATCATCTGCACCGCGTATGGAGAAAAGAAGGGGTACAGATGCCTTGTTTTGCTTTCCCATAAGAGGTTCTCATCACTTTATTTTCTGCTAACTGGTTTTAATTAAAAGGAGTTAATGGGTTCCAAACGCGATAATCTTGTTTTTGACCGATAAAATTGTACAGGGACCTCTTACCGTGACGAATCATACCGTAGTTGTTTTGAGCAAATGATAGAAAGTCTGCCGACAGGTACCAACCTTTGCCGGAAGGAAACCTGGCTCAAATGTTTAAATTCAGCTGCTGCATTGTCACTTTAGTCCGTTGACGTAAGAAATGGTCCATTTTATAAGATTCAAACTTGCCGGAAGTGATTTTCAGTAAATGGTGCTACTCGTTTAGCGGAAAATAAAGTAATAATGTTATATCAGTAACGAAACAATTTTATGGGATCTTAACAAAATGACGCTTGAACGCGGCACCCTTTTGCACAAAAGATACCGGATCATTGAAATCCTCGGCCAGGGGGGGATGGGCTCGGTCTATCGCGCCATGGATGAAAATCTGGGTGTGGAAGTGTCGGTCAAGGAAAACCTGTTCACTACAGACGAATATGCCCGCCAGTTCCGCCTGGAAGCGGTTATCCTGGCCAACCTGCGGCATGCCAACCTGACACGTGTGACCGATCATTTTGTGATCGGAGACCAGGGACAATACCTGGTGATGGATTATGTTGAGGGGGAAGACCTGCGGCAGCGCATGGAACGCTTGGGCTCCATTTCAGAAGAGGATGCCATCCTGATCGGGGTGGCCATGTGCGATGCCCTGTCTTACCTACATTCTCGCAAACCGCCCATATTGCACCGGGACTTGAAGCCAGGCAATGTCAAAATCACTCCAGATGGTCACATCTATCTGGTTGATTTCGGATTGGCAAAGATCCTGAAAGGCACCCAGGCTACCACGACCGGGGCGCGCGCCATGACGCCGGGTTACTCACCTCCCGAGCAATACGGCACCGCTCGAACAGATGCGCGCACGGATATCTACTCACTGGGAGCCACACTGTATGCTGCCCTGACAGGTGTCATTCCCGAAGATGGGTTGGCACGCGCCATGGATAATGTTGAATTAACCCCGCTAAGCAAGCGTAATTCAAAAATATCACGCCGGTTGACCAGCGTGATTGAAAAGGCCATGTCGATCAAAGTAGATGACCGTTACCAGACAGCTGATGATTTCAGACAGGCGTTGTTAAGCTCCAATCCCAAGACCCTGCTCTTAAATGGCGGTATCCTGGTCGTACCCCCTCCTGTTTTTGAAGGCGGAGAGGATATTCAAGAACCCCCCGAAAGGCCCATCACTGGCGCTTTAAAGCCAGATCCACAACCGGCCTCACGTCCTGCTTCCATACCAATTCGTAAAATAGGCATGGGAACAGGTTTCTGGATTTTTATATCTTTTATTCTGCTGCTCTTGTTGACCGCGGTGGTGGCAGTGCCCTATTTTTGGGTGCCCATTTCCCGCATTATTGCTGACTTGCGTTCCACAGCAACAGAGATGGTGTTTTCAACTGCCACTGCAGAGCTGACCAGTTCAACAAGCTTTGAGGCGCTTTCCTCCACTTCCATTACGGTGATTGTCTTTACACCCACACCCAGCCTGACTCCAACTGCCAGTTTTACCATAGCGCCGGCATTTACCCCCACCGCCACTATCGTCCTGACACCCAGCAAAACACCCACTCCAACCATAACACCAGTAGGCGGTGGCGTTGGACAAATTGCATTTGCCTCAGACCGTTCGGGTGTCCCGCAGATATATGTATTTAGCCTGAACTCTGATACTCCAAGCCAGGTCACCAGCCTGGACGAAGGAGCCTGTCAGCCGGATTGGTCACCGAATGGACAAAAACTGGTTTTCATCTCGCCCTGTGCTTCAAGCTCGGATACCTACCCCGGCTCTCACATGTACACCATCAATGTCGATGGCAGTGACCTGACTGCGTTGGCAACTGTGGAGGGAGGGGATTTTGATCCCGCCTGGTCACCAGATGGCGCGCGTATCGCCTTTACTTCTTTGCGGGATGGCTATGCTCAGATCTATGTACTCAATCTGACCGATGAATCAGTCGTCCGCCTGACTCAAATGGATGCCACCAGACCTGCCCGGCAGCCTGCCTGGAATCCGCTTGCCTCTGAGATTGCATATTCTCAGAAGAAGTATGAGGCCTGGGAGATCTGGGCGATGACGGATGTCGGTACGGGTGCCATGCGCCTGGTACTCAGCAGCCCGGATAATTGGGATACTCTGCCGACCTGGTCAACAGATGGTGCCACAGTCTTGTTCACCCAGTCCAAAAAATTGGCTACAACCAACTGGCTGATGTCATTCCCTTACAGTGAGATTAAATCTGGTTGGGCTGCTTCTGTAAAAAATGGCAGCTATGCCGGCGATGCTGACTACTCTGCCGATGGGTTCTGGCTTGTTTTTGAAAACAACGATGGCATCAATGAAGATATATTCATGCTTGCTACAGACAGTGGTCTGCGCCAGCAAATCATCAGTGACCTGGGTATGGATTTTGACCCAGCCTGGCGTCCGCTACCCCTGCCATAAATTCCCCTGCATGCTAAAAGACCTGACGGGTTTTGTGAAACCTGTCAGGTCTATTGTTAACGGAAAATCTTCAACCTTCCCCTAATTGTTGAGATGAACCACCAAACTCATCAGGGTATGGGTGTAGTGGGTGTATAAGTAGGCGTGGATGAAGAGGTTTGGCTCGGCGTTTGAGAGGGTGTGTTGGTTTCTGTTGCTGTGTTTGTCGGTGTCGCCGTACTGGTTGAGGTGGGCGTACGTGTGCTGGTAGAGGTGGGTGTACGCGTGGCGGTGGGAGTGGGTGTACGCGTGGCAGTGGGGGTGGGTGTTGGTAAATTCAAATGAAGACGCAGAAGTTTTTCAGCGTAATGCCCGTCAGTGCTGGTCAGATACAGGCGTATAGTGACCCATTCCGCCTGTATATCTGCCAAATCCCAGGTGTAAATGCTGTTTTCTGGGCTGGATGGAACATTGGTATCAGGTACCAGGTTGAACCAATCTGACGGGTCGCGGCTTTTGCCATATTCCAACCGGAAAGATCCAAAACCGGAGGTTGCATTGGCGGTTATGAACATTTCCAGCGGATTGATCGTGATGGTGTCGTTTTCCTTAGGGCTTACAAATTCCATTTGGACATGCGGGTCATCCGCCTTACAGGCACGATTGGGTGAAAAAACAACTTTATCTGTAAAACCCATTTCCCTGGCCCAGTCCTGTCCCTGTGAATTGCCCAGGATCCAATTCCTGGCCCAGTCCTCCGGAACATTCAATGAAAGAAGCGTAGTTACGGATTCTTTACAATCATCTGAGGCCCGCAACCCGGTCCAGGTATCACTTTCAAGATTCTGCCACAGGTCTTGATTGGCGGGCAAAGGCGGCTGGTCACTGGCAAACACTTCGTTGCGCTGGTTGGGGCAGAACGGGGACGGTTCTGTTCCCGAAATGGTGCAGATGACCTTATCCACAATTCCGGCGGGCCGGTAAAATGGAGTTGGGTTACCTCCGGTGATTTGTTGAATGGCAGCCTGGATGAATTGTGACCAGATGGGAGCTGCACCCGTCAGACCGGTGGTGTTCTGCATGGGTGTATAGTCTGCATTACCCACCCAAACTCCCACGGCAATATCCGGGGTATAACCGAGAGTCCAGTTATCCCTGAAGTCGTTGGTGGTTCCGGTTTTTGCAGCCACAGGAAAAGGTAGTGCCAGGGCTGAGTTTCGACCAAACATGGGTGCGCGGGCTTCATTATCCGAAAGAATGGACGATATCAAATAAGCATGTTCAGCGCGTATGACCTGCTCGCCGGACGGAGGCTGGTATTCGTAGATCACATTTCCAATGAAGTCAGTAATCTTAAGGATAGCCACCGGCGGGACCCGTTTACCTCCATTGGCAAAGACAGAAAATGCACCGGTCATTTCCAGCAGGCTGACTTCACCGCCTCCCAAAGTCAATGCAAGTCCGTAATCGTCGCGGGTAAGTGAAGTCAATCCCAACCGGCGCGCCATTCCGATCATGCCTTCCGACTCGGTGGTATCCGGGTTGTCATAAATGCCAATAAATTGAAGCGTTTTAACCGCAGGCATATTAAAGGAGTTGGACAGGGCGGTACGTACAGTAACCGGGCCGTGAAACTTGCCATCGTAATTGACCGGCCTGTAGGGTTCCCGCGTGTCGTTGGGATCCCCGGAAGGAGGAAATTCCGAAGGTACATCCCATATTAAAGTGGCGGGTGTCCAGCCTTTTTCAAAAGCTGCCGCATAGGTGATGGGTTTGATGGAGGATCCGGGTTGGCGGGTCTGGCTGGTGGCCATGTTAACCTGGCCGGAAATGTCTGCATTGTAAAAATCCGCCGATCCGACCATGGCCAATATTTCTCCCGTGGCAGGACGGATGCTGACCAGGGCTCCATTGGTGACATGCTGGTCAACCAGGCTGGCGACCTGGTTGCTGACCATATTCTGGGCTTGATCCTGCAGACCAGGGTCAAGCGTGGTGGTGACTGTGAACCCGGAACGGTAGATGAGTTGCGCGTCATATTGCAGTTCAAGTTGGCTGCGCACGTACTGCACCCAATGCGGGTAGCGCATTTTTGCGTAAGGGGGTTGGAACTGGTATTGTCCGATTTCTGAGGCTGCCATGGCCGCTTCAATAACGCCCACGCATACCTTTTCCGGGCTGTTGCTGACATAGATGCAATTGGTTTCCTGGCTGAGCTGGTACATCAGGATCAAGACTTGCTGGTGTCTCTGCAGGGTGGCTTCCCGATTACTAAAAATGTCGTAAACCGAAGGCGCCTGTGGCAGGCCGGCCAGGAAAGAGGCTTCAGCCAGGGTTAGATCTCGGGCGGATTTGTTGAAATAAGTCTCTGCTGCGGCTTCTATTCCATAGGCCATGTTGGCGTAATTGAATTCATTTAAATACAGTTCCAGAATATCATTCTTGGAATAGCGTCGCGTGATCTCGGCTGCCAGAATGGCCTCGCGCATCTTGCGTGAGTAGTTCTGCTGGTTGCGTTCCTCGGCGGTCAGCAGCAGGGCGCGTGCCACCTGCTGGGTGATGGTGGATGCGCCGGAGATCGTTACACCGCTGGTGGCATTCTGCCAGAAGGCGCGTATGATGGCGAACAGGTCAAATCCAGGATGCGAGTAGAAACCCTTATCCTCGGTAGCGATGGTGGCCGCCACCACATAGGGTGATATTTTGTCCAGGGGGATGTAAGTGCGCCTGCCAGCGTTTGGATCCAGGATCTCATAAAGCAAATTGCCATTACGATCGAGGATGCGTGTGGTTTCAAATTGGGAAGCGTGAGTTCGCAAGTCATCCACGCTTGGCAGGGTAGCAGCCACTGTGTAATACTCATAAATGGCCAGGGCAGAAAGGGTCAGCCCAATAGCCACAAAGAAAAAGAGCATGAGGATTATGGCGCGTAAAAAGCAACCGATACTATTTTTCCAGTTTTTCTTTGGCTTTTTGCCTCCACCATTTTTGGGTGTTGACGGGCGGGTGATGATTGTATTTGGAGGTGAATCGAAAGCAACCGGGCTGACTCGCGTGGCGTTCAGATCGATCTCATCAACCCGGCTTGGAAGTGGTATATTGTTTTCATCCAGCACTGGCCGGGAAGGTGTAAGCGTGGTTGATGTGGATGTGACCGGTTTCTCAACCGGTACATCCATCTGGGTTTCAGCTTCCGATTTGATCAAACGGTTGAAGCGTTCAAGCGGGTCTTCTGGTTCTTGTTTTTCCATGGATTCCTTACTGCAGGTTTTCCTGCTATCAGGTTGGTTTCGACATGATCAAAGCCGTCCAGGTTCCCTTCATCACAACCTCGTTGGATTGGTTGTTGACTTGGATGTTGATGAACACGGCGCCTCCACCCAGGCGGGGAAAGGCCTTTGTTTCGGTCACATCCATTTCAACATGAATGGTATCACCAATAAAGACCGGTTTTACAAACTTCCAATTGTTGATCTCGCGGAAAGCCATGACAGTACCTTCCATGATACCACTGCGTGTGGCCAGCCCGGATGCAATGGAAAGGCACAGCAAGCCATGCGCCACGCGTTGACCAAAAGGTGAATTCCGGCTGTACTCGGCATCTGTATGGATCAAATTGTAATCGCCTGAGAACCCGGCAAAGGTCACAATATCGCTTTCTGTGATCGTACGCCCGGGTGTGGTGACGTGCTGGCCGGGTTCAAATTCTTCAAAATACATTCCGCGTCGAGCAGGAATCAGGGACATAACGCTCCTTTAGGTGATCGTACAAATAGATAATTGAATTTTAGCATAAAACCTTTGATATATCCTCTCAATAAATACACCCCGCACCTCGGATATTTTAGAAGATACCCTTTGACCAACTGGTAATCTGACCGTAAAATAAAGGTATGCGAACCTGGTCTCTCAAGGCGGGCGACCCATGCACGCTGGTTTTATCCGCTGATTTTCGCTTTTGCGAACCTGATTATATCAATGACCATACCTGGGAAATGGAACCTGGCATTGGTGATACTGCCGTAATGGGTGTGCGCACCACATACGGCCTGCGGGCGCGCACCATGCGAATCTTTATAAGTTTTACTTTGGATGGAAAAAAGGTCACCAACCCCGACAAATTTTTTTCTCCCCCGCGTTTGCAACATTTTTACCCCAACTTTTTGGAATTTGCTTTTTCACCCTTCCAGGGGCTGGACGCCCGGGCGGAGTATTGGCTGCCCTCGTCCCAGACTCTTGCCAGCCGCCTGACCTTTCGCAACCAGACCACAGACACTTTAAATTTACAAATGGAGGTGTGCGGATTCCTGACGCCAATGGATGGGCAAAGCCTGGCACCAACCAAGATCCAATCGGTTAATGTGTTGGCAGGGAAGACTTCTGACCTGGAGCCGGTTGTGTTTTTGACAGGCGGCCCGGTGCACGGACCTGGACCCTATTCTTCCCTGTTACTGGACATCAAACTGGCGCCCTTGGCTTCCCGGAAATTCACCTGGGTGCAGGCAGCACTGCCTGAGGTGCAGGCGTCCTTTGACCTGGCCCGCCGCACGGCTGCGCGTCCCTGGGATGCAGAACATGCCCGACTCATGCTGGTCAATGCATCCCAAACTGTGGATGTTGAAACAGGTGATCCGGATTGGGATGCAGTCCTGGCATTCAGCCAGACCACCGCCTTGCGCTTATTCTTCAAAAGCAGTGAACACCTGCCGCAGCCTTCTTTCGTGCTGGCGCGCCAGCCAGACCACGGGTATTCATTACGTGGGGATGGTCGTGACCATGCTTCCCTGTGGAGTGGGCAAACAGCCCTGGATGCAATTTACCTGGCCAGTATGCTACCGGGTGCCCCGGGTCTGGCAGCAGGTCTGGTGCGCAATTTTCTTTCAACACAGGATGAGAAAGGTTTTGTCGATAGCCGCCCCGGATTGGCTGGTCAACGCGGTTGCTGGCTGGCAGCCCCTCACTTGGCGGATCTGGCCTGGAACACCTACCGGCAGACTGGGGACAAAGAATTTCTACAGGAAGTGTTTCCCGGTCTGCTGGCTTTCATTAAATCATGGTCCGACCCATCCCATGACCGGGACGGAGATGGTTTCCCAGAGTGGGATCACCCGCTGCAAACCGGTTTTGAGGAAAACCCTGCCTTCAATAGTATGCAAAGGGGGGATCAGGGCGCCGATATCCGCTATTTCGAGAGCCCGGCGCTGGCTGCCTGCCTGTGGCAGGAGTATCGCAGCCTGGGTTCCATGGCTCATGAACTGGATCTTCCCGGGGATGCGGATGCATTGAATGCACAAGCTCAGGTTTTGTGGTCTGCAGTGGATGCATGTTGGAATAAGAAATCAGCGTTTTACCAATATCGGGACCGGGACACTCATTTAAGCGTGAACGGAAGGCCGGTGCTGACCCACTCAGGCCCGGGCATATTTAAGTTGAAGAGTGTATTTAAACAACCCGTGCGTCTCCTGATCCGGGTTTGGGCAGCCAGCCAAACAACCCGTGGAATGGACGTGCGCATCCATGGACAATCTTCAACAGGCTCTGTGATTGAACGTTTGGAGCGCAAGGATTTTCGTTGGAATGCTGAAGTTGCCACTGCCACCAGCCGCCAGTTATATTCATCCTTGGAAGAGATCGAAGTGACCGGACTGCAACGAATTGACAATCTGGTTGTTCGTAGCCTGGATTATACACAGGAGGACCAGACTGGTTTCCTGCCCCTGTGGGCTGGCATAACGGATGAAGGAAAAGCAACTGCACTGATCCAGCAAAAATTATTCGAACCGCACAGCTTCTGGCATGCAGCTGGTTTCTCAACAAGAAGCCTTACTGCCAACCAGGAGATGAAGGAGGAAAACCTTGAAGTACAGTTTCCCTGGAACCAACTAATTGGTGAAGGGCTGCTGGAATATGGCCGGCGTTCTGAAGCGAGCCAGCTGGTGGGTCGCTTGATGGAAACTGCCATTCGCAGCCTCAAGCAACAGGGCGTATTCTTTAACAGCTACCTTGCGAAAAGCGGAACAGGGCAGGGTGAGCGTAATAGTTTGCGCGGATTGGCTCCCCTGGGATTGTTCCTGAAAACCTTGGGTGTGCAGATCATTTCTCCCCGCTGTGTCCGCCTGGAGGGTACCAATCCATTTCCCTGGCCGGTAACCATAAAATTTAGAGGTTTAATTGTGATACGCCAGGCCGGGATCACCGATGTCACCTTCCCGGATGGACAAAGCGTCCAGGTGACCGACCCGGCTGCCTGCCTGGTATCCAATTCATAGTTAAGATGTTTATTAAGGCTGGCAGGAGATGTATCTATCGGAATTTGAATATTTTGGTGCAAGCTCAGAATAGGATAAAATAGGTTTTATGAATCTTGTTGAAAACTTACCGGTGATTACACTTTTAATAACTTCTGTATTGGTTTTGCTGATTATTTCTTCAGGCGTGGCAGTGGCAGCCAGACACCTTCGCCTGCCTTACACCGTCGGACTGGTGTTGATCGGGTTGGTAATGGCCTTTTTTGCTCCGGTGCTCTTTACAGGTGATACGACTATATATCTAAAGCAACTGCTGGATATTTCCAAAAATCCTATACTGCCTGAGATCATACTGGGTTTACTGGTGCCTCCTCTGGTTTTCGAAGCAGCTTTTCATATTAAGCGTGATGACCTCCAACGGGATTTCTGGTTGATCACTTTATTCGCCATACCAGGTGTGGTTATTACCACTGTTCTGGTAGGTGTCATGGTATCCTGGGGTTCAGTGATCATCCCAACGGTTGCCATCATCCAACTTCCTGTGGCGATGGTATTTGGTGCGCTGGTGTCTGCCACCGATCCGGTGTCGGTGGTGGCTCTCTTTCGCAGCCTGGGGGCTCCCAAACGATTGCAAGTTTTGCTGGAAGGCGAGAGCTTGTTTAACGATGGTACCGCCATCGTTATGTTTTATATTATGCTGGCTTTTGCCGGTGTCACTGGCTTGCATGGTTTTGAAGGTGAGCAAGTCAACCTGTTGACCGGAATCGCCAATTTCATCCGGGTGGCAGGTGGCGGCGCAATTGTAGGAGTTGTGCTGGGAATTATTGTATCCCAATTGATCAGCCGGATTGATGATCCTTTGGTTGAGACCACGCTCACGACTGTATTGGCGTTTGGCTCGTACCTTGTGGCGGAACAATTACACTTCAGCGGTGTTCTGGCTGTGGTGGCTGCCGGGATCGTGAATGGGAATGTCGGTCCGAAAGGCATGTCGCCCACCACGCGTTTGGTGGTCTTTAATTTCTGGGAATACCTGGCCTTTGTGGCCAACTCGATCATTTTTTTGTTGATCGGGATGACCATTGATCTGCATTTATTGTTCAGCAACTGGCAGGCCATTGCCATCTCCATCCTGGCTGTTTTATTAGCCCGGGCAGTCAGCATCTACGGTTTTTCAATTTTTGGACGCGGCATTCCCACCAAATGGAAGCATGTGATGTTCTGGGGTGGTTTGCGGGGCGCCATCACCCTGGCCCTGGCCTTGAGTATTCCGAGCGTCAGCGCGGTGGGGGAGCAGCGTTTTCTGCTTCAATCCATGGCGTTTGGGGTCGTATTATTCACACTGCTGGTGCAAGGTTTTTCAATGGATGGCCTGGTTAAACGTCTAAAATTGATCCAGAAAACACCCATGCAGGATGAATATGAACGCCGTCATGCCCGTTTTGTGGCTGGACGGGCAGCGTATGATTATCTCCAACGCATGAGCCGTCAGGGGATCATCTCTGAACATACCTGGCAGATATTATCCAAAGTGCTGGAGAGGCAAAACAGCATGTTGGTGGATGCAGTCCGTGAAGTGATCGCATCCGACCCGACTGTGGAAGCGGAGGAATTGGATACTGCCCGGCGTGAGACTTTACGGGCACAGCGCAGCGCATTAAGCGGACTACAGCGGGATGGTGTTATCTCGGATGAGACTTATACGTACCTGGTTAATGAAATCGACACTGCTCTAACCGAACAACATTTGAACTGGCCTGAACTTTTACGTGGTGGTATTTCAACTTTGAGAGTGCAGCGTTTAATGGCTGTTGTCATTCAGGAGCAGGATTTTGAGAACGCAGCCAGTGGGTTGAGCAATCTGGGTTTTTCGGTTGCCCGCCTGCCCAGCACAGGAGGCTTTCTCAGCCGCCGCAATGTGACCTTATTGATAGGTATCCAGGAAGGCAGAGAAGCAGCCGCTGTACGCGTCCTGCAAAATAGTTGTAAGAAAAGGTTGGAGTATCTTTCCCAACCCATGAAAAATTTGCCACTGCCTCTTTCGGCACCCATCCCGATCACAATTGGAGGAGCAACCATCTTTACGTTTGAGGTTGAATCTTATGACGAATTCTGATAGCATGAAGTTGATCATTATTGTAGTGATCGATACAGAAAGCGACTCCCTGATAAAGGCACTATTGAATGAAGGTTTTCGCGTCACACGTATTGCCTCCACAGGTGGCTTTTTGCGCCGGGGCAGTTCCACTCTTTTGATGGGTGTTGAAGCAGGAAAAGTGGAGAGGGCCATGCAAATGGTGCGTGAGCATTGTGCTCCTTCCATTGACCCGAGCCTTAAGAAAGTTACCATCTTTGTACTCAAAGTGGATAAATTTGAACAATTGTAAGATGGTACAATAAAAATTGAAAGAAACAGGGATGCTGGGGGCTTCGATTTGAAATTGAGGAGAAAGTTATGAATGAGATCAACTGGTACCTGCCCATTCTGGTTTTCTTTGCCCGAATTGTGGATGTGTCCCTGGGAACCTTGTGTATCATATACATTAACAAAGGGAAGCGCATGCTGGCCCCACTCCTGGGTTTCGTCGAAGTCTTTATCTGGATCGTGGTTGTCAGCCAGTTGGTGCGCAGTGTGTCAAGCCTGGCAGGTTTCCTGGCTTATGCAGCCGGTTTCGCAGCCGGAAATTATGTCGGCATGGTCATCGAAAGCAGGCTGGCAATTGGAAATCTCATCGTTCGGGCCATCGTTGTCGGAGAAACGGATATTCTCATCCAGTCGCTCAAAGATGCCAGTTACGGGGTCACACATTTCGATGCACACGGGGCCACTGGTTTAGTAAAGGTAATTTACACAGTCATCAACCGCAAGGAATTAAATGATGTGATCAAGCGGCTGCAAGACAGCCATCCGCACGCGTTCTACACCGTGAGGAATCCCGCTTGACCAGTGAAGGAGTGTGTTCCCCCATTCGAAGCCTCGTAATCTGATCCAATACCTGGGGTTGAGGGGAAAAGGATAATTTTGTTGAGCAGAATGGATTTCGCCAGAGGAACAGAAGGAAGGATTGATAAATATGAAAACAGTCGTGGCTGCCGCTCTGGGTGAATGTGTCCATGTGGCAGGTATATCCAATTTCCTTCAGTTGGCCGAGGCTGCTGGTTGGCGGACAGTATTCATCGGTCCGGCAGTACCGATCAGGCAGGTGCTGGAAGTTGCCCGGCAGGAGAAGGCAGATCTTGTTGGCGTCTCTTATCGCCTGACGCCTGAGAATGGAGAACGGTTGCTTGGTCAGTTCGCCGAGGAGGCTGCGGACTTGCATGTTGCCGGGGTGCGCTTCGCCTTTGGCGGTACTCCACCGGTTGCCGAACGAGTGAAATCCCTGGGCTTTTTCGAGCGGATCTTTGATGGCAACGAGTCCACTGAGCAGGTGCTGGCCTGGCTCAAGGGTCAACCTGCAGAAGATCTGACCGGGACCAGCTTCCCACAGACGACCATCGAGCGCATCCAGTGGAAGCGCCCTTACCCCATATTGCGCCACCACTTTGGTTTGCCGACGATGGAAGCTACATTGGATGGAATCGCCAAAATTGCTGACTCTCAGGCTCTCGACCTGATCTCGTTGGGGACTGACCAGGATGCACAGGAGAACTTCTTCCACCCCGAAAGGCAAGACCCGCGTCGCAAAGGGGCGGGGGGTGTCCCGGTCAGGACACAGGAAGATTTCAGAAAACTTTTCTTAGCCAGCCGTCGCGGGAACTATCCACTTATGCGCTCATATTCCGGTACGGATGACTTCATCCAATATGCGCAAGTTCTAACCGAAACCATCCACAATGCCTGGTGCGCGATCCCGCTTTTCTGGTTCAACCAGATGGATGGGCGCGGCCCCTGGGACCTGGAAGGCTCAATCCGCGAGCATCAAAAGGTGATGGCCTGGTATGGAGAACGCAACATCCCTGTCGAGCTTAATGAGCCCCATCACTGGGGCATGCGTGACGCCCCGGATGTTGTTTTCATCGTGTCAGCATTCCTTTCGGCTTACAATGCCAGGAAATTCGGTGTGCGGGATTACATCGCCCAGATGATGTTCAACAGTCCGTCGGGTTTATCGGATTCGATGGATTTGGCTAAAATGCTGGCTATCCTGGAACTGGTTACACCCTTGTCTGGGCTGGCATATAATATTTGGAAACAGACCCGTACCGGCTTGCTCAGTTACCCGTTGGATCCTGAAGCGGCACGTGGTCACCTGGCTGCCAGCGTTTATTTGCAGATGGGGCTTAAACCGGATATTATTCATATCGTCGGGCATACAGAAGCCGACCATGCTGCCGCTGCAGATGATGTGATCATAGCCAGTAAAATAACCCGCCGGGTGATTGAGAACTCGGTGCGCGGTGCCCCGGACCCGGGAACTGACCCGCGCCTGCAGGCCCGCAGGGACGAACTGGTGGCTGAGGCTCGCATCACGCTGGAAGCCATTCGTTTACTAGCTGCACCGGAGGTTGACGATCCCTGGACTGACGCCGCCACCCTTGCGGCAGCTGTCAAAACTGGAATCCTGGATGCGCCCCAATTAAAGAATAATCGCTTTGGGTGCGGCGCCATCCGTACCCAGGTTATCAATGGGATGTGTCTTGCAGTTGATCCTACAGGTCGCCCGTTATCCGAAAAAGATCGCTTGGCGATAATCAGAAAGGAGTTTGAATGAATACTCCCGAGAAATATACGGTCATTGGCGCCGGTCATGGCGGTAAGGCTATGGCAGCTCACCTCGCACTTATGGGTCTTAAGGTCACGCTTTATAACCGCACCTTCGACCATATCAGCGTGATAAAAAAGCGCGGCGGTATAGAGTTGGAAAGCGCTGAAGATGGCCCACATGGATTTGGCAAGCTTGCCAATGTGACATCGGATATGGGCGAGGCGCTAAAGAAAGCCCAGGTGATCATGGTTGTTGTGCCATCCTCAGCGCATGCTGATATTGCAAAAACTGCAACCAGGCATCTCAGGAATGGACAGATCATCATTCTGCATCCGGGGCGAACAGGTGGCGCGCTGGAATTTGCCAAAGTACTTCGAGCTGAGGGCTGTACGGCGGATGTCACCATTGCAGAAGCAGAAACCTTTATTTATGCCAGCCGCTCGGACGGCCCGGCCCAGGCGCGCATCTTCCGGATCAAAGAAGCGGTTCCACTGGCTGCCCTCCCTGCTATTCGCAACGAGCGGGTATTGGATGCCATAAATCCGATCTACCCACAATACATAGATGGTGTAAATGTACTGAACACCGGGATGAATAATATGGGTGCGATCTTTCATCCAGCCTTAACCCTCCTGAATGCCGGATGGATCGAAGCCACGCATGGCGATTATCAATTTTATATTGATGGAGTAACCCCTTCTGTTGCGCGTGTTTTGGAAGTGTTGGACCGCGAACGTGTGACTGTGGCGTCATCTCTTGGGATTCGCGCCCGAACCGGTTTGGAATGGCTCAAAATGGCTTATGATACAACTGGAGAAGATTTGCATGAGGCCATTCACAACCAGCCAGGTTATTATGGCATCAAAGCTCCTGCCACTCTCAGCCACCGGTATATTTTCGAGGATGTGCCGATGAGTATGGTCCCCATTGCATCGCTGGGGGAACGTTTTGGAGTCTCGGTTCGAGGCATGGATAGTATCATCCGCCTGGCCTGCATCGTCCATCGCACCGATTACTGGAAACGCGGCCGGACGGTGGACAAGCTGGGCATCAGCGCTTTGAGCGTATGCGAATTAACTCGTTATGTAAACGAAGGCTCATTGGAATAATTCGCAAAGAAATCGATGAGTGTGATATTGATTGATTTGAATAATTATGAGATGGTACAATAAAGCCGGATAGTTCCATAAGTGACCATCCCCCTTGTCTCCACAACAACGGAGTTGTGACTATGAAATATGCCAATATTCGCCGACTGATGATGGCTGTGGTTCAGGACCAAGACCTGGATCTGGCCTTGCATACTCTTAAAGAGATGGATGTCCCAGCCATACACATGGTCAGCAGTGGGGGTTTCCTGGGAAGACGTAATGCCACGCTGGTAGTCGGATTGCCCGATGACCAGGAAGAGACCGTCATCAAAGCCCTGAGCAAATCCTGTCATCAACGTGTGGAATATCTTGCCATACCTTTGGAAGGCTCTCCCCTGCCGCTACCTTCCCCCATACCCATCACCGTGGGTGGGGCAACGATCTTCACCTTACCGGTGGATCGATTTGAGGAGTTTTAAGATGAAAATGATCATTGCCATTTTGCGGGATTCAGATGCGGACAACGTAACTCAGGCTCTGACCGTTGATAATTTTCGGGTTACACGGATCGCTTCCACCGGCGGCTGGCTGCGTCGCGGTGTGGTTACATTATTGGTGGGTGTGGAAGATGACCGCGTTGAGGTTGCCATTCAGGTGATGCGCGCAAAGACTGCACCGTCTGATAGCGATGAGACGCAGACCACTGTGTTTGTGGTGCCGGTGGAAAACTATACCCAGATCTAACCGGAGTGTTTATCCCAACACCATATTGTCGATCAACCTGGTTTTCCCCAGGAACACTGCCATGGAAAGCAGTGACTTGCCGGTTATAGCTTCCAGTTCAATAAGCGTATCATAATTCGCACAGGAAACATATTGCAGACTGGCCAAAGGCTCGGAGTTGATAGTGTCTGTCATTATCCGGCGTAGAGTGTTGGCATCCCGTTCCCCCTTATCAAAAGCTGCCCGGGCAGCATTCAGTGAGCGATAAAGCACCGTGGCTGCCTGCCTCTCCTCGGCATTCAGGTAGACATTGCGGCTGGACATTGCCAGGCCGTCATCTGCGCGCACAATGGGGCAGATGATTATCTCAACGGGGAAATTCAAATCGTTAGTCATACGCCGGATGACAGCTGCCTGTTGGGCATCCTTTTGACCAAAATACGCCTTTTGAGGTTGAACACAATTGAATAACTTGCCGACTACGGTTGCCACGCCTCTGAAATGCCCGGGGCGCATGGCGCCTTCGAGCGGTTTGACCAGCTCATCCAGTGAGATCCAGGTTTGGTAGCCGTCCGGGTACATCTCCCGAGGAGTAGGGGTCCATACCAGGTCCACTCCCGCAGAGGTAAGTAACTGCAGATCCCTCTGCAGGTCACGCGGGTATTTCGAGAGGTCCTCTGCTGGACCGAACTGGACTGGGTTGACGAAAATGCTGACCACCACGCTGGCACAATCCTGGCGAGCCTGTCGGACAAGTGATAGGTGACCTGCGTGCAGGAAACCCATGGTAGGCACCAGCCCGATAGGTTCGGGCAACGTTGCCCGGGCATTGCGTAATTCTGACAGGCTGGTGACGGTAATTATTTTTGGGGATTTCATTACGAAAAACTCCATATGGTTCAATTATAAAAGTCTCTAGCTCTGACCATAATTATAATGGCTGCGATGCCCGCTAAGCATAGACAGAATATTATGAAAATAATTCTTTAAAAGAAAGTCCAGAGAATTATACAACAAGCAGTAAAGCGTGTATTAAATGCCGAACTCGTTCTCAGTATATGGTTAAAAAACATGCATGGCAATAAGGTGTGAATAATTCAACCACTTGGTTGTGTTTAAGTTTCAAAAATTGAAAATTAACTTCAAAAAATGTGTTTGGCTCATGATTGACAAATCCAGAATACTTGATACACTACTAATAACGTGTTCTTTTTATGAAAGAAGGAGGTTTTAATGGCTTACATGTTCACCAATTCAAAAGGCAAGAAGTATTATCTCCACAGCAAGAAAATTACGCGCTCCAGCGGTAAAGATACAATTCTCTATTACTTCTCCGGCGAGCTTAAACCCGCCCTGGCGTTGGATGCAGTACCTGCTGGGAAGTTAGTTATTGAAATGAAATCCGGTTTGCCGGTTCTTAAGAACAAGTAAGCTGGAGACTCCCGATGCCTGCTTTGAACCGCGTCCAACTTATTGGCCGTCTTGGAAAAGACCCCGAAGCGCGTTTTACTCCTACAGGCAAACAGGTGGTTTCATTCAGCCTGGCTGTCAGCAACCGCTGGAAATCTGGCGGTGAGTTCAAAGAATCCACCGATTGGTTCAATATCGAAGTCTGGGAAAGATTGGGCGAGGTTTGCCAGCAATTTCTGCACAAAGGCAGCCTTGTCTTCCTGGAAGGCCGCCTGAAGACAGATAAATATGATGATAAGGGTGAAACCAAATATTTCACCAAGGTGGTTGCCCAGTCCATGCAAATGTTGGATCGAAAACCTGAGGAAGACACAGGGTTTTCCATTGAAGAAACCCCAGCCGGGTATGAAACCTGATTGAATAATGCACGTCAGACATTAAACCTGACGTGCATAATCTCACCGTCCTGAACAATATAATCCTTGCCCTCCAGGCGCAGCTTGCCCTTTGCGCGGGCTTCAGCCATCCCGCCCAGGCTGACAAGGTCGTTGTAAGTCACCACTTCTGCCCGGATGAATCCCTTCTGCAGGTCGGAATGGATTTCTCCGGCTGCCTGGTGGGCAGTTGCGCCGCACCTCACCGTCCAGGCGCGTACTTCATCTTCGCCAACTGTGAAGAAAGATTGTTGGTTGAGTAAATCGTAAGATAGTCGGATCATGCGGTTCAGGCTGGGCTCTTCGATATTATATTCCGCCATGAATACGCTGGCATCTTCAGGGGGCAGTTGGGCGATCTCCATCTCCAGCTTGCCCTGCAGGGAGACCTGGCTGCAAGGGTGGGCAGGCTGAATAAGCGGTGCAGTTTGTCCTTCACCCAGGTTGAGCAGGATCAACATCGGTTTGCGTGTCAGCAAGCCAAACCCGGACAGCTGTTTTTCATCTTCCGTTGATATTTCAGCATCTCTCAACGGGGTCTCTTGAGACAGGATATCAAATAAACGCTCAAACAGGGTGGTCTGGCGTTCATTCAGCACCTTATCTGTGCCACCTTTTTTGCGTTCATCTTTCAGCCGCTCCAGCTTGCGCTCGACCGCGATCATGTCGTTCAAGAGCAATTCGCTTTCCATGGCGTTCAGGTCGCGTTCCGGGTCCACGTTTCCAGATGGATGCGGGATGTTTTCGTCATCGAAACAGCGTAAAACGTGCAGAAAGCCGTCCATCTGGGTTAACTGGTTCAGGAGAGTTCCCGAGATGCCGCTTTTTGCAGCCCCGCTTTCCAACCCGGCGATATCTGCATAAGTTACTTTGGCGTACATGGTTTTCCTGGGTTTGAACATGGCCGAGAGCGTATCTATGCGCGGGTCGGGTACATCCACCACTGCCGTATGGACTTCAATGCGACCGGCACTGGCAGTGGGTGGTGTATTTGTGCCAGTGAGCGCATTGAAAATGGTAGTCTTTCCAGATTGAGGTAAACCTATTATTCCTAGTTTCATCTTGACCTTATAACCGTGAGTGTGTATACTTTGAGCGCTCGCCGGAGTGGCGGAACTGGCATACGCGCACGACTCAAACTCGTGTTCCCTTGGGATTGTGGGTTCGATTCCCACCTTCGGCATTATAACAGCCCTTGAGTGGGCTTGGAATGGAAAATAGATTTAATAATTTAGTTGTCGGGGAGTAGCACCTGCCCCCAGGCAGGACGGGTTATCGTCAGCACGGAGGATTCCTCCCGGTAACCTGAACGCATAAAAGCGCAAGCGAGACCGCCATCGAGGGGTCTTGCTTTTTAATTTAAATTAAGCGAGAATAACCTATCTTTTTTATATTGAAGGATGATGCCCCGCGTTATTGAGAAGATACAGAATTTCGATGTGGAGATGAAGAATGACAAGCAGTGATCCGTTTGAAAGTGAACCGCAATCAAAAAAAGAAAAAATGGTCTGGCATGCCCTTACATCGCAGGAAGTCCTGGAGCATCTGAAAGTCCAGGAAAACGGGTTGACAGGTGCAGAAGTTGCTGACCGGTTGCAGCATTATGGACCAAATCAGTTGGTGGAAGGACGGCGTGTCACATTCCTGGAAATGCTCTGGGCTCAATTTAATAGTTTTATTGTCATTCTGTTGATCTTAGCCTCCATTATTTCAGCTTTACTGGGGGAGTGGGTTGATGCCTCCGCCATCATGGCGATCGTATTGCTGAATGCCATCCTGGGGATCGTTCAGGAGAGGCGCGCGGCAGAAGAATTTGCAGCATTGAAAAAAATGGCTGCTCCCGAAGCCCAGGTGATGCGGGATGGGCACCGTATGACGGTGCCTTCACGCGAGCTGGTGCCCGGGGATATTGTCTTTCTTGAAGCTGGAAACTTTGTGCCGGCAGATGTGCGTCTGCTCGAAGCCTTCAACCTGAAGGTCGAAGAAGCTGCCCTGACCGGAGAATCTCTGGCAGTTCAAAAGAACGCAGCCCTGCAGCTTGAAGAGCACATCCCGCTGGGAGATCGAAAGAACACCGCTTTCATGGGTACCACGGTCAGTTATGGGCGCGGGCGTGGTGTGGTCACCAGCACAGGCATGAGCACTCAACTTGGCTTGATAGCAGAAATGTTGCAGCAGGTGGAAGATGAAGAAACTCCATTGCAGCGCCGTCTGGAACAACTGGGCAAGACCCTGGGGGTGGGAGCCCTGCTGGTATGTGCCCTGGTATTTGTGATGGCGATCTTCCAGAATACAGACCTGGGGCTGCTGACGGCTGCCGGGGGAGGGATCCTGGCATATCTGTCCGTGGCCAAAGAACAACTGGTTGAGACATTTATGGTGGCAGTCAGCCTTGCAATTGCCGCCGTGCCGGAAGGTCTTCCGGCAGTGGTGACCATCAGCCTGGCGCTGGGGATGCGTGAGATGATCCGCCGCCACGCCCTCATCCGCAGGTTGTCTTCGGTCGAAACCCTCGGTTCGGCAACTGTGATCTGCTCGGATAAGACCGGTACCCTGACACAAAACGAGATGACTGTCACCCGTTTGTGGGTGGATGGCAAGTTTGTGGATGTGACCGGGTCGGGGTACTCCCGCAGTGGCGAATTCGTGGTGGATGGAAAAACCAGCGATCTGAAAGATTACCCGGCAGTTTTAACGGCTTTGTGGGTGGGTGCGCTCAATAATGATGCCCAGCTCGAGCCGGTGGAAGGAAATGAACTCAGCTATCGCATCATCGGTGACCCGACTGAAGGTTCCATTTTGATCGCAGCGGCCAAGGCAGGCGCAATCTACGTGGACCTGGGAGCAGCCTACCCGCGTTTGGATGAGGTGCCATTCGATTCCGAGCGCAAGCGCATGATCACCATCCATGATGTTTACGAACCCCGACCGGAGGATATCTCACCTTTTTACAATGATAACAAACAGGGTTGGGATGTGGTGGCGGTCAAAGGCGCCCCGGATGTGGTGCTTGACTTGTGCTCAAAATATCAGGACATGTCAGATAAGCCCAAACCGCTTGACGATGAAATGCGCAGGAATATTTTGCAAGCCAACGACAACATGACCGAGGCTGCCTTGCGTGTTTTGGGAGTGGCTTTTCGGGAAGTACCTGAGGCCCAGGATGTGGCGGATGAATGGGAAGAAGACCTGGTTTTCGTTGGTCTGATCGGTATGATCGACCCGGCACGCACGGAGGTGAAACCAGCGCTGGAGAAAGCCAGTCGCGCTGGTATTCGCACAATCATGATCACAGGTGATTATCCCAATACGGCGCGTGCAATTGCCGAGGCCATCGGTTTATTACGTCCACAGCACAAGGTGTTGACCGGCGCAGACCTGGACAGGCTGAGTGATGACCTGCTCCAAAAGGAAGTGGTGCATACTGATGTGTTCGCCCGTGTTTCCCCCGAACACAAAATGCGTATTGTGGATGCATTGCAGGCCAACGGCGAAGTGGTGGCTATGACCGGTGATGGGGTTAACGATGCCCCGGCCATCAAACGCTCGGATATCGGTGTAGCTATGGGCATTACCGGCACAGATGTGGCCAAACAGACAGCCGACATGGTGCTGACGGATGATAACTACGCCAGTATTGTGTCTGCAGTCGAACAGGGTCGCGTGATCTACAGCAACATCCGCAAGTTTGTGTATTACCTGCTTTCCAGTAATGTGGCTGAGATCATGATCATCTTTCTGGCTACCCTGGCAGGCTTACCGGCACCGCTCACCGCCATCCAATTGCTCTGGCTTAACCTGGTCACGGATGGCGCACCTGCCCTGGCCCTGGCGATGGAAAAAGGCGACCCGGATATCATGGAACAAAAACCACGTGCCAAAAAAGAGCCGATCATCAACCGTGCGATGGGCATGGGGCTGGTCGTCCAGACCATCGCCCAGACAAGTGCCGTGTTATTGGCTTTTGGACTTGGTTTGGTATGGCATTTGAAAGCCGGAGATGTACTGCCTCAGGGTGCAAACCCGTTCCTTTACTTGATCCAATACGACTGGCGTGGTGTGGATGTGCAGACTGCAGAAACAATGGCGTTCATTACGCTGTCATTGTGTGAGCTTTTCCGAGCATATACAGTTCGCTCGGAGAGAACCTCCTTGTTCCGGATCGGGATATTCTCGAACAAATGGATGCAGTACGCGGTCGGGGCATCCTTATTACTGGTCTTTTTAGTAGTGAACGTTCCTTTCCTGCAGCCAATTTTTAATACCCATTCCCTCAGCCTGCGTGAATGGGGCATTGTATTTGGATTGGCACTCATCCCGGCTGTTGCGGAAGAGCTCACCAAGTTGTATATGCGTCTGCAGGGTCGTCGGGAAATTGCGCAAAATTAAAAAATAAATTCTTCAAGAGTGCGAATTTAAGTCCCGCAGGCTGTACGGAAAGTGTCATTCCTTTCACGTTGCCTGCGGGACTTTTTTATTTTTGGATATCGAAGGATTTGCGGTGGATGATGCATAAGCCATGCGTGCGGATGGCTTCCTGGTGCCGGCGTGTGCCATAGCCTTTATGGCACGCAAAACCATAAGCTGGAAAATCATTCTCAAGCTGGCGCATGAGTGCATCCCGACTGGTTTTGGCCAGCACGGAGGCAGCGGCCACAGACAGGCTGCGCCGGTCGCCCTTGATGAGCGGGGTTTGTGGAATGGAAATTTCCGGCAAATTCAAGTAATCGGTGATCAAGTGTTCGGGAGTTAAGGACAGGTTTTGCAGCGCACGCAGGGCTGCCAGGCGCGTGGCTGGCAGGATGCCGATCGCATCGATCTCCCCGGCAGAGGCAAAACCCACCCCCCAGGCCAGGCAGGTCTGCTGGATGAGCGGCACCCAGCTTTCGCGCTGCTGTACGGTCATCTGCTTGGAATCACGTACTCCGTGCAGCGTTTTCAGAACGGATAATTTCGGGGGCAGGATCACCACCCCTGCCGAGACCGGTCCAGCCCAGGCACCTCGCCCGGCCTCGTCAATACCCCCCAGCCTGGTTAATCCGATCTTCCAAAGAGTCTGTTCAATTGAGAAGTCAGGGAATTTGGGGAGGCTGGCCGGGTCAACTCTTGCGATCATAATCGCCTCGGCGGGCGTTACGGTGTATGGTCAATAATTCAACGAACATTCGTACCGAATCGCGAAGAATGTTGACCTTGCTGCCGGGAAAATAATACCAGTGGATGGGAATTTCTGTGATCTGCCAGCCATGCATACGTGCCACATGCAATACTTCCACATCGAATGACCAACCGTTGAGGCTTTGGTAACTGAAGATATCTTCAGCTACATCCCCCCGGAAGCATTTAAAACCACACTGGGTATCGTGCAGGCCGGGGATTACGAGCAAACGTATCAGTAAATTAAAAACCCGCCCAATAAAGTGACGAAAAGATGGTTCGTTATAGCGGATGGCGCCCGGGGCTTCGCGTGATGCAATGGCGATATCGTAGTCGCAGGCAGGTGGCAAAAAAAGGTTAATCTCCTCCACAGGCATGGAAAAATCAGCATCCGCTATAAAGCGGTATTGGCCGCTGCTTGCGAATATTCCATTTCGTATTGCCAAACCTTTGCCGCTTTCATCCAGGTGAATGATACGCAAGTTGTCAACATGCCTGGCAAATTCCTGTCCAACCAAAAAGGTCTGGTCATGGCTGCCATTTTCAACCACCACAACTTCAGACGTGTATGGCTGTTCGTTAAGGAACGCATATACCTGCTCCAGAGAGTGGGGCAGGCGGACTTCTTCATTGTGAGCCGGGATTATGATTGAAAGAAATGGATGCGTCAAGAAGAGAGACTCAACTATTGCTATAAACCAGCCAGAAGAATACCAGCAGGATGATGATCTCCACTACACCGAAGCAGATCAGCAGGATCCACTGTTTCTTATCGAAATAAAACTGTTTGGAATCCGATTGGCGCTGTTGTGGAACTGGCACTAAATCTGTATAAGGCTCCGGTTCATAGCTGAAGGGTCGATCAAGCTCCTGTGTGGGATCTTCTTTAAATTCAAAACCAAGATCTTCTCCAGACCAGGGCAAAACCTCACTTAGTTTGGGGACAGGTGCTGAGCCATTCTCAGGTTGAGCCTCGGGTATTTTAGAGAGAGGTTGTTGGGTATTAACAGACTCAGAGGGAAGGTGAGATTCGGGTTCGGTGAGCATGCTAACAATGGTTTGTGACTTGTTTGTGGTGAGGGTTGTACCAGAGTGATTAATGGAGACAACAAAATGCTCAATTGCGTCCCTCATTACCACCCGTACGATCGGGCGGACACTCTCGATGTGCATGCCCGGATCAGTGGAAATGAGAATTCCATCCACGCTGGCAAGTTCAAGGCCTTGTTTATTAAGATAACGTTGGATGGCGCGTGCCATTCTGGATGTAATTACCAGGAGATTGGATCGGGTTTGCCTGTTTTTTCCACCTTCTAGCACCTCCCAGTTATCGCCTTTAGCCTGGTAGGTCCCCTTCAGATGCGTAACGACGATGACGAATATGCCTGCCGGTCCCACCAGGATCAACGGGATGGTGGCATTGCTGCCTGGTAGTGTGATGTTCCGCAGGAGAGTATATCCCTTGGTCAGGTTACTGTTCAGGTTGTCAATGACGACTTGCTGTGCTTTGATCTCCGGGTACCATGAGTAACCGTATTTCATCGCAGCCAGGATCTGGTTGGTGAATGAGACCTCGCCATTTGCAGTGAGGTAGGGAGTGTGATCGATTAATTTCATTTACCTGCACTCCTTGGGTATAAAATCCGGTAGGCATGATTAAACATAAGGCTAAAAAACGGGTACATTTGCCAGAAAATCCTGGCTGCCTGCCTGGTCTTTGGTGGTAATGATCGGGTTTGATATTCCTGAAAGATGCACACTTTTGCCTGTTTCAAATACATTGGCCACATATGCTTTTCTCTGGCCGGTGACAAAACTCTTCCCCTGCGATAATCGCTCCAACAAGGTGGCACGGTCCAGCAGAATGTGGTCGGAATAAACCAACCAGCGTCGCTCATATACCCGCACCATATCGATTTGACCGTTGGGTGAGTAACGAACTGCTTCGATAACTCCATCATAATTTGAACGAGACATGTTTGAAGCCTCCAAAATTAGTGTAGCTCTATTTTACATCCACTTTTCAAGTTGGACGATTCGATTTTTCTTTATCTCATCGCAATACTGCCTGCACACCCTGGATGAGACGCCTTTTGGGGCATAGACTAAAAACCTTTAAATGTCAAAATAGGTTTTCGGGAATTAGGGCTTTCATGAAATAGACTTTTTACGCAGTCGTTAGCTGCGGATAGGGTTTAATATACCATTTCATCATGGTACAATTATCTAAGCACAGGAAATTCATCACTCGCTGGAGGCTGTCCATGGAAGATGTACAAGCGAAACGGATATTATGCATCGAAGATGATGTCGATATGCTCGACCTCTTCCGCGTCCTACTAACCAGGCATGGTTACATTGTTAGGGGAGTTACCAAGGGGCAGGAAGGGTTGGACGTTATTCGTCGTGAAAAACCAGATCTTGTTATTCTGGATATCATGATGCCCGTCATGGATGGATGGCAGGTGTACCAGCAAATGAAGGATGATGAGGCCACCCGGAATATTCCCACAATTGTGGTTACTGCCAAATCCCAGCTAATAGACAAAGTGCTTGGCCTGGAAATTGCCAAGGTGGATGATTATATTGGCAAACCTTTCAGCCCACAGGAATTACTGGATAGTATCACCAAAGTTCTTAAGCTCAAGGTCTGACATCCATTTTGCCAAATCCCGGGTGATTGAACCCCTTCTCTATTATATTGGGAGAACCAGGATGCTAAATGAAAATGATGGTCTGCGCCAGGTGATGCGAAACTGGGCCAGTGGTGTTACTATTGTAACGGCTGCGGCTGAAAGTATCCATCACGGAATGACGGTAAGTTCATTCACATCCATATCATTGCAGCCTCCCCAGGTACTTGTATCTCTCGAAAAAACCAGCCGAACCCATGAACTGGCACAGCGCAGCGGATATTTTGGTATCACCATCCTGGCGCAAGATCAGGAAGCCATTTCTGACCGTTTTGCTGGCCGCATCAGTACAATGAATGAGAACCGGTTTGAAGGGCTGGCCATCGAAACTCTCACCAGTGGCGCCCCCTTCATTATCGGAGGGTTGGCTTATTTGGATTGCCATATTGTGCATACTTATGATTCCGGCACGCATACCTTGTTCATCGGTGAGGTGATTGCCATGCGCACTGCCCAGACCGGTCAACCGCTTCTGTATTATGACCGGGAATATCGAACCCTGGGGTAAATTCTCAAAAAAGAGGGGTAACTTACCCTTGAATTATTGAAGTGATATCTCCGGGTGGATAAAATTCATGTTTTGGGGAGGTCGGAATGAGCGAAAAATTAACCCAACTTGAAAAAACCATGCTCTTGAAATTGGCGCGCCAGGCATTGGAACAGGCTGTGCGCGGCCAGGCTTTGCCTCCCCTGCACTTGGCTGCCCAGACACCGAATCTGCAGGCACAGGGAGCCAGCTTTGTGACCCTCACCCATGCCGGTAAGCTGCGCGGTTGTATTGGCGCCCTGGAGCCGTACCAGTCCCTGGTGGAAGATGTGCGTGAACATGTCGTGGCTGCCGCCCTGGAAGATTACCGCTTTCTACAGGTGCAGGAATCTGAATTGCAGGACATCCAGATCGAGATCTCGCGTCTGACTCAGCCCGAACCTCTTGAGTATTCCAACCCGGATGACCTGCTCAACAAGTTGCAGCCTGGGGTGGATGGGGTCATCCTGAAGGATGGTTGGAAACGTGCCACCTTTCTGCCGCAGGTCTGGGAGAAGGTGAGCGCCAAGGAAGAATTCCTGGAGCACCTGTGCTACAAGATGGGTGTGGAGCGTGATCTATGGCGTCGCAAACACCTGGATGTGTTGATCTACCAGGTGGAAGAGTTTCACGAATAACTATTGTCGATTCTTTTTTGGATGAACTGTTGTTTGTTTACTTGTTTCCCTGGGGGTGAAATGTTCACGCTCAATGCTTTGCCAGGTTTCATCTTTGGGCAGGTGCAAATATTTACTCAGCAGGGGGTGAACCATCTGGATCTGCTCGGCCATGCGCAGCGCCACCCGGCGGATGGAGTAATGAGCATTGGCAGCCGAGCGCAATTGGCAGAAATGATAAGCTTCGCGCAGATTTAATGTGCATAAAACCCGGCGGTTAAAGCCATTGGGTACAACATAAGAGGCCACGTGCGGATTCCATTCCGCCAGTTTTTCGTATACATTTGTGGCAGTTTGCATGGCAAGATGATATTGTTCATCAAACCCGGCCGCGTTCATCTGGGCTGGCAGGGAATATCCCAGCCGGGTGGTCAATGCCTGGGACGTCTGGGTCATCATGCGGTGACGCTTGAATTCAGCGTAGGCGCCCTGGTCCATGACCAGATCGAAGGTATAGCTGGCATATTCAAGTTCACGCAGGGGGATATCGTAGCGGCTGAGCTTTCCAAGCAGATCTTCAGCCAGTTGGGCGCGTTCAGCCTCGCTGGCACTGCACACTTTCTGCAACGCTGACTCGTAAGGCATGTCTCCAAAGCGATACAGCACAGCCGCCAGTAAATGTGTTTCACCGTCCCGGTCGTAGTCCACCAGCTGGCACCAATCCCCATCCACCCCAGTGGAGGAGGTGCGGGAATTAAATGCCTGGTAAGCGGATGCGAGGTGGGGCAGCGGATCTGCATATTTGACCAGGGTGGGGGTTTCGGCCTGTGCCACCTGCTTTATTTCCTCTCCCACCTGGCGCACTTCGGCCAGGGGGTGTGAGAGCAGTTTGCGAATTGTGTTTTCAAGTACGCGTGCATTGGCGGTCATCCCCAGGTTGGCCAGCGAGGCTGCCGGCAGCAGAAAGCGGCAGGAATCAACATATTGTGAGCGGATACGCCGGTCATACGATTCCTCGGTGTCATTTGGACGCATGGGTGTATGGGCTTCGATCAGCTTGCGGACAGGCTTTAAGGATTGAGCATAAGTAGCAAACAGAAAACGGCAGGCTGTGATGTACTCCTCCCGCAGGGGATGGTGTTCCAGTTCGGGGGGGATGAAGAAATCCTGGCTGCCCCATTTCTGATAACGGGTTGATTTTTCAGTATAGGAAGCCAGCCGATTGGACTCTATGCTTTCAACCGCCAGGCGCGAGACATTTTCAAAGGCCAGGTGCAGGACAGCATGCTCGGCTACCGAAGCATGGCCGTAACCCACCACCCACTTTTCGTGAAAGCGGGCCGAAGATTCATCACTTAATTCGGAGGCGATCTCCCGGAAGGATTCGGGAGAACGCGAGGTCTTGGCAAAAGCCACAGCAATGGTTTCGGGGCTTAGTTCTTTGGGCGAAAGCACGTAAATTTGGCGGGTGGGCATGGGTGTCATCCTTTGAGGGTGGCGGGAATTGCAGGTAATATAGACGAAAAGCCCGCGCAAGTCAACAGGGGAATGGGGTGGGATTCTTATTTTGACTTTGCCATAACCAGGTGCAACGCACTTAAGCCAAACAAACTAATCGAAAATGACGCAAAAGAAACCTTGTCATTGATGTACACGTTATTGTATACTTGTCTATAATAAGCAAAGACACATTAAGGAAAAAAAACGCTCAAATAAGCAATTCGCTTTTTCAATTGTCTTATCAGTTAAATAAGACAAGGAGATTCCTTATGAATGACAATTGCTGTTCACAAACATCAGCAGGAAGTGAAGTTTGCGAGTTGCCATCAACAACAGTTCAGCGCAAATCAAAACCTGAAATTTTTTGTCCTAAATGTAATAAAAAGGGGAAATTTGTTCAAGGACAAACTGTAAAGGCTCTTTTATCTGTTTCCTTACTTTCTGTTCAGAATACAGAATATTATTTTTGTCGCACACAGTCTTGCCCCGTTGTATATTTCAATACTGATGGCGAATCAACATTTACAACCTCACAACTGCGTGAGCGCGTTTATCAAAAAGAGCCAAACGCAGATGATGTATTTGTGTGTTACTGCTTCAAACATTCGGTAGCAGAAATCTGCAATGCTTCACCCGAAGCCCGTGTTTCGATGGTAAATGACATAAATACTGGTATCCAAGCCAATAAGTGTGCTTGTGATTTGAGAAACCCGCAAGGCTCATGTTGTTTAGGAAATATTCGTGGTTTGATGAAGCAAACTGAACAGGCATTTATTCAATCCTAAAAGCGTGTCGACAAAGCGTGCAGCAGGCATTGGGGATTCTGTCCGCTAAACAAGCATTTTCCCGGCTTCGAGTTTTATCCCCAGACATATTGCAGAGGGATAAATAGGCTATTTTCCCCTTTTTTAAGCCAGTATTTTGCGCGCCTGTTTGATGTCTTTGTGGATCTGCCCGACCAGGGCCTCCACGGATGGAAAGCGCTGTTCGGCGCGCAGCCTTCCGGCAAACTCCAGGCTCAACTTCTGTCCGTAAATATCCTCCTGGTGATCCAGGAGGTGTGTTTCTACGTGGAGAGCCTGCTCACCAGTTGTGAAGGTGGGACGTGTGCCGATGTTGGTAACAGCTGGCCTGCGCACACCTGCCACCCAGGCCCAGCAGGCGTATACGCCATTGGTTGGGATCAGTTTGTCAGCCGGTAGGTCCAGGTTGGCCGTGGGAATATGGATGGTGCGACCGCGTCCATCGCCATGCACCACCTCTCCGTTGACAGCGTACAACCGGCCTAATTCAACTGATGCTTCAACCACCTCGCCAGACCGGATGTGCTGCCGGATGCGGGTGGAGGAAATAACCCCGTTTTGATCTGACACAGGTGTAACCGGCTGGAGTGTATACCCCAGGCGTTTACCCAGCACAGTCAGAAAGGGGACATCTCCTTCCCGGTCGCGTCCCAGCGCAAAATCATATCCCACCAGCAGGTGGCGGATCCCCAACTGCCGGGAGAGGCTTTCCATGAAATCCCGGGCGCTGATCGAGGCAAAATCCCTGTCAAAGTGCTGCAGGATGATATGATCCACACCCTGGGCTTTAAGCAGGGCGGTTCTTTCATCAGGGGGGGATAACCACTTGAAATTGGTTTGTTGCCCCAGTACCACAGCCGGGTGTGGTTCAAAGGTAAGCACCACGGCAGGCGCCGATTCGGCATGAGCGTCCGTGGTAAGCAGGTGCAGCATCTGCTGGTGACCGCGATGGACACCATCAAAAACACCGATGGCCAGCCATGTGTTCTGAAGGCTGAGATCGTTGAGGAAATTTACTTGTGTCACGGTTGGTGTGTTAAATGCCTAAGGCAATGAAGAGAGTCTGCACGCTAGACGGGTCAGAAACTCAGCTTAAGAGTAGAAAACCTTTTTGGGCTGCCACTCCATTACAGGTTCAGTTGCAGGCTCTACCGTGGATGAAATCTCTCCGTCTGGAGCGCTTTCAGCGGGTACCAGTTCGAGCAATGCCACCAGTTCACCTGCCATGCTGACACCCCGTACCATGCCGGGTTTTGTGCCAACCGCAGCCGGGATGCGATGTCCATGGCGCACATCATCCACCTGGTCCGGGTTGAGTTCGAGAGCTTCCCAATCCCCAAGTGCCTCGGCAGCCGGGATCAGGTACTGGTACCAGTTGCCGGCTGTAAAGGCCTCCTGAAGCTTGCGCAGGGGTGTGGCATCCCGCAGGCTGAAACGTCCGCTCTTGGTGCGACGCAATCCCACCAAGTAAGCGCCGCATCCCAGGGCGTTGCCGACATCATTGGCAAGGGAGCGGACGTAGGTTCCCGATGAGCAGTGCGCATCAATAACCACTTCGGGGGGAGCCCACTCAAGGATCTCAAGGTGAAATACCTGGATCTTGCGGGGTTCCAGTTCCACATCTTCACCTTTGCGGGCCATGTCATACGCATGTCTGCCTTTGACCTTGATGGCCGAGTAGGCTGGCGGGGTTTGTTCAATTTCACCGATAAAACCTTTGAGCGTGGTTTCAAACTGCTCTTCGGTTATGTTCAGCGGTTCGGTTGTCTGTTGTGTGAAACGTCCCTCTGCGTCATAGGTATCCGTGCTGCTACCCAGCCGGATGATGGCCTGGTAGCGTTTATCGGTGGCAGAAACGTACTCGCTCAGGCGCACAGCCGGGCCGATCAGGACAACCAGCACGCCCGAGGCGCGCGGGTCCAGTGTGCCGGTGTGCCCGGCGCGGCGGATGCCTGTACCGGTGCGAATGATCTGCACAACATCATGTGAAGTGAGACCTATGGGTTTATCGACCACCAGGATACCTGAAATGGCATTGCGAATATCTTGACTTTCCATGTTTAATTACCTCCTGAATTTTGCCCCTTTTTATTATTCCACTCCCAGAACGACATGATCGTTCATTGTGATGAAATGTATGTGGGAGTTTTTGGATGGCTCAGCCATCCAAAAACTCCCCACACCCCTTATTTTTGAGAAGATAGGTTCTATAATAATAATGACATAATTCTAACTCTTTTTCAAGATTTTGCCTGTTTCTGCAAGCACTCGTTTCTTGATCTCGGCAAGGTTGCCGGGTATATCTGCTCCTGCTGCAGCTTTGTGGCCTCCACCGTTAAACTTGACTGCAACTTGTGACACATCCAGGTTGGGGTCCTGTGTACGCCAGGAGATTTTGACTGTGCCATTCGCTTGTTCAACAAATATTATGCTTACCAGACCTTCAGCAATGGAAGAAACCACGTTGATCAAGTCAGCGTCATCGTTGCCTGAATAGCCGCTCCTGGCGCGGTCAGCCAGGGTCAGGGCTGTCCAGACAATCCCGCCTTCATATTGCAGGTTGCCCAACCCGGCTCCCCAGTAGCGTGCTGCGGTCAGGGTGCGGCGTACCAATCCCAGGGTGTACAGGCTGTTCAGGTTTGCACCCAGTTCCATCAGGTCAGCAGCCTGGCGTAGGGATAGTGGCGTGGTGTTGAGAGTCCTAAATCCAAGGGTATCGGTGATCAGTCCGGTCAGCAGGTTGGCAGCCACCTCGGATGTAATGGTTAATCCCCAGGCTGGCATATGCTGACACAGGACCGAGGCAGTTGCCGGGGATTCCGGTTCGATCAGGTTGAGCGTTCCAAATGCTCCGTTGGTAAAGTGATGATCCACGACAATGTCCGGCGCTCCATACTTATCCAGGGCTTTGCCAACTCGTTTAAGATCTGAACAGTCCACCACGATACTCAAATCGGGCGGAGTCTTTTGAACGCGTAAAACCTGGTCACTGCCGGGCAAGTGCCTGAAACTGGAAGGAACACCGTCTGACAGCACCATCTGTACCTGTTTACCGATAGCTTGAAGCGCCAACCCGAGTCCCAGGAGTGAGCCGATGGCATCCCCATCCGGGCGGACATGCGAGACGATCAGGATATTATTGGCAGTTTGCAGGCGCCCTGCAATGGATTTGTCCAGGTCATTCATCTTTTTTCAGTGAGTATAAAAGTTTTTCGATGTGATCGGCGTTCTCGGGCGTTGGGTCCCAATGAAAGCGCAGGCGTGGAAAAGCGCGCAGATCAATGCGGTTGGATAGCTCGCGGCGCAAAAAACCGCTGGCATGTTTCAAGCCAACCAGGATCTCCTTGCTGCGCACGGAACCTTCAATGCAAGACACAAAAATATTTGCATAAGCCAACTCGCGATCCACGGTGACATCCGTGATGGTAACCTGTTCAAGGCGTGGGTCACTGATCTCCTTGATCAACATTTCGGAGAGAACCTCGCGGATGCGGTCGGCAATACGTTGTAATCTAACTGTGTTTGGCATGCTTACCTTTCCACAATGGGGGGTTGGGCATTATTCAATTTCTTTTTTCTCTAGTGAATAACACTCAATGATATCTCCAACTTCAATATCACTGAAATTCTTTAAATTAATACCACATTCAAAACCCTGGCGAACTTCACGCACATCTTCTTTTTCGTGTTTGAGTGAGGCGATCTCACCCTCATAAATGATATCTTTGCCACGATAGATGTGGATCTTGGCGTTGCGGCGGATCTCACCTTCACGCACCCGGCACCCGGCGATCTTACCGATCTTCGAAATGGGAAAGACCTGTAGGACTTCTGCTTTGCCGATCACCTTTTCTGCAAATTCCGGAGCCAGCATACCCTTAAGGGCTTTTTCGATATCTTCGGTCAATCGATAGATGATCTCATACAGCCGAATCGAGACGCCTTCTTTTTCAGCCAGGCGACGTGCGGCCACATCGGCCTGCACATTGAATCCGATCACAATGGCTTGTGATGCAGAAGCCAGCATGATATCGTTCTCGCCAATGTTACCCGTGCCGGAGTGAAGAATATTCACAGAGATGTCACCCTGGCTGAGCTCATTCAATTCGTTGATGATCGGTTCCAGGGAACCTTGCACATCCGCTTTGATGATCAGGTTCAGGGATTGGGTTTCACCGGCCTCGTAACTGGCAAACAATTCCTCCAGGGTGGCTTTCTTGGGGGCTAAAGCTGATTTTCGTGCAGCTTCTGTTTTCTCCAGGATGATCTGGCGGGCTTCCTTTTCGGTAGCAACCACCTGGAACAGATCACCAGCCACGGGCACATCATTCAATCCCATCACCGAAACCGGAACCGATGGTCCGGCTTTCTGGGTGGGCTTACCGCGGAAATCGAACACGGCACGCAGTTTTCCATGCGTAAGACCTGCCACCACTACATCTCCCGTTTTCAGGGTTCCATTCTGGACCAACAGGGTAGCGATGACACCTTTGGATTTATCCAATTCAGCTTCGATGACTGAACCAATGACCTTGCCGCGTACATTGGCGCGGATATCTGTATTGTCGGCGACCAGCAAAATGGCTTCGAGCAGGTCTTCAATACCCGTATTTTCCTTGGCGGAGACTGGCACCACGATGGTTTGCCCACCCCATTCGTCGGGTACCAAACCGAGATCGCCCAACTGGGTCTTAACCCGCTCTGGATTGGCATTTTGCTTGTCTACTTTATTGAGAGCTACAATGATCGGAACGCGGGCAGCCTGGGCATGTGCAATGGCTTCCCTGGTTTGTGGCATGACACCATCATCGGCGGCAACCACCAGCACAACGATATCTGCTCCCTGGGCACCGCGGGCGCGCATGGCTGTAAAGGCGGCATGACCGGGGGTATCCAAAAAGGTGATGGCACGTCCTTTGTGTTCGATCTGGTAGGCGCCAATATGCTGGGTAATGCCGCCGGCTTCACCACCGGCTACATTGGCATGACGAATTACATCCAGCAGGGAGGTTTTGCCATGATCCACGTGACCAAGGATGGTAATGACAGGTGGACGTGCAGTCAGGGATTTTTCTTCCTCTCCTGCAATGATCTTTTTCCAGAGAGGTAACTCTCCGGTTTCCAGTTCTTGAGAGGCATCCTGGGCTTCCAGGTTGGCATCAAACCCAAACTCTTCGGCAACAATTGCGGCGGTATCAAAATCGACCAGTTGATTGATGCTGGCCATGACCCCATTGTTCATCAGGCTTTTAATGACCTGGATCGGACTGGCTTCCACAAATTGAGCCAGGTCACGTACACTCAGGCTCGCAGGTAGTTCAATTTTCTTTTTCCCATTGTTGCTCATATGGCACCTCACTTACAAATTACGATGGTTTCAGGTTTTTTAGAATCCCTCCAATTTTGGCGGGCTGGGATTCCTGGCGAACCTGCCCTGGTTCTTTTAAAAAGAGGACGCGATCTTGAACCAGACGGTGCAGTGCCTGCTGAGCAGAAGTCGAGGGGTCAATCTCGTTGGATCATATTTGCCTGTTTTATAAATCCACTCCCGAACCGGGCTCATCTTCCGGCAGAGTTTTCGTGAACTCGCGCAGAAGCTCCAGGTTGGCAGGGGTCAGGGTGACCTTTAGTGCGTGGGCGAGTGTCCCTTTCAGGCCTCTTTCCCAGCAGGAACGTTGATTATGTAAATATGCGCCCCGTCCGGCCAATTTACTGGTTGGGTCTATCTCTACACCTTCAGACTTGCGGACCAGGCGGATGAGTTCCCGCTTTGGCAGCACCTTGCGACAGCCTATGCAAGTGCGCTGAGGAGTATGCTTTGGACGTTTGGCAGGTTTTCCAGACACCTTCGTTTTCCATCAGAGCCAGGGGATGGCCCGGCTCAAGGGATATTATTCCCAATCTCCGAAATCATCACCGCCACGCTTGTGTTTCTTGGTGGCAATGACCATATCTTTATCGGGATCATATTCGATTTGAACGTGTTTCTTTTTCTTTTTCTTCTTTTTGTCTGATTCGTCGTCATCATCCGCAGGGATTGAAGCGGGTGTCAGCATATCAGGGCGCAGTGAGAAGATCTCTTCAAGAGGCCGTCCTTCGACGGATTCTTCAGATATGAGTTCATGTTCTTCCACAACAGCCACGCTCTCTGCTGCTTGTTCTGCACTTTCCACAGAAATTGGTTCTTCACTTGCAACCAGTTCGCCAACCGGGGTTTCTTCAACCCCTGGTGTAACAGCAACTTCGGGTTGTGCTCCTTCGAGATGTGCTTCGGGTTCTGGTTCTGGCTCGGGTTCCGGGAAGCTGATGTTCTCAATTGCAGTTTGAATGGTCTCGATCGCCTTCGGGCCGATGCCGGATATGGCACGCACCTTTTTGGGATCGAGGTTCATAACAAGCATCAGATCACCGACCATGCGCAGTTCGGCTTCGGTCAGGATAGTATAGACGTAGTCTGGCAGTCCCAGCACATCGAGTGGTGTCGTGAAAGCGATCTCGGGAATTCCAGCACGCGCCTGGGAAATACGCTCGTCCTCAACAGCCTGTTCAGCCTGCTTACGTTCCTCAGTGCGCTTTTCAACGCGGTCGACGAACTGAACGAGTACCTGGTATTCTTCAGGAGTTATCGGGCGGCCTTCACTCTTTTTAGCCAGGATATCAACCACCTGGGGCAGGCTCTGGGCTGCAGTCGGTGCAGCTATAGCAAGGGACGGGTCGGACTGTAATTTGGTGATGGCATCCCCAACGGCTTCGGGAAGACTCTTGATGTCAATACGCCAGCCAGTCAGTTTGGCTGCCAGGCGGGCATTTTGCCCATCCCGGCCAATTGCCAGGCTGAGCTGGTCTTCCTGGACCACCACAGTGGCGGTCTTTTCTTTTTGGGTCAGGTATACACCGGAGACTCGTGCCGGGCTGATGGCTTTGGAGATATAAACAACCGGATCACTGTTCCACTCAATGATGTCGATCTTCTCATCGTGCAGCTCTTTGACAATGGCCTGGATGCGTACACCGCGCAGACCCACGCAGGCGCCCACCGGGTCCACGCCGGGTTGGGTGGCAGATACCGCCACCTTGGCGCGTTGACCAGGCTCGCGCGAGATGGCGCGGATCTCGACAATGCCATGATAAATTTCAGGGACTTCATTTTCCATAAGGCGGCGCAGGAAGTTGCGATGCGAGCGCGAAAGAATGATCTGCGGACCGCGCGGGTTATCTTTTACTTCCAGCACAATAACGCGGATGCGATCATGCACTCGAAAACGTTCGCCTGGGATCTTCTGGTTGGAAGGCATGATACCTTCCGCCTTCATGTCCAGCCCGATGGTGATACCCTGGTTGTTGATGGCCTGGATGACACCGCTGATGATCTCGCCGACCTGTTTCTCAAAGTAATCGGATTGCACCTGGCGCTCAGCCTCGCGGATGCGCTGCTGAATCACCTGGCGCGCGGTTTGGGCAGCCACGCGTCCAAAGTCTTTGGGCGTGCTGTCAACCACCACCATATCTCCCAGGCTGGCTTCGGGATTAACCTTGCGGGCTTCCTCTAAAGTCACCTCGGTGCGGTCATCTTGAACTTCTTCCACCACTTCCTTCTCGGCGAAGATATTCACCTGACCGGTTTCAGGGTCAACTTTTGCTTCTACATGTTGGGCATTCGAGGAAATCACGGAACGGCGATAAGCCGAGACCATGGCCGATTCGATGGCCGACAAAATGATCTCTTTCGGCAGCTGCTTCTCTTCCAGAACTTCGTTGAAAGCCAGGGCGAACTCATTTTTCATATCTAACTTGCTCCCAAGGTTTACTGTCCTTTATACGCAGAAAAGTGGGGGGCGCCCACTTTCCGGTGTCAGCAATATTGATATTACGATTAGATTCTAGCACAATTGGAGCGGCTGTGCAAGGGTAGGAGAAGACTGGCAGCGGGTATAATACACTTCATGACAATTCCAGACAAACGATCTGACAAGGTCCAGGGCATGTTCAGCCAGATCGCCGGGCACTACGACCTGATGAACCGCTTGATGACCGTCGGGCAGGACACCCGTTGGCGGCGGGAGGTGATCCGCCGCGCCGGGTTAACGCCCGCATCCCACCTTTTGGACCTGGGGGCTGGTACAGGTGACCTGACGCGCGCAGCCCTACGACAGCAGCCCGGCTGCCAGGTGGTGGCTGCGGATTTCACGCTGGGCATGATGCAGGCTGGCAACCAGCGCGGCCGCCTGGATTGGTCGGCTGCGGATGCCCTGCACCTGCCGTTCCCGGAGGCCGGGTTTGATGTGGTCGTTTCGGGTTTCCTGATGCGCAATGTCTTGGATGTGCGCCAGGCCCTGCAGGAACAATACCGCGTTCTCAACAGCGGCGGGCGCATCGTCATCCTGGATACCACGCACCCACGCCGTAACCTGCTCTACCCCTTCCTATGGCTGCATCTGCACCTGGTCATCCCTTTCCTGGGTGCGCTCATCACCGGTCAGCGTGAGGCCTATACTTACCTGCCAGAGTCGACCGAGAAATTCTTGTATGCCGAGCAACTTGCCAGCGCCATGCAGGCGGTTGGCTTTAAGAACGTGGCTTTCCGACGCCGCATGTTTGGCACCATTGCCATTCACTGGGGACAGAAATGAATAAGGTGGTTTCAGACAAAGCTGCCTTGCGAGGGGAGCCGTCCTACATCTGGCGGGCAGGACAGCAGCGCCGCCTGGAAATGATCTTACACGCGGCTGGGGAGCGCATGCGCGGTAATGTCCTGGATAACGGCTGCGGAGTGGGCATGTATGTACAGCACCTGCAAGCGTTTGGCGGCCGAGTGTTTGGGCTGGAATACGAATTTGACCGCTTGCTTTTGGCGCATGACTATTCGGATCTGCTGGCCTGTGCAGCGGGAGAACATCTGCCTTACCCGGCCGACAGCTTTGACCTGATCCTCAGCCATGAAGTGCTCGAGCATGTGGCTGACGACCGCCAGGCGCTGCTTGAAATTGTACGCACGCTCAAAGCGGGTGGGCGTTTGGTGTTGCTCGTGCCCAATCGCGGCTATCCGTTTGAAACTCACGGCATCTACTGGCGCGGGAAATATCATTTTGGCAACATCCCCCTGGTCAATTACCTGCCGTACCGATGGCGGAATCGTTTGGTGCCGCACGTGCGTGTCTACTCGCGTGCCGATCTGAGGTGCCTGTTTGCCGGTTTGCCGCTGCGGGTGGTTGAGCAGACTGTCCTGTTTGGAGCTTATGATAATATCATCGCCCGCTTCAAGTTCCTGGGGAAGTTCATGCGCTGGTTCTTGCAGGCCCTCGAAAAAACCCCGCTGCGCGGCTTGGGACTATCTCATTTTTGGGTGGTTGAGAAAACAAAATAGGGGGTGTACCTAAGTGTTCATCCCCTGATGTTTTTCAGGGGGTAAGGGGATGTGTTCGCCTGGGCAGACACCCAGATCTGCCCCTACTGGAGACTGGAATCACCGGCTCGCAGGTCTGATCCTTTTGTCTACTCTGGCAAACATAGTGTTATTAAAGTCGATAATATGTCACCAACTTATTTCTATTTGTCACCCTGAGGGAGCGTTTTTCGACCGAAGGGTCTCGCTGCCTGTTTTTGGAGATGCTTCGGGGTAAAGAGGGCCCTCACAATATCCCGGTACCCTGCCAGGATCGTCTGATGTCCCCGCCGAAAGTCCCCCCGCCACATCCCAAAATAGCGGGGACTTTCGCTGGAAAAACACGATAAACCAGTGCGTATATGCTCGCTCGCGATGACAGAATGGATGCGGTTAGATCGCTTCCTTAAAATCGTAAATACCATCCTGCACAGCCCACTTGCACCCACAACCTGGGCAGGCCAGATGATCGGACTGCTCGACCAGGCCGGGGTCTCCGCAGGTTGGGCACTTGAAGAAAGCACCCTCGGCGGCGGGCGGCTGCCCGTCTGCACTGGCCTGGCTGCGGGTGAACACGCTGGGCGAAAGCTGCCAGCAGTCCCCGCTCAGGCTGGCAAGTGAGTCCAATGCCGCCAGGAATGCAGGTGGGAAAAGTTTTTTCATTGCGCCCATACGGAAATGCGAAACGGTCAACTGTCGTTGCAGTCTGAAATCACAGTCTTTTAACCAGCCGCGCACAGCGCCCGGGTGAAAGTCAAAGTTCAATTTTTCAAATTCCACCGGTTCCAGCGTAAAGGGGCTCCATGCCTGGAGCTTCAGAACATAGCGCAGGATGGCTTTCAGGTTGTGCTTGTTGGCGTACTCCAGGATGAAGACTCCCCCCGGTTGCATCACCTCCCGCACCTGGCGCAAGGCTTGTGGTGCATCCGCCATATGGTGCAAGGTCCGAATCATGGTGGCGGCATCAAACAGGCCATCCACGAAGGGCAGGTGGTAGATATCAGCCGCCACATAGGTAAAACGTGGGCTGCGCCCCAGGCTGGACTGGGCCTGTTGCAGTTGGGTGCGCGAGTAATCCAGCAACACCACACGCTCGAAACCGGTATAGCGTGGGGTATTGCGCCCGGCGCCAGCCCCCAACTCCAGCAGAAGTCGTCCGTTTTTAGGAAGCAGACGCTTCAGGGCGATGGCTTCCGTGCGGTCTTCGTATTCCCGGATCCCGGCGCCCCAGAAGGAGGCCTGATAATCCGAGCCTTCGTAATCACAAATGGGAGGGTTAGTCATTCTTCTCGTGGCCGCGCCCGATGCCCAGGTAGGTATAACCCAGGCTGAGCATGTACTCCGGGTTGTAAATGTTGCGCCCATCCAGGAGCACCGGCTGTTTTAGTAAGCTGCGTATGCGTTCCAAATCCAGGTTTTTGAATTCATTCCATGGAGTGACCACCATCAGGGCATCGCAGCCTTCGGCCATTTTGTAGGGGTTGTCCATCAGCTCAACCTCAGGGAGCAGTTCACGCGCTACTTCCATGGAGATCGGGTCATAGGCGCGCACACTGGCGCCGCCTGCCACCAACCCCTGGGCGATATCGATGGACGGGGCATCCCGCATATCATCCGTATTCTCTTTGAAAGCCAACCCTAGCAGGCCGATGGTTTTGCCTTTTAAACCACCCAGCATTTTTTCCATGCTTTTGACCACCTGGATGCGGCGGTCGGCGTTGATCTCCATGACGGCATTGAGCAGTTGCGGATGGCGTCCCTTCTCGGCTGCCATGAATGCCAGCGCTTTGACATCCTTGGGGAAGCACGAGCCGCCCCAGCCCAAGCCGGCATCCAGGAAACTGGAACCAATGCGTTTATCGTAGCCCATGCCGGCTGCCACTTCCTTCACATCCGCACCCAGGGCCTCGCAGATGTTGGCAATTTCATTAATGAAGGAGATCTTGGTGGCCAGGAAGGCGTTGGAGGCATACTTGATCATCTCGGCTGTGCGCAGATCGGTGATGACGATGGGTGCGCGCAGTGGCAGGTGCAATTGGGCCACCTTTTCGGCTGCTTCGCGATCCAGTGAGCCGAGCACGGTGCGGTGCGGCTGCAAAAAGTCGTTGATAGCGGCTCCCTCCCGCAGGAACTCGGGGCAGGATACAACTGAAAATGGGATCGGTTTGGGTTGGGTGCGTGAGATGATATCAGCCACCCAGTCCCCGGTGCCGACCGGAACGGTGGATTTGTTGACCACCACCAATGGGGCGGTCATGTTTTCTGCGATCGAGCGGGCGGCGGCGGCCACATACTGCAGGTCAGCTTCTCCATTTACTGCTGAAGGTGTGCCAACTGCAATGAAGGCATATTCGGCTCCCTGCAGGGCTTCTTTAAAGGAAGTGGTAAAAGATAAGCGCCCGGCTTTTACATTACGCCGGACCAGTTCGTCCAGGCCCGGCTCGTAAATAGGCATGATGTTGTTTTTCAGCCCCTCGATCCGCTTTTCATTAATATCCAGAGCAATGATGTGGTTACCCAGGTCAGCAAAACAGGCGCTGGTTACCAGGCCTACATAACCGACCCCAATGACACAAATCCGTTTCATGTTCAGTTGTCTCCCTTATCGTTAATAATGTATTATCTCAATAAACAGAGGGGCGGGGGTTGTATGGGCGGCTTCGCACCCTTCGGGTATGCTTCGCGACCGCCCACACAACCCCTTTTTCCCTTGTTTATTGAGAAGATAATTAATTTTGCACTAAAGGTAATTACCTTAATATACCAGAAAAAACGGTCGCCCGGCGATAGTGGAAATTGGGCGCTTGATACCCCCGCAGCCTCGCAATAACTCTCCTGTCAGGTTTAATCCCCCACAAATTATTTGTGACAGAATGCACACGTAGACGTGACACTTATAACTAGTTTCACAATCGTATTGAGTTTACTATAAACATTGGAAGATATATGGTTATTCATATAAGGTTATATGTTGATGATTAATAGCTCGCTTACCCAGGAATTAACTCAATTACATGCCGATATCTGTTCTGCTCTGGCGGACCCAACCCGGCTTATCCTGCTTTATTTGCTGGCAGATCAACCCCGCAACGTTACAGAATTGACCCAGGAACTAAATCAGTCGCAGCCGACCATTTCACGCCATCTTAAGGCCTTACGCACGCGCGGCCTGGTCAATGCAACCCGCCAGGGGACGAACGTCCAATATACACTTACCGACAGACGTGTAATTGAAGCTTTGGATCTTTTGCGCTCAATTTTGCGGGATCGGATTGAGCACCACGCCAGTCTGATTTCTGCATAGGTACTGGTCTATCGTGAGAACTGACCAGGGTTCTTGCAGTGCAATGGAATGATGTTTTTTGGCCTTATTGCCAGCAAGAAATTCCCAGCATTATCTGGGTTCGCTAGTAATAGATTAACAACTCATTTTGCATTGAGCGACCGGCTGGTTTCTGCAATTTCGGCCTGTTTTTAAAGGAAACCTGCCGGACGGTGTGTAACATCAGTAAATAAATATTTTTTAGAGGAGAAAGGTATGCGGAAATTACAAGCAAATTGGGCAGTTGGGACGATCGGGATTCTCATTGTCCTGGTGGTGCCTGTCATATTTTTTTGGCCCCGCACTGCTCAAAAAAGTCAGGACCCGTGGGATTACGTCCCGGTCCACACAACCCCCACCAGTCATGCGAATATCGTTCAGGGGACTTTTGAAACCGGATCGGATGTGACCCGCGCCTGTTATGAATGCCACCCGGACGCCGCAGACCAGGTCATGCACACCACGCATTTTACCTGGGAAAGCAAACCCTTCACAGTGGCAGGCCGGGATGTGCCGGTTACGATTGGCAAAGCCAACCAGCTCAACAACTTTTGCATCAGTGCCCAAGGCAACCAGAAAAAGTGCAACTCCTGTCACGCCGGTTATAACTGGCAGGAAGGACAACCGTATGATTACACCAATCAGGATAACGTGGATTGCCTGGTGTGCCATGCAGACACAAACCTGTATGCCAAGGGCGATTATGGTGCTCCCGCCCCCGGAGTGGATCTGCTGGCGGCGGCCCGCTCGGTGGCAGCTCCCAACCGCGAGAATTGCGGAGCCTGTCACTTCAACGGCGGTGGAGGAGACAATGTCAAGCACGGCGACCTGGACCAGGGGCTGAACTTTCCCCCTGCCGATCTTGATGTTCACATGGGTGCCAACGATTTTGTTTGCACCGATTGTCACACCACCAGCAATCATGCCATCAAGGGGCGCCTGGTGGCTGACAACTATGTGATCGACCCGGATGAGCAGGTTGCCTGCACGGATTGCCATGCCTCCAGCCCGCACACAGACGAACGCCTGAATGCACACCTTCAAACCGTGGCTTGCCAGACCTGCCATGTTCCTGCAGTAGCCCTCGACGAACCCACCAAGGTTTCATGGGATTGGTCCACTGCCGGGCAGGACCTTCCGGAAGACCACTATACCTACCTGAAAATCAAAGGTACATTCGTTTACGAGAAGAATGTAATGCCTCAATACCTCTGGTATAACGGAAACCTGAGTTACCGTTATATCCTGGGGGATCAAATTGATCCCAATGTCGTCACAGTCCTGGATCAACCGGCAGGTGATATCAAAGACCCGACTGCCAAAATTTTCCCATTCAAACTTCATACTGCCTCTCAGCCTTATGACAAAGTTTACAACTACCTGCTGGCTCCCATAACAGGCGGTGATGGCGGCTATTGGACGACCTTCGACTGGAATAGCGCTTTCGAACTGGCTGTGCCGGTTACAGGTTTGGAGTACAGCGGTCAATATGGATTCGCGCAAACTGCGATGTACTGGCCCAGCACGCACATGGTCCAACCGGCTGCAAATGCACTCCAATGCAATGACTGCCACGGTGCCAACGGGCGTCTGGATTGGAAAACCCTGGGTTATGCGGGTGATCCCATCCTGTGGGGCGGACGCTTCCAGAAGAAGTAAGGTGGAGGAACGACATTATGCATAATTTTACAAATCTAAAACGCTATCAGCGGATAATTGCAGCCGCTATTTTCATGGCTGTCATTGCGCTTGGTCTTATGGTCTACCTGGTATCCGCGGATAGGCTGGAAGAATCAAAAACCCAAACTTCACCTCTACATCCCACCTTTGAATTTTTGGATGCCGATGGTGTCAACGTGCTTGAAAGTGGTGAACCTGTTTCCACAATGAAAACCTGCGGAGATTGTCATGACACAGACTATATCGAACAGCACAATTTTCATGCTGACCTGGGTCTATCGGATATCCAAACCAATGCACAAGTGAACGGGCAGGCTTGGGATTCCAGCAATGGTGTCTTTGGACACTGGGATCCCCTGACCTATCGTTACCTTACCCAATCCGGAGACCAGCTTCTTGATCTGGGTACTCCCGAATATCTGATGCTGTATGGCAGCCGGATTACTGGTGGCGGCCCTGCCACGACCGGTCGCGATGGTCAGCCTCTGGCAGAACAGGCTGCCCAAAAAAACAACCCCGAAACCAGTTACCTGGATCCCGAGACAGGCCAGCCTGAGCTTTGGAACTGGTCAACCTCAGGCACCGAAGAGATCGACTGTTTCCTGTGTCATATGCCAAATCCTAATAATGCTGCCCGTGCCGAAGTATTGAAAAACGGTGATTTCAAATGGGCCAATACGGCCACGCTGCTGGGGTCTGACCTGGTGAGTGCAGACTCAAAGGGAGCCTTTGTCTGGAACGCAGGCGCATTTGATGAGAACAGCCAGCTTCTGCCTGAAAATATCAGCATACAAAGCCCAACCAACGACAATTGTGCCCAGTGTCATGGCCTGGTCCATTCCAGTGCCGATCCGTTGATCCTGACCTCCTGCGACCTGGACAACCCACAAACCGCTGTAACCGGGCAGGTCATCTCTGGCGACAAGATCTCCGAATCGGGTGTTAACCTGGCCAACAAGGAAACCCTCACCCAGGCTTGGGATGTGCATGCCGAGCGCCAGGTGAACTGTGTGGATTGCCACTATTCGCTAAATAATCCGATCGCATACCAGGAGAACTCAGCCACCCGGCCAGAAAGCCTGCTCTTTGACCCGCGCCACCTTGACTTTGGGGAGTATCTGAAATATCCCGATCATAATATCGCCCGCGGGCAGAGTGCGCAGTTCAATGTTGCCCCGGAACTCAAGGGTACCATGCGGCGCTGCGAATCCTGCCATGCTGCCGAATCGATCCATGCAGACTGGTTGCCTTATACTGCCAAACATTTAAGTACCGTGGCCTGCGAAACCTGCCATATCCCACAGATGTACGCACCTGCCATCCAATCTTACGACTGGACGGTTCTGACGATGGATTCCACGGCTGCCAGCACCTGTCGTGGTGTGGAAAACAACGGTGGCTCAGTCACTGACCTGGTATCTGGTTTCAAACCGGTGTTGATACTGCGTCAGAATGTGGATGGGGACAGCCTGGTGGCACCCTACAACCTGGTCACAGCCTGGTTCTGGGTTTATGACGATGCCAACGGATTCACCCGCCCGGTGCGCCTGGTGGATCTGCAGTCCGTTTATTTCGTGAATGATACCTACTCTCCAGAGATCATGACTGCTTTTGACTATGATGGCAATGGTGAGCTGGCAGGATCCGAACTGCGCATTGATACCGCTGAAAAGCAGATACTCATATCCACCCGCTTGCAGGCTTTGGGTTTGAACAATCCCCGCATCAGCGCTCAGGTCCAGCCCTACAGCATCAATCATGGTGTGGTTACCGGAAGCGCGGCGCTCAGCGACTGCCGTACCTGCCACACTGCCGACTCACGACTTTCCCAATCCATGCTGTTGGCAGACTACATTCCTGGCAATGTGATGCCGGAATTTGTGGTGGGCACCAATGTCAGTGCCAGTGGAAACCTGGAAAAATCCGACCAGGCTTTGCTGTACCAGCCCGAACCCGCTGCAGATGACCTGTATATTTTCGGTCACAGCCGATACGGTTGGGTGGATTGGCTGGGTGGATTGTTCTTCCTGGCTGTTCTGCTGGGTGTTTCGGCTCACGGTGGAATGCGCATAGTAAGAACAGCCCGGAGCAGGAGATCTGAGCATGAGATAAAGCGTGTATATATGTACCAATCGTACGAACGCTTCTGGCACTGGCTACAAACCGCCTTGATCATCATCCTATTGTTGACCGGGCTCATCATTCACCGGCCGGATTTATTTGGCGGGCTGTCATTCCGTGGCATGGTCACCATCCATAACGTTTCAGCAGCCATACTTGCCATCAATGCATTCCTCTCCCTCTTCTATCATCTGACAACCGGAGAGATTCGCAGCTTCATTCCGCGCCCTTATGGTTTCTTTGACGATGCCATTGAGCAGGGAAAATATTATCTGCGCGGCATATTCAAACGTGCGCCCCATCCTTTTGAAAAAACACCAGAACGTAAGATGAATCCGTTGCAGCAGGTTACCTATTTGGGTATTTTGAATGTGCTCCTGCCTTTGCAGGGGATCACAGGTATATTGATGTGGGGCGCACAGAATTGGCCCCAGGTGGGCAATTTCCTGGGTGGGTTGCCCGGCCTGGCAGCCTTCCATACCCTGGTGGCCTGGTTGTTTGCAGCCTTCATCATTGCACATGTTTATTTGACCACCACTGGTGGGACGCATGCTCTCGATAGTGTTAAAGCCATGGTCACCGGTTGGGAGGACGTGGAAGTTCACGAACCAATAGAATCACTAGATATGGAGGAGAAAAAATGACAACAGCTGCTCCAAATACCACCCGTAAAGGGTTGCCCGGACGCACGCCCAAGCCGTACGTTCACCCCTACCTGGGCGGTGCATTGCTGGGATTGGTACTGTTCCTGGCGTTTTTACTGACCCGTAATGGTCTCGGCGCATCCGGCGGTCTGAACCGCCTGACCGCAGCCGTGGAAGACCTGGTTGTGCCTGGTCACATTGACCGGACGCCTTATTTGCTCAAAATGGCCGGGGGTAGCCTAAATCCTCTCGATGATTGGAGCGTGCCGGTGTTCATCGGAGCGCTGTTCGGCGGCATGGTTTCCGGTCTGCTGAGCGGGCGTACCAAGTTGGAGATCATTAAAGGTCCGAATATATCAAACCGCACCCGATTGATAATGGCTTTTATTGGCGGCGTTTTTTTTGCCTACGGTGCCCGCATGGCACGCGGCTGCACCTCCGGGCAGGCCCTCTCGGGCGGCGCCACGCTATCTGCTGGCTCGTGGGTCTTGATGATGTGTATTTTTGCCGGTGCCTATGCCCTGGCATACTTTGTCCGTAGATTGTGGAATTAGAGGAGCCTGCTATGCCTATCTTTCCTCTGCAAGTATTTCTTGAGCCCCTGGCTGACCACCCCTGGACGTACCTTGTTTTTGGCCTGATCGGCTTTGCCTTCGGGTTTGTGCTGGAAATTTCAGGTTTTGGAAATTCCAAAAAATTGGCAGCACAGTTCTATTTCAAGGACCTGACGGTCCTCAAGGTTATGTTCACTGCCATTGTGACCGGCATGGTGCTGATCTTCCTTTCTTCTGCACTGGGAATTCTGAATTTCAACCTGGTCTATGTTCCTGAAACCCATCTCTGGCCCGGGATCGTTGGCGGCCTCATCATGGGGGTCGGGTTTGTGGTCGGTGGCTTCTGCCCGGGAACAAGCATTGTATCCGCCTCAACTCTGAAAGTGGATGGGATCGTATTCGTCCTGGGAGCCGCGGTGGGTGTCTGGGCTTTTGGCGAATCGGTTCAACCCTTCTGGAATTGGTGGAACCAGAGTGGCTATTATGGCCGCGTAACCCTGATGGATGTGTTCCACCTGTCCACTGGTTGGGTGGTGCTGCTGGTGGTTCTCATGGCGTTGTTCATGTTCTGGGGCTCCGAAAAATTGGAGAAGATTATCGGCAAGCGCGATATGAGCAGGGAACCAAAACTCCGCCTGATCGGTGCTGCCACCCTCGTGGTTCTGGCTGTGGCCATCATCTTGATTGGCCAGCCGACCGCAACAGAAAAGTGGGCCAGCATTTCAACTGTCAAAACGGCTGCTCTGGCGGACCGTACCGTCCAGGTGCATCCAGGAGAACTGCTTGCCAGCCTGGCCAACCAGAAATTGAACGTTGTCATGCTGGATGTTCGCTCTGAAGCAGATTACAACCTGTTCCATATTCAGGATGCGCAGAACGTCCCGCTGGAGAAGATCAATACCCTGATCCCAGTGCTTATTACGGAGAGTTCTGCCAATAAAGTCATTGTCTTGATGAGCAATGATGAAGGTGCCGCCACCGATGCGTGGAAAATTATGCAAGCTGAATCTGTTCCAAATGTCTACATCCTGGAAGGCGGCATCAATCAATGGATATCCATATTTGGTGCAACAGATGCAAGCATCCTCCCCATTGAGGGATCTGTGCCCGATGACCAGTTGCGCTATACCTTTGGTGCCGCCCTGGGTGACAGGTATGAAGCTTGCTCTCCGGCGCCCTACGAATGGAACCTGGATTATACGCCCAAGATCGAGCTTAAACTCCAGAGAAGCCCATCAGGTGGTGGCTGCGGGTAAAGCTGATCCCAGGTTTGATTTATTCAGGAATAAGTTAAATTAAAATCTTCCGGAGTCATGGGATTTCGGAAGATTTTTTTAGAAATCACCCTGGCGCTTAATGATTCAAAAAGCCCTCCGGCAACGCTGGCCAATCGGGAAGCTGATCGGCTTGGTCTGCCCAATTTTCCTTGCCGCTCCATGATTCAATTTCCAGCGCGTAGACGCTGGTGCGCCTCAGTTCCTGGTCCATGATCGGGCGATATTCCTTGCCGGGCGTCAGGTCCGGAAAATATTTTGCCAGCAGCCCGTACAACCCTCGCAGGCACTCCTCGTCACTATCCAGGACCCTTACCCGGCCAAATACCAGTACCGAGCGGTACTGCAGGCCAAACTCCAGGGCGGTATTGGCTGGTAGCAGCCGCCCAAATTCACTCACTTCCACGCACACTTTGGGGGAATGTTCCAGATTGGAGCGTACCCGTCCCACCCGGTTGGAATGAAATATTAATTGGTGGTGTTCCTCATCAAACCAGTAATTGGTGGGGGTGATGAAGGGTTGGTCACCAGACAGGTGAGCCACGTGGGCGATCTGTCCGTTGTGTAAAAATGTGCGCACCCAGGCCACCTCACGTTTGTAATCAGGGAGCCGCTGGTGCTCTGTTGGAGCTGCTTTTTGATAATCTCTGCTCATTTTATATCCTTGTCTACCCGGTAATCTTTCATCAACTCGCTGGCCCAGGCTGGCTGGCGGATCTCGCCGCGCGGCAGGAACTCACGCATAACGGGTTTTATATCGATCACGGGGGTGCCGTCCAGGGCATCCAGTCCTTGCACTGTCAGGGTTCGGCCACTAAGCCTGATAATTCGGACGATGGTGGCTCCCAGCCGGTTGGGACGATTCTTGCCGCGCTGCGCCAGGATCCCCACCCGGGGCCAATTCGGATTATTACGAGGCTGGCGTACGCCAGTCTCAACGCTGTTCTCATCAACCCGATCAAAGAAGAAGATCACTTCAGCGTGGGAGAAATCCTCCAATCCGTGCAGCGCTTCATCCGTAAGCGGGTCTAGCAGTTCGATGACAGAGATCCGGCTGTCCCAATTATCACCTTCAATGACCTGGAGGTTGTTTTTTACTGTGCCGATGGGTGAGAGGCTGATCATCATTATATTGTCCTTGTTTCAGGAATTAACTTGTGTATTGTTATTGGCTGGGAGCATAAGCATTATGGAAGCCCCAAGCAATATTATGGCATATTTTTAATAAAAACGCATCTATTAAAAAACTGGTAAATTTCATAACGACCTGAAGTTTTGCAAGATTGATGAAAAGTTGAACGAGGTTTGCTCAGACCCTGTGGGATTGTGCTCACTTCCATTCCCTGGCACCGTCCGTCACGTCGTGCTGATGTCCTCCGGGAGGGCAGGTGTGCATGCAGTCTGTCTCGCCCCGGTGGGCCCCAACCCGAATAGGGTGCAAGAATCAGCGCCTTTGGTGGTTCACACATCGTCCCTGCAGGGGAATGACACAATAATTTTGTTTGCCAGTGGTCTTGGTGAAAACCCTGGTTTTATTAATGCGATACAAATTCTTCTTTTTCAAGACTTGGGATGGGAATTGATTACCTCTAAACCTTACGATCAGGCTTTTTGAAATTACAAGAAAGATTGCATTCTGATTGATTTTGTGGAATAATAGTTCTGCCGCGTGTATCTAAATGAACTCGACGGCCTGTGATAAATAGTTTGTTCTGTGTGGCAGCCTGGAAACCGATGTAATATCATCCAAATCCGGCCTGGCCCCTACCCTGGAGGAGGGTACCATGTCCACTATTTCCCCTGTTACGATTCTAACCTCTGACCGCAAGAAGATCACCACTCGCACGCTGCAACAAAAGAAAGATCGCTGTGAGCCAATTTCGGTATTAACCGCTTACGACTACCCTACCGCCCTGGCGATGGATCAGGCCGGCGTGGATTCCATCCTGGTCGGTGACTCGCTGGGCATGGTGGTGCTGGGATACCCCAACACTCTCTCCGTCACGATGGAAGATATGCTGCATCACTGCAAGGCTGTGGCGCGCGGGGCTCATTTCGCCTTGTTGATCGGTGATATGCCCTTCATGTCTTACCAGGTTTCAGTACAGGAGGCCGTGCGCAACGCTGGTCGTTTCCTGCAGGAAGCTGGCATGGATGCCATCAAATTGGAAGGCGGTCGTGAACGCCTGGATGTCGTCCGTGCCATCACCGGCGCCGGCATTCCGGTTCAGGGACATCTGGGTCTCACGCCGCAATCTGTCAACCAGTTGGGCGGTTTCCGCCCGCAAGGGCGCACTGCCCAGGCTGCCCTGCGTCTGCTGGAGGATGCCGAATTGCTGGAAGAAGCAGGCTGCTTCAGTCTTGTCCTCGAATCGGTTCCTGCCCGCCTGGCCGGGTTGATCAGCAGCCGCATTCACATTCCAATCATTGGGATTGGAGCTGGTTTGCACTGTGACGGACAGGTATTGGTCACTCACGATCTGCTGGGGTTATTCGATCGCTTTACCCCCAAATTCGTCAAGAAGTATGCCAGTTTCCACGCTGATATGTCACGTGCTTTTCGTGAATACATATCAGATGTGGAGGAATTGAAATTCCCTGCCGCCGAGCACAGCATTGAGATGCCCGACGAGGAATGGGAAGCCCTGCTGAAAATGGTGTGAGTATGCCAGATCAAATTCTGATCGTCGGCAGCGGTGCCCTGGCAACCCTGTTTGCAGCGCGCTTGTCTGTGGCAGGTGTGCAGGTGAGCATGCTTGGCACCTGGAAGGAAGGCTTGTCTGCGCTTGAGCAACATGGCGCCATTCTGGTCAGCCCGGATGGAGATGAGCAGGCTTATCCTGTGCAGGTGTTGGAGTCTTCATACAATTCTGCAAAATTTCTGCAAGCCCTTGTGTTGGTGAAGTCCTGGCAGACTGAGCGGGTGGCCCAACAATTGCCCGCCTTTCTGCACCGGCAGGGTCTGGCTCTGACCTTGCAAAATGGCCTGGGCAATCGCGAGAGTCTGTCCCATACTTTAGGGCCAGGCCGGGTGGCTCAAGGGGTGACCACACTGGGCGCAACGCTGCTGGGTCCGGGGCGGGTACGGCTGGGGGGGGATGGGCTATTATCCCTGGAAGCGCATCCAGAATTGGAGCCTCTTACAGCCATGCTCTCTGGTGCAGGTTTTCAGGTAAACATCGTTCCGGAGGCCAGCCCCCTGATCTGGGGGAAACTTGTCATAAATTCTGCCATCAACCCGCTCAGTGCGGTGCTGCGCCTGACCAATGGTGACCTTCTCAACCACCCGGTCCGCAGGCTCCTGCTGGCTGAATTGGCATGTGAAACCGCTGCCGTGGCCGCAGCCTGGGGTATTCCCCTGCCATATACAGACCCGGTCGCAGCCGCGCAGGAGGTGGCCTTGCGCACAGCAGGCAATCGCTCTTCCATGCTGCAGGATGTATTACGCGGCGCCCCAACCGAGATCGACTCCATCAGTGGGGCCATTGTAAAACTTGGATTATTGCTGGGTGTTCCCACCCCGCTTAATGCCTGCATGGTTCGCCTGGTGCAAGCTATTTCCCCCATTTTATCGGATAACTAAATTTTTATTCTCAAGAATTTGGGGGAAAGTATCCTTTTTTTGGGAAGATATCCGGTTTCCAATATTTCCCATAAAATGGTAAGATTGGGATTAATTACACAATACGTTCGGAGGCAGTCATGCGTAAGTGGTTCTTGTTTATCACCTTAATGGTAGTTTGTCTATTTCCCGTGGGTGCACAGGCACAAACCAGCATCAGTTTTAACGCAGTGGCGGTGGATATCTGGCCTGAATATGACCAGCCCAGTGTGCTGGTGATTGATCACTACACTCTGGGAGCCGATGTAACCTTGCCAGCCAACCTGGAACTGCGTGTCCCAATTCAAGCCAGTGTCAATGCAGTGGCCGTCAGTGACGACAGCGGTGCTTTGATAACCGCTGATTACCAGCGCAAAGTATCCGGAGATTGGGCCATCCTTTCCGTTGAATCCACCAGCCAGAATATCCAGGTGGAATATTATGATCAATATATTCAACAGGGTGATATCCGCCAGTATGATTTTGTCTGGCCGGGCAACTACCCGGTGGATGCATTCTCTGTCAACTTCCAGCAGCCAGTGGGTGCCACCAATCTGAAATTGACACCTGCATTGGGCACCGGCGTGGTCGCGGCAGATGGGTTGACTTATTACAATAAAACCATTGGCGCCTTGCCAGCCAACCAGACCTTTACATTAAACATAGAATATCAAAAGACCACCGATACGTTAAGCACTTCCGGGCAGAGCGTCCAACCCAGCGCTCCACTGGACGCCAATGTTCAAGGTCGTGTCAGCTTTTCCGAGTACCTTCCCTGGATCCTGGGCGGACTTGGTGGGCTTCTGGTAGTGGGTGGATTAGTGGTAGGCTTGATTTATTGGAAAAGAGAACAAAAGAGATCTTCCAACGACTCAAGAAAACGCCACGCCACCATTTATAAGGATGCCCTAGGAGATGCCTATTGCAACCAGTGCGGCAAACGCTCCCAACCAGGTGATGTATTCTGCCGGACATGCGGATCACGCCTGCGCCGCACAGACTGATTCTGACCGCGTTTTCTGCGATCAGTGAGGGTAACTGACTTTGGCACTTTCTCCCATCACCGTCATTTCCTTCTTTTACGGGTTGGCTTTTTTCAGTATGGGCTTGCTTGTAATGATCGAGGGGGGCCGCGCTTCTGACCTGCGCCTGCGGCGTGCTTTGCGCCCTCTGGCGGCTTTTGGCCTGGTGCATGCCGTCTACGAGTGGCTGGACATGTATGGTGGGATTGCCAATTTGCTCGGGCAGTCAACTCCCGGCTATATTGAGCCCTTGCAAATGGGAGTGCTCACTTTTTCATTTCTATCACTGGCGGCATTTGGAAGCTACCTGATCACAACCAGGCCGAATGACTGGAGACTGATGCTCCTGATCCCGCTCGGGCTGGAAACCATCTGGGCTTTTGGCATTTTTATCCTGCGCAGCAAGTACGCTTCCGCAGTTCTTTGGGATGTGGCCGATGTCTGGACACGTTATTCCCTGGCCATCCCGGCTGCTGCCTTGGCATCTGTTGGGCTGGTGGCGCAGCAAAGAGTGTTTCGTCAATCCGGGTTGATCTCTTTCGGCCGGGATAGTTTGTGGGCGGCAGTAGCCTTCGCCTGGTATGGAATTGTGGGGCAGATATTCACCCAAGCCACACCATTGTTCCCGTCCAACTACATCAATCAGGAGCTTTTTGTCAGCGCCTTTGGCTTTCCGGTACAATTGTTCCGGGCAGGGATGGCTATTTTGGCATCCATTTTTGTGATCAGGTTTTTACGCGCCTTCCAGGTGGAGTTTGACCGCAAACTTGCCAGTCTGCAGGATGCGCGTGTGGAGGAAGCCGAACAGCGTGAAGCCCAGCGGGGGGAATTATTCAAACGTGTGGTGGCAGCCCAGGAATCCGAACGACAAAGGATTGCCCGGGAACTTCATGATGAGACTGGACAGGCACTGACGGCTATTGGCATGGGCTTGCGTGGTCTTTCAACCTCCTTGAAATCAAATGCGGTGTTCGAACGGGCACAGGAAACCCTGCGCCACCTGGAAAGCCTGACAACCCATTCCCTGACAGAGCTGCAGCGCCTGATCGCCGACTTGCGTCCCTCGCATCTGGATGATCTCGGATTGCCGGCTGCTCTGCGCTGGTACGCCAATGTCATACACGAACGGGTTGGGCTGCAAACTCATGTTGAGATCCGGGGACAGGAACATACTGTTTCACCTGCTGCCAAAACAGCCCTGTTCCGTATTGTGCAAGAAGCCCTCACCAATGTGGTTAAGCATGCAGTCGCTGAAAACGCCAAAATTTATCTGACTTTTGAAGCTGATGGAGTCAGCGTAAAAATCATTGACGATGGCCAAGGATTTGAACCACGCCTCAACCTCCCCGGGCAGCGAATTTCCTGGGGACTAAAAAATATGGAAGAACGTGCCAGCCTGTTGGGTGGAAAACTCACTATCAAATCGCACCCTGGTGCAGGCACGAGCGTGGAAGCATTTATTCCTTTTGCTGCAATGGAAACGGAGGTGCTGGATGAAGATACACCTGTTCCTGGTTGATGATCACCAGGTTGTCAGGACCGGATTAAAGATGCTGCTGGCCAATGAGGATGATGTGCAGATCGTGGGTGAAGCTGGAACCGCCCGTGAAGCCCTGGAAGCGGTTGGGAAGGTGAATCCGGATGTGGTTCTGATGGATATTGGTCTGCCCGATATGTCGGGTATCGAAGCTACACAGAAGATCAAGAGTGCATATCCCAATATGGCTGTTGTGGCTCTTACAATTCACGAGGACGAAGAATACTTCTTCCGCATGTTGGATGCGGGTGCCAGTGGTTATGTCCCCAAGCGGGCCGCACCAGAAGAATTGCTGACAGCTATTCGTTCGGCTGCAAAAGGCGAAGTTTATCTGTATCCCTCCATGGCCAAGCTGCTGGTAAAAGATTACCTGGCCCAGGAACACAGCATTGATGGAGCCTCCAGCTTGGACGGATTGACAGACCGGGAACAGGAAGTTTTGAAGTATCTGGTGGAAGGCGAAAATAATGATGAAATTGCCAGTGTGCTGGTCATCAGTCCCAAGACGGTAGCCCGTCATCGTGAAAACATCATGCACAAATTAAACCTGCATTCCCGCGCCGAGTTGGTACGTTATGCCATTCGCAAGGGCATCATTAAGGCCTGACCGGCTATAAGAGCCATCCCAAATTAATTTCAAAAAAATTCACTGATTATTTCAGCCTGCTGGGTTTTTCCCGGCAGGCTGTTTTTTTGGGCGATGCAGCTCAACAATCACCCAATATCGATCGGGACTTATGGGGTGCATACCATATTTAACCCATTATTTCACTTCAGTCATGGGTGGAAATTCCCATAACAAAGATTGGTCACCTGCCGAATAGGCTGCGCAGGTTCAAAAGAGTACATTAAGAGTGAAGATACACCCAAATTTGAAAGGAGGTTCGCCATGTTGAATGCCTTGATAGTCGCCCTTCTCACAGTTCTACGAATAGGGGTCCCTGCAGCAGTGCTGCTGACTCTTGGAGAGGTCGTCAGGCGCAGAAATCAGGATTTAGGCAATTTTCGAGGCGCCTAATGGAAAATTGGAACGTGTTGCTGTCAATAGTTATCGGTCTGGTCTTGCGGATCGGGTTACCCATTGCAGTAACAGCCCTCGTAATAATCTTCCTGCGCAGGCTGGATAATCGTTGGAAAGCTGAAGCCAGAGAGAACCTTTTGGTTCCAGTGGCAGCCTACTCGAAACCATGCTGGGAAGTAAAAAATTGCAGCCAGGAGCAAATGAAGGCCTGTCCTGCAGCAAAACATACCGCAAGCCCTTGCTGGCAGTTCTTTCGAACTGAGCAAGGCATTTTAAAAGAAACCTGCCTGGGTTGTGATGTCTTCAGGCAAGCACCCCTGCCGGTAGGGGATTAACCTTCTACACCTAGAGGAGATGTTGAAATGACCCGTTTGGAACGCTTTATTCTTTCATTAATTTTCGCCCTGTTGGTCGCAGGTTTAACCCTGGTGGTGGCGAATGCCCAAACACCCGATCCTCAGACCCCGGTTGCACCGACGACCCAACAGGGGACAACTGAGTCAAGATGTGGCAACTGTCACTCCGATTTTCAAAATACCTGGTTCACCGGTGCACATGGTCGTGCCAACTCGGATCCAGTTTTTTCTGAATCTTGGGCGGAACAAGGGAAACCAGGTGCCTGCCTGGTCTGCCATGTAACCGGTTATGACCCAGCTACAGCCACCTGGCAACAGGATGGGGTCTCATGTGAAGCCTGCCACGGCCCGGCACCTGAAGATCACCCCAACGAACCCATGCCTGTTTACCGCACCGCTGATCTATGCGGACGCTGCCACAGCGACACCCGCTTTGGTTGGGAAGAGTGGAAAGTTAGCGCTCATTACCAGCGCGATATGACCTGCACCGTCTGCCATGATCCACACTCTGCTTCGCTGAAGACCATTGAAGGAGATTATGGACAGACCATGGATGCATCCGGTCTGTGCCTTAACTGCCACAAAGACTATTCAATGGAATTTCCCTATTCCATTCACAGCCAGAAAGGCATCAAGTGCGTGGATTGCCACCTGCGCCACCTGGGTGACTCATCCTCTGATGAGATCCATACCATGCCAGATCACAGCTTCACTGCCAATCTGTCCACCTGCACAAGCTGCCATGCTGATCAGATGCATGCACCCGCAGACACAACTGTTATTCCCATTGAATCCACTGTGACCCCCCTGGTAGTGGAAGAATCCGGGAGTGGCACAAAAACTGAAACCCCCTCCCCTGTTAGCCCGGCGGGATATGCCGGTCTGGCTGGACTGATCGGTCTGGCAGGCGGCATGGTGCTCTCCCCCTGGTTGGAACGCTGGTACCGCCGTGCGAACAATTCCAAGGAGACTAAAAATGACCGAGAATAATTTCAACCGGCGAGATTTTCTGAAGATAACAGCCGTGGGTGTGACTGCCCTGACCGGTCTGCGCATGATTGATCGGGCCGAAGCTTCCAGCGGTGAGGTCGGCGCCCACCAGTGGGCAATGGTCATCGACCAGTCCAAGTGCATCGGCTGTGGATATTGCACCCTGGCCTGCAGGGCACACAACGATGTTCCTCAGGATATTTCCTGGAATCAGGTCATTCAAGTCGAAGATATTGACGGAAAAGATGTCTTCATCCCCCGCCCCTGCATGCATTGCGCCAAGGCTCCATGTGTGGATGTCTGCCCGGTAAAAGCCAGTTACTACCGCCCGGATGGAATTGTCATGATGGATTATGATCGCTGTATCGGCTGCCGTTATTGCGAAGCGGCCTGCCCCTACAATGCCCGGGCCTTCAACTGGAAAGCCTTCACCGAACCCAATCCGGTTGTCCCGGAATGGGGCCAACCCGAAGTCGAACGCCGCGGCCGGGGTGTGGTGGAGAAGTGCTCCTTCTGCTACCAGCGGATAGACCGAGGACTCGAACTTGGCCTGACCCCCGGTGTGGATGAGGGCGCCACACCGGCTTGTGTTGTGATCTGCCCGGTGGGTGCACGCTTCTTTGGTGACTTGAAGGATCCCGAATCAAATGTCAGTAAATTGCTGCGTGAACGTGTATCTTATCAGTTGCGCATTGACCTGGGCACCTCCCCGCGGGTTTACTATCTGCCATCTGAACCTCAAGGAGCCTAACAATGATGAAGAAACTTGCCCTCAAACTTCCAAAATTCACTCCCTGGCTAGGGTGGGTGGTCTTTTTATGTCTGGTTATCGGGGCAGGCGTGGTGGCAGGCCTGATCGTCTTTTGGAAAGGTCTGTCAGTGACCAACCTGACCGACCTGGTGCCCTGGGGTCTGTGGATCGCCATCGACCTTACATCTATTGCGATCAGTGCGGGAGCCTTCTCTCTGTGTGCCGGTGTGTACCTGATCGGCCTTAAACGCTACCAACCGGTAGCACGCACAGCCACCTTTATTGGACTGATCGGCTACAGCATGGCACTGCTGACCCTGTTGATGGATATCGGACGCCCGGATCGTTTCTGGCATGCAATAGTCTACTGGAACAAACATTCGCTGTTGTGGGAAGTGACCATGTGCGTCACCCTGTACTTGACCGTCCTCGTGTTCGAGACCATGCCGATCTTTGCTAAGATGGAATGGCTGAAGAAACGCTTCCCCAAATTGGCTAAAATCATGAATGGCACACATCACTACGCACCTTATCTGGCAGTGGTGGGGCTCGGTCTTTCCATGCTGCACCAATCCTCGCTGGGAGCGATGTATGGTGTGCTCAAGGCCCGTCCACTCTGGTACCGACCGGATATCTCGGTGCTGTTCATCTACTCAGCAGTGGCGGCAGGCATGTCTGTGACAATATTTGTCTCCATGCTTTCGGCCCGCCTTTCCAAAAAGATCAAGGTGGATGACACTCTGCTCGAGCGTGTTGCCTACTTTATCGGTTGGATGCTGGTTGGTTACCTGTACTTCCGCTTCTGGGATGCTCTGTCCATGACCTACACATATGAACCCGGCCGAACTGAAGGTCTGCGCTTGTTGACCAGTGGACCGCTGTCTTTCAACTTCTGGGTAGGTGAGATGCTGCTGGGGATCGTCATCCCAATGATACTGCTGCTAAACAACCGCACACGCAGCCTCCCCGTGTGGCGCATGCTGGCCCTGGCGCTGGTGGTGGGCGGTGTTGTGGCTTATCGCTGGGATACCAACCTGTCCGGCTTCCTGGTTGTGCTTTCTTACCTGCCTGGCCAGCCGGTCATCACCTACACCAAGTACGTTCCATCGCTGATCGAGTTCCTGGCTGGTTTCGGCGTGGTCGCTTATGGATTTCTGGCCGTCTCTTTGGGGGTACGCTACTTGAAGGTGGTGGATCACACTGAGGAGATTGAAGAAGAGCACGCCCATGAGCTTGAATTGACTAAAACTATACCAGTGTGATGGTTGACGTGAAATATTCAAAAAAGGGCTGACCGAAAATTCCAGGTTAGCCCTTTTTTGTTGATTGTTACATTTCCAAATTTCCTTCTCCCGGAAGTACACCGGGACGTTTTGTATTTCTATAAATAGATGTCGTAATTCGGACGATAGTTGTCGTATAATTATACAATTATTTAAAAATTTGGAGATAAAAATGTCAGAACTTGCTCGTCCTGTTGGAATAGGATTTGCCGCGCGCGGCAAAGTCTCAGACGTAGTTGCCTGGGCGGAAGATGCCCGCCGTTGCGGGATGCATTCGGTTTGGATCCACGACAGCCTTTATGAACGGGATGCTGTCAGTTACGCATCAGCAATTGCCGCACAGGTACCCGATATTCGTATTGCGATGGGCGCTTTGAGTACATTTACGCGCGCGCCTGCACTGATCTCGATGACCGTTTCCGCATTGGACGAAATGGCGCCTGGGCGTATCATTCTTGGGCTGGGAACATCCATTCCTTTGCGGTTGGCACAATTGGGCATCCCGTATACTCCAAATGCAGGCGTTGAAAGCGTCAGCAAGGCCATCGACATGCTACGCCTCCTGTGGGCCGGTCAACGCATCCCTTCAGCAACCCCAAACTTGCCACCTATCCAACCCATGTTTCCGCCGGTACACCGTGTTCCTATCTACATTGCCGCTTACCGCACTCCTTTCCTGCAGCTGGCCGGCCTAAAAGCGGATGGCTACCTGGCACGTCCGGCTGAGTCCATCCCGAACATGACGCGGCTGATCGGAAAACTGCGCAAGGCATCTCTTGAGGCAGGCCGCGATGAGCGCGCCGTGGATGTGGCAGGTTACCTGCTCACCCATGTGGACAAATCCCGCCGTGAGGCGCTCAACCGCGCCAAGCGCGAACCATTCGTTATCTACATGATGAGCGTGTTGTCGAATTTCTCCCTGAAACAGGCCGGTTTTGAACCTGAATTACGTGACCGAATTATGGTTGCCTGGCGTGCAGAAGATTTTCATAAAGCCGCCGAACTGATTCCAGACGATATGCTGGATGCTTTCATGCTTTGCGGGACACCTGAAGAAGTGGCTGAAGGCGCGGCACGTTTTAACTCGGCCGGTATGGACACACCCATCATTCAGCCTGTTGTCCAGGAAGATGAGCAGATCCAACTGGCGCTCGAAGCTGCCGTATTGTACGGATCTCACGCCACCAAAGAGCTGTCTTCCGTCTTTGAGAGGGTAACCATATCCGGGTCCAGAGGCCTGCAAACAGAGCATCATCTGGGTTTCGCCGCTCGCTTCTGGCGCAAGTTCAGTGCCGTGGTGGAGATTGCACGACCATTTTCCTTTACAGCCTCCTCAATACCTGTTCTGGCGGCTGGAGCGATGGCTTTAGCACTATCCAAATTTAACCTGACAACTTTTTTGCTAGCACTGGCGGCTTCAGTATTGCTGCATGTTGGCACAAATGTGATCAATGAAGTTTATGATGTGCGTAACGGTGTGGATTCGATCACTTCGCCGCGCGCCAGTATGGCCTTGCTCAAAGGACGTTTGACCGAAAGAGAAGCTTTCGAGCTGACGGGAGGGACGTTCCTGTTGGCTATCCTGCTAGGCATCGGGTTGATCGCATTGCGGGGCTGGCCGGTCGCTTTACTGGGACTGATCGGGCTGGTGCTGGGCTATGGTTACACCGCACCGCCGTTCCAGTACAAGTACAAGGCCCTGGGACTGCCGATGGTGTTCGTTTTAATGGGACCACTCATGGTGATGGGCGCATACTACGTCATCACGGGTGAGTTGAGCTGGTCGTCGTTGATTGTCAGCCTGCCCATCGGCCTGCTTGTCACAGCCATCTTGCATGGCAACGAATGGCGTGATATCAGCGACGATGCCCGCTATGGCGTCGGCACACTATCCGCCCTGCTTGGGCGCAAGTGGGCGCATATTGCCTACATCTCCCTGGTGACAGGCGCATACCTGGCAGTGGTGGTGGCAGTGCTCTTGCATGCTCTCCCCGAAACCAGCTTGCTGGCATTGCTGTCATTGCCTTTCTTGGTTCGCTCAATCCGCTCGTCTGAACTGGGCATAAACGGTCAGCAGCGCGCTATTGCCAAAATTGACCTTGAGACCGCCCAGCTCCACGCAGCCTTTGGGATCTTATTGGTGATCGGCCTGGCATTGGGAGGCAAAGTGTGAAAAAATCACTTCCCATGCTTGGTTTTGGTGCTGCACTGGCGGCTGGATTATTTATGCTGACATTCCGCGGCCCAAGTAAAAAATTCTGGGATCGCATGACAGGTACTGGTTTGTCGCTTGGCACTCTGGCACTGTTGACCCAGCCCAGTTTGCGCAAGACCTGCATCACGCTGAAAGACATTTTGCTTGGAATTGGGTCTGCTGCCGGGCTTTATGGCATTTTCCATCTTGGAGACCGCATCTCGCGCCTCATCCTGCCGAATGGCGGGAAACAGATCGAGCAGATCTATAAGCTTAAATGCATCCGTCCGCGCCGGGAACTGATGCTGCGCCTGGGGTTGGTCATTGGCCCCGCTGAGGAATTTTTCTGGCGCGGCTTTCTGCAGGATGGGCTAATGACACATTTTGGACGTTTCTGGGGCTCACTGATGGGCATTGCTGCTTATGGCGGCGTGCACATTGCCAGCGGTAACTTTACATTGGTAGGCGCGGCCACAGTAGCGGGTGCGTTCTGGGGAGGGCTGTATGGCATGGGCCTGCCGCTCGGCGCTCTGATCGTGAGCCATATCATTTGGGATAATTTGATCTTCTTGATTGCTCCGACAACAAAGCTGGATGAGGAATTATCTGCCTGAAGATAGCATGCTTGTAGTTCTCAACAAGATGTTTTATGCAAATGAATTGCAAAACGTCCTGCAGGTTTTCTCTGAAAAAGATTTGAATTAAGGAAATCGGTGGGACGTTTTGTTAAATTTTTGCATCTCCATTGTCAACTCTATTGACTAAATCGAGCAACTACCATACAATGAAATCACAATTAAATATCTGTGCAAGGTGCCTCTTCCCCCGGATGGGAAGGCTCAAAGGCGAATTCGGTAAAGTCCGATACTGTCCCGCAACTGTAAGCTCGTAAGAGCAAGTCAGGACGCCCGCCCTGCCAGGTTTGCCACTCTCTCGTGGAAAGGAGGTGGGAACGGCCCTGTTGGAATGCCTCTCCCCCCTCCCCTGTTCTTTGAACAGGGGATTTTGATTTATAACTTCAACCTTACGACCTCAATAAACCGGGGGCATCCCCTCCCTGCTTCTTGAGAAGATACCTAATAATGCATATTGGAGAAGAAAATGTTTCGAAAATTGATGATTGCACTGGTTGGTCTGACCTTGCTGCTGGCGGCTTGTGCTCCCAGCGCCAGCCCGACATCCGCCCCTGTTGCCACTGAAGCACCGGCCACACAGGCAGCCACCCTTGAGCCTACCCTGACCGAAGCCCCGGCCGGACCGATCACCCTGACAGACGGCCTGGGACGTACGGTTGAATTACCGGGTCCGGCTCTACGCATTGTTTCATTGACCCCAGCCACCACTGAGATCCTGTTCGCAGTTGGCGCAGGCGCGCAGGTGGTGGGACGTGATATGTTCTCCGATTATCCTGCCGAAGCCCTGGATGCAGCCGACATTGGCGGCTCATTTGGTGAATACAACACCGAGGCCATTGTCAGCCTGCAGCCCGACCTGGTTGTGGCTGGCGGCATAAATCCGCCTGAATTGGTGGCCAACTTGGAAAGCCTTGGTCTGACAGTTTACTTCCTGTCCAACCCGACTACTCTGGACGAACTTTATACCAACATTCAGATTCTCGGCAGTATGACGGGTAATGAAAGCGGGGCAACCGATGTGATCGCCAACCTGGATGACAGGGCAAAGGTTGTCGACGCCAAACTGGCTGGAGTTACCGAAAAACCCATTGTATATTACGAGTTGGATGCCACACCTTACACTGCCGGCCCCGGCACCTTTGTGGACCTATTGATCGCCCGCGCCGGGGGCACGAACTTCGGTGCCAGTATGGACAGCGCCTGGGCACAGATCAGCCTGGAGCAGTTGCTGGTGGCAGATCCGTCCATCATCATTCTTGGTGACTCGGCCTACGGTGAAGCCCCCGAAACCGTGACTGCCCGCCCGGGTTGGAGTGCTCTCACAGCAGTCAAAGATCAACAAATTTTCCCCTTTGATGACAACCTGGTCTCCAGGCCGGGTCCACGCCTGGTGGATGGGTTGGAAGCCCTGGCACGTCTGATCCATCCGGAGGCATTTAAATAATGCTCAACGTCCCGAAGGTTCACTTTGAAAGAAGACTTGAATAATGTCAACCTTCGGGACGTTATTTTTACAACCTGGATTTTCCGGATGGATGTCATTTCAAAAAGTGTGAGTTAAATGTCGCGTCGTTTCCTGCCTTATTTAACCAACCTGGGATTGCTGATTGCAGCGATGGTCCTCAGCCTGGCAATTGGCTCGGTTTTCATCGCTCCCGAAAACCTGTGGCAGGTTTTGCGCAGTTGGTTGACACACAGTCTGATGCCAGCCGGGTTGGAAACTTTTGCGTTCATTATTACCGATATTCGCCTGCCGCGCACTGTATTGGTACTGCTGACAGGTGCGGCCCTGGGTGGTAGTGGAACGGCTTACCAGGGGCTGTTCCGTAACCCTCTGGCTGACCCCTACCTGATCGGAGTGGCATCGGGAGGCGGGTTGGGGGCAGTGCTGGCCATGAGCATTCGCTGGCCTTACACTTTTTGGGGCATGATGGCCGTTCCTCTGAGCGCCTTCCTGTTTGCCATGCTTACCGTCCTGTTGGTTTATACACTGGCACGTGTTGGGCGTTCGGTACCAACCACCAACCTGATCCTGGCGGGTGTGGCTTTCAGCGCTTTTGCCACAGCCCTGACATCCTATCTGATCATCAGTTCCGAAGGCGAAGTTCGCCGGGCATTGAATTGGCTGATGGGAGGCAGCAGCCAGAGCAGTTGGCTGACTGTACTGGCAATTCTCCCCTACCTGGTCATTGGGCTGGGTTTCCTTCTGTTTAATGGGCATGCCCTCAATCTTTTGCAATTTGGGGATGACCAGGCACAGCAGTTGGGCTTGCCAGTGATGCGCACCAAAACACTAGTGTTGGTGGCGGCTTCTCTGGCTACTGCGGCCGCGGTCTCGTTTTCAGGCATCATTGGTTTCATCGGTTTGATCGTTCCGCATGTCATGCGCCTGTGGTGGGGGGCGGATTACCGCCGGCTGCTGCCTCTCAGCATGCTGGCAGGTGGCAGCTTCCTCATACTGGCCGACATCCTTGCGCGCATCGTTATGAGGCCTCAGGAACTGCCGGTTGGCATTGTCACTGCGCTGGCAGGAGCACCTTTCTTCCTGTGGGTTCTGCGCAGGGCTAAAAATCAGGGGTATTGGTAGGTTTCATGGGATTCAAAGCGTTGAGGGTGGAAGGTTTAACCGTTTCCTACGGCGCCAGGTTGGCCCTGCAGGATATTTCGTTGGAAGTGCCACGTGGCCAGGTCATGGCACTGATCGGTCCGAACGGAGCGGGTAAGTCCACCTTGATCCGGGCTGCCAGCGGCATTCTTCCCCTGCAAAGTGGAAAGATCCGCACCAATGGAGATGAATTAACTTCTCTTCCCCCCATGCAGCGTGCCCGCTGCATAGCCGTGGTACCCCAGGCGGTTGCCCTGCCACCAGCTTTTACCGTTTGGGAAACTGTCTTGATGGGTCGCACCCCCTACTTGAATTTTCTCGGCCAGACATCCGCAAAAGATGACATCATTGTGCGGCGCGCCTTGCAGCGCGTGGATGCTCTCGATTTTGCCGATCGCCGTGTGGGCGAGCTTTCCGGGGGAGAGCAGCAGCGCATCCTGCTGGCACGTGCCCTGGCACAGTCCACCCCCATATTACTTCTGGATGAACCCACCGCCCACCTGGATATGCAATATCAGGTGGCACTCATGCAAACTGTCTGTCAACTGGCGCACGAAGACAACCTGGCGGTGATGATCGCTCTGCATGATCTGAATCTGGCAGCTCGCTACGCCGATTCGGTTGCGTTGCTGGTGCAAGGCCGGCTGGAAGCCATCGGCACCCCCATACAGGTGCTCACCCCGGAGCGGATCTCGCAGGCATATCACCTGCCCGTACAGGTCGTTTCGCACCCATTCCTACAAGTCCCCTTGATCCTGCCCTTCGATCGCACAGCATCCCTGGCAGGGGAAGGTCGTCAAAAAGGCGGGGAATAATTTTTATTTTGGGGGAAAATAACAGTTGAGCTGGTGGCGCATCCTTCTTTCAATCTAAGTAATATACCTATTGAGTTGAATAAAAGTTGCTTCATATAAATATTTGTTCTATAATGTATTCGTATCTACTCACCATATCAGATTTTGTCACTGCGAGCGCAGCGTGGCAGTCTCCTCTCCGGCAAGGGGATTGCCACGTCGCTGGGAGGATGCTCCTCGCAAAGACAGAAGATAGAGCTTTTTTGCATTGAACAGCAGCGTTCTGCCACTGTGGAATTAATCGCAATTATGGACGTGAGTAGATACATGTATTCAACTTAGAATTAATCTTTGCCATGCTTTTTCTTAAGAAAGTAGTATTGGGAAAGGTTGAAATATGCAAAAATGGGAATATGCCAGGTTGATCTTTGATGATCAAAAACTGCTGTATGGTTGGGTTGTTTACCTGAGCGCACCCAGGCCGGAAGGACGTTTCCCCGCCGCGCCCAAAACCACTTTGCCGGTAAATACTCTGTTGACCAAACTTGGCAAGGAAGGTTGGGAACTGGTGACGGTTGAGTCGCCATCCCCGGCTTATTTTCGCAATTACCTGTTCAAACGCCCCCTGGAAGAATAAAACATGGGGGGTATAACTCCATCTTGTTAATAGGCAGCATTGGCGGGATCGATCCCGCCCTGCTTTTTAATTTGGAATATAATAATGTCCATGCAACTTGATGATCCCTTAACCTTCCAACAACTTGATCCACAAAATATGCTGATTGAGATCGAAAGCCTGCCTGATCAACTGGGATTCGCCTGGCAATTGGGTGAACGTCTACCGTTACCCATATGGCAGGGCATCCAGCGTGTGGTGATAGCTGGAATGGGTGGCTCAGCCATCGCAGCCGATCTAATTGCAACTTACCTGCTGCCTACCTGCAAGGTGCCAATCTGTATCCAACGGGATTATGGATTGCCAGCCTGGGCTTATGGTCCTGAAACCCTGTTGATCGCATCATCCCATTCAGGAAATACCGAAGAGACCCTGGACGCCTATGAAACCGGCATCCACAACCTCTGCAAGTTGATGGCGATCACCACCGGCGGGAAATTGGCCGCCCGGGCTGCAGAGATCGGTGCGCCAGCCTGGTTGTTTGAACATAAAGGCCAGCCGCGTTCGGCAGTTGGTTTCTCATTTGGCATGTTGCTGGCGATCTTTGCCCGCTTGGGGCTGGCATCTGACCCATCGGCTGATCTTGCCGCAGCGCTGGTAGATATGCGGGCACAGCAGAAATTCCTGGTTCCACACATCCCGGCCAGTCAGAATCCAGCCAAACGCCTGGCCGGGCAGTTGCTGGGACGCTGGGTGAATGTGCTGGGGTCGGGCCTGCTGGCTCCGGTGGCCCGGCGCTGGAAAGGTCAATTTAACGAGCTGGCCAAGGCTGGCGCAGGTTTTGACAGCTTGCCGGAGGCTGACCACAACACGCTGGCTGGTCTGACCAATCCGGAAGGCGCCCTCAGCCGCATTACCACTGTCTTCCTGCGGGCCGGGTCAGACTACCCACGCAATCAACTCCGCTCGCAATTGACCCAGCAAGCTTTCATGCTTGAGGGCTTGAACACCAACGATTACACTGCCCCGGGGGATACCCCGTTGGCCCAGCAATGGAGCGCGCTCCACTTTGGCGATTATCTGGCTTATTACCTGGCCATGGCCTATGGGGAGGATCCCACACCCATCCCGGCCATCCAGGATTTTAAATTGCGCATGGGGTAGTTTGATTTACACCAACAGTATATCGTCCTGTTCTATTATTCAGTAAATGAAGCATGTATCCCTATTATTAAGTGTGGTCTTGCTGGCAATCATCCTTTTCCTGGCAGGCTGCCAGCCAGCACATCGTCCCGATGTCCTTCCGGGAGGACAGATTTTTGCTACTGTATCCGTAAGTGCGACCGCAACCCTGCCACCAAGTCCTGTTCCAGCAAAACCCAGTCCCGCACCAACTCAAACTGCCTTACCCACGCCGGACCTGGCGGCTTCGCAACTCCAGCGGCTTTACGAGGCTTCGTTAAATTACCTTGCTCAAACAGATGCTGAAACCTGGCAGGTGGCAGGCAGCCTGGGGTATGCGCCGTTGGGTGGTTATCCATCCAACATGTGCGGGCCGCTGGCAATTTCCATTTTGAAGGATGCAGGTATTGTCAGCCAGACAACCGACCTGCATGATTTCTGGCTGCTTAACCCGGAAGAAGATGTCCAATTGTTGCAGAGCACTTTCCCGGTCGATCATTTCGAATGGCTGCACAGCGACCAGCCCATCGATCAGATCGATTACAGCCAGTTCCCGCTCAAGGCGGGTGATCTGGTATATATCTATTCCGGCATTCAAGGAGATTATTCACATGTTCTGGTTGTAACCCGTATAGATTCAGATGGACGGGCTTACACGGTCACCAATAACTATACCGAAGCTGGTTTCGTGGTGCTCGAATACCTGTTGTACGACCCAACTGTCCCCGGGAATGGTATCTTCTATACTTGGCCAGACCCTGCCAACCGGGATTTGGGATTGACCGGATTTGGCGGCATGGATATCTGGCGTTTGATAAGCCTGCCTTATTATGCCGATGGTGCTCCCTGATATGCAATGCGGGGGGAAGTATAATTGGATACATGCCTGACAATATTCCCGAACTAAAAAAACAATTACGGAAAAGCTGCCGGGAAATCCGAAACTCCTTGGGGGAGGGCTACCAACAGGATGCCAGCCGGATGATCTGCCGCCACATCGAAGTCTGGCCTGTATTCCAGGAGGCCACGGTTATCCTGACATACCTTTCCATGCGTGGCGAGGTGGACCTGCTATCACTTGTGGAGAAATATCCGCAAAAAACCTGGCTGGTGCCGCGCACTCTGCCGCAAAGCCGCATGCTCTTTCACCCTTATGATCCCGGTCGGTTGGTGCGCCATCAATTCGGCATGCTCGAGCCGGACCCCTCACTACCGGTCATCCCCGCCGACCAGGTGAAACTTGTTCTGACTCCCGGCCTGTCCTATGATCTGCATGGCTGGAGGCTGGGATATGGAGGTGGATTCTACGATCGTTTTCTTTCAGAGCAGCGCACCTGCATCAGTATCGGTGTTACCTATCAAGCTCTCCTGCAAAAAAACCTGCCTCACCTGGAATACGATATCTCGGTCCAGTTTCTTGTCACCGAAGATGGAATAAAATCATCTTCATACGCCACCCCCGGATAAACCATGCTGGTATCAATAATCACCCCTTCTTTTAATCAAGCCCGCTATCTCGAAACCACCATCCAGTCCGTTCTGGAGCAGGATTATTCGCACCTGGAATATATCATTGTGGACGGTGGCTCCACTGATGGCAGCCTGGAGATCATCAAGAAATATTCACACCGCCTGGCCTGGTGGGTTTCCGAAAAAGACCAGGGGCAAACGGATGCCATCAACAAGGGTTTTGCCCATGCACATGGCGATGTGCTGGCCTGGTTGAATTCTGATGACACCTACACTCCCGGTGCAATTGCTGCTGCCCTGGAGATCATGCAGGCACATCCAGAAAACGGCTTGGTATACGGGGACACAAATTTCATTGATGAAAACGGAAACATACTTGGGACCTTCCCGGCTGCACAAACAGATTACAAGCGCTTGCGCAGAGGCTATGTTCACATCCCGCAGCAGGCGGCCTTCTTCCGGGCGGACATCTGGAAGCAGGTGGGACCGCTGGACGCATCCTTTTTCTTTGCAATGGATTATGATCTCTGGGTACGCATCGCTTCGACCGCACCCCTCCTGTACACCCGGCAATTATGGGCAAATTTCCGCCTGCACTCGCAGGGAAAAACAGTGGTTGCAGACGAACGCTGTTGGCCCGAAATGTTGCGCGTCCACTATCGCAATGGAGGCAGCTGGTTTTCCATCCTGTCAGCCAAGTACCTGCTTCGAAAAATGATAGCCCCTCTCTGGAGAAGACGGTTGCACTATAAAATGAGACAGGGTTCCTGACATGTGAAAGCGTGGCTGTTTGGCTCCTCTTCCCCGGTCGATCTGACCCAGGTTTTGCAAGCCTGCCCAAGATATTGGGAATAGCGAGTCTGGTATCTAAAACGGTCCAAAAAATACGGGCATCTTCTCAATAATTCGGGGAAAGGTGGAGCTGCAAAAGTGAGCTACGTTCGCTATCATACCCCTACACCCTACTATTTTGGTAGGTTACAAATCCGGGCAAAAAAAACAAATTGCGATATTATTAGATCATGCACACCTATGATTCTCCTTATGTTTCAGATTGGTTTGTCATATCTTTACGATGGCTGGCTATCCTTGGATTGACAGTATCACTTGCCCAGGGAGATCAGTTGATGTTGCCGCGCAACCTGTTCCTGGTGGGATTGACAGTCTGGAACCTGGTACTGACCTTCATTGCTGGTATTAACCGCCGTTTGAATTTTCACCGTCAGATCAGCTTGGTGATCGACCTGACCGCGGCCGCTGTCTTTTTCTGGATGCAGGGAGGATTAAGCGGGCCTGCTTTCTGGGTGGGCATCATTCCTATTTTGTCGGGAGCCATATACTTTGAACTGGTTGGAGCTCTCTTGGTTGGCATATTAATTGCTGTATTGCAGGTGGTTTTCACAGTTATGCAATATCCTCTCCGATATGCCTTACCTGTCTCCGTTTATGCTGTAATTACCACCATGGTGGTGAGCCTTGTATTTGGATTATTGGGGAAGGGTGCCATTCAGTCTCTGCGCCAATTGCGCCTGAAGATTCAGGATACCCAGCAAAAACAGCGCCGTGTCGAGAATGAACGTCTGCGAGCCATATACAACCTGACTTCCACCCTTGTGGCAACCCTGAACTATCAGGTGGTTCTAGACTCAGTTCTGGATATAAGCATGACCGCCTTAAGTTCAGACCCTGATTCAACGCCCGACAACCAAATCATCAGCGCAGTAATGCTGTTTTCAAAAAATGGAAAGTTGGAGGTGGCGTCAGCCCGCCGGTTGTCATCATCAGATATCCGTATTGTGTTGCCCTGCCAGACAGGCGCCCTGGTAAAGGCTGTCGAGGGTGGAGAGCCGATTTTGATCGATAACATTGCTGAAGACCCGGAACTCAGCCAAATGGTGACCCTGCATGGCTGTTACCAGGTTTACTGTTTTCCATTGCGCAGCGGTTTCAGTGTTTATGGACTCCTTCTCTTCGGACACCCTGCCGAAGGCTATTTCACCCAGGAACGCATCAATATCCTGGATATCCTCAGCCGGCAGGCTGTTATCGCCATACAAAATGCGCGCCTTTACCAGAACATCGCCGACGAGCGCGATCGCATGATTGAAATTCATGAAGAAGCCCGTAAAAAATTGGCTCGCGACCTGCACGATGGTCCCACCCAATCCGTATCTGCCATAGCCATGCGGGTAAATTTGGCAAGGCTCATGTTGGATAAGGATGTCAAAATGACCGCTGCTGAACTGGTAAAAATTGAGGACCTGGCACGCCGCACGATGAAGGAGATCCGTCACATGCTCTTTACCCTGCGCCCCCTGATGCTCGAGTCACAGGGATTGGTAGCCGCTTTGCAAGCCAGCTCTGATAAAATGAAGGAAACATTCTCTCAGGAAGTCATCATCAATTTGGATGAAAAATTACTGGAAGAGATTGAAATGGGCAAGCAGGGTGTTATTTTCTTCCTGGTGGAAGAAGCGGTTAACAACTCTCGCAAACATGCCCAGGCAACTCACATCTGGGTGCGCTTGCATTCTGTGGAAAGGGAAATAGCCTTGCTCGAAATCCAGGACGATGGAGTCGGATTCGATGTCGCCGAGATTAACCGCGCTTATGACGAACGCGGCAGCCTGGGTTTGGTCAATCTACGGGAACGGGCCGAGCTTGTCAACGGGTTTCTCAATATTCTTTCAGCGCCAGGCAAAGGGACTAAAATTCAAGTCTTTTTTCCTTTGAGCGAAGAAGCTGCCGATCGCATGCATCGCGCTGTCGGCAATCGATAATATCCCCTCTTAATATGGATCAATGATATGCCTGTTGCGGTTGGACTCTATTACTTTGCCCACAACCCTGATGAACATAATTCCCCACCGGTCATCCTGATCCATGGCGCCGGAGGAACGCGCCTATCCTGGCCTGCAGAGATCCGCCGTTTGCATGGGCAGCGCATGCTGGCAGTTGACCTGCCTGGACATGGAAAATCAACCGGATTGGGTAAACATTCCATCCCGGATTACACCCAAAGTATATTGGATTTCATGGATGCGCTGGGTTTATATAAAGCAGTGATTATCGGACATTCCATGGGTGGCGGTATTGCCCTGAACCTTGCTCTGGATCATCCCGAGCGTGTGGTCGGGCTCGGTCTGATCGCTTCGAACGCCCGCCTGCGTGTGGCTCAAGCTATTTTAAATGGATTGGCTCACCCTACCACTACCCCTGCAGCCATCCAGGCCATTGTTGATTGGAGTTATGGACCACAGGCGGATGAGTCTCTTAAACTATTGGCAGCCCGTATGCTGGGGGAAACCCGACCGGCAGTTTTGGTTGGCGACCTGGAGGCATGTAATAATTTTGATGTCATCCAGCGTTTGCCGGAGATCAATATAGCCACCCTGATTGTATGCGGTACCGAAGACAGGATGACACCCCTGCGCTTTTCCGAAGCCCTGGCAGTTCAAATTCCAGGCGCTGCATTGCAAACCATCGACACTGCAGGGCACATGGTCATGCTTGAACAACCGCGTCGGGTGGCTGGCATCTTGAATATTTTTATCAAGAGTATCAATTACATACCAGGGGTATGATTATTTCAATAGATATGCCTTCTCAAAACTGCACGTCGTTTTAGATTGGTCAGATTCCCAATAATTCAGAAATGATCCCTTCAGCATTCCGCAAGGCACTCGCCCGGTGACTGAGGCGATTTTTCTCTTGCATGCTCAGTTCTGCCATGGTGTGCCCAAGGGAAGGGAAGAAAAAGATCGGATCGTATCCAAATCCGTTCGTGCCGCGCTCCTCCGGGATGATCTCCCCTGCGCATTCTCCATTGGCAACCCGCACCGTACCACCCGGTTGTACCAGTGCCACGCTGGCATGGAAATGAGCCAGCCAGGGGCGCACTTTGTCTTGCAGTTTTTTTAACAGGTAAATGCGCCGGTCGGAGTCTGTGGCCTCCGGCCAGGGGGCAAAACGATGCGAGTGGAGCCCCGGTTGGCCGCCCAGCACATCCACTTCCAGCCCGGAATCATCTGCCAGCGATGTCAAACCGCTGGCTTCTGCAAAGGCAATGGCTTTCAAGGAGGCGTTTTCTGCGTAGGTTTCACCGTCCTCACGTACTTGCAGGTCAAGTCCGAGGTCCGCCGGGGTCAAGAGAAGAAGATTCAAGTGAACTAGGATGGCGCGCATTTCATCCACCTTGCCGGAATTGTTGGTTGCCAGCAGTAATTTTTTTATGTCCATTGTGCCATAGCCCAGCTGGCATGCTCCTTTATAAGGGGGTTGGGGTCGTTCATCATCAGCTTCAATGAACGGAATTTTTCCTCGGAATATCCGCTGTTAGCCAGCGCCACGATCACATTTCGCAGGTAGCGGTTGCGCCGGGCACGCATAAGTGCGGTATTCTTATATTTCTGGTTAAAAGCCTGCGCATCCAGGGCTAATTCTTCCATCAGTACAGGGGCAGCAGCAACCCGGTTTGGAGAAAAAAAAGCATCTTCATCCGGGGATGTAAAGCGATTCCAGGGGCACACCATCTGGCAGATATCGCAGCCAAATACCCAGTTTCCCATGACCGGGCGGAATTCCAAAGGGATGGATGTCTTCATTTCAATGCTCACATAAGAGATGCAGCGACTGGCATCCAGGGTGCGCCCGGGCAGGATGCAGCCAGTTGGGCAGGCCTGGATACAGCGGGTACAGGTGCCACAGCGGTCAGCTTCAAAGGGAGTATCCACCTCAAGCTCAATACCCAACAGGATCTCTGCCAGCAGGATATATGACCCCAGGCGCGGATGGATGAGACAGGTGTTCTTGCCAATCCACCCCAGGCCAGCTTGTTGTGCCAGGTCACGCTCCAAAATGGGGCCACTATCTGTATAGCATAGATAGGGAAAGGCGTATCCGATATGGGTTTGAATGGAATGAACCAGTGCTTCCATTTTTTCGGGTAGCACCACGTGGTAATCCAGACCCCAGGCATACGCAGCAATCCGCCCGGTTGAGTTGTGCTCTGCTGCGGGTGTTACCAAGGCTGGATTGGGATAACGGATACCCAGCGCCAGGATCGAACGGCACCCGGGCAGGATGCAACGCGCATCCGCCCGGCGCTGAAGCGAGCGTTCAGTTGCCAGGTAGTCCATATCAGCATGCCGCCCCAGCGCCAACCAGTTTTCAAAGGTTGACAGATGGGGCGGTGGATCAGGTGTGGTAACACCTGTCAGGCTGAAGCCTAGGCGCCGGGATTCGGTTTTAATAAATTGGGTGAGCGATTGACACACAGTTACGGTGTTGGCGTTCCATTAACCTGGAATAATAGGTACAGAATGGTTCCAAAATTGAAACCTTTGTCATTTTGTAGCCGGAAGGAAGCCTGGTAGATGCCGCTGGTGACTGGTGCAACCAGTGTGACCGTGATCTCATATTCCTCACCAGGAGCTACCGCCTTGGTAAGGTTAACACCGGCAGGGGGTAATTGTTTTATCTCTTTCCAGCTATCTGAAGACCAGCCATAAATAAGACGGTAGCTCGTACTCCAGGTACACTGCCCATTATTGCGGATGCGCCATGTCTTAACAAATTTTGACCCGGGTGCCACCTGTGAACCATCCGGAATAGAGACATCGGAGACATACGACATGTTGTCACACGAACCCTGGGTGGGTTGCACTTGCGTGTTAATATTGAGTGGAGTGCTGGTAAATTCAGGTGTATTGGTGATCAGAGGCGTCTGCGTGGCAGAAAGAGTAGAAAGTTCGATGGAAGTAGGCGATGCAACCGGTGTTTTGGTAAAAACGCTTGCAGTCTGGGTTAGTTTTGCACCAACTGTTGAAGCAGCCTGGGTATAGATAGCATCCACACTGGCAGCGTCAGGTGTGGTAGATTTACCGCCACAGGCGCTCAGGACCAGAACGAGCACGGCTGCGGTCATCCAGATGGGTTTGATAAGTCGGTTCATAACATTCTCCATTTCTACTTGGTACTTGTGTAAATAACGAAACTACAATTCTAAAATTTGTGAGAAATTTGACAACAAGAAGTTCAATTATTTACGCAAGATACAATAAAACCGGATAATGCTTCGGTAATTTGAGGCTTCTTGTACGCTCGTAATAAACAGGCGGATTGCGGTTGCGCTTCAAGGGATACCCTATCCACCTTTTCACTTGAGACTTCAACTAACATTATATCTTAACCGAATCGTCTTTTTAAAGGACATTACACTTATTTATTAAAACCTGGGGTGTGTGCTTATAGTCCACAGCACACACCCCACTCCCCTGGTTATTTACGGTCTTTGAAAAGCTTTACGGGGCTACCTTGATGGTCACAGCCAGGGTACAGATCGTGGAGGTGCCCTGCTTCAATGCCCAGGTTTCAGAGTAGGTGCCAGTCGTGGCGGGTGCCAGCGTATCCAGGGTCAGCGCAATAGTTCCATTTTTGACAACATCCAATGGCAAATCCACAGCATCCGCATATTTATGCATCTTGGTACCACTGACATAGACAAAGTCTACACTGGTTTTGATCCAGTCAAACGTACTGGTGTTCTTGACGGTCCAGATGGTATCAAAATCACTACCGGGTACAAACTTGGTATTGTTGACCGGGGTTTGTGATACCAGCACACAGGACCCCGTAGTGGAGACCGGGGTGGTGCGGGTGATACGTGCTGCCGACCAGAGGGCATCATCCTGGGTGGGTGAGCCAAGCGACTCGACTTTCAATATGAATTTGACCGACTTGCCCGCCAATGAACTAAGATCCACATTCCACGGGTAATACTGGTTATCATATTTTTCGTCCCAGGTTGCCAGGTTCTTGATCGGATCAGAGCCCACCTGGTAATCCAGGCGGAAGCGTAAGAAGCAAACCGTGGAACCGTACTGGCAGCCAACATTTGCCTGGAAGTGATCGCCACTCTGTACGGTAAAGGCCGGGTATGTGCCTGAGACATAGCCATCATTGACACTTTGAGGATGGGTCAACAGGGCTGCGTCCGTGCCGGTGGTGTTGTTTTCAAGGTGTGGTGAGGTCAATTTCATCACAAAGCCATTTGCATCGCTGGACGTCCCCGGGCATGGTAGAGCACCGGCTCCGCTAACCCATGTGGCTGAGCAGGAATTGGCTACAAAATCATAACCTATGGCTGTTACGGCCGGGATGGCGACCTTGATATTCACCCAGAAGGCGGTTGAAGCAGTGGGGCCAAGACCAAACAGGGTACCGGAGGCATTCCGCAACATCCAATTGCCTGTGTATTCCTTGACAGTAGCTGGAGCAGTCAGGGTGATACTCAGATCAATGGTCTGACCGGGCGCCACATTACTGGTTAGGGCCATCGAAGCCGGACCGCCCATCACGTCCCCATTTGCGAACACCAACGAGTAGGATGGCGTCCAGGTGCATGTGCCAATATTCTTCAACCGCCAGGTCTTTACAAAGGTTGCGGATGGTGCGTATGTGGTTCCATCCGGCACACTCACATCTGCGATAAAGGAGACCCAGTCACAGCGTGTGATGGCTGTCGGAGTGGAGGGGATGGAGGTTGGGAGTGGGGTTACTGCTGGCAATACAAAACTTGTTGAAGTTGGTGCCAGAGTTGAGGTGGGCAGGGTTCCTGGTTGGGTAACCGTAGGTTGGGCTCCTGGTTGGGTGGCTGTTGACTGGGTTCCCGGCTGGTTGGCGGCTTGGGTAAGCAAAGCTTCCATGGTCTGGGCTGCGGCCGTAACCAGGGGGTTGAAAGTCGCAACCGCATCGGGCGTGCCTGATGGACCACAGGCAGTCGCGAGCACAAGAATGGTGGTTAAGAGCAGTGGAATAAAAAATTTACTTTGGGTACGCATAATATTCTCCTTTGCCTGATCTATTGCAGACAACGATCAGTAGACGCTTAAAGACCTAAAAGAGTTCCCAACTTCATACTCTATTCTAATGAGTTATACGCGATAGTCAATGGTGTATTTTGGGGTATTCAACACCTTATATATATGTATAAATTTCACATCCCTTTCGTCTAAAACAAGCCGCGCAGGATGAGCAAAAACCCAAAAACGACCAGAGGAATGCCCACGATGGCTCCAATAATGGTCAGGCTGACAACAACGCCCACGAACATCAAAACCAACCCCAATATGGCAGCCACCAGGCGCCCGGTTAATGTCACAATACCCGTAACAAGTTTCCACAATGCCACAAACGGCCATAACATCCAGTGGGTATGGTGTTTCTTCTCAATCATGTTCATCTCCTATTAAATATACCTTTTGCACAAATGACCTTACTGCAAAAAGCCTCATTCACCACCATACCATGAAGGCACCAATATTTTTTAACAATGAAGCTTCGTGACTTGGTGACGTGGTAAAGCCTTTTGTGTATTAAGGCTTATCATTCTACAATTATATGTACGCAGCTGGTTTACACGGGTTTCATCATCAAGTACACATGCCGCCACTCTCACCCGGATGAAGACTGAGAGGTGTAGGTGGGCAGTTTGCCTGCAGATCACGCCCCGGGTTTTTCTGGAATGATTCGTGGCCCTGTGCGTTCAGGTGGTTTGCTCAGCAAAAATCGATAAGCCAGTTGCCCAAATTGGATAATATCCCCGTGTTTGAGGCGATGCTGCCCTTCGGTGAGCATTTCGTAATTTACCCAGGTGCCGGCAATTGAGCCCTGGTCCAGAATGTAAAATGTGTCCTCCTGCCTGCGAATGATGGCGTGTAGTGGCTCAATTGAGGCCTCTTCCAATACATAGGTAGATTTTGTGGGATCCGACCCAAAACGGATCTCCCTGGCTGCCAGTTGAAGGTTTCCTTGCTCACTTGCAGGGATGGGCTCCAGGTACGCGGGAGTCTGTTTTGAACGCCGGCGCAGGATGGATTGTTTCTCTTCCGACGGAATGGCTGCTGATTGAATTTCTGCGCGACTTGTCCGTTTTTTGATCCGCCGTTTTCTGCTGAAGCTGATCAACAACCAGGCCAGGCCAACGCTTCCCAGGATGGCTGCACTCATGGCCATCCACTTCCGATAACGTACCAGGAATATCACCAAACCACTTGGAGCCTCAGTGACATTAACCGTGATCGGGATGGAAATGCTGGCTTTTTGCAAGCCGAACATATCCACAACTTCCACCTGCACTTCATGCCTGCCGCTGGTGATATATCCGCTCAAGTCCCAGGTAAATTGATCGAAAGGTTCGGAGGTGTTCTTGGCCACTATCTGACCATCCACCACCAGGCTGGTACTCACCAATTGACGCGGATGCCCATCCGGGAACTCAATGATCAACTCGAGTTTCTGTTCTGCAGGTGCCAGGCTGTTAACATCGTAGCTGCCCGCATCCGGATATTCCCTTAAGATTTGGTCGGGAGGAGAAACCAGGATTGGATTGGGAGACTGTATATCCATCTTAAACTCAAGCGGAGCCAGGTCAATCTGCCCGGCAGGGGTGGTGACTCGCACTGCCAGCGTATGGTTGCCAGAGCTGGTCAGGCTTGAGGTATAGGTTAATTGATAGCTGCTGCGCATGGGTGCCAGGTACTCCGCCAGGCTTGGAAGCGCCTCACTGCCGGAGTACAGGAACATTTTTCCCCCCGTTTGTTTGGCCAGGTCTTCTAGGGCCAGGTACCCGGGTGTAAGCGGTGAATCCGCTCCGGCCACCACCCACACAAACACGTGTACATTTAACTGGCTGGCTCGCAGAGCCAGGCTTTGCAGGGTGGATAAGTCAGCCGAATCCGACATGGGGGTGACAAACAGGATGGCCTGCCTGGCGCCGGGTTGCAGCATGGAAGCGGAGGCAATATCGATTGCCCGTGACAGGATGTCCAGCGTGGGGACCAGGTTCTTGGTGTCTGGCTGGTAGGCCTCCAGGCTGGTCAGCCAGGATTGCGGATCCTTGATATGAAATACGCTTGGTCCCCCTGCAGTTACCAAACTGTAAGCATCGTTGCCAGTGCCAGGCAAATTTCCAGCCCAAATGCCCAGTGCCGCAGCGATTTTATCGTAACGTGATTTGGCTTCATTATCCAGGATGCCAAAACTGCGGCCCGGGTTGATGGCAGCTACAAATTCCATCCCGGGATCAATATTGTCCAACACATCCAGCGAAAGTTCCAGCCCATCTTCCAAAATGGTGAAGTCTGTGCTGGTCAGGTCAGGGATGAAATTGCCGGCGGCATCATACACATCCACTGACACGGTGATGACTGGAAAGGAAGCCGTTTTCAGGTTATACAGACTGCCGGAAGGAGCATCTTGAGCCTGTGCAGATTGCGGCAGGAGAAGAAAGAAAACACACAGAAGTCGAAGAAAGCTGCGAAAGTAAGTTCTGCCCACTATTCCCACTCGATCGTGGCGGGCGGTTTGCTCGTGATATCATAGACCACCCGGTTGATCCCATGCACTTCATTAACGATTCGGTTGGCTACCCGCCCCAGAAGATCATACGGCAGGCGCACCCAATCTGCAGTCATGAAATCATCCGTAATTACTGCGCGAATGGCGGCGGTTTCCTGGTAAGTGCGTACATCCCCCATCACGCCCACCGAACGCACCGGCAGAAGCACCACAAACGCCTGGGATGTTTCTGCTCCTTTACCGATCAAACCGGCAGCGGTAAGTTCCTGGGTCAGGATGGCGTCTGCAGCCTGCAGACGTTCCACTCGCCCGGGAGTGACTTCGCCCAGGCAGCGCACCGTCAACCCAGGGCCCGGGAAGGGCTGCCGCCAGACCATCTCTTCTGGTAGACCGAGCGCTTCACCCACTGCCCGCACCTCATCCTTGAAGAGGTAGCGCAGGGGTTCCACCAGTTGAAAATGCATATCCTTGGGCAGACCGCCGACATTGTGATGGGTCTTGATCCGGTCGGCTTTGTTTCGGTCAGGCGCTGAGGATTCGACCACGTCTGGATATATGGTACCCTGTACCAAAAAATTTGGCTGGCCGAGATTCTTGGCTTGCTGCTCAAAAATACGGATGAATTTCTCTCCAACAATGCGGCGCTTCTCTTCCGGGTCGATCACACCAGCCAATGCCCCCAGGAAATCCCCGGCAGCCTCCACCGTCACCAGTTCCGGACCGAGCATTTTTTGCAGGGTGGAGGTTACCTGCCCGGGTTCCCCCTGCCGCATCAGGCCGGTATTCACGAACACGGCCACCAACTGGTCACCGACTGCCCGGTGCACCAACGCAGTTGCCACAGACGAATCCACCCCGCCGCTGACAGCCGCCAGGACGCGTTCGCCCCCCACCTGGGCACGGATGCGTTTTACGCTTTCTTCGATGATGGATTCCGGCGTCCAATCCGGTTTGGCCTGGCAGATGTCGACCACAAATCGGCGCAGGATCTCGGCTCCATCCGGCGTATGGCGCACCTCGGGGTGGAATTGCACACCGTAATAATGTTGGGAGGCATCCCCAATGGCAGCATAAGGACTGTTGTCGGAGCTGGCCAGGCTGGAAAATCCTGGTGCCAGCTGGGTCAGGCGGTCGCCATGCGACATCCACACTGGGAAAGGCTGCCCGGGCAGCAGGGAACTGGATGAAAGGGGTGTGACTATTGCCGGGCCAAATTCGCGTTCACTCGAAGGGTCTACACGGCCGCCCAGCGCCTGGGTAAGCGCCTGCATGCCGTAGCAGATGCCCAGGATCGGCAGCCCGGAGGCCAGGATGAAATCCTGGATGAACGGCGCATTTGCTGTATAAACCGAGGCCGGTCCGCCGGACAGGATGAAACCCCTGGGTTGAATGGAGAGCACTTTGGCTGCTTCCGCATCCCACGGGAACAGCTCACAGTAAACCTGGGCTTCACGCACCCGCCGGGCGATCAACTGTGCATATTGCGAACCGAAATCGAGGACTGCAATTGAATCCATGCCCATTGCCTTTTCTTATCAAATATTTGCGACCCGCATGGGTCTCAATCACAGCCGCCAAAGATGATCTGATCTCCATCCATCGAGGTGATGCAGGCCAGGGATTCGATGGGAACGCCCAGCGGTCGCAGCAAGTCACGCCCGCCTTCAAAGGTTTTCTCGATCAGGGCGCCGATGCCCACCAGGCTGGAACCGGCAGTTTGTGCCAGGCGCACCAGGCCCTGGATGGTGGAACCGCTGGCTAGGAAGTCATCGATGATGAGGATTCTCTCTCCGCTCTGCAAATACTCTGGAGAGATGATCAACTCGACCATGACCCCCTTGGTATGGGAGGGTGCCAGGGTGAGAAAGACCTGGTCCGGCATGGTGATCGGTTTATTTTTACGGGCATATACCACCGGCAGCCCCAGATGCAGGGCTGTGGCAATGGCCGGAGCGATCCCGGATATTTCGGCAGTCAGTATTTTTGTGGCACCCACGTCCTTGAACCGGCGCGCAAACTCACGCCCACAGGCGTCCATCAAGGCCGGGTCGACCTGGTGGTTGATGAATCCATCCACCTTGAGAATACCCCTGCCAAGATTCCTGCCGTCCTTCAATATGCGTTGTTTAAGCTCTTCCAAGATGAACCTCCAACTTTATTTTCATAATTGTCCTGTTCATTTTACATCGGCAGGTCATAACCTGCCAGAGGAAGAAGCTGATTGAGTGGTCTTTTTAACATTGTCCGATTTCGGGAGATTGGTTGTGAAAGAAACTTTTTCATATCAGATCGCTTGGCAGGTTTTCGCGTAACATCCCTGACCATGGGAAAGGGGACATACCTGCCGCCTGGTAAAAGCCTCTCTGTTCTTCCACAGGGGGAATACGCAAAATTGGAGGCTGTGTTAGAATCTTATTCATGAGCACTGCGCCCATATTGATCCTGGCTTCCAACTCACCCCGCCGCAAGCAATTGCTGGCACTGACCGGTTGGAAGTTTGAAGTTCAACCTGCGGATATAAATGAAAACCTGCTGCCTGCTGAACACCCGGGCGATTATGTCGTGCGCCTGGCGCAGGGCAAAGCCAGGGAAGTTGCCCGCATGACCGGTGAATCCGGGATCATCCTGGCGGCGGATACCACCGTGGTGGACGCAGGTGTCATCCTGGGTAAACCTGCCGACCCTGCAGAGGCAGCCTCCATGTTGCGCGGGTTGCGCGCTCATACCCACCAGGTCTACACGGGGCTGGCAGTTTGCCGTTCCCGGACAGACAACCTGGTAAGCGACCTGTGCATCACGGATGTACCCATGCGCGCTTATTCAGATGAAGAGATGCACGCTTATATCGATAGCGGAGATCCGCTTGACAAGGCCGGTGCGTATGCCATTCAACATTCCTACTTTCGGCCTGTGGAAAATATCAGCGGCTGCTTTGCCAGTGTCATGGGTCTGCCGTTGTGCCACCTGGCGCGCAGCCTTAAAAAATTGGGTGTTGTGGTAGAAGTGGATATTCCGGCTCAATGCCAGTCTGCCTTGGAATACGACTGCCCGGTCTGGCAGACTGTTTTGATGGACGAACCGCTTGGTTGAACCCGTCCACATGAACGCAGTTTCGAAAGGTACTGAATGAAAAAAACAACCTGGTTAAATATCATCCTGATCGTGATTCTGCTGGTGGCGTGCTCGCCGCAAAACGGTGGCAGTCAGACCACCAACCCGCCTCCCCAGGTGGGTGTCACCGCGGCTCCCAGCGTGGAGAACGCCATGCAGACCTTTATGGATGCCTGGATGGTGGAAGACTTCGCATCCATGTACCCCATGCTGACCCAGGCCAGCCGTGACACCATACCCCTGGATGATTTTTCCAGCCGCATCAAAAATGCTCTCAATGCCATGAATGTAGCTTCCATGGAATACAACATCACCTCCTCGCTGACCAACCCGCGCACTGCCCAAGTGGCCTACCACATTACCTATCACACTAGTTTATTGGGAGATATCCAACGCGAACCCCTGGCCAAACTCAGCCTGGAAAACGGTGAGTGGCATGTATTATGGGACGATGGCCTGATCCTGCCTGAACTCCAGGGCGGCAACAAGCTTCAGGTGGACTACCGCATCCCGGCGCGCGGTGATATTTATGATAGCAATGGGGACGCGGTTGTTACCCAGGCGGATGCCATTTCCCTGGGCATCGTACCTTCCGAGATCATCCCGGATCAATCCGGTATATTATTTTATGAATTGGAACAGCTCACCGGCGTAAAAGCCGGCACCATCATGGCTCAATACGAAAATTACCCGGAAAATCCAGCTTATATCCCGGTTGGTGAAACCACTGCTGAAAACTTCAACAATCGTGCTGCCGTGCTTTCAAATTATCCGGGTCTGTGGTGGTTTGATTACTCCGCCCGCTATTATTTTGATGGTGGCATTGCTCCGCATGTGGTCGGATACACTCAGTACATCTCCCCCGAAAACCTGGATACCTACCGGCGCCTCGGTTACAGCGGAACAGAAAAAATTGGCACATCCGGTGTGGAAAAATCAGGAGAAACATATCTGGCTGGAAAAAGCGGCGCCTCCCTGTATGTTGTCGCACCCGATGGAACCATTCTATCAAACCTGGCCAAGGTCGATGCACAGCCTGCCCAATCCATCAATCTGACCATCAATCGGGATTTACAACTGAACGCCCAACAGGCCCTGGGGGCTTTTAACGGTGCGGTCGTGGTTTTGGAACGCGACACCGGCCGCGTGCTGGCCATGGCCTCCACACCCGGCTTCGACCCGAATGTGTTTGAACCGGCCAACTATAATAACACCACAGGTATTAACAATCTGTTCAACGATTACAATCAACCCCTTATTAACCGGGCTGCCCAGGGAACCTATCCGCTGGGTTCGATCTTCAAGATCATCACCATGTCGGCTGGTTTGGAAAGCGGAGTCTTCACTCCCGAAAGCACTTACGATTGCCAGTATGATTTCACCGAACTGGGTGACACTCACATCCTGCACGATTGGACCTGGGGATATTGTGAGCAGGAAAAAGCCGCCGACCCGACCGTCACCTCCTGCCGGGTCAAGCCAAGCGGCATGTTGACCCTGCCGGAAGGATTGATGCGCTCTTGTGACCCCTGGTTCTTCCACATCGGGTTGACACTCTTTGATCAGGGGTTAACCACTGCCGTGTCCGACATGGCTACGGGTTTTGGCCTGGGTGCGTCCACTGGCATCCAGCAGATTGACGAATCTCCCGGGTTTGTGCCCGTACCGGGTGACGGCGTGGAAGCCACCAGCCTGGCCATCGGCCAGGGCAATCTGCAGGTCACACCACTGCAGGTGGCCTCTTTCATGGCTGCTCTGGGCAATGGTGGCACACTCTTCCGCCCGCAGGTTATTGAAAAAGTTGAGAACGTTAACGGGGACGCAACCCTGACATTCACCCCCGAAAAGATCAGCAGTCTGCCGGTCAAACCGGAAAACTTGCAGGTCATTCAGGATGCCATGATCAGTGTGATCAAGAATCCGCGTGGTACCGCATATATCCGGTTTTCCGGTTTGGACATTCCGGTGGCAGGTAAAACCAGCACCTCTGAGACAGGTTTCACCGATCCGCACGCCTGGTTTGGCGGTTACACCCTGGCCAATCGGGAGGACAAGCCGGATATAGCCATCATTGTATTTGTTGAAAATGGAGGCGAGGGTTCTTATTATGCCGCTCCAATCTTCCGGCGAATTGTGGAAAGCTACTTCTACGGGAGACCGCAGAGTGTATACTGGTGGGAATCCTCCATCGGAGTCACACGCACCCCCACCCCCCCACCGACAGAAACCCCCGTCCCCTAAGAGCCCTTTCAAAAATTCGGGACCCAACTCACCTTCACCAACAATTCCCGGATGGAATCTGAGAGAAAGAAAACTATTACGACCACAGGCTTAATTGTACGTGCTCAATCAGGTTTTTTTACTGTCCAAACCGCGGATGCTCTGGTCACCTGCCAGTTACGTGGCCGCCTTAAACAGGGCCGGCATCTGGGGGACATCGCCGCCATTGGTGACCGGGTAAGCATCAGCTTGACCACCGATCAAACGGGCATGATCGAATCGATCGAAGAACGCCAACATGCGCTCATCCGCCTGGATCCGCGCCCGCGCGGTGTCTATCAGCAGGTCATTCTGGCAAATCTCGACCAGGTCGTGTTTGTATTTGCCTGTGCCCAGCCCTCCCCGCGCATGCGCATGCTCGACCGTTTCCTGGTGATCGCCGAAAAGCAGCGTATCCCCGCCGTCATCGTTGCCAACAAGATTGACCTGGTGGAGCAGGCAGAGGCTGAAAACCTGTTTGGACATTATCCTGCCCTGGGTTATCCGGTCATCTACACCTCGGCCAGGCAGAACCTGGGGGTGGATGCTTTGCGCATGCAATTGACCGGAAAAATATCCGCCCTGGCTGGACCAAGCGGGGTGGGCAAATCCAGCTTGCTGAACGAGGTTCAATCTGGTTTGGGTTTGATCGTTCGCGAGATCAGCAGCGCCATGAATAAGGGCCGCCACACCACCAATTTCCGCCAGTTGTTACCCCTGCAAGGTGGCGGGTATGTGGGCGATACCCCCGGGCTGAAGTCACTGGCGCTGTGGGACACCGAGCCGGAAGAACTGGATGGATATTTTCCAGAGATCGCCCCGCTGGTCAGCCAATGCAAATACAACAATTGCACGCATAAACCCAACGAGGTGGATTGCGCAGTTCGGAACGCTGTGAATGCAGGCTCGATACATCCCGAACGCTATGAATCTTATGTCCGTTTACGTGCAGGAGAAGAATGATCGAAGAGAACTGGGGTCTGTTGGGGCACGATTGGGCCGTGAACATGCTGCGCAGGCATATTCAAGAGGATGCCGTTCGACATGCTTACCTCTTCACAGGTCCTCCCGGTGTTGGCAGGCGCAGCCTGGCGCTGCGTTTTGCCCAGGCTCTCAATTGTCCGCAGCCACCTGCGCCCGGAGAGGCCTGTCGCGCCTGCCGTACCTGCACACAAATCGAAGCCATGCAATATCCCGACCTGTCCATCTTGCAGGCCGAGCACGAGGGTGGAACGCTCAAAGTGGAACAGATCCGGGCCATCCAGCACGGATTGTCACTCAAACCCTACCAGGGCAGGTATCGCGTGGCCATCTTCCTGCGCTTTCAGGAAGCCAACCCCAACGCCGCTAATGCCCTGCTAAAAACCCTGGAAGAAGCTCCGGCACATGTAGTTCTGGTAGTAATGGCAGATAACCCCGATCAGTTGCTGCCAACCATTGTCTCGCGCTGCGAAGGCCTGCGCCTGCGTTCACTGCCTGTGGAAAGGGTGCAAACTTTCATCCAATCGCGTGGCACCGACCCGGATTCTGCCAGGCTGCTGGCGCACCTGTCTGGCGGTAGACCCGGTTATGCCCTGCGTCTGAAGGATGATCCTCATGGATTGGAGTTGCGCACTCGTTGGCTGGATGAGCTGCATGGGATTCTGTCCTCCAACCGCATCCGGCGCTTTGCCTATGCTGAGAAGTTGACCAGGGATAAAGAGGAAACTCGCCAGGTCCTGGAGCTATGGGGGTCCTACTGGCGGGATGTCATGCTTTTCAGCTCCGGATCAAGTATTGACCTTACCAATATCGACCGCATGCAGGAAATCGAATCACTCGGTAAAATGATCGATCTCTCCCGGGCTCGCCGCCTGGTGATGGACATCGAAAATGGCATCGACCGCCTGGATAAAAATGTAAATGCCCGTCTGTTGCTGGAAGTATTGCTGCTGGATTGGCCTTTTGTAGGATCAGAAAGAAAGTGAGAATCCCGTGAATAATTCAACCAATGACCCTGAACAAGTCGGGAACAGCCCTTTGCCTGATGTGAATCTGGCAGACCTGCCAAAAAGCTTGCGCGAGGCGGTAAAAAGGGCTGATTGGCCCGGGCTTATGCCGGTGCAAATGCGCGGCATACCCTACCTTTTGAAGGGACGTGACATGATGATTCAGGCACGCACCGGCAGCGGAAAGACCGGCGCCTACCTGCTGCCCATGCTCGAACGCCTGGATCCCAAAAGCAGTCATCCGCAGGCGCTCGTTCTCGTACCCACGCGTGAACTGGCTCATCAGGTCTGGCAGCAGGCCAACCTGCTGCTCGACCCATCCGGCCTGCGTAGTGTGGCTGTTTACGGAGGCGTAGGTTACTCTGCACAGAATGAAGCTTTAAAAGGAGGTACACAGGTTGTCATCGGTACACCCGGCCGGGTGCTTGATCACCTGCTTAAACGCACTTTCAATCTCGACCGCCTGCGCATGTTGATATTTGATGAAGCTGATCGCATGCTCTCCATGGGTTTTTATCCCGATATGCAGCAGGTGCAGCGTTATCTTCCTAAACAGGCCGTTCATACCTGCATGTTCTCAGCCACTTTTCCCGCCTCGGTCATGCACACCGCCCGCGAGTTCATGCATAACCCGGAATATCTGTCACTCAGCAGTGATCATGTTCACGTCACCGATACCGAGCATGTTTATTATGTGACCCCCGGTATGGATAAAGACCGCAGTCTGGTACGAATAATCGAAACCGAAAACCCCACTTCTGCCATTATTTTCTGCAACACCAAGGCCCGGGTTCATTACATCGCTGTGGTTCTGAAGCGCTTTGGTTACGATGCCGATGAATTGAGCGCCGACCTGTCACAGAATGAACGCGAGCGTGTCCTTAACCGTGTCCGCAAGGGCAGTTTGCGTTTCCTGGTGGCCACCGATGTGGCTGCCCGCGGCTTGGATATTCCCGAGCTTTCGCATGTCATCCAGTACGAACCACCTTCCGAGGTTGAGAACTATATCCATCGCGCCGGTCGCACCGGGCGCGCCGGGAGCACAGGGGTGGCTATCATGCTCGTCAGTAGTGTTGAAAAATCCGCCCTCGATCGGATCGCCCGGCAATACGACATCCAGATGCAGGAACGATCCCTGCCTACGGATGAAGATGTGGCTGCCCTGGTGGCTGAGCGGCTGACTGCCCTGCTCGAAGCCCGCCTGCGCCAGCGTGACAAACTGCAAACCGAGCGCAGCCGCCGCCTGGCACCCCTGGCACACAGTCTGGCTGAACACGAAGACGAAACCGCCATCATTACCATGCTGCTGGACGATTATTACCAGCAGATGCTGCATACCCCAGTTCCGCAACCCGAAACAGTCAAACCCCCTGAGGCGTCTTCAGAGTCAACACGTGGAAAAACAAAAACCGGGAGAAAGAGTTTGCGTTGGGGCCGGCGCGATAAGTGAACCGCATTGTTGATAATAAATTATCTGACGTTATCCACCAACTCTCAGGTGTACTGTGAAAACAGACTTGAATCACATCAATCTTCGGGGCGTTCTACCTAGAAGAATAAATAACTGGAAAAGGGGTCTACCGATGAAACGGATCATTCTTTCTTTAACAGTTCTGGTCTTGATAAGCTTGGCCTGCGGGCAGACTGCGCAGCTCCCCGCATCGAGTCCCAGCCCTTCCCCCTCATCCACACCTACCACACCAGCCCCGCTTGCCAACCCGGACTTCACCATTGCCATCGAATATGGCATTTTGGGCGTGGCAGATTTTTACATTCCCACCGGAGTGAAATATGCCAAGCTGCAGGATGCCTTTGCCATCTGGGGTAACATCGAGCCTGAACCGGGTGTTTACACCTGGGAACCGCTGGATGCCCTGGTATTGGAATACCAGCAGGCCGGGTTTACCGGGTTACAAATGAACCTGGCAGCCCTCTCACCCTGGGCAGCCTCCAAACCACCTGCGCTCGGAGACCAGGGCGATACCTTCCCCAAACCTGAATATTTGGATGATTACGCCGCCTTTGTGACTGCCACGGTGGAACGCTACGATTCCGATGGGGTGGAAGACATGCCCGGGTTACTGTTTCCGGTCCGGGAATATGGCATCGAGCGTGAGTTCACCGGTTTCTGGCCCGGTAGTGCCGAAGAATATGTCCGATTACTGCGTATCGCTTATCCGGCTGTCAAGTCAGCTGACCCGCAGGCGAACGTGCTGTTGGTAGCCCTGCTCATGACAGACATTTTTGATGGCGCTCCGGATACTACCGAACTGAACCGGCGCCTGGCTACACCCGTCGATTACATGCGTAAAAGCGTGCCCGAGATCCAGACTATCTTGGCTGCCTGTGACGCCTATGATATGGTCGATTTTCACTCCCTGGGAAATTACACCGAGATCCCGCCCACAACAACTTGGATCCGTGCTCAATTGCAGCAAAACGGTTGCGGCGAAAAACCGATCTGGATCGGGGATGCCTTTCCCATGTCCGGCCTGGTCGGTTTCGGTGGCTTTGTGCCACCCACTCCTTTCTCCCCGGTCACTCTCGCCACACGCGATGATATGGTTGCCTTGTTGACAGACATGGCGGATCCCGGCACTCCTGGCTATCCGGCTGCCCGGGATTGGATCTATTCTGAAACCGCCATCGGCCTGGTACGCAAGCTCGTGGTCTCCGCAGGGGAGGGCTTGCGCGGCATCAACATTGGCAACCTGGAAGACTGGAAGACCAGCCTGGCTGGGGTGGACAAGCTGGCAGTGCCGATGTTGGGCGCATCCATGTTCATGGGTTTGACCAATACAGATATAACCAATCAAAAGCCGGGCGGGGAGCTGCCTTTCGATGGCAAGGAGTGGAGCCAGTCCCGCCGCGCCAGTGATCCCCGTCCGGCCTTCTACAGCCTGGGATTGGTGATCAACAAGATCGCCCAGTTCAGTTCGGTTACCCGGGTGGACCTGGGCCCGGATGTTTGGGCGTACGAATTCGAAACCCCGAATGGCCTGGTCTGGGTCTTGTGGTACGATGACGGCCAGCTCCACCTGCCGGGTGATGATACTCCCTCTCAGTCTGTGAGTTTGCCTTTACCTGCTGGTTTCGCCCACCTGACCAGGACCCCCACCCAATTCGGGCAATCCCAACTGGAAGTTCAGGATCTAACAGTTCCATTGACTATGCTTGACATCACGCTCATAGCGAGCCCTGTTTTTATTGAGGTGGCTCCATAAATACCTGCTTTTTCCACTGGTTGGTTTTTACTTATTATCAATTGTTCAACTTTATTATTCCCAAGGAGAAGTAACCTTATGAAAATACAGGATGTCCCCTTCAACACCATCGACTGGAGCACCATCACACCCACCGAACACAAAGGCACCACCGGCATGGCCTACTGGCGCACTTTTGAAATGGGCAACATACGCGTACGCATGGTCGAATATACACCCGGATACTTGGCTGACCATTGGTGCCCGCGCGGCCATGTTTTGTTGGTCATGCAAGGCGAGCTGAACACAGAGTTGGAAGATGGACGGCAGTTTACCCTGACCCCCGGTATGAGCTACCAGGTGGCGGATGATACCCACCCTCACCGCTCATCTACCACCACGGGTGTGCGTTTGTTCATCGTGGATTGAATCTCCCAGAGTCGTCTCAAACCAGGGACGTATGCGCGCCCGGTTCTTTATAAGAAATATTAAAATTAGATTAAAACCCTTGACCATTCAAAACAGGCATGGTAAACTCTCGCCGTTAGACTATCTTTTGAAAGGAGGCGCACTTAATGAATAACACATTGCTTGATACCAAAAGCGTTCGCAACGATGCCAGCAGCGGTGTTGTTTTGCCTTCGCGGAGTGCGCCTGTTGACTGAAAAGATATACGCATAGATTTTTCAGACCACGGAGCACTCAGCCCGTGGTCTTTTTTATCCCCTCCTCCAAGGCGGCCATGGGCAAGAACCGTGGTCGTTTTTTATTATCAAACAAACCATTATTAACATATGCCTGACAGGATTTTTCCTGAGAAGGACAACGACAAGTAAATTTAGAAATGAGGATCGAAAAACATGCCAACAAATCGAATTCACCTTGCCATCCCACCTGTATTGACCGTTGGAAAGCTTCACTTCCCAACCCGCAACCTACCCACCCGTCCTCCGGCTGTGCCCTGGCCTTACCGGAACGACTGATTGGTCTACACCAGCCAGCCTTCTCCGGATCACATAGACCAGGCGCTGCCTCCAAAAAATATGGAGTTTGCCATGACTATTACCGCCCGCCCTTATCGCGATCTTAGCGATTTCAAAGAGATGCAAGCCGTCCTGACTGCAGGCCGGCAGGCGGCCAACCACGCCTACTATGTCCACCCCGGCGACCTGAGCTGGTGGTTGTTCTACACCGACGAAAATTTGCGGGACAAGATCTGCCTGTGGGAATGGAATTCACGCCTGGCAGGTTGGTCGCTACTCTCAACCTCCAGCCGCACCTTCGACGTTTTTGTGACGCCCGAAATGCATGGCCGTTCTTTCGAAGCCAAGATCATGCTGTGGGCCGAAGAATTCCATGCCAGCACCTTGAAAAACCTGCACAGCCGGGATATCCGCACCATGTGGGTGGCTGAAACTGACCTGTCTCGCATCCATTGGCTCGAAATGCGCGGCTTCCTGCCCAGCCCACAGGGCATGTTCCTCATGCAGCGCTCACTTGAGTCCGATCTGCCCGGAATAAAGATGCCACAAGGCTTCCAAGTCCGCCCGGTGGCCGGAGAGCACGAAGTCCGCTTGCGGGCGGCTGCTTCCCACGCCGCTTTTGGTTCCAGTAAATCTTTTGAAGATTACTGCCCGCGTATGCTGCGCTTTATGCAGTCGCCTGTCTACCGCCCCGAAAATGATCTGGTGACCGTGTCACCCGAAGGGCGTTTTGCCTCCTTCTGCCTCCTGTGGCCGGATCCCGTCACTCGGGTTGGTCTGTTCGAGCCGGTTGGCACACACCCCGCTTTCCGGGGGCGCGGCTTGGGCAAAGCCGTCCTGGCCGCCGGGTTGCAGCGCCTGCACGATCTGGGCATGACCCAGACCAGTGTCTGTGTCGAATCTGACAATTTCTCTGCCGCTCGACTTTACGAAAGCATGGGTTTTAAAAAATCATTCCGGTTGCTCACCTATGAGAAACCACTTTAGAGCTATATCAACGGAGTATAAAATGGCTGCACAACAATTGATCAATGAACGCATCCTCGTACCAGATGCCCCGCTCATTCCCGGCCTCATCTACCGCTCCTACCGCGGAGAATCCGATCTGCCCCTCATGCTGAAAGTCATCAACGGCTCCAAATCTCAGGATGGGGTTGAGCGCTCCACCACTCTGCAGGATATCACCAATACTTACAATCACCTCGAGCGTTGTGACCCTTCCAGGGACATGCTCATGGCTGAGATCGACAATCAGTTGGTCGCTTACACGCGCCTCACCTGGAACCGTCAGGATGATGGTCTCACCTTCTACTTAACATTTGGTTTCCTGCTTCCCGAATGGCGCCGCAGGGGCATCGGTTCAGCTATGTTGAACTGGACTGAAAACCGACTGCGCCAGCTGGCTTCTGAACATGATAATACAGGGCCTCGTTTCTTCCAGGCAGGCGCGGCTGATACCGAAAAAGGCACCATAGCACTGCTGGAGAAAGCCGGCTACCAGCCTGCCCGTTATGAGTTCAATATGCAGCGTCCCATCAATGATCCCCTGCCGGCTACACCTATGCCGGCTGGTCTCGAAGTGCGCCCGGTGAAGGATGAACACATCCGCCCCATTTGGGATGCCATGCAGGAAGCCTTCAAAGACCACTGGGGCTACGTACCTGAAAGTGATGAGAATTTTCGTGAGTGGCAGGGTCAGAAGATATTTCAACCCCATCTCTGGAAAGTGGCCTGGGCTGGCGACCAGGTGGCCGGCATGGTTCTCAATTTTATCGACCAGCCTGAAAATGACGAATACAAGCGCCTGCGTGGTTACACCGAAGGCATCAGTGTACGTCGTCCCTGGCGCAAACTGGGTCTGGCCCGCGCCTTGATCGTCCAGAGCATCCAGATGTTCAAGGACATGGGCATGACCGAAACCGCCCTGGGAGTGGATTCACAAAACCTGAGCGGCGCCCTGCGGCTTTACCAGGGTGTGGGTTACCGCCAGACCAAGCAGTTCACCATTTATCGCAAACCCTTGGATTAAGACATCCGAAGTTTCTGCCAGCCTGGTACCACAGGCAGAATCTCCGGAAACAACACCACTCAAAACGGGTACAATAAAGTCGATTGTCCCGATCATAGAAAGGAGTAATTCCATGCAACTACGTTGCACCTATTGCCAGACCATGTTTGCCATCGGTCGCGAGGAAAAATTGATCGCCATTCAGAGTATGAATGACGAGAACTTGCAGTATTACCATGCCCACTGTCCCAAGTGCCGCCGGGCCAACCGCGTTGAACGCCTCAAACTCGAGCACTCCTACCCCAACTGGCAGGCGGATTTGAAGGCCATCACCGATGCCCCTGCTGACGACAGCCAGGCCGGTAAGAAATTATGACCATTCGGGCCGTGTTTTTTGATCTCGGTGGTGTCATTGCCCGTACTGAACAGCGTGAGCCGCGTACCAGACTGGCACAAAGCCTGGGCCTGACCTATGCAGACATCGACAAACTCGTCTTTGAGAATGAGTCCAGCAAGCAGGCCTCGCTGGGCTTCATCACGGAAGACCAGCACTGGCAGAATGTCGCCCTTTCCCTGGGTCTGCCAGGCTCAGAGGGCGAGCGCCTTTGCACCGAATTCTTCGCCGGAGACCGGATTGATCTCAAATTGGTGGATCTGATGCGCAACCTGCGCCCAACCATCAAGGTGGGCGCCATCAGCAATGCCTGGTCCGGGATGCGTGCTTGGATCACCGCTCATAATTTTGCTGACGTGTTCGATGACATGGTCATCTCCGCCGAAGTGGGCTATGCCAAGCCGGATGCCCGCATCTACCAGACTGCTCTCCAGAATCTCCAGGTCCTCCCGGCAGAGTCTGTCTTCCTGGACGACACGCTCAGGAACGTTGAAGCCGCCCGAAAAATTGGCATGCACGCCATTCATTTCGTCCAACCCGGACAGGCTATTGGAGAGTTGGAAACTCTGCTGGCAGCCTGATAACCACTTGGTATCAGGCCAACTCCCCGCTTTCTTGGGAAGGCACGGCCGGACAATAAAATATAAGCATAACTACTTTCATGGCAAGGCGCTCCTCCGGATTGCCTCGCCATCGGGATAATATCCCAACGGGACAATACTATGAGTACCATCACACAAACCAAAACCCTCCTGTGCGAGCTGGGAGATGGGCTGGCCTTGCGCCGTTCCACACCCGCAGATGCAGATGCCTTGGCAGAATTTAACAGCAAGATGCACAGCGATTTCGGCCCGGATAAGCCTGATGAACGTGTCGGCACCTGGGTGCGTGACCTGCTGAGCCGCCCACACCCCACCTTTGACCCGGGTGACTTCACTATCGTGGAGGACACCCGCACCGGTCAGATCGTCTCGTCCCTCAACCTGATCTCGCAAACCTGGTCTTATGCTGGCATCCCATTTGGAGTCGGCCGCCCGGAAGTGGTGGGCACGCATGCCGATTACCGCAAGCGTGGACTGGTGCGCCAGCAGTTTGCAGAGGTCCACAAATGGAGCCTGGCGCGCGGCCAGATGGTGCAGGCCATCACTGGCATTCCCTATTACTATCGCCAGTTTGGCTACGAAATGGCCCTCGATCTTTCAGGCGGACGGGTGGGGTTTGAAGCTCAGTTGCCCCGCTTGAAGGACGTCGAGAGCGAAGCCTACCTCATTCGCCCGGCCGTGGAGAGCGACATCGCCTTCATCATGCAGGTCAGTGCATATGGCAGCCGCCGCTCGCTGGTAATCTGCCTGCGGGATGAAAACGCCTGGCGTTATGAGCTGCTGGGCATGAGTCACAAGAATGTCAATCGCCTCGAGATCCGCATCATTCAGACAGCCGCGGGCGAACCGGTCGGTTACCTGACCCACCCCTGGTTCAACTGGGACACCGGCCTGGTCATGACTTCTTTTGAGCTGAAGCCCGGTGTCTCCTGGCTGGCTGTCACCCCTGCCGTGGCGCGCTACCTGTGGAAAACCGGCGGCGAATATGCCACCAGTGCGGACAAACCACGCCTGGCCTATGCCTTCTGGCTTGGCCTCAGCCACCCGGCTTATGAAGTCTTCCGCGAGAAGCTGCCGCGCCTGCGTGACACGTATGCCTTCTACCTGCGCCTGCCAGACCTGGCCGGCTTTATCCGCCACATCCGGCCTGCCCTCGAAAAGCGGTTGGCGGAGTCTGAACTGGTGGTCGGGCACAGCGGAACGCTCAGCCTAAATTTCTACCGCTCCGGCCTCAAGCTGACCTTTGAATCCGGCCGCCTGACCAGCGTGGAGACTTTCGCCCCCGTCTCCAGCCAGGATGGCGACGCCGCCTTCCCCGATCTCACCTTCCTGCAGCTGCTGTTTGGCTACCGCACCTTCGATGAACTCCAGCTCTCGTTTGCAGATTGCTGGGACAAAGCTGATGAAGTTCGCATACTATTGAATGTGCTCTTCCCCAAACAGTCCTCCCTGGTGCTGCCGCTGGCCTGACATTTCATACTATCGGGCAGGCCTCTTCTTACTTACCATAGGACAGGTATCTCCATTAAAAACGTTGGACAGGTTTCTGCAAAGCATGTCCTTTGGGCTTACCTGATAGAGATACCGATCTTTAGAGAATAACGTCATGAAAATCTTTAACCTCTTCCACTCACAGTTCCAACAGGTGGGCAAACTCAGCCAGCCGGCCAGGCTTTTTTTGCTGGCACTGCTGCTGGACGGTTTCCTGTTCACCGCCTTTGGGCTGTTCTTCAACTTCTATATCCTGGCAGATGGGCACAGCCGTGAATACTTGGGTCTCATCAATGCTATGCCGTCCATCGCCGCGTTAGCCCTGGGACTGCCCATGGGCATGCTCTCCGACCGCATCGGGCGCAAGCGCTCCATGCTGATCGGCTTTACATTGGCCAACATCGCCATTGTCAGCATGCTGGTTGTGCATCAACCCATCCTCATGCTGGTCATGGCCTTCATGTGGGGCGCCACCGGGCAGCTCTATTTCCTCAGCCAGGCTCCCTTCATGATGAAGGTCTCGGATGAAAAGAACCGTGACCTGCTCTTCAGCCTTTCCTTTGGCGTGTTCCCACTCGCCAGCACGCTGGGTAACGCCCTGGCTGGAGTGCTGCCCGGCTTCTTCAGCCGCCTGTTCAACCTGCCTGACCAGAGTGCGGCTGCCTACCAGGCCGTCTTGCTTACCAGCGTCCTGGCCAGCTTTGTGGTGCTGATACCCATCCTGTTCATTAAAGAGCCGCCCAACGTCAACCACACCCCGCACATCCCAATCAAACACGCCACCTTTACTTCCATCTGGGGCATCCTCAAGCGCCCGCTCACCATCCAGCTCACCCTGCCCGGCCTGATCACCGGTATTGGCGCGGCCATGGTGGTTCCGTACCTGAACGTGTTCTTCTCAGAACGCTACCAGATGAGCGACCAGACCCTGGGTATCCTGTTTGCGGTCTCATCCCTGATGATCGGACTGGCCACCTTTATCGGCCCGCGCCTGGTGGGCAACCTGGGCGGCAAGATCCGCATGATCGTGCTGTCACAGGGCGTCAGCCTGGTGTTCCTGATCCTGCTGGGATTCTCACCCTTCGCCTGGCTGGCTGTGATCGGATTCCTGATGCGCGGCACGCTCATGAACATGGTGGCGCCGCTCTTTGATGCGTATGCCATGGAGCGCACGGCAGAAACCGAGCAGGGTACCATCAACAGCCTGCGCAATTGGGCCTGGAACGTGGGCTGGGCGGTCGGGCCGTACCTCTCAGGCATCGTCCAGCAGCGCTACGGCTTCTCACCGCTCTTCCTGATCACAACCATTTTGTATGCCGTGGCCATCCTGCTGACCTGGGTCTTCTTCGGCAACAAATCGCGCTTCAGCCCCCAGCCATCTGCGGCCTGATAATAACCCCCCCTATGTCATTGCTTCAGGCTGGCCGTTCTTTCCAGCCTGAAGCAATCTCTTCCCCTTGTGGGATCTCCTCGCCGGGAAGGAGACTGCCACCCCAAAATACATCGGGGCCTGTGGCGACCGGTAAAAAACATCCGGCTCTCGCAGTGACAGTCTACAATGATAAAACCCTCACACAAAGTCCCCTCTTTCCCTCCAAAATCCGGTACAATAAAGTTATATGGGAACTCTCTATCTGGTAGCTACACCCATCGGCAACCTCGAAGACATCAGCGCCCGCGCCCTGCGCATCCTGGGGGAGGTCAAGCTGATCGCAGCCGAAGACACGCGTCAGACCCGCAAGCTGCTGACCCATTTTAATATCCACACGCCCACCACCAGCTATTACGAGCACAACAAACTCAGCAAGCTGGATGAGGTGTTGACCGCCCTCGCGGCAGGTGACGTGGCTCTGGTCTCGGATGCCGGCACCCCGGCGCTGAATGACCCCGGTTACGAGCTGGTGCGCGCCGCCCTGCAGGCCGGCCACACGGTCAGCCCGCTGCCGGGAGCCTGCGCCCCGATCGCCGCCCTGGTGGCTTCGGGACTGCCGACTGACTCCTTCGTCTACCTGGGTTACCTGCCTCGCAAAGCCAGCGAACGCCGCCAATTCATCCAAAGCATCGAAAACCTGCCCTATACGCTCATTTTTCTCGAATCCCCGCACCGCCTGGTGGAAGCCCTGGCCGACCTGGAGTCCATCTTGGGAGATCGGCAAATGTCCGTGGCGCGTGAACTGACCAAGCTGCACGAAGAGATCCTGCGCATGCCCATCTCCCGTACGTGCCGTCATTTTGACGAACACCCTCCGCGTGGCGAATTCACCCTGGTGGTGGCTGGCTGCCAGCCACAGGAAGCCGAAAAATGGTCCGAACCGCATCTCATGTCGGCCATCATGGCTGCCCTCAACCGAGACGAAGCCAGCGCCTCCCTGGCCGCCCGCCTGGCATCCGAATCCGGCTGGGAGCGGCGTGAGGTCTACAAGCTGGTCGCCATGATCAAGGCTGAGACTCAGTAGATTTCCAACTTACACCCTTTAAATTAAATCTGGTTGGGCGGGTCTGTTTTTCCGACCCGCCCACTGCAAACAATTCACCCTCTCCAAATTCTCAATCGAGATTTGGGGAGGGCTGGGGTGGAACTGTTTATGTCCGTCGGGGTGTGTAGGGGCGTGGTCTCCACGCCCTTTTTTGTTCTTATTCAGTTGTAGGGGCGGGTTTTGTTTCTTCAACCCGCCCGCATTTCCTCCCCCAAATCGGGATTTGGGGGCACCACGAACAGGAACCAGCCGCAAGGAGCACCTTCCATTACCTGGGTTTCGCCCGCCCAGGTAGCCTGCAGAAACACATAAACTCAAGAGTGCGGGTGAGCTGTTATGGAATTCCTCCCAGTTCAACGATTTTTTCCAGGAACACCTCCACCACACCTGGGTCAAATTGCGTCCCTGCGTGTTTTCTTAGTTCCGACATCGCCTCTGCATGTGAGCGTGCCTCTTTGTACACGCGCTTATCTATGATGGCGCTGTACGAATCGACTACAGTGAGGATACGCGCCCCGAGGGGGGTTGCCTCGCCTGCCAGCCCATCGGGATAACCTTTGCCGTCGTAGCGTTCATGGTGATGCAGCACGATCTGCGCCGCACCTGCCAGGTGTGCGATGGGCGCCAGAATTCGTGCACCGATGGATGGATGCTCACGCATCTGCACCCATTCAGCCGGGTTGAGGTGGGATGGTTTTTGCAGGATGGCGTCCGGAACACCGATCTTGCCGATATCATGCAAGATGGCACCATAGCGTAGATCCTCCAGCTCGTGCTCCGTCATCCCCATCTCGCGGCCAATGGCGAGTGCCATTATTGCCAGGCGTTCGGCGTGGTCTGCGGTGTAGGTATCTTTCGCATCCACAGTGTTGGCCAGTGCGAAAACGGTTGCCAGGTAAGACTCTTCGAGTTGTACGAAGAGCTCAACCCGGAAAAGGGCGCTGGCGGTCTGTTCGCCGATGCTGTGGATAAGTCTGATCTTATCCGGCGAGAATGGCTCGCGTTCCTCGCTGCGCTCCTCTGCAAACATCAGGAGGCCGAGGGCGCGTTCACCGGACCACAAGGGCATTAGACACACACTTTTAGCCATGCCGAGAAAGAGCATCTCCCGTTCGCTATCTGAGAGATCGGGGTTGTCGGTAAAGATCACGCTGGGCGTATTTTGGTCCAATACACGCTGGTAGAACTGGCTGGAGCCAAGCGTGCCTCGCTCCCCCACTTTCAAGTTGTAATCCAGAATTCGAATGGGATAGGCAGCGCGAATGACAAACTCGTTGCCTTCAAGGAGAGCCACGCGAGAAAATGTCACATGGACAGTTTCAACCGCATAACGGGTAACGAGGTCGAGTATGGAGTCGAAATCGTGGGTGTCAGCCAGGGCGCGCGCGAGATCGTAAAGAGCAGTAATTTCGGTGCGGCGGGTCTGTTCCTGTTCATAAAGAAGCTTGTTCTCCTCGTTTCGGTGAATGAGTTCACGCGACGCGTTGCGCACCAGTGTGAACAATGAGCCGTAGAGAATAAGGAAACCCAACCCGACGCCGATCCAGACAAAGCGCCGTGTAGCGGCGATGATCGGCTCGAGAACGGCGAAATCATGGTAGATCTCATACACGCCCACAATCTCATTCGAACCGGCAAGCTGGATTGGCACATACACCTCTATCAGTCGTGGGTAGAAGTCTTTTTCTCCCACGTTCTCCAGCTTGTCGAGTGTAGAAACTTCCGCGGCAATCTCCCCGCCCAGCGCCTTCTCAAGCTCGTCGGATACGGGGAAGTATTGGCCTGCCAGGTTCTTTTCGTCTGAATAAACCACCATTCCACCCTTGTTCCAAATCTTTACGTGGACGATATGCCCATGCAGAATATCCTTGCGGATCAGCGCGTCAATCTGTGCGAAGCGGACAGATTCTAAGGGAGCGGATAGATCTGCCAGGCTCAGGTTAGGGCTCACAACGAGAGCCACCTGGTCAGCAGCGCTATGAGCCTCCTGCTGGAGGGTGTTTTGTTCCAGAAGATTTTCGAGACTCCATGCAAAGATGATGGCAATAACTACGGTGATGAAAGCGCCGAGAATAGAAAAAGATGTCAATAGACTGGGTTTCCCGCCCAATACACGTTTCATGCTGCTGTCTCCCACTGGCAAGCCATCTTGTTGGCTTACAAACTCATTACAATGCTGCCGCCCTTCTGCTTCTATGGCTTTTTTCCAACTTAATACCATATTTGCTGCGAAGTTTTTGTTTTTTATGCAAAAAGCATTCTTATACAGCTTAAATCATAGCAGAATATTAAAAATAAGCGTATTATGCAGCGAATCTTCAACAAAACAATATTACCGAACCTGTAAATAATATACAATATTCCTTATTCAAAAACAAGAGGATAAAGTATGAGATACCTAATTATGGTAAATATCCTGACTTGCTCGTTGCTGGTCTCCTGACTCTCACACCCACCAGACCGACCGCGTGCGTCCCCCCGCAGGTCCCCGAAAGGGGAACGGGGGAAGGTCTCCGAAACAGTCTTGGATGGATCCCCAATTACACATACTTCCCCAAATAGAGATTTGGGGGACGTGTGCCCCGCATGGGGTAGGTGGCGCCGAAGGTCCCGGCCTCTTTTTCCGGGGTTTGTTCCTCCGACTGGAGGCTCACGACCGAATGGAGTCCCCAAAGGGTGCGCTTCCCAAAACCCGGGATACGCGCTATAGTCAATAAAAAAACAGGAGACCCCCCCCATGACAACTTCTGACAAATCCCCCCAAGCGCCCACCTCCCTGGGTGCACGCCTGAAATACCGCTTCGACAACTTCATGTCACGCGGCACGCTGGCACTCGTCAGCGGACTGGGACTGCTCTCCCTGGTCATCATTTTCCTGGCCGGGGTGGTCATCAGCCTGGGTGGTCTGATCCTTGCACCGGCTGGCAGCACCCAAGGGCTTTCATTCGGCGAAGCCGCCTGGGAATCCCTTATGCGCACGCTGGATGCCGGCACCATGGGCGCGGACGAAGGCTGGGGCTTCCGTTTTGCCATGCTGGTCGTCACCATTGGCGGTGTCCTGATCGTCAGCACACTGATCGGTGTCTTGACGGCCGGGGTGGAATCCAAACTTGAGCAACTGCGCAAAGGCCGCTCGCACGTTCTTGAATCCGGCCATACCCTCATCCTGGGCTGGTCCACGCAGGTTTTCACCATCTTATCCGAGCTGATGGAAGCCAACCTCAACCAGAAAAAAGCCCGCATCGTCATCCTGGCCGATAGGGACAAAATCGAAATGGAGGAAGAGATCAAGGACCGGGTCACCATCCGGGGCTACACACGGGTCATTTGCCGCTCCGGCCTGCCCATCGACCTGGGTGACATCGAGATCGGCAGCCCGCATACGGCCCGCTCCATTATCATCCTCCCACCTGAAAGCAGTGACCCCGATTCGCATGTCATCAAGTCCGTGCTGGCCATCACCAACAACCCCAAGCGTCACCCGCAGCCTTACCACATCGTCACCCAGGTGCATAACCCGGATAACATGGAGGTTATCAAGCTTTTGAGCGGCAGGGATCATGTTCAGGCCGTCCAGACCGGTGACCTGATCGCCCGCCTTACTGCTCAGACTTCACGCCAGTCTGGCCTGTCGGTGGTGTACACCGAGCTGCTCAATTTTGGCGGCGATGAGATCTACTTTTATGATGCTTCAGCCCTGGCTGGCAAGACCTATGGTGAGACCCTGCTGGCATTCGAAGATTCAGCCGTTATGGGTCTCCTCCGCCCGGATGGCAGCACCCTGCTCAACCCGGCCATGGATAGCCTCATCCAGACGGGGGATCAGGTCTTTGGCCTGTCGCAGGATGACGACACCCTGCGTTCCTCCGGCCTGACTGCCTATCCCGTGGACGAATCCCTGCTGCAACCCAGCCGCCCAGCCTCCCAACCCATTCCGGAGCGGACCCTCATCTTGGGCTGGAACGAGTGCGTCAGCACCATGCTGAGAGAGCTGGATCATTATGTGCCGGCTGGTTCCCGGGTGGACCTGGTTACCAGTCTGGATGCCCGCCTGGCGTTTGAGACCTGCTGCCAGAACCTTAAAAACCAGAAGGCCAGCTTTTTCCAGGCAGACCCCACCCATCGCAAAGTCTTGAACGAATTGAATGTGGCTGAATATGATCATGTCATCGTCTTGAGCGAAGCCGGCCTGGACGTGCAGGAGGCGGACGCCCGCACCCTGGTCACGCTCCTGCATTTGCGCGACCTGGCTGAACGCGACGCCACCCCCTTCTCCATTGTCAGCGAGATGCTTGACCTGCGCAATCGACAACTGGCCGAAGTAACCCATGTGGACGATTTCATCATCAGTGAGCACCTGGTCAGCCTGATGATGAGCCAGCTCTCAGAGAATCCGAAACTGCATACCATATTCACGGATATATTTGACCCAGATGGCTCCGAGATCTACCTCAAACCTGTGGGCAATTATGTCAGGAGCGGCGTGCCGGTCAATTTCTACACCCTGGTCGAGGCCGCCCGCCGGCGCAACGAGACCGCCATCGGCTACCGCCTGGCCCATCAATCCGGCGACCCGGCAGCTTCCTACGGGGTTCACACCAACCCGAAGAAATCCTCCCTGGTAACCTTCAGCCCGGAGGATAAGCTGATTGTGCTGGCGGAAAGCTGAAATGTAAACCGACCATGTGGCCCCAACAACGCGGGGACACGTAGGTATGCCTCAAAGGCGTGCTTTGCAGAAACCTGCCCACATATTAAGAAATAAAAAAACAGCATGATGTGGATATGCAGCGGTTTGCAAGGTGGAGGTTTCAGCGGGTAAAGAAGCTGACGCTCTCGATGTGGAAGGTGTGCGGGAACAGGTCGAATGGGGTTACCTGCTGCAATTGGTAGCCCCCGCTCAGCAGACGCCGGGCATCGCGTGCCAGGGTGGCCGGGTCACACGAGATGTACGCCAGGGTTTTCGGCTGCATGGCGAGCATGGCCTCCAGGGCGCTGCGCTCTAGTCCGGCGCGCGGTGGGTCCACCAGGATGACATCCGGCTTCAACTGCAGGGCTGGCAGCGCCTGTTCAGCCGTGGCTTCGTATAGCTCCACGTTATCAAACTCGTCCAGGTTAAGGCTGAAGTCTTCGCAGGCTGTGGGTGAAACCTCAATGCCGATCAAACGGCGGACATGCGGAGCCAGGAAGGCGCTGAACAAGCCTGCGCCGCAATAAACATCCAGCAGAGTATCCAGGTTGTCCGGCAGATTGGCCAGCAGGTGATCGACCAATTCCTCAGCCATGCGGGTGTTGACCTGAAAGAACGAACCGGCTGAGACATGGAAGCTGCGGTTTTGAGATAAGCTGGTGGGTTGAATTTCCACCCGGATATGGTCATCTCCGGCCAGCACCAGGCTCTCCCCTTCAAACAGGTGCACTACCGAAATCCCGGCCTGTAACTCCAGTCCGGGGATCTCGGGTTGGCGGCTTTCGAGCAGCAGCAGGATATCCTCATTCGCACCCAGGCGCAGGCTGAGACGCTCGATCCCGGTCTCAGCTTCCAGCTCCAATTGGGGCCAGAGGGCATTCAGCGGAGCTTCCGGCAGATGGCACTCGCTGACCGGTACAATGCGCCTGGAGTTGGGAGACAGGAATCCCAGGTGGCCGTCCGGTTGCAGGTGGAATTGCACGTGGTTGCGGTAGTTCCACGGGTTGGGGCAGGATTGGATGGGTTGGATGGGTGGGTTGGGGATCTGCCCAATGCGGGTCAGTTGATCTCTCAGGATGCTTGTTTTGACTTCCAGTTGGGATGTGTAAGGCATGTGCTGGTAGTGGCAGCCACCACAGACCCCAAAATGTGGGCAGCGCGCCGGGATGCGTTCGGGCGAGGTCTGGATGACTTCAAGCAGCTCCGCCCGGGCATAGCCTTGTTTCTCCTCCAACAGGCGGATGCGGACATGTTCACCAGGTAGGGCAAATGGCACAAAAACTGCCCGGGCATCGGGCAGACGACCCATGGCATCACCGCCATAAGTGAACTTGTCCAGGCTGACCAGGATGGATCCATCCGCCACAGTGCCTTCAGTCCTTGTGGCGAAGTTTCCAGAGATAATCCAGCGTAGTTTCCAGCCGGGAGGCAAGTAAATCCGGTTTTCCGGTGGTGACATCGTCACCATTTTCGAAGACCGCATAAGGGATGGAAACATCCCGCACATGCAGGAACACCGGGTCTGCCTGGCTGAAAGTCTCCCAATCATCCAAATGGTAGAGCTGCTCCATCTTGGAGTCTGACAGCCCATGTTCCAGTATGCTGTCCGGACGCTGCGGGTTATAACGCAAGCGGTTCTTACGTGAAGCTTCTTCAAATGGGACACGCACGTAAAGCACGACTGCCCGCCCCAGCAGTTCATCCGAAAAATGTGGAAAAGCCCCAGCGTAACCCCCGTGCTGGCTACCGCGTGAAAACTCCACCAGGGTGGTATTGCGGCGGTGATAAGCCGGTTGATCGCGCCGGCGCTTTTGGTAATCCAGGTCGAGGCGTTCGATCAACACATGCCAGAGATCCGGGTTGATGAAATAGCCATCCTCATCGGTGTGCAGGCGCGGACGGTTGAAACGCCGGGTGAGCAGGGCATCTTCTTCGAACCAGGCCCACAACATGGGGAAATCATCCAGGATGTCCAACTTCACCAGGTGATAACGCTCCCGGCGGGTTTTGGCAGGCAGGTGTTTGAGAAAATCGATGATCTCACTCTTCCCGGATGCAGGTCTGCCGATCAGGATGAGTAGATCGAAAGTGGCAGGCACCTATTTGATAAATAGCGCCAGGATGCTATTCTGGAAAAAAGACAGGACCACTAAAACCGTGATGAAGGAACCGGCCAGGATGCCGATGCGCTTCAACTCACGTTTGATATTTGAATAATCGGGGTTGAATTCATCACGGGAGAAGGCGCTCCCGCTGGTCTTGGTGCCGTATGAAGCCTGGCGTTTGTTTTTCTTGCTCATAATACTGGGTACTCCTAAGGATTTTGAAGTGTGGCTTTGACAACAATGCGCTTGTTGTCTACCATGTAAGGATAACACGAAATCAGGGTTACAGTCGAATTGTTGGTGGGAGCCATGACCTCCACCTGGGTGGGTTCCACGATCTGGGTGCCGGTGACAATGTACACATACTGGTGTGTGATGGTGAATAATAGGATGGTATCGCCTGGTTTAAGCCTATCCAGGTCTTTGAACACTTGGTCATAGATGTCGTTATGTCCGGCCATGACCAGGTTGCCGGGCTGTCCGGGGTTGGGTGTCCCGAGGTGCTGCCCAACGCCCTTGCGCAACTGTTCCCAATTATCTCCCTGGAAGACCCTTGAGTCGACTTTAATAGCCGGAATTTGAATATTAATGACGGCTTCAGGACCGGCGGTGGGGATGGGCAGGTTCTCGTACGATCTGGCAATATCCTGCAGGTGGGCAGGGATCTCGCCCCAGTTTTGCTGGTTGACTTCAGAGATCTCGGGAGAGACATGGCCGGAGGGTAACACCACGGCTGTGACCAGCGGGGTGGGTTCCGGGGTGGTCATTTGCCAGGCAGCCGCTACTTCCTGGTTCAGGGTGCGCAGCAAGCCCATACCGTTGAAGAGGATGCCCGCCAACCCCAGGATGGCCAGGACTTCCACTGCGAAAAGAATGCGGTCAGCCCAACGTCGCCGCGCAGAGCGGGGCATTGGTGCTGCAACCGGCTGTTCTTCGGGCAGGGAGCCAGGCTGGGTTTGCAAATCTTCCAGCGTTTCAGTGGGCAGGTTGGGGGCAAGGTTTAACGCACGACCAGTTTGGCGAAAGCGTTCCAGTCGATCCTTGCGGGAAACAAGACGCTTATCCAGTAGCAGGCGGCGCAATTCATGTTCGGTTAGTTCTTCGGGTCTTACTCTTCTTGCCATCATCGCACGGGGATTATACCGCGAGAGAGAGGATGCGGGAGGCAGGCAGGTTATTTTGCGGGGGTATTCACCGGCTGGCGGAGGATGGTACGCAGCTTTTCGGGAGCAGACAGGCGCGGGTCACCCAGGTAGATCTCATGGTGTTTGCCACGCCGGATACAGCCCTGTGTTTGGATGAAAGCATGCAGTTTTTCAATGTTGGGCGCTTCGTCAGAATAGGGACCCAGGTGCATGATCTGGGCAGCCTGACCTTCAGGGTAGCTTTCAAAACGGATCCGCTCGAGACCAGGTAGATATTTTTTGTGTTTGACTTCCAGCAGTACACTGGCGACCAGCTGGGAGGTGACAAATACTGGTTGCAGGATCATCATGGTCCACAGCCAGTCATCCTTGCTGGTTTGAGTGAACTGGTTCATGTCTGGAACCCACCATAAGCCTTCGAGCGGCAGAACGCCATAGTCCAGTCCGCTTTCACCCTTTTTGATCTTGAATTTGAGTCCATAGGAGAGGGAATACAGGGCTTCCACAGCCTGTTGATATTCGGGTGCGCTATTTGGGTCGCCTTTTCCATCGATCATCAAGTAGTTCAAGGGAGGTATCTGCACCCATTTTGGCTGGGAAGTGGAGGCGGTGTACCAGTCTCCATATTCTTTTTTGTAATCGATCTTTGCCATAGCCGCCACCTATCCTTTCCTGGCTGGGTTAATCCGCCAGGCCGCGATTATGCAGGCGCGCGTGCTCCCAATCGCCAAAATCAGCTGGTGGGTGGATCATTTCGGCTTCTGGTTTACGCACAAGCACAGCCACATCATTTGGGCAGCCGGTAACGCACAGTCCACAGCCAATGCAGTGCTCCACATCAACCACCGAGTAACCATCCCCCTCTGAAATGGCTTTCACTTGGCAGCGCTCAATGCAGGTGCCGCAGTTGTTGCAGGTAAGGGGGTCAATGACAGCATAATAATTGGCAAACGCCACTGAATTTTCCAGGCCATATTCGGTTATGCCTCGCAGGATCCCACAGCAGCAGCCGCAACAGTTGCAGACATAGCCCACACCTTTCATAACATTGCTGACGGTGTGAACCAGCCCAACCTGCTCACAACGGTCTAGTAAGGCCAGGGCTTCGGTTTGCGAGATATCGCCCGGGCGAGGCGAGGACCGTTCCACCTCCGAAAAATTCAAGCACATATTGACAGGAAAATCACAGGGTTCGTCAATTTGAGCCTTCTGCACGCGGCAGATGCAATCACGCACGTTGAATGTTTTCGATTTCAGCAGGATGGCACGCACGTCATCATATGGCAGCACCCATTCGGTTTTTATTGCGGCCTGGGCGGGGACGACACGATGCAGGGCAGGCTCCAACCCCATGATGCCAGCCGCCCCGCCATTGGCAAAGTACTCCTCGGTTAGGTGGGCTAGTTCGTGATCCATCAACTCCAGCGAGGCTTCATACACACCCACCACAAAAGGCGCAAGTCGAAAAAGCACCTGCCCATCCTGCTTGTCGATCCAGACCATGCCACGCCTTGTCATCTTGAAGAGTTGTTTGCTGATATCTTCGGGGGGCAGACCAGCCTGGCTGGCGATCTTCTCCACCGGCTCATAGGCTCCGGTCAGCTGGGCAGCCAGGGCAGCATCTTCGGGTGGAAAGATTTTCTTCAGGATCTTAAGTTCCACATTGGATGATGTTCGGGGAAATCCATTTGGCAATCGATTCATTGCATCGGCCAGGCGGGCATAAATTTCATCAGTCATGGGGGAGAATCTCCTTATCCTGGGCAAGGAATTTTCGGGCAGGCATGTGAATTTTACTTTTGGATACTGCTTTCTGCATCATTGTGTGAACTTGCACTTATAGTGTCATTTTCAAATAGCAAAGATGAGAATCAACTATTCGCACAGGTCTCTGTAATATACAACAATTATTCTCAACTATCAACCCCACGGGGATTAATTTTTCAAACGGGCAGGGTGGCGTCTGGAGAAATGGTGTTAACCTGATTGCGGCCATTGGCCTTGGCGCGAAAAAGTCCCAGATCTGCTCGACGAATGAGGTCATCCGTTGAGTCTCCACTCACAAAGCGGGTGACTCCAAAACTGCAGGTGATGGGGGAAGAATTCAAGATATGTGCCTGTTCAAGTTCTTTGCGCAATCGTTCGGCCAGAAAATTCGCAGTATCTTCATCAGTATTGGTCGCGACACAAACAAATTCATCACCTCCCCAGCGGCCGAAACGATCCGTACTGCGCAAACTATTGCGAACAAGCCGGGCAGTTTTCACCAGTACGAGATCACCAATGGCATGACCATAGCGATCATTGATATGTTTGAAATAATCGATATCAAACATAATGATTGCCAGAGGAAGACGATGACGATCGGAACGTTTTATTTCTTCATCGATATATATTTCGAGTTGACGGCGATTATCCATCATGGTGAGGGAGTCAGTCATAGCCAATTTTGAATTGACATCTGACATCATCTGGGAATTAATATAGTATTCGCGTATGTAAGACATCATGTAGAGAATGATGACGTAGAACATGCTGGCCAGATACAACTCAATCAGCAAATAAAAGTTGTGAGGGTTTACTCCGATTGAGTCTGACTGTACCAGGATAATGACCCCCATCGAGGCTATCAGGATAAAAAATATTAACGAGCCTACCAATGCGCGTCGAATATCCAACAGGCTGAAACCCAAAATATAAATAAATGGGATCCAAAGCAAAAAGTTGGATTCAATCTGGGTGCCATCGAAGATGGCGCCCTGCAAAACAGTGTATATTTTTATGGAAAAATAGATGAAAGTAAGACAGTAGGTAAAATACCCAAATGATTTTATTGATATGAGCTTTGACCACAATAGAACGAAAATGAAGCAGAAGAAATATGCCATGATTGGGTATGCATACTGGTCCAACCAGGCAAGTTCACCAATATAAAAAGAGACTCCCCATAAAAATAGTAAACAAATTACTGCCAGGGGAGTGGATACCAGGAAAATCAGGCGTTTGGCGGCCTGAACCGTATCGGTTTGGGCTTTGACTTTCAGGGATGTTTTCTTCATACTTTCCAAGCCGTTAAGAACTTTTAACCTTTTTGTGGCTTCAGTATACTTTTTTTTACATGCTTTACAATAGGCAGATGTACTGAATTTTTGGGTAAATTTGGCCGGGTTGCCATCCACGTTTGCAGAGGATTTTCATAACGTGGTTTTTTGATCTCCCAAAAGGTAAATAAATACATAATAATGAATCTGCAGTGGAGGATGCGTAAGCTTAACGAAAATATCTCGTTAGGTTTTGGGGGCGTACAGAATGCGCCGCTGCCTTAATTAGCCAGGGATGTCAGGCTTCGGATTAACCCAAACAGCAACGGGCAGGCGATGCACAGGCTTAGCACCAGGCAGATGATGCCGACAATGAGACCCCATTTCAATCCGCCAGCCTGCCGCTCGAGGACGGCTTCAGATGGCTTCTCTGGATTGTAATAAACGGTCACCTGTCCCCCAACCGGGTAGCGCTCGAGACTCTTTTGAACAGAGGCCGGGTTCTTTTGGGCTACCATGCCTCCAAAGGCAAGACGTTTACCGGAGAGAGTCTGTCCGCCAACCGGGTAAGAGTATTCAACCGATGGATAATAGGCATAACTCTCGTTACCATCATCATCTCGATTAACACTGCGCTTTACCTCAGCCAGGGTGACCGTACCGGATGTGCTCGGCCAATTCTGGCTTTCTTCGGCTTTCTTTTTGCTGCGCAGGCTGAAGATCACAAGATAGATGCCCAGTGCCAGCAACGCCAGAACGAAGATGCCGCCGCACAAGCTTGCAAACAAGATGGGAATAAATTCTCCAGACATATGGGCTCCTTTTGGTTGACTTATGCCATTTTGCGAATACGAACTTCAATTTGCTTTTCAGTCTGCAGAAGGTTCTCCAATTTTGATGTGTCTGTCTGCCCATAGTGGTATGGATACAGGATGCGGGGTTTGAAAGAGAAGGCTGCCTGAGCAACCATTTCAGGTGTCATGGTATAGGGCAGGTTCATGGGCAGGAAAGCAATATCAATGCCTTTTAATTTACCCATTTCCGGGAGGTTCTCGGTATCTCCGGCGATGTAAACACGCTGGTCCCCAAAAGTCAACACATAGCCATTGCCCTCTCCTTTGGGGTGGAAGGGATCTCCATTTCCCCGGGTATTTATCTGGTTGTAGGCGGGTACGGCTTCCAGCGGGATGCCCTTGACGGTTTGTTTGTCTCCATTTTTCATAACCAGCCCACCTTTCAACTGGCGTTCACAGGCCTTGGTATAGATGATCTGCGTGCTGGTTTTGAGTACCTGGTTGAGCGCGGTAAGGTCCATGTGGTCACTATGCTCATGGGTCACCAGGATGATATCAGCTTTGGGGAGCAGGGCATAATTGGCCTGTTTGGAATACGGGTCAACATGGATGATCAAGCCATTGATCGCCAGGATCAGGCTGCCATGACCTATGAAGGTGATCTCCAGGGAGCCGGCCGAGGTGGCAAACCGGTCAAGTTCAAAATTTTGTGTAGGGAGCATTTTAATTCTCCTTTTGATAAAAATCACCCCCGCACCGAATTCTTGACGGGAATGAGGGGTGATTTGAAAAGATGCAGAGATTTTCAACGTCAGGAGAAGCTCTGTACGAAAAACAGGAGGATATTATTTCGAATTATTTCAGGCAGCGTATTTTTCCATAATAAGATCTACGATCTTTTTATCATTTTCAGAGAGTTCCAGTATCTCAAAACCAATATTATAGAAGCTGGGTTCCATGCGGTCTGGACGCACCCACTTGGCCTGGGCTGTGAAGTTTATGAAAGGTTGTTCAAAGTTCTCGTCGGTCAGGTCGAGCCGCAGTCTATAAGGCTTGTCAATAGGCAGTATTTTTTGAGAATCGATCAGAAAGCCTTTTGTGGTTATTTCCAACAATATGCCCAACTGTTCATAGGTTTCGGCATTTACAACGGACACATAATAAGAAATCTTGATTCGTTTGTTGGAACGTCTCTCCTTCTGCATAAGACCTCCTTGTCACAATTACTGATTCTTCCATTAGACTCTGAACTTGTCATCATCTCTTTTCTCACGATCGACAAGCATTTGGTTCAGATACTTAGGCAGTACTTTTTAAGTATAGCATGAATGGTCAATACCCATATGTTGGAATAAAGGAAGGTTTTTGTGGATACCCTGTGCATGATCTCTTTGGATCTTTCATCCGGATAATAGCGGTTGAGTTGGGTGGGATTGAGGAGGATCATATTTGCTCCTGGTCTGATATTTGAGGAGATTATTTTTCCAGCCAGATGGTAACCGGGCCATCATTGTGAATCTCGACCAGCATGTGTGCCCCGAATTCCCCTTTTTGGGTTGCCACTCCCTGGGCAGACAGCAATTCCACAAAACGATCTACCAGGGGGCTGGCGGTCCCAGGCAAAGCCGCGTCCGTGAAGGAAGGCCGCCTGCCTTTGCGTGTATCCGCGTACAGGGTGAATTGTGATACGACGATGGCCTCACCGCTGATATCCAGAATGGAGTGGTTGAACTTGCCATCCTGATCTTCAAAAATGCGCAGGTTGGATATCTTTTGCGCCAGAAAAAGGGCCTGTTCTTCCCCATCTGTATGGCCGACGCCCAGCAGAATGACCAGGCCAGGTCCGCTCTCGGCGATGACCTTCCCGTTGACGCTCACTTTTGCGTGGGATATTCTTTGCAGAAGTGCTCTCACTGGCAGCCCCTCTCACCACAGGATTTATCCTGGTGTATAAAGAATAATTTTTCAAAGTCCTCTCAAACAAACGAGAGAGGGAAGCTAAATGTGGCGCCCCGGTTGTTCTATTTCAGAGGGGCAATTGAATGGCTGCGCGCACTTTTGCCATGGTCTGATCGGCAATAACACGGGCGCGTTTGGCTCCATCGTGCAGGATATCCCAGACAGCCTGGGGGTTGGCATCCAGTTCGATACGTTTCTTGCGGAACGGTGCCAGGTGATCGTTCAAATTAGCCGCAAAGCGTTTCTTGCATTCCACACAACCGATACCTGCCCGGCGGCATTCCACGTTGATCATTTCCACTTCCCCGGCGGGAGAGAAGATCTTGTGCATGGAGAAGACATTGCATACATCCGGATCGCCGGGGTCATCTCTGCGAATGCGCTGCGGGTCTGTCACCATCTTGGAGATACGCTTCTGTGTTTCTTCAGGTGTGGAAGCCAGTTCGATGTGATTATTGAGGCTCTTGCCCATCTTATTGACGCCATCAATTCCCAGTACTTTGGGGATAATGGTATTTTTCATTTGCGGTTCGATCAGGGCATCCGAGTTATAACGGTAATTGAAGGAGCGAACCAGCTCGCGCGCAAATTCAATATGAGGCGCTTGGTCAATTCCCACGGGTACCAGGTTGGATTGGTATAAGACAATATCTGCTGTCATCAAGACCGGGTAACCCACCAGGCCATAATTTACATTGTTGGGGTTCTCACGAATTTTTTCCTTGAAGGTTGGCAGGTCGGTAAGTTTACCCAGCGGTGCGACCATGGAGAGGAAAGTATGCAATTCCGTCACTTGGGGTACCTGTGATTGTACAAACATGATGGTTTCTTCCGGGCGGATGCCGGCTGCCAGCCAATCAAGAGCCATATCATAGGTATTTTGGCGCAAGTTGAATGTATCTTCCACCGTGGTCAGGGCATGGATATCGACAATGCAATAGACACATTCATAATCATCCTGCATGGCTACATAATTCTTGATGGCTCCCAGGTAATTACCGAGATGCTGTCGCCCGGTTGGACGGGCGCCTGAGAAAACACGGCCTTTTTTGACGGACATACTTTGCCTCACTGAGATAGAATTTTTCTTACCTGACCAAGCACTTCACCTGGTTCGGCGTGCCGTCCGGTTTGGAGCTTGGAATAGACCAGGGATCCATTCACTTCCACTTCAAACCTGCCTCCATCTGAAGGTTGCAGGCTGATGCTGTCGATTTCGGGTTCAAAGTTCTTGATTAATGTCTTTACCAGGTCAACGGCCCGGTCGGTATAATGTCAGACTGCACAATAAACAATATTGATCTTTAGTAACATAAACAGATTTCCAATGGTTCTTTTCAAATTTTGATTCCGGGGCTCACTTTTTTGAGAAGTTACTTCCCAAGTTTCTTCGAATTGCATGTGATTATGAAATTATAACATATCGAAAATTCTCTCTGCCAGCGGTCTGATTTTAGAAAGCAGGAATTTCCAAGCCGTCTGCCAGTTTGACAGGTATGAGAGAATAGAATGCGGGTGAAGCAGATTACACGGAATTTAATAACTTTAGTTTTCGCCAACTGGTATGGATAAAAAAGAGGGATTGGGTTCAAAGGTGATAATCTTGTTTTAGACCAATAAAATTGTAAAGGACTCATTATTGTGATGAATCATGCCGTGGTTGTTTTGAGCACAGAGAAAGTCTTCCGATAGGTACCAACCTTTACTTGGAGAAAACCTGGCTCCAAGTGTAAAACCAACTGCCCCAGCTTCATCTTGGTGCGTTGACGTAGAAAATGGGCTATTTTATAAGGTTCAAACCTGCCGGATATGATTTCCAGTGGATGGTACTATCCGGTTTTAGCGGAAACTAAAGATTAATAAGACCTGCCAATCTTCCCGCTGTGTGATTTTTAATCTATAATAGAGTAGGTATTTACCACAAAGAATCTTTTGTGATGCTCTGGAGTAACTTCTTAAAAACCTGGGGTGTGGGGTGCTTTTAGCTGAGAGAGTCGGCTAAAAGCATCCCACTTCCCACCCTCTTTATTGAGATGATACAAGAGATACGTTCTGAAAAGTCAAGGAGATAATAAAATGCGACGTACAATCAGTTTTTTCATCGGTGTAATCATGGGCGGCCTGGTCGGTGCAACCATTGCCCTGCTGTTTGCCCCCGAATCGGGTCCTGATCTGCGCGATCAGATCCGCGAACGGGCCGAAAGCCTGGGCACGGAAGTCCGCCGCGCGGCTGGCACACGCCGGATAGAGCTACAGGAACGCCTGGAAATCTTGCGCTCCCCGCAGCAATAATCACCCGCAGAAGATCAATTGAAAATGGAACACCCCGGTACGCGCCCCGTGCGCAGCTAACCGGGGTGTTTTCTATTTACCCCGAAAGATAATTTCCTGGTAGAAGGTGGTGGCTTGTTCCATGCAATGCTCATAATCAGCCCGTTCTGCAATTATGGCAGCATTTTGCTTCGCAGCCATCAGACGCAGTTCTGTATCTTCCAGCCCTTCCAGGATGGCTTGTGCCAGGTTGATGGGATCATTCGAATTCACCAGAAAACCATTCTGCCCGGAAGTGATCCATTCCTGCAGCGATTCGATCCTGCCTGCTACCGGAAAACAACCACAGGCCATGCCCTCCAGTACTGAGTTGGGAGTGCCATCATGTGTGCTGGGTGAAACCAGAACAGCAGCCGAGCGGAAGATGTCCCCCATTTGGGCATGTGAACAGGCTGGCAGGAGTTGGACTGCGTGGGCGATACCCAGCCGGGCGATCCAGGCTTCAGCCTCACGTTCACCTGCCATTGAGGAGCATAGAAAACGTGCTTCCGGGATTTGTTTTAATACCAGCGGGATGGATCTAAAGAATACGTCATTGCGGACGTAGCTGCGAAAGCCGCGCGGATTGATCACAACCGGCTGCATAACCACTTCGGTGGGCTGGTGGAATATGTCCGGGTTGATGCCACCATTACCTGGTATGACGAGGCTGGGGTGATCGCGTTTAAAACCCAATTGTTGAGCAATGAGCTGATCGCGCTGACAGTCGCTATGCAAGGCAAGGGCGGCTCGCATTGCCCGGCGTGTCCAGTACATCATCCAGGGAGAAGACCGCGCATGCAATGTGAAGTCATTTCCCCACACCGAGATCAACAGTGGCCTTTTCAAGTTGGCTGCCGCAGCGGTCATACCCTCATAAGGGATGCGCATGGCATGCACCAGATCGGGTTGGATGCATTCGACAGCTGCCTGTAGCGCGCGCCCAGCACCTGGAATGGTCAAGGGTCCCAGCCACTGGCGAACCAGAAGCCGCCAGCGTAAACTGCCGGTTCCCCGCAGCAATCCTTTTTTCTGACTGGCTGGGCTGCCGGTTGTTTTGGCACCGGAGAAAGCCACCGGTACTACCTGCAGGGAAGCCAGTCCAGGCAGCGTCTCGCAGGAGAAGGATGAAACCAGGTGGACTTCGTCGCCGCGCTCGATCCAATGACGCAGCCAGTTCAATGTGATCGGCGAACGACCATCTGCATAGAAAAGAATTCGCATGTGTATGCCTCAAAGGTGAATATACCAACAATTCCCCGGTTTTGTAAGATGCTTTCCGTGCTCAAAATTCAAGTGTGGGTTTTAGTAACTATCTTTGATTTTATATTTCAAGTAAAAAACTTTGAAAAAAAGCACCATGTTGATAAAATCCACTTGGTTTGACGCATGAACACCTTGCATGTATAATCATTTTACTTTGCTGAATTCCGCCAAAATTGAGGCCCATATATGGCTCTACGGGGTAACCTGCGAGATATCACATTTACACAGATCCTGAACCTAATTAACCTGGCTAAAAAAACCGGCACACTGGTTGTGGAAGGTCCGGGTGAAACAGCCCAGGTTTCTTTTCGCGAAGGCAAACTGGCTTATGCCCAGGTGGAAAAAGAGGAAAGCAGACTGGCGGTAATCCTCAATAAAAACAAGAAATTATCTGCCAATCAATACCGTGCCATTGTACAGCATGGCAGTAATATTTCGGACAAAGAACTTGGGTTGATGCTCATCAATGCAGGCTATATCAGCAAGGATGACATCCTGCTCAGTTTGCAGCAACATTGCATGGATATTGCTCATCGCATGTTCACCTGGGTGGAAGGTTTCTTCCGCTTCGAGAACGACATGCTGCCGCCAGATAACCGTATCAATGTGCGCCTGGATCTGGAAAATTTGATCATTGAGGGCTCGCGTCAACTGCGGGAGTGGGAACACCTGCAAGATGAGATCCCCAGCCTCGATATGTCCTTAAAATTCGCCGATCGCCCGGGTGCAAATCTAAAAAATATCAATCTCAGTGTGGAGGAATGGCGGGTTGTTTCATATATAAACATCAAGAACACCATGCATCAAATTGCACACACGACCAAAATGAATGATCTTGAAATTCGCCGGATCATTTTTGGCCTGTTACAGGCCGGGCTGGTGGAAATAGTCCGCCCAGCCGGTCAGCCTGTTACGGGCTCGATGCGTTCTTTCCCAACAGAAAACAAAGAAGAACAGAAGTCGCTTGTCAACCGTTTGATCGACCGGATTCGTTCGTTATAAATTTGATCTGCAATAAATAACCGGGGCATCATCCCCTGCATTGTTTATTAGAGACTTAGGTAATTTCTCAATAAGTTGGGGAAAATGGGGTGTGTGTGAGCGGTCGTGAAGCATACTCGAAGGGTGCGAAGCCCCCACACACACACCGCCCCTGATTTATTGAGATCAAACAAACTTGGATTTCAAGGAATTTGTGACTATGCAAACAGTCAAAATGGTTGTCACAGGCCCATTCAGTGCTGGTAAAACAGAATTCATCCAATCGGTGAGTGAGATTGATGTTGTCTCAACCGAGCGCAAGATCTCATCATCTGGTGAGAGAACTGTTAAAGAGTCTACCACTGTGGCCATGGACTTTGGCCGGATCACAGTGGATGACGACCTGGTTCTTTATCTTTTTGGTACACCCGGACAAAAGAGATTCGATTTCATGTGGGAGATCCTTTCCGAGGGTATGCTGGGTTTTATTGTTATGGTGGATAGTACCCGCCCGGAGACCTATCGGGAAGCCCGATCAATCCTTGAGACTTTTCGTGCCTATGCACCCACACCCTATGTTGTGGCTGCTAACAAGCAGGACAAAGAAGATGCCTGGGAGATTGAGGATATGCGCCACGCTTTGCGCCTGGATCCCAAAGTCAAACTGCTGCCATGTATTGCCACCGATCGTGATTCGGTCAAAAAAGTCCTCTTGGAATTGTTGTACAGCATTCTGACAGAGATGGAAAATGGCAAACGTTGATGTTTTCCCCCTGTGATTGAAAACATATTTTCGATAATAACCGACCAGGGCAAAGTACAAACCGAAATAAACAGGCCAGGCCACCCGGTTTTCCTTCTATATGGCTGCCATACTTCAACCCCTGGTTAAGCTCTTTCCAAATCCCGGCCATTCTGTTATGCTGGATGAGCTGGAAAGTTTTCCAATTACAGTAACCAATTTTCTCCAAGGAGATACATCAATTTGATGAATTCATCTGCACCAACCTTTAATTGTACGAACCGGATGGGGCGGATTATTTTATTAGGGATGGAAGAGATAATCGGTCACAATCAGGTATGCACTGTCCTCAACCAGGCTTCCCTGGCGGAGGTTATTCAGCCTGACCCGCCCTGTAACCCGGAAGTGGATTTTTCATTTGATAAAATCCCCCAACTGCAGGCCACCCTCGAAAATGTGTATGGCCTGGCTGCCGGACGCGGCCTGGCGGTCAGATCCGGACGGGCTTGCTTCAAGCATATCCTGCGTGAGTTCGGCGCCGAGATGGGCTTGATGGGTTTGGATTACCGGCTTTTATCCCTGCCAACCCGGCTAAAAGTTGGCAGCCAGTCCCTGGCAGCGCTGTTCAACCGGCAGACTGGTCAGCATGTGGAACTTGCACTGGATGACGAGTATATCCATTGGAATATTGAACCCTGCCTGGTTTGCGGAGAGAAGCGCACCGAAACCTCGGCCTGTCAACTGACGATTGGTTTACTGCAGGAAGCCATGTACTGGGTTGGCGCGGGAAAAATATTCCAGGTGGAAGAAACCCTCTGTATTGCCCGCGGTGATCCACAATGTACCCTCCGCGTCAGGAAGAATCCTATTAACTAATGGTCATTCTACATACTCCACCAGGTATGGCCGTTCAATGAACCGGCACGGGATTTGCGCAATCAGAACAACCCCTTATGGCTGCACCAGCGGAACCTGCTGACGCCTTACGCATCACGTTGGATGGAGCTTCCGGTGGGCACCCATTTGCCGCTCCTGCAACCGCTTCCATGGTCCAATTCCCGCAGGATTTTTAGTTCCCCGCATAAATAAACCCGGCAAACACTCCCGCTGCCAGGTAACTGACCTCATCTGTCAATGTATCAAGGCGCAGGTTGATGGATTGACTATCCTTTCCCATGCTGCGCACTCCCACCAGCAGACTGGTATTGTCCAGCCAACCCAGCGGGGTTACCCAGATCTCTTCGCCCAGACCGGCAGCCTTGACAAAATATTCCTGCGGGTAATCACGGATGGACTGTCCATCCAGGCTGGCCACGCGCACGGTGGCATGGAAATTGTCATCCACAAGGCTGCCGCGCGCTTCCAGCCAGGCCAGGTGAATATCATCCGGTGATATTACCGCTGAGCCGGCGCCACGGTCGCTGTCTGGCAGACATTGGAAGACCACCTCTTCATTGCTGGCTAAAGTACGGACCACGATGCCGGCAGTCTGTGGAGGCATCGCAGAATAGGCTGCCAGGGTCTGGCTGGCTGAAAGGCTTGAGAAGGCACTGGAGGGAGACAGAATTTCAATGGAGCTGTTTGTGGCCAGGTCCAGGTAATACAGCCCATGCTGCGGATCGAAGACGATCTCTCCGCCAATCCCATAGGGTCGCTGTGTGTACCAGATTCCCACGGGAGCCTCTGCGTTCATGGCAATGGCCACTGGAACAAGAACCATGCTTTCATTGCTGTCGAGAACCAGGACAGGCTCGGAAGCAGGCAAACTGGCCGGGTTGCCCAGGTACAAATTGCTGCGCAGAATGTTGTCATCCAATAAATAGGTACGTTCCACAAACGCCACCTGGTCAGAAGCGGGTACACCCACCAACCCTTCCATTTCATTAATATGCAGCAACAAGGTGGCCTGGTCCTGATTCAGCAGCCACACTCCGCACTCATCACAATTTCCTTCAAACTCGGATCGGAAGAGAACCAGCGGAAAATCCGGGCGGCCGGTATTGCCTCCCGCGGCATGCATGGAATTCCTGGCGGACCAGGTATCTTCAGGCAGGCGTATCTCTCCCAGGGCCAGCCCATCCGGCGCAAAAAAACTTACGCCGAGACCGTCCCCAGTGTTGGAGGTAATCCCGTTTGGCAGGAGGACTGGCTGGGGCGAAGGCAATTCGTGTGGGTTGATTTCCTGCGGGGTGGACACAACTCTGGCCGGGCTTGCATCTGCCGTTGGGCTTTCAATTACCGGTGAACTCACATCTGCCATTGCAGAGGGGGAGATGAGTTGCTCAATGGCCGTCGGGGAAACCTGGCCGCAGCCGGCCAGCAGGATGCCAAGCAGGCCAATAAGTGCAAACGAGAAATAAACAGGCTTCATATGGATCTTCCTCTCAAGGTGTCTTATTCGTGAGATTAAAGACTTAACCGTCCATCAGACGCTCCACCCGGCGGTAATGTTCCAATAAAAATCAGGGGATGCACCTTTTCAAAAGGTACATCCCCTGGGTAGTTAGTGCCAGGAGATGGTCACCGCCAATTTATTTCAGGCAGCTGACCGGCAACCTGGACGATATCATCCTTGTGGTCCCAGGATATTTCGAGGCTATGGCTCGCGGCTGAAAGTCAGGGGGGGCAAATTTAAATAATTCGGGTAGGTGGGTGTCAGGCTGAGCGAGTTTTCGCTGCAAATGAAGTTGGCGCCGGTTCCCAACGGGCCGGAGGATAGATAGTCGCTTGGGGTGTTATTATTTAACTCGGCACCATTCAATATGGTGGATATGGATAAATGGCTTTCAATGGAAGTGTAACTGATGCTGGTTTCGGTCATACTATAACCAGCCGTGCTGTTCCCATCCAGGCTGATCACCATGGTCTGGGTGGGAAGTCCGCTCACGTTCATGTTGGCATTCACGGTCAGGTTATCAATCGACTGGATGAGTTCCCCACTGGAGGTGAACTCGGCTGTCATGCTGCCATCCACGTCTGTGTATTCGATCATTCCCGGGGCTGCCTGCTGGATCAACCCATTCAAGTGGGTTAGATAACTGGTGTTATCCATCTTCCAACTGCCGACCAGGCAGGAGCATAGCCCCTCGCTTGCCCTTTGGGTCGCGGTAAGTTGAACATTATAAGTGGTGTCAGCGCTTACTCCGGTTTGAGATTCAACCAGCACAAAACGCTCCTCGCCGCAACCGGCTGCCACCCGAGCCGGGATGGCCTCCCAGGTTTGTGGGCTGCCTTCCTTTCGGACGCGCACCTGTCCCGGTATGCCTTCAAACAAGGTGGTTAAATCGTAATCATAATTCCGGGGGAATATGATCTGGCGAATATCAACTGTGAAGGGACTCCCACCAAAGATATTGCCTGATGTTGGCTCCGTGACTACATCGGGGTTATATGGAATTTCCAATGGGATGGCCGAGTGGTTGGTGTCGATCACATTCTGATCGGCAACAGCTTCAACGAACTCCTGGAAAATGGTACCCATATTCGGATAAGCCGACAAGGCTGACAGTTGAGCATCATTCCCGCTGCCTGTGACCACAGGCAGCGATCGCAGCAAATTTAATATCCCGGCCACTCCCATCTCCGGGCGGTTTTCAAGGTACTGGAAGAAAATAAAAGATTTATATTCCCAGGTGGTCAGGCTTGTGCTTTCAACCATTGCGGTTGTTGTCTGGCTCATCCAGCGATGTTCATAATTGGTATCAGGATAAACCAGGTTGCTGAAATACTCTGCCGAACCCTCCACCCACCATCTGTTGGCATCATAATTAGGGTTATTTCCCTGGGCAAATAAATTTGCTGACTGGTAACAGTGAAACATCTCATGCGCTAGAGTTTGTTGGGCTTGCTGCACATTGACGGTTGTGAAAAGGCTTGGAAAGAGCCCTACATAACAATAAAATGACGAGGTCCTTCTCCAGTTTGCAAGCGCCAACAAATCCGCGTCACGAAGACGGGTTATGGGGTCCATACCGGGCAATTCGGTTACCACCAGGGTGGTTGCCGGCAGGGGATTGGGTCCCAGGGCGTTGTATTTGCTGACTGCCAGTGTGGCAGCCTGCATGATCGGCTCGATGCGACTCAGGCGCGGATCGTCCACCGCCCACCAATTTGGGTAATACAGGCGTACACGTGTACCATCCACGTTTTCTTCGCCATAAAGAAAACACATCACCGGAGTGGTGGACTCAAAACCGCTTGACCACAATCTCTGGCATTCCGCTTCATCAGCAGAGGCAATTGGCAGTGCGGCTGGCTGACTCAGGCTGGCCCTATGCGGGTTAGTACTGGTCAGCAGGTCGCTCTTCTGTGAGAAGCGTTCCAATTGATCCACGGGTGCGACCAACCGGTTGACTTCCTGCTGCAGTTCATCATGAATGGTGCCAGTGGGATTCCCGGCCAGGTATTGGTCAGCCAAATTCATTAACCCGGTCAGCTCAAAGTCGGATACGCTGGCATTCCCCAACACATCACTGGCTTTGGATGTGCCTGTATACATGCCCAGAAGCTTGACCAAGCCATCTCCAGCTGCCCATTCGCCTGATCCTACGCGGCTGTTGTATAGTTGGGACAGGCTGAGCGCTGCTCCGGAAGGTACCACCTGGGTGGGCATATCCGGTGGGGGGGTGGGTTGAGATTCTGCTATACCGGTTGGAATGGGATTGGGATTGGAAAGTCCGCGGGTCGGGCTGCAGGCCGCTGAGATGATTATCAGGGTTACCAACAAAATAGGGAGCGAATGGCGCGTCTTCATCAAATTTGCCTCCCGGCCCTGGCAATGGCCGAATTCGGGTTGAGTGCCTTGGACTCACGCCAGCAGGGCAGTGATGTGCAGCGCTGGTGTAGATACCATCGGTTAATGGATAAATTATATCTTAAACATATTTAATTGAATATGACCGGATGGATCCATCCGCCCCATTCCCAAATATTCTCTTGCTTTCAGACCCGGGGTGAATTCGAAGAACGGATTTCAGTCTTTGTGAAACCTTGAAGGATCCCGCCAATTCATTTCTTTTGAAGTAGACCTTCGGATATAATCATCCCATCCTTTGTAACTTCCATACATTCTCCTCTTTATGGATACCATTCTTCGAATGAAAGGCTTTCGAAAAAATGCATATATTGGTGACAAATGATGATGGTGTGCAGGCTCCCGGCCTGCTGGCGCTGGCTCAGGAGATGCGTAGCCTGGGGCAGGTGACCGTGTGTGCTCCCGACCGGAACTGGTCGGCTTCTGGGCATGTAAAAACACTCGACCGCCCGCTGAGGGTACGTGAAGTACTCCTGGCAGACGGCAGCTCCGCGTTTTCCTGCGACGGCGCCCCCTCGGATTGTGTGGCCATGCCATTGATGGGCCTGGTGGAGCAAAAGATCGACCTGGTGGTGGCCGGCATCAACCCGAACGCCAACATCGGGCATGATGTCACCTATTCCGGCACGGTCACGGCTGCCATGGAGGCCGTCATCACCGGGGATGTACCGGGCTTTGCGGTTTCCCTGGATGCACCTGAATACCACACGGGACCTCTGGATTACAGCACGGCTGCCCGCGTGGCGCGCCAGGTGATCGAAAAAGTCATGCGCCTTGGCATGCCGGATGGGGTTCTGTTGAACATCAACGTGCCATACCTGCCGTTTGAAGGGCTCACAGGCTTCATGCTCACCCGCCAGGGATTGCGCGTCTATAAGGATGTGCTCGAGCGCCGTCTCGACCCGCGCGGCCGCCCGTATTACTGGATCGGCGGCGAGGCGCCCACCGGCGTCCTCGAAAATGGCACCGATTTCGGCGCTCTCAAGGCCGGCTATGTCTCGATCACGCCTCTGCAGTTGGACCTGACCGCGCGTGAGGCCATGGTTTCGATGCAGACTTGGGATTGGACAACAAACACACCCGCATGACTGCCAGCCTGGTCAACCGCCTCAGCCGCCTTTTGCTTGAGCACAGCGCCCGTTACCCGCACCTGCAAGTGCAGGATGTTTACAAGCTTCTGTACCAGGCCGCCATGGGCAGCGGACATGCCGTCCCGGATGCAGCCCGGGCGCAGGCCTGGCTGGAAGAGGAAATGCGCAGCCTGAAGGCGGATGCGCACCAGCCGCTGGTGGAGCAGATCTCACCGGAAGCCAGGCTGGAGCGAAGGATTGTGCGGGTTCACCTGCACCCTACCTGGCAGCCACCGGGAACATGCAGCCTTTGCTGGGGGCTTTTGTGCGCACAGCCAATGAATTTGAAGGTTCAACGCAACTCTTGGAGAATTTTGCCGCGCTGGTCAGCCAGATCCCGGCTCAAGCAGGCCTGCAATTTTCGATAAGTGATTTCGCGGATTTCATGTCTGACATGCGCAGCCGTGATTACCCCGCCATCCACCATTCGGAGAGTTACACCCGGCATTATCAACCAGCCTAACGGGTGGTGGCTGTCCAGTTCCTGGCTCCCATCCTGTCAGCCTGCCGGGTGGAATGATTTCCACACTCTCCCACCGGGAGAGGGGCAGAGGTGAAGGCTTAAGGGTGTGTAGGGGCGCAGGCACTGCGCCCTCGATCGGTGAGGCTCTTCCGATTCCGCCAAAGGTCCCGCCCTCATTTCGCGGGATTCATTCCTCCTGAAATGTTAACAGCCAACCGTTCTTGTTTCCTCTGGCTTGTTGTATACTTTATCTGGCTGTACAAATGGGAGCTGGATATGTCTAGTTTTACTTCACCACCGAACATACAGGTCTTCAACACCCGCGTTTGGGAGATCGTGCGCCAGGTCCCGCCCGGGCAGGTCACCAGCTACGGGCAGATCGCGGCCATGATCCCGCCTCCGCAGGGCATGGACCCGAAGAGTTACGATGCTTTCGTGGCGCGCTGGGTGGGCGCTGCCATGGCTGCCTGTCCCCAGGATGTGCCCTGGCAGCGTGTCATCAATTCGCAGGGCAAACTCAGCCTGCGCCCGGGGGCGGAGCAGCAGCGCCAGTTGCTCGAAGCCGAAGGGGTTGAGTTCAACGAACGTGGCCGGGTGGATCTCAAAAAATTTGGCTGGCAGGGACCACCGGCTGACTGGCTCAGGCTGCGCGCGTTGTTTCCTCCTCCGGGGTTTGCGAAATGAAAACCACCTTGATTCGTTCCATACAGAGTTACTTTCCTCATAATCTTTATGGGGAAAAGGATTCATATTTATGGTAAACTTGGCGGCGAGGTTTAACCGAATATTTCTTCTCCAGAGGAATCAGGTTAATGATCATCTGGAGATCGTCCAAATCCATAAGCACGTTAGTAACTTCTCAAAAAATTGGGGTACCTTCCTCCGGATTATTGGGAAGACACATATGTTTTTTGGAAGGATTATTAACCCATGAACATCGGAGGTGTCTTGTGCACGTTTTGATCGCGTACCATCTTTGTTCACCTCCAGGAACTGGTTTGGCAAAACATAATGATCATTTTCGCATCCTCTCTATCCCCGGCGGGGTTAAAATATTTAATTTCATGCAGCGGGTTTTTTAAGAGACCCTGGAAGGAAGGATTACTGCAACTCTTTTTCATCAGGGAGATGCAAAATTTTAGGTTGGAGGAGTGTTATGGGAGAGTCTGATAATAAAGAAGAAAAGATCAATCGCAGCGATTTTATGAAGGCGACTATTGCCGGCATTGGTGGTCTGATCGGTATTGCTTATGGTCTTCCAGCTGTCGCTTATGTGATTGGCCCGGCCGCAAAACAAGGTTCCAGTGACTGGATCCAGTTGGGATCGGTCAACAAGATCGAGATGAATACTCCCACCCTTTTTAAAGCGGTCGTGGAGACCCAGACAGGCTGGATCAAATCTGAAGAAGAGATCTCGGCGTATGTATTAACAGAGAATGGACAGGATTACATTGTCATGTCCAACGTGTGCACACACCTTGGCTGCCGGGTGCGTTGGGTTGCAGAGCAAGGGGAATTTTTCTGCCCGTGTCACAATGGTGTCTTTTCCAGGGACGGTAGTGTTGTCAGCGGCCCACCCCCTCGCCCTTTGGATCGCTTTGAGAGCAAGGTCGAAGCCGGCATCCTTTACGTGAAGCGAGGCGGTTAACCATGTTGGCAAATATTGGTGATTGGTTGAATGAGCGGTTTGGCTGGCGCAGCGTATGGGAAGCTATTTTTTTACGCAAGATCCCGCATGTGAACTGGCTTTATACCCTGGGCAGCGCCACTCTGTTTGTGGCGGTCAACCAGGCAATTACGGGCATCCTGTTGACCCTCTATTATGTCCCCACCCCGGACCATGCTTATGACAGTGTGGTGTATATCACCACCCAGTTACCCATGGGTTGGTTCATCCGTGGTCTGCACCACTGGGGAGCCAGTGCCATGGTGATCCTGACGGTGGCACACCTGTTGAGGGTCTTCTTCTATGGTGCATATAAGTTCCCGCGTGAGGTCACCTGGATGACAGGCGTGATCTTGTTGATCGTGGTGATCGGTTTCGGTTTTACCGGTTACCTGCTGCCATGGGACCAGCGAGCTTATTGGGCTACCACGGTTGGAACCCGCATCGTCGGCGTTGCCCCCGTGGTGGGAGACTGGCTGCTGCGCGTTGCGCGCGGTGGAGATGAACTCTCGGCAGTCACCCTGGCGCGTTTCTTCGGGACGCATGTCTGGGTTCTACCGGCAGCATTGATTATTTTGGTGGGTATGCATCTCTACCTTGTCATCCGCAATGGGATCTCGGCTGTTCCGGGGAAGGATGAATAAGCCATGAAAAAACAAGAACAGCAAGAGTACATGGAAAAATATAAAAAAGCCAAGGCGGAGGGGGTGCCCTTCTTTCCGGACATCATATTCAAGGATATAGTTGTTTCGCTGCTCATTCTGATTATCCTGGTGCTGTTGGCTTATTTTATTGGCGCTCCCGTGGAAGCTCGCGCCAACCCCAATGATGCTAGCTATACCCCGCGCCCGGAATGGTATTTCCTCTTCCTTTTCCAGATGTTAAAATACTTCCCGGGCAAGTTGGAAGTGGTCGGTGCGATGATCCTGCCCACCTTGTTCATCGGCTTGCTTTTGGTGTTGCCATTTCTGGACAAAAGCCCAAAGCGCCACTTTCTCAAGCGGCCTTTTGCCAGCCTGATGGCGGTGGGTGTACTGCTTGGGATCGTGGGGCTTACCCTTCTGGCATTGAATGCAGCTCCAACTCCCCAGACAACGGTGGTGATTGACAAAGCCGCGGACTTGTATGCAAAGAACTGTGCCAATTGCCATGGACCTACAATAGACGTCCCTGCCGGAGTTGACCTGCATCAGATCATTGCAGCAGGAAATCACCAGGGAATGCCCGCCTGGGGTGGCGATCTGAGCACGGATGAAATTGACATGCTGGTCGGATTTATTTTGTCCCCCAACGGCAGCGCCCTGTTCACCCGGGAATGCGCCGGCTGTCATAAAAATGCCATCCAGGCCACCGGAAATCCAATTGAGCTGCAGCGCGTCTTCGACGAAGGCAAGGCTTACCCGGCCCACAAGGACCAGGATGTCACCGATTGGAAGAAATCTTTAAATGTGGACGAACAGAATGCCCTGTTGAACTTTTTGGCCGCACCCGATGGACAGCGCCTGTTTGTGATCAATTGTTCGGGCTGTCACGGCGAAGGGATTGCCTTTAAGGGCAGCAAGGAAGAATTGCGCAAATTGATTGTTGACGGTGGTCACCAATTGACCATGCCCGGCTGGAAAGGTACCTTGTCTACGGATGATTTGGATACGCTGGCAAATTATGTGACCGATCCACAAGGCTACCCCGCAGGAACCAAGCTTTTTGGAATATACTGCGCCACATGCCATGGGGACAAGGTGCCGGTTGCTCCTGATAAGGAGAGTGCCCTGACCATGATTGGCTCCGGTGGTGCCCATATTACCATGCCTGTTTGGGGAGATATTTTGACCTCAGACCAGGTGGATGCGCTTGTTGCCTATACCCTCGAATCTGGCAGTGAAACCGGCATTATTGTCGGTGCAAAGCTTTTCGCAGAAAATTGCACATTTTGCCATGGCAAGTATGGTGAAGGGGGGCTCAACCCAACCTTTGCGGGGGATACCATTGCACCCATCAGCTCACCCAATTACCTGAAGACCCGCGATGATACCACCATCCGCAATATAATCGCCGAGGGTCAGACATTTGGTATGCCACCCTTCGCCTCTTCCTATGGTGGAACGCTGAATGACGATCAGATCGCAGCCCTGGTGGCGTTCATACGCAATTGGGAGATTATCCCGCCGATTATCCCGGACATACCAGCTACTCCAACAGCCAACCCGACTGCTACTCCCGGTACTACTTCACCTGGTAGTGGGGAGGTCAGCTTTGCAGATCAGGTCCAACCGATTTTCCAATCACGCTGTATTGCGTGCCACAACTCGAGTTCAGGGCAAGCTGGTTTTGATGCAAGCACCTACCAGGCCGTGATGACTTCCGGGGATAGCGGCCCGCAGATCGTGGCTGGTGATGCAGCCAACAGTCCGCTTATCACGCTGCTCCAGACTGCCACCGGGTTCATGCCCCCCATGGGCAAGCTTTCAGATGATGATATCCAGATCATCGTCGAATGGATCAACGCCGGAGCCTTGGATAATTAATTCCTATCACAAACAAGGGAGACATATTTACCGAGTAGCCCTGTTTATCGAATTGTCATTTCCCTGCAGGGACGATGTGCTGGCAAGTGTTTTCCGAAAGTGGTAACATTGCCCCCTTGGGGGATGCCGAAGTTATGACATATAAAAAAACCGCTGCTTCCTCATAGACTGAACCCTTTCGGCAAGACAAAAAAAGAAAGACCCCGCATGAGCTAACTGGACAGACACCTGATTTGGTAAGGTGTCTGTCTTGTTTTCAATTGTATCCTCTCATAATTATAGAAGCAAATGTAATCATTAATGATCTGTTGAGCCTCCTCAAACGTAGGATTTCGATACTGGCGAATGGCTTCTTCCTTGAGGTGTCCGAAGAAGTTCTCCATGGGAGCATTGTCCCAGCAGTTTCCACGGCGGGACATGGAAGGGGTGATGTTATACTCTGTGGTAAGGACAAAATATGCTTGCGAAGTGTATTGCTGCCCTTGGTCACTGTGGAGGATCAGTCCATCAGGGACCTTTTCTTTTTGTTTGGCCTTGCGCAGGTTTTGTTGCACCAGAGCGACTGAATTCTCTCGTCCGAATTGATGGGCAATGATGAAGTTATCGAATAGATACTTGATGGTGGACAAGTACGCCCAGCCTTCTTGGGTGAGGATGTAGGTGACATCCGTGACCCATTTCTGGTTGGGTCGCGTGGCCGTGAAATCACGCTTGAGCAGATTAGGGTAGGAATGATAGGTCTCAAGCGCACTATTCTTATAAATCCGACGTTTTCTGGCGACGGAACGGATCCCCAGTCGGTTCATCAAGCGTAAAACCGCCTTGTGATTGATCGTAACTCCACATTTTTGGGCGATCCACCAGGTCACACGCCGATAACCATACGTCCGATGGGATGCCAGGTACGCTTTCTGGATCAACTCCTTTCTGCTTGCATCGGGATCAGGTCCTTCCTTCCGTTTGGCCCAGGCATAAAAGGCTGCTCGCGAAATACGAAAGAAGGCACACATGGCTTTCACTTCGTATTCTTTCCTGTAGTGGTAGATGACCCGATATTGCGTTTCGCGAGCAAACTCTTGCGCAACTCGGTATGGTATTTTTTTAGCAGCGCATTCTCCATCTCCAATTGCTTGATATGGGCAACCTCGTCCTTCACTTTCCGAGGACGTCCGATTGGCCGGGTAAAGACCATTTCACCTTCCCGGAGAAATTGACGCACCCAGGCTTTCACCCGATTGTCGCTGCGTACGCCCAGTGCTTTTGTAATTTCTGCCTGAGTCTTCCCCTCTTCATAAAACAACCGTATGGCTTCAAGTTTCATTTTCAACGGATAGTGAACCATTCCTTTTTCCCCTGGCATAATAAAAGTACCTCCTGTGTTTTTATTTTCTCACAGGGGGTACTTTCTTTTCGTGTCTTGTTTCAGGGGGTCAGTTCACCCGGGTGGGGCTTTTTTATCTACGAAGTGCAACGCACATATCCGACTTGCCTGCGATTCTGGTATACTATTTTCATCTTCTTCCACTACCCTTCAATCCACCTTTTATCTTCAGGAACCCACCCATGACCCGATTTGAAATCGATCTGAAACCTGTCAGTCACATTACTTCCGATGCCATCGGCATTCCCGGGCAGCGCGTTTTTTACATCCAAGCTTGGCAGGAAGACCGCCCTCAACCTATTACCCTTATTGTTGATAAGATACAGCTCCAATCATTGGCGATTGGTGTTGAAAAATTAATGGCCGACCTGGAACGCGAGAAACCGGATCTAAGCCAGGCCCAGACCGATTATGATCAGGAGCTCATGCGCATCTCCCCACCTGTAGACCCTCTCTTCCGTGCTGGTGAAATCGGCTTGGGATACGATGGTGAGGCTGACATGGTGATTATATTGGCCAGGGAGATCCTGGCAGAGGGTGCCCAGATCGACGAATCATCGGTAGCACGTTTCTGGTGTACCCGCACCCAGGTCCGCCGCATGGCACGCTGGAGCCAGGAAGTCATCAACCGTGGGCGCCCCCTGTGTGCACAGTGTGGACAACCGATGGAAACAGAAGGACATTTCTGCCCC
>MGMF01000014.1:0-9959 GCA_001796335.1 Chloroflexi bacterium GWB2_49_20 | reverse complement strand
AACACCCCGCCCCCAGATTTTGAGAGCATACCTTAGTAGAGTAAAAAACCAAAAAATATGGACACAGCCTCACTACTGGCGGACGAAACCATCCAGGAGATTTTGCTGCATGGCGAGATCGAATTGCAGGGACAATTCGTTCTGGGGTACAACTATACCTTCCTGGTACAGGTAAGTGCACAAAATAACAGCATCCAGGCGGTTTATAAGCCGCGTCGAGGTGAGCAGCCCCTTTGGGATTTTCCTGCAGACAGTCTTTCTAAACGTGAAGTTGCCGCCTATCTGGTCAGTCAGGCCTCAGGTTGGGATTTGGTGCCCGTCACCGTCCTGCGTGAGACGGGACCTTTTGGGCCCGGTTCGCTGCAAAGCTATATCGAACATGACTCCGAGATTCACTATTTCAACTTCAGTGTGGAAACCAAATCCCACTTGCGCCCGGTTGCATTGTTCGATCTGCTGATCAATAATGCCGACCGCAAGGGTGGACATCTGCTGTTGGATGCAGATCAAAGAGTCTGGCTGATCGATCACGGTCTGTGTTTTCATGAAGAAGAAAAATTACGCACCGTCATCTGGGATTTTGCCGGTCAAATCATCCCGAATGAGTTGCTGGCAGCGCTGGCCAAGGTAAAATCAGCGCTCGATGATCGGGATGGACTGTTCGGCGCGCTGGCCAGTCACCTTAGCCTGGCGGAATTGACAGCCCTGCAGTCTCGCTGCATCCGTTTAATGGCTGAAGGTTTTTTCCCATATCCACCCAAAGACCGCCGCGCCTTTCCATATCCACCGATTTGAGCAAGATTGATTTTTCTGCAAAAAATAACATTGATTCCCCAAAAAACGGGGGCATGAGTCACCAAATCACGAATCTTCACAAATTTGGCTCTTCGGCTGCAACCGACCCTTGATTCATGACCTTCAATTCCCGATAAACCAGTGTCCAGGTGGTCGAACGGAATACCTGAGCCAGACCCTCGAAAAACAACAAGGGTGAAGCGGCTAACGGGATGAATAAGGGCAGCCCGAATACAATCCCGACCACGATTGGCCAGGGACCAGGCAGGAAGATGCTGGAAAACCCACCCAGCAACAAGCCCGGCACACCCGCCGCCAGGGCAGCCAGGATGATGCTCACCAAAAAGAACGGGATTAGCAAGATCAGCAGAACAAAAGATGCGATCCACCAGGCGATCCCCAACCCGATCATCACCAACCAGAACATACCCAACTCCTGCCATTTGCTCCGGACAATGAAAAATCCCCGCTGAACAGCTTCCCAAACGCCCACCTGATCGAGAACACAAACCCGCACGATGAAATTACGCAGAAAACCCATCAGTACAAAGTAGAGTCCGAACACCAGCATGATCAAGAAGACGAATCCGGCCAGCACAACCAGGACTGCGATCAGGCTGGCATTGTTACCAATATTGATAGCCAGGAAGAATATTCCCAAGCCAACCAGGCCAAACAGGATCAGTATAACCAGCCCGGGCACAAAACCGATCAGAAGGTCGATCAGGAATAAACGCCAGGAGGTGCGTGACCAGCCAAGCCGAAGACCCTGTTTCACTGTCAGCTTATCTGCCCTGGTCTCAAATTCGTCCACCATGCGGATCACGGCTGTCTCCGAGATGTAACGCAAGATCGTCAAGCCAATGCTAATCAGCATGGTCAGCAGGATAAAGGCAACCGCAAAACCGATCAATACACCGACTTCATGTTGAGTTATGACATTTTCAACCAGTTGGGTTCCGACATTCCCCACGGTCTCCAGGAATTTTTGCGGATCCTGAAAGGTTTGATTGTCCCAGGGCATGTAAATGCTCTGGTTATTATTATTCTGGTTATAACGAGTACCGCTGGTGCTACCCATACGCCCGTAGGTGCTTCCACCGACTGTCAGCGCCAGGATAAAACCAAAGATCCATAGAATACGATAATTCCATAGGATGTACCAGGCTCGTTTGATGATCTTCATGGCGTCCATATCATTTCTCCTTTATGTGTCCTTATGTTATATACGCACAATCCCCCATTATGGTTTTATGGATCCATCCTGCCTACCATATTAAGACACTTTTAAGAAAATCGTCCCGAAGGTTTTTCACAAACATTAGGATCTTGATATCAAACCTTCGGTACGGTTGGGCAACGCACAAACTCCATTTCCATAAATTTAACTTGGGTGTATACTGACCAGCAACATTAATTTTCACGGTCAAGGAGTCCTTATGAAACGAGCAGTCAGCATCAGCCTAGGTTCATCCAAGCGGAATAAAGCCGTTGAAGTTACCCTTCTGGGTGAAAAGGTCAGCATCGAGAGGATTGGAACAGATGGGGATATGGAAGCTGCTGCGCGAAAATATCAGGAACTGGACGGAAAAGTGGACGCCTTCGGTGTCGGAGGTGCAGACCTGGGGGTTCTGGTGGATAAAAAATGGTATCCGCTTTTTTCAGTCAACCCGATGGTCCGGTTTGTTAAAGAAACACCCCTAGTGGATGGCACCGGCTTAAAAAGCACCCTTGAGAGCAAATCCGCATCCTTCCTGGACGCACACATCCAGGATTACATTAACGAACGCGGACGAAAAGCTTTTATCATGACCGGTGTGGACCGCTGGGGAATGACCCAGTGTTTTCTGGATGCCGGGTACGAATGTGTGTTTGGCGATCTGATGTTTTCCCTGGGCATCCCGATTCCCTTGCATTCCGCCAAACAACTCAAAACTCTGGCTGCCTTGCTCATGCCCCTTGCCGGAAGGTTACCCTTCGAATGGATCTATCCAACCGGAGAGAAGCAGGAAGAACGCAAGCCGAAACATGCTGAGCATTTTCAATGGGCAACCGTTACCGCAGGCGACTGTCACTACATCAAGCGCTACATGCCCGATGACATGCAAGGCAAGGTCGTTGTCACCAATACCACCACCCCTGAAGACATTGAACTCTTCCGAAAGGTAGGGGTGAAGTATTTGATCACCACCACCCCCGTGCTGGAAGGCCGCTCGTTTGGTACCAATATGATGGAATCAGCACTCATTGCCATTTCAGGAAAGAAACGTGCTTTAACCGATGTTGAATATAGCGACCTTCTTGCTCAACTTAAATTTGAACCTCAAATCCAGGAATTGAACTGAGAGACAATCGCAAGGCAAAGGAGCTGTCTATGTTATTGGATGCAGTCGTAACTGCCGGTGGGATCCCCCTTCCAGGAGAACCGCTCTATCCTTATTCACAGGGGATTTCCAAAGCCTTATTGGATGTGGCAGGAAAGCCGATGATCCAATGGGTGCTGGATGCGCTGGGTCAGGCCAGTACCATCAATAATGTCATAGTCGTTGGCCTGACTGAAGAAAGTGGCGTAACCTGTCAGAAACCCCTGCACTTCATCCCCAACCAGGGCAAGATGCTGGATAATTTTCGGGCAGGTGTGCGCAAAGCCCAGGAAATAAACCCGGACGTAAAATTCACTGTGTTTGCTGCATCCGACATCCCCTCCATTACAAGCGAGATGGTGGATTGGGTGGTGAATACTTCCATGCAGACTGAGGATGACATCTACTATAACGTCATTCGACGCCAGGTCATGGAAGCGCGTTTTCCGGGTTCTAATCGCACCTACACACACCTGAAAGGCATGGATGTGTGCGGTGGGGATTTGAATGTGGTGCGTGCCAGTGTTGCCGCAGACGAATCCGAGATCTGGGAAAAAATTTCAAATTCCCGCAAAAGCCCACTCAAACAGGCTGCCCTGATCGGTTATGATACCCTCCTGCTTCTATTGCTGCGCCAATTAACGATAGAGAAAACCATCCAAAAAGTCGCCAGCCGCCTGAAGGTCAACGGACGCGGTATTGTCTGCCCCTATGCTGAAATTGGTATGGACGTGGATAAACCCCACCAACTGGAAATCATGCGCGCAGATCTGGCCAGATAGGATGATACCCTTTTGGGCATGCTGAAATTATTGGAACTGGACGCTCGTCTTTCCGCAAAATTGCGGATGGCCGAGCGTCCTGGTATTTTTTGTTCTGTGGCCGCTTTTCTGGCGCACTCCGGGGATTCCTGGTTCTGGTGGGGAGCTTTGGGTTTGCTCTGGTGGCTTGGTACACCTTTTTGGAAAAACTGGGCTCAAACCATACTTTTAAGCATTATTGCTCTGGCAGTAGTTGTCCTGTCCATAAAATTCCTTGTGCGTCGTCAGCGCCCTGCTGGTGACTGGGGTGGGTTTTATCGCAAAACCGATCCGCATTCCTTCCCATCCGGTCACGCAGCCCGGGCCATCCTGATCGCAGTACTGGTCACCGGGCTGGGCCCTGCCTGGCTGATCGCGGTTTTATGGGTTTGGGCACCACTGGTCTGCCTGGCACGCGTGGTCATGGGAGTTCATTATCTATCCGATATCCTGGCCGGTGTGCTAACGGGTTTACTGGCTGGTATGGGAATCTTGATGGTTATATCCGGTTAAACCCCTGCAATTCACTGTCAGAAGCGATTTTCACGCGGCTCACTAATGAAATATGTAAGTGTTACCACGACCAGTAAAAGCACAACCACCAGCAGGAACAGACCAAATACCCACCAGCCTCTCATACCAGCAATTAGCGCCACTGACAACAATACCGACAATGTGATCATGGCATTAAGCGCATTGCTTGCCATGCCTCGCATTGGACGGTTATATTTTATCCATGTATAAATTCCGACAATCACGAACAAACCCATCAACAAAATGGAAATGATTAAGACCTGATATCCTGTCAGGAAAGATATGGGGATCATCAAGATGGCACAGGATCCCATTCGGGAAGGTGTATTGTAAGTTGAGAACTGGTATGTTTTAACAAATATGAAATAATGGTAGAAAATATCCTTGGAATTGACTTCAAATTTCAGAGTGCGGAATTCCCCAATTGGAATCGTTGATTTAAGTTCAACATTACGCGTAATGCCATTCATGTAGGAGACATATGCACGAAAGAGGATATTGATCGGCTTGTCTGTAGTATTGGGGATATCCAACGAAACCTGACCCGTCTCTGTGGGGGTCAGAACGAAAGGACAATTTAAGATTGAATACTGCTGATTTTCAGTCCGGACGGAGGTAAAGTCATAATCAAAATATAGCGGCAACTCCAAATATGCCCAAATGAAACTTCCGGCCAAGAAAAAACCGATAAGTACACCCACAGACACCATTATGACACTGATGATGCGACCCATATTTGCTTTCATTGCCAAACCTCCTGATGATCAAATTATCGCCTAAGCGGCCGGCAGTGTCAACCTTCTCGACTACTCTTTTTTTTTCGGAAAGCACCCCGCCAGGGTGACGGGAGAAAGCAAGCAATCTGTCATTCTTCCGTTTCCCATTGATCGGGATCCAGGCTGTCGATGTCATAATCACCCCATTTGCTGTTGACTGAGGTGGCAAATGTCAGGGCATTAACATAATCGGAATGCTTGAGGGCTTTGCGAATGACCGCCTCCCGTCGGGCAGCCACGTCTTCGGTCTGGATCTGGTCACTGGGCGCGACCGACAGGATCCTGACGTGCTGCAAATCACCGACACCATAATCCAATTCGCTGTCCGGCCAGTGGCCGAGAATGGTTTTTGCCAGAGGGGTTCCCACTCCCAGGAAACCAGCCGGGAAATCAGCCTGCTCATCAGCCACCAGCGTAAATATCAGGCGCTCGCATTCACCCGAGCAGCTGACCAGCTCAACCTCCACCAGCATGCCCAACTCAACTTTTAGATCAGATGCATTTTTAGACATATTTTTCATCCTTCAGTAGATATCTTTCCAATAACTCGAGTGGATGGGAGGGGGGTTAATTGTAATCGACAACAGTAATCATTTTTTTGCAACTTTTCAAAGAACGGGTTGTCCCCTGAATTATTGAGAAGAATTCATTTTTCGTATAAAATAAACATAACTGCTCAAAAAAGTAGGGTGTTTGGGTATTCCCCCAATTAATATAGATAATGAAACATAATCAGAGGTAAAAAATCATGGCCAAAATAAAATATGTCATCAAACGCAACGGTGCAACCGTCCCGTTTACCAAAGAAAGGATCACAAACGCCATCTTCCGGGCCGCGGTTTCGGTGGGTGGCAGAGACCGCATCATGGCAGAGACTCTTGCCGAGCAAGTCACCACGCTTCTCGAAAAACAGTACAAAAAGAACCAATACCCTGGCGTGGAAGAGGTTCAGGATATGGTCGAAAAAGTATTGATCGAGAACGGGCATGCCAAAGTTGCCAAGGCTTATATCCTCTACCGCGAAGAGCGCAACCGCCGCAGACAAAAAGAAAAATCGGCCACCGATCAGCGTACAGAATACATCCCCTGGGCCAAAATGTGGTCTGTGTTGGATTGGGCTGTAGAGCACGAGGTCAATACAGTCGATAAATTAAACCGGATCGTGGAAACAGGCCGGCTTGCCGGGCTGATCGAAGTGTCGGAAGTTGCCTATGCCCAGGAGCTGCGCGCAGTGTACGAGTCGATCAGCGACCGCAAGGATGAGGTCAAGCTGGTCATCGTCGCCGGGCCATCCTCATCAGGTAAAACCACCACAACCAACAAGATCGCCCATGCGCTTGGCAAACAAGGCTTGCGGTTCGTGGAACTGAACCTGGACAACTACTATTTTGACCTGGAGCTGCATCCGATAGATGAATTTGGTGATTATGACTTTGAGACTCCCCAGGCGCTGGACATTGACTTGATCAACCAGCATCTGCACACACTCCTATCCGGCGAGAAGGTGCTCCTGCCCTATTATGACTTCAAAATAAGTAAACGTTATTTGGATCGCACCCCCATGCAACTGGAGCCAGGTCAGATCATCCTGATCGACAGCCTGTATGGACTGTATCCACCGCTGACGGATGGGATTGAGGATGCAAAAGTCAAACTCTACCTGGAACCGCTGCTACAGATGAAAATGAAAGATGGAAAATACGTGCGCTGGACGGACATCCGTTTGATGCGGCGCATGCTGCGGGATACAGCTCAGCGCGCCTATGGGTTTGAGCAAACCCTGACGCATTGGCATTATGTGCGTTCAAGCGAAATGCGTAACATCATTCCATATTCCGAAACAGCGGATTTCATCATCAACACTTCCATGCCCTATGAACTGCCCCTTTACCAGCACAAATTAAGTGGGCATTTTTCCGAATGGGTGGATCGTTACCGGGATGACCCGCTACGCCAGGATGCCTTTACACGCGCAGAGCGCATTCATGCCCTGCTACAAACAATCACCCCCTCCTCGGAGGATGCGCTGGTACCCCACGATTCGGTCATTCGTGAATTCATCGGTGGGTTGGTGATCGATTAAGTCAGGTGGAAACCTGCCCTAGTCTGGCTTGGCTTTGCGCAAGTAAGCCCAGTCCCAGAACCAGAACACCAATCCCTGCCATTCACCCCATTTCTCAAAGGCAGCCTGCACATCAGCAGGTGTAACATGCTGCCCGCCATGCCATTCCTGTGAGACCATTTTCAGGGCCCAGGTATCGATCGGGATGAAATCGCAACGCCCCAGGATCATGAGCAGGTTGGCAGCCGCATACGGCCCAACGCCCAGGATCTTCAACAATTGATTGCGCAGCTCGAGGGTGGGCAGGGAGCTGGTCTTGAATAATTCCAGGTCAAAGCCAGATGAAGCCACCCGCTGAGCCAGGTCGAGGATGTAGGGGGCACGATACCCCAAACGGATTTCTGCCCGAAGCTGGGCTTCGGTGGCTGAGGCCAGGCGTTGCGGGGTGGGAAAGGCCTTGCGTTCGGAGTCGAAGGGCAAGGGGTCGCCGAACTGCCCGACCAGGTTGGCAGTCATGCGGATGGTGGCAGACCAAAGCGTATTGGTGGTCAGGATGGTGCGGATGACATCTTCAAAGAAGGTGGGTGAACGCAAGACCCGCCCCATGGCGCGTTTCTCGACATGGGCCAGAGGCGGTTTTCCGCGAATGGCTTCGTAAAAGTTGGAAAAATCCAGGTTCAACCCAAACATCCAGGTGAGAACAGCCATAACTTCAGCCTTTTCGGAGAATGTGAGTTGGGTGGTTTGGACCTGGATCCCGCCCGGGGTTTCCGAGATCTCGAGATCCACGACTTGCCCGCTGGACAAGCGCAGGATGTAGCTGAGTTGACCAGTATCAGCCTCCAAACGGAAGGGTTGCAACTGGCACCAGCCATGTGACTGCAGCACGGACTGGAAATTGAAAGGGGGGCGGGCAGTTAAAGTGAAATGCATTCTTACCTAGAGTCGGGGGCTGGCACCAGCCGCCAGAAGAGCAGACCTGCCAGCAAAGCCAGGACCGCACCGAAGATAAAAGGCGCCGAAGGACCCAACCCGTGCCAGGAACCCGCTCCCTGCCAGAGCAAACCGGCGATCAGGGAAGCGGGGAAAACGGTCAGACCGATGGCCGCGTTGTAGATCCCATAAGCCGTGCCGCGCCGCTCGGGAGGTACCAGGTCAGCAACCAACGCCTTGGCTATGCCCTCCGTGGCAGCGTAATAGACCCCGTAAAGCCCAAACAGCGCCCAGATCTGCCAGCCGGAGGTGGAGGCGGCGAAACCCAGGTAGACCAGACCATAGGTCAACCAGCCAGCGATGATAAGTTTGCGGCGCCCGATCCTATCCGAGAGGATTCCCAGCGGAGCGGACAGCAAGGAATAGACCAGGGTAAAGGTCATCATCATCAAGAGGACATGCAGAACATTCAGACCGCGTTCCTGGGCGCGCAGGATGATGAAGGCATCCGAAGAGTTGCCGAGCGTGAACAGGATGACCACCAGCAGGAAAAGCTTGAAACGTTTGTCCATGCCTTTCAGGCTGAAAACCGGCACGGCGGACTTGTTTGGCACGGAGGCTTCACGCGCCCCCACTGCCAGCACGATCACCGCCAGCACAGCCGGGATTATGCTAGCCAAAACCGCAATTTGGAAGGTGCGGCGGGTCAGGTCGAGGGCCTGGGACTGGTTCAGCCAGACGATAAGGGCAGCGATGCCGATGCCCAGGAAGGCTCCGAAGGTATCCCCGGCGCGGTGCAACCCGAAGGCCAGGCCGCGCTGTTTTTCCTGCACTCCGTCAGCCACGAGAGCATCACGCGGGGCGGTACGAATGCCTTTCCCCAGTCGGTCACTGAAGCGCACGCCCAGCACCCAACCCCAGGAATTGGCAAAATAAAGGAAGGGTTTGGCCACAGTGGAGAGGGCATAGCCCAGCACGGTCAGCCACTTGCGCTTGCCGAGCCTGTCGGACAACGCTCCGGAATAGATCTTCATGAGGCTGGCGGTGGTCTCGGCCAGGCCTTCAATGAGGCCGACGATGGCGGTACTGGCTCCGAGGACATTGGCCAGGAAGAGCGGCACGAGGTTGGAGAGCATTTCGGAGGAGATGTCGGTGAGGAAGGAGGTGGCGGTGACGATCCAGACGTTACGCGGCAGGCTGCGGAGGGGGCTTTTGGTTTCGGGCATGCGGGGCTCCAGAGTTACATGGATTTTCCTGTGAATATATCACAATTGGGAAGAAGGAACGAATCCCGGAAGAAGAAGCCGGGACTTCCTTCTGCTCAAAAAGCATGAGCCTCCGGTCGGAGGAACGAATCCCGGAAGAAGAAACCGGGACTTCCTTCTGCTCAAAAAGCATGAGCCTCCGGTCGGAGGAACGAATCCCGGAAAAAGAGTCCGGGACTTCCTTTGGTCGCCGGAAGAAGAAGCCGGGACTTCCTTCTGCTCAAAAAGCATGAGCCTCCGGTCGGAGGAACGAATCCCGGAAGAAGAAGCCAGGACTTCCTTCTGCTCAAAAAGCATGAGCCTCCGGTCGGAGGAACGAATCCCGGAAAAAGAGGCCGGGACTTCCTTTGGTCGCCGGAAGAAGAAACCGGGACTTCCTTCTGCTCAAAAAGCATGAGCCTCCGGTCGGAGGAACGAATCCCGGAAGAAGA
>MGMF01000013.1 GCA_001796335.1 Chloroflexi bacterium GWB2_49_20 | reverse complement strand
TCCACCAAGAAGGATGACAACAAACAGCCCTGGTTGGATCTGTTACAGACGCCTCAGTATTATGCAGGTTTGAAAGAACGCTACAAGATCGAGCGTAAATTCGGTGAAGCCAAGCAAGGGCATGGTTTAGGTCGTTGTCGCTACCTGGGCAGGCTGGGCTTTGCAGCGCAGGCTTTTCTCACTGCCATTATTCTCAATCTCAAGCGCATGGTTAAATTGTTGACCGGGGTTAATTTCAAGGCACGCGCCTATGCAAGTGAATGACCCGGGCAGGATTGTCGATATTGACCAGGTTACTCCCATTCGGGCAATATTTACCCTGTTTTTGGAGGATATTGTGCTAAATGATCTGAAACTATCTCAAAAATTCCGCCTTTTGTCACTAGTTTGCTGATTTTTTTGGATTTCTTAAACACCCTCTGCTATCTCTTCATCCCACTCCCCTTCGGGGGAGTTTTTGTTTCTTACAATCTCATCTTTTTGCTAAAGAACAAAATAAAGCAGTGGAATAAACATGCCAACTGCCAGCGTAGCATACAGGGGGATTATGGCAAGTCATTGCCAAGAGACTTTTCTTTTTAATTTAAAAAAACCCGGCCAGCATTTTGCTGACGGGTTTTTTGTGTTAGCTGAATAAGATTGGGTTGACCGAAGAAATGGGGACGTAGGATGCTATTCGGTTTCTCCAAACTTCTTCTATATAGAAGACATGGTTGTAACCACTGAGATGATCGCAAAGCTGGTCAGGCACATGGTGATTAAAGCCAGAATGGTGGTCGCGATTCCCGCTGTTTTTGAGCGGGTCCAACCTACCAACCCGATCCCAGCCAGGAAGACGTTTATTGCCCCGAAGATGATGAGCAAAGCAAAATTGCCAAAATTTTCCAATGCAGTGGGAATGGCATTGCTCTCCGCCGCAGATGCAAACAATAACACAAATACCAGTAGAGAATACACGAACATGACAGTTGACCCGGAGAATACAACAATGGTCACAGTGGATAATTTTCCTGGTTTGTCTGTGGAAAGAAGCTGGATCACTGCCGAAATTGCAAAACCCGCCAAAATGCCTGCCAGAGTGGCAAGCGCTCCTGTTTCTTGTAGATAGTTATCAAGGCTCATAGATCAAGTCTCCCAAATTCTTTTAAAAAACAACCACCTTATGGTGATTGAAACGGTAAGCGGTTCATTGATTTAAGCTTGTCCCTCGCGCAGCATCCCCGCAGGGGGACAAGCGGAATCTGTTCTGAACCATACCCTTCCCTAAAATCAGGGGAATATAGGTACCTTCGTGCCTGCGGTAGTGATGAATAAGTAATTTAGTATAACATTTGTTTTCAAAAATTGTCTTTGAATATGTCTTTGATCGTACGTGAAGGTATCATAATCCTAAACTCAATTTGAATTGGAATAACCAGGTATCGGAAGAAACCCATCATTGTCGGTATCTGAGGACATTCCATGCCATTACGGGGATGCACAACAAGAGAAAGTCCTGTTTATTTCAGGAACTGCTCAGCATAATGGCATGAAACCTGATGATCAGAGCTCAATTCTCTTAAAACAGGTTCTTCGACTGAACAATTATCTTTGGCGATTGGGCAACGAGGATGGAATCGGCAACCCTTGGGTGGATTCAACGGGCTGGGTACGTCACCTTTCAATAGTATACGTTCCCTTTTAAGGTGAGGATCGGCTATTGGAATGGCTGACATTAAAGCAATTGTATAAGGGTGCAATGGCATTTGGTAAAGGTCGGCTCGGGAGGTTATCTCAACAATTTTTCCAAGATACATAACTGCAACACGGTCAGAAATATGTTCCACTACACTCAGGTTATGGGCGATGAATAGGTAGGTAAGATTGAACTCTTTTTGAAGTTCTTTTAAGATGTTCAATACTTGAGATTGGATGGACACATCCAATGCAGATACCGGCTCATCGCATACGATGAATTTGGCTTTTAAAGCCAAAGCTCGGGCAATTCCTATTCGTTGACGTTGGCCACCAGAAAATTCATGCGGATAGCGCCGGGCGTGGTAGTATTCTAAACCAACCTTCTTCAATGTTTCAATCATAATTTCATTACGCTCTTTTGGTGAGCCAATTTTGTGGATAATAAGACCTTCAATGATCGATTCGCCAATCGGAACACGCGGATCAAGGGAAGAATAAGGATCTTGGAATATTAGTTGCATATCCCGCCGAATGTGTTTTAATTCATTTCCCCGCAATTTCAAAACATCCTTGCCATTATATGACACAGATCCGGAAGTCGGTTCAATTAACCTCAATATACTCCGGCCGACAGTTGTCTTTCCACATCCAGATTCTCCAACCAGTCCCAAAGTTTCTCCTGCGGAGACCGAAAAGCTTACATTGTCAACAGCCTGAACCCAGGCAGAAGTGCGTTGAAATAGCCCGGTTTTGACCGGGAAGTATTTTACAAGATTCTTTACATCGATTAGGGGATTGATTGGAGTTGGGAAATTAATTGAGTTATTCACTGTCATCACTCCACTTATTTACTCATGAAGCACCAAGAGGGGCTTGATTGTCATCATTATTTTGATATAGCCAGCAGCGCACAGATTGCCCTGATGAAATTTCAATTAAATCAGGCTCCCTATTGGTACAAATGATTAATCCATATTCTTTACGAGCCCGGCAACGTGGAGCAAAACGGCATCCTTTCGGAAGGTCGACAAGATTGGGAACTTGGCCTGGGATTACATCCAATCGATCCTTAATATTCCCTAATAATGGGATTGAGTGGATCAAACCTTGTGTATAAGGATGAAGAGGATGGTCAAATAATGGTTCTACGCCTGTTTGCTCGACAATCACTCCTGCATACATGACTGCTACTCGGTCAGCCATTTCAGCTATCACTCCCAGGTCGTGTGTGATCAGGATAACAGTTGTACCAAATTTTGCCTGAAGGTTTCGCATCAAATCCAATATCTGAGCCTGGATAGTCACATCCAATGCGGTGGTTGGTTCATCGGCAATCAACAATTCGGGTCTTAGAGCAAGCGCCATCGCGATCATTACCCGCTGAGCCTGCCCTCCAGATAGTTCATGGGGGTATGATTTGGCGCGTCTTTCGGAATCCGGTATACCGACTAACTTTAATAAATCGATTGCCTGAGTCCAAGTTTCTTTCTTCATCATATGCTTATGAATCTGAAGGATTTCTGCAATATGATCTCCAGCAGTAAAAACGGGATTCAAACTGGTCTGGGGTTGTTGAAAGATCATCGAAATGCGATCGCCTCGGATGTTAACCATCTCGCTCTCGGCCAATTTCAACAAATCCTTCCCGTCGAACCAGATTTCTCCTGATTCAATTTTTCCAGGATGAGAGATCAGCCTGAGGATCGAGAGAGAAGTTACGCTTTTGCCACAACCCGACTCACCAACCAAACCAAGAACTTCTCCAGGATAGACTTGAAGATCCAACCCATCAACAGCGTTGACAATACCCTCTTCAGTATGAAAATAAGTCTTCAGATTTCTTATATCTAATAGAGGGGATTGCTTGTTTTCTGACATAGTGACTCCGCGTTGAAATTTTCATTCATGATATTGATTCATCATTCGAAGATATATTATTCGGGAGGATAGCCTTTGGTCAATTCCAGGATCAGCTCATCAGGAGAGAGAATTGCACCCGTCGATCGAAGAATTTTCTCACTCCATTCAATAGAGCCACCAGAATTCCAATAATTCTGCGCCAACCAGGCACCACTTTCCGCTGTTATTGTGTGGCCTAAAAACTTTCGAAGAGCAAGATGTGTCTGACTGGCTATCATTTCGGCTACTACATAATTCTGGACATAAAAAGGATAGGAAGTCCAATAGGAATTGTCTGCCCAGGCGAGTGTTGCATCGGAAGGCATTTTCAAATAATCTGCTTTGATGGTTTGAAATACATTAAGAAAATCGGCTTCAGGCTCCGCATACATCCGCCATTCAAATTCTGCCTGGCTGATCAGGGTTCGCATATGAACAACCGTGCTGGTTCTCCAAATCGATTTGTTCTGTTTTGCTATTTCTTCTGGTAAATTAGCCGAGTTTAATAGCCACTCCGGGTCATCAACAAAACGAGCCATAGTCTCAGCCATGCCTTCACAGAAAGGTCCCGGCTCGTCGCGGAAGAGATGGTATGGTTGAGTGATAAAGGATGAATGCATGGCATGGCCAATCTCATGGAAGAAAGTGGAATAATAAGATTGCCCGTTGCTCGGATTGATCAAAATGCGAATATCATCGGGTACGTGGATAGTTACACATATCCCCTGGAAGGGGATATCCACAAAATCAATGCGCACACGAGCTAACGCTTCAGTGAGCTTAATTCGGTCAGCCAACCATTGAATTGATTTTGTTAATTTAGTGGTTGTAAAATATTCATCGGGTAAAGATTTAAACTGGGTTACTGCAAACAACAAATCCTGGGGATAAAGGTTGGATTGGTGTAGTCTTTCAGCGGATTCGCTTAAAAATGATTGATAAGTGGAATCTGTTTTCTGGATAATGGAACCAAACCACTCATTTAATTGTGTTCGGCTTAAACCCTGCAGCATCAGTCCCAGATCCCCGAAGTGGGCATATCCCATTTCTTGAGCGATATGATTTCGACGGTGGACCAACTCTTTCACATCTTTTTCAACCAGCTCGGATAGCTTATCAAAACAATGGAATGCCTCCTGCCGAAGCTCGATATCCTTCTCCGTTCGAAGAATCTGTCGAATATCAGTTCTGGAAGCTTTCCTACCGGCGATGGTAATTGGATAATTTACAATTGCTTGTTCGATCTTTGAGCGTAATTTGTAAACGGATGGATTGGATTCAACCCTGGCATCCTTGATCAACCTATCCAATACCAACAATACTCGACGGAATACAGGATTTTCAGCGGTATTTAAAAACTCGTTGACAATATCCTGAATTTCTTTATTCAATAGAATATTTGTCCGGCGAACTTCCAGGTCAAACTGATCGGATGCTGATAAAAGTCCTTGATTCTTTAACCAACGCCCTTCCTCATATGCCTGGCTGAAGGTTTCAAGTTCGCCATCCATGTGTTTAATTAGCTTTTGCGCTTCCATTTCGTTCATAGTTCGCCTGCTCCTTTACTTTTCGGAGAAATGATAATTGTTGGTCGTTTGATATGATAAAGGTTATTCTATGCTCATTAGATTCTAAATAGGAAAATTCCGGAAGATAATATTTCCATCCTTCATGACTAACTTAATGTTTTCGATTGCATAAATATCACTGAGTGGATCGCCATCAATGATTACAAGATCCGCTTTAAAACCTTTTTTTATGGATCCTGTCTGGCTTTCCAATCCAAGAAAGCGAGCCGCCTGGGACGTTAATGCCTTGATCGCCTGCGAATGGCTATAGCCGGATTTGATCAAGGCTTCGAGTTCGACCGCCATTTTCCCGTGGTTGCCATCTGTCCCGACGACGATGGGGACATTTTCCTGAATGGCTTTTATCAACATTTGATGGATGATTTTAGCGACCTTTATACAGCCTTCACGGGAAAAATCCGGGCTGCTCGGCTCATCAATAATGGCAGCAATGATCCCATAGGTACTGCACAGATAAATTCCTTTTTTGGCCATCTCATGAAGCTGGGATTGGGTCAGGTAAAAACCGTGCTCGATTGAATCCACTCCGGCCTCAATTAAGGAATCCACCCCCGGACCTCCATGTGCATGGGCGGAGATTTTCTTTCCCAGGCGGTGGGCTTCATCCACAGCGACGAATATTTCTTCCCTGGTAAAGTCGGACATGTTCGCATCAGAATTTGGCGTAGAAATTCCACCTGTGACCATGATCTTGATCCAGTCTGCTCCATGCTTGACTTCTTCACGGATCGCCTTGCGAATTTCCCAAGGTCCGTCTGCCTCAATTTCATCGTACCAGCCATGTCCGCCGGTGCGACAAATCCATATGCCAGCGGTCAGCAAACGAGGACCAGGGATCATGCCAGCTTCGATGGCTCTTTTCAAGGACAGGTCAAGGCGCTCATGTTCTCCGGCATTGCGGAGAGTTGTTACGCCGGCTTCAATAATCGTCCTAACTCTTGCTGCGCCTCTCACTGCAAGCCAGCCTAGAGGTTCTTGAGCCTGAGCAAATTCATCGCCCGGATCAAGGCAGACGTGATCGTGACAGTCAATGAATCCTGGAAGAATGGTGAACCGGCTGAGATCAAGAAATTCTTCGGATCCAACAGGTTTGCTGTCACTTATCGATTTGATCAAACCATCGGAAATTGTAAGCCAGACCCCTTTGAAGGGTTCTTCGTTTTCACCGTCAATCAACGTACCGCACAAGATATTTTGTGACATAAGTGATTACCTTTTCGAGGAAAAATATTATTCAGGCTGTATTTTCGGGCAGCTACTCTCTTGTATAATAAGGGGTGTGGAGGCTAAACAAGTATATTCTGGAAGGTAATATTTCCATCCTTCATGACTAACTTAATGTTTTCGATTGCATAAATATCGTTGAGTGGATCGCCATCAATGATTACAAGATCTGCTTTAAAACCTTTTTTTATGGATCCTGTCTGGCTTTCCAAACCAAGAAAGCGAGCCGCCTGGGACGTTAATGACTTGATCGCCTGTGAGTGGGTATAACCCGATTTGATAAGGGCTTCCAGCTCGATCGCCATTTTCCCATGGTTGCCATCCGTCCCAACGACAATGGGAACATTTTCGTGGATGGCCTTTGTCAATACCCGGGGGATGTTTTCAATGTACTTTATACAACCTTCACGGGAATAATCCGGGCTGGTTGGTTCAGCAATAATGGCAGCAATGATCCCATAGGTACTGCACAGGAAAATACCTTTTTTAGCCATCTCATGAAGCTGGGATTGGGTCAGGTAAAAACCATGCTCGATCGAATCCACTCCAGCTTCGATCAAATAATCCACCCCCGGACCTCCATGTGCATGGGCGGAGATTTTTTTCCCCAGGCGGTGGGCTTCATCCACAGCGACGAATACTTCTTCCCTGGTAAAGTCGGATGTTGTGGCATCAGAATTGGGGGATGTAAAATCGCCTGTGACCATGATCTTGATCCAATCTGCCCCATGCTTGACTTCTTCACGGATCGCCTTTCGAATCTCCCATGGACCATCCACCTCTTTCTCGTCCCAATACCCGGCTCCTCCAGTTCGACAAATCCATAAACCGGCAGTCAACAAGTGAGGTCCTGGGATCATTCCAGCGTCGATGGCTTTTTTTAAGGATAGGTCAATCCGTTCATGCTCTCCGGCATTACGTAGGGTTGTCACGCCGGATTCAACAATCATTCTTACATTAGCTGCACCTCTTATTGCGAGCCAGGCCAGAGGCTCTTGAGCTTGTGCGATTTCATCACCCGGATCAAGGCAGACGTGATCGTGACAGTCAATGAACCCTGGAAGCACAGTATATCGGCTTAGATCAAAGTAATCACCACTTCCAGCAGGTTTACTATCGCTTAATGATTCTATCAGACCATCGGAAATCGTAAGCCAGGCTCCTTTGACGGGCTCTTCATGTTCACCGTCAATCAGCAGACCGCATAAGATGGTTTGTGCCATAAGTGATAACCCTTTCTAAAAGAGACTGCTGATTATTTCTCGGTATTGATATTTTCCACAGAAAAGTGGTTTTGAATATATGATTGGCTGGGACTAAATCCGGTTTCTCAAACGGGGATCGAGCATCTCCCGGATGCCATCACCTATTAAATTGAAAGCGACCACGGTAATAAAAATTGCCAAACCGGGGAAAATCGAAACCCACCAGGAAGCTGGAAAGACAGTCCTCCCTTCACTTACCATCAATCCCCATTCTGGAAAGGGTCTTTGTGCACCCAACCCCAAAAAGCTAAGGCTGGTTGCGGTTAATACCACATAACCAAAATCCAGGGAGGCTTGAACGATTACTGGAACCATAACATTCGGTAAAATGTGTTTTAACAATATTCGAAATTTACTGGAACCTAAAGCACGGGCTGCTTCTATAAATTCCTGGTTAGAGACAGATAACGCCTGGGCGCGCACAAGGCGTGCGTACCAGGGCCACCAGGCGATCGTGATCGACAGGAGGGCATTCATAAGGCTGGGGCCAAGTGCTGCGGCAACCCCAAGCGCCAGCACAAGGGATGGAAAGGCAAGAAAACCATCGGTAATCCGCATGGTAACCTGATCGATCCATCCCCCATAATAACCCGCGATCCCGCCGATGAAGGTGCCGAGTATGGCGGCCAGTAATACAACAGTCACACCAACTTGTAATGATAGACCCGTGCCAACCATCACGCGACTGAAAATATCACGACCAAGAGAGTCCGTACCCATCCAATACTTCTCGCTGGGAGGTTGTAAATTCTCATCCATCCTCCTGGCTGTCAAGATATCCTCTGGGTAGGGCACCCAATATTTTGCCGTTAAAGCGATCAGTACTAGGATCAGGACAAGTAAGAAACCGGACGCAGATAAAGGGTTCTTAATAAACCGGCGGACAAGAAGCCGAAGCGCATTCTTTTGGACAGGAATCGCTATTTCACTTACAGGTATTTCTTTGAGGTCACTTGTAATCATAAAATCACCTATCCAAACGAATCCTGGGATCAAGGAAACCATAGCTGACATCGACGATAAAATTTACAATGTTATAAACCAGGGCGATTAAAAGCGTGACACCCATAATGGCCGGGTAATTTGCCTCCTGTGCTGCATTTACTGCATACCGACCTAATCCAGGCCAGGCAAAGAGAGCATCAATAAGAAAAGTGCCACCAAGTGTATAGCCGTAGGTTAATCCGATCACAGTGATCGTGGACAATAAGCTGTTCCTGATCGCATGTTTGTATACCACACGCCTTTCTGGAATTCCTCGAGCGCGTGCTGCTCGAATATAGTCAAGCTGAAGGATTTCAATCATATTTGCCCGCATCATTCGGACAATGATAACGAGGGTTGGACATGCTAAGGTTATGGCAGGCAGGGCGATATGCACTAAGGCACTCTTAAAAAATGGCCAGTTGAACGTCAGGAACGAGTCAACCAGGTACAACCCTGTAATTGGTTTTAAAGGGTTAGTGATTGAGATGATTGTCGACACTCGGCCAGCAATTGGGATGTCTGGATTCTTTATTACAGCCATTTGAAACAGCAACGCTAATAAGAAGACCGGGATTGATACACCCGCCAGAGAAACCAGTCGGGTTATGTGATCAACCAGGCTATTTTGTTTTATAGCTGAAATCACGCCTAATGGGATGCCAAAGATAACCGTAATGATCATCGATACTGTTGCAAGTTCCATTGTGGCCGTGAAATATTCTTTTATGTCTACCAGGACTGGACGGTGAGTCTCGAGAGATGTTCCTAGATCCCCATGTAATAACTGGTTAAAGTAACGAAAGTATTGAATGTGGAGAGGTAAATCCAGCCCCATCTCTTTTTCAATAGCAATGATTTGTTCTACTGTCGCATGCGGACCGGCCGCTTTACGAGCGGGATTTCCCGGTATGACCCTCGATAAGAAGAAGGTGATTGTTGTTACGATGAATACCATAAGAATGGTATAGGCTAACCTTCGTGCAAGGTACCCTGCCAAGAGATGCCTCCTTATCGTAATTTTTGATTAGAGGTAAAGAAAAACTCTGGCCTTTCTTTATGTGGACACCAGACTGGTTGAAAACCAATAGGACGCTTAGCTACTGAATAGGTCTCACCTGGTGCCCCAGGTGAGACCCGTAGGCAATAATTTACGAAACGAAGAACCTTAACTTGATCAGCGCAATCAAGTCAATGCTTTTAGGCTATGGTTTTTCAATCCACATATCATACATATTGAATGTGTAGATGTAGTGCGAATTGAAGACGTAGCCCTTTACATTATTGCGAAATGGAATGGCTGCATAATAGTCAAAAGCCCAGATGGCAGCATTATCTGCGACGATCAACTCCTGAGCCTGGTGTAATATTTCATATCGTTTCGTCATATCCACTTCAGCATCCGCCTGGGTGAGAAGATCGAAAACTTGTTGGTTGTAGTAAAAGTAATCCTTTTCTTCCCTGCCACCACCCCACCAGAATTGACCTGCTACACCTGTAATGTAACCAACACCATCCGGATAATCGTCCCACCAGTCTGCGATCACGAGGTCCGGAGCTGTTTCCTGGTTGGACATATTTTCCGTCATTGCACTCCACCCGAGAGGTTCTGATGTAACAGTAAAACCAAGGTCGGTGAGAGTGACTGTGAGAGCATCGAGCAGTTTGGTGCCCCAATCATGACTTCCGTGAGTGATCTTGATGGGTGTGCCTGTTTTAATGCCGGCATCTGTCAGCAATTGACGTGCCTTATCCATGTCCTGGTGGTACTGGAATAAGTCGGATGCAAATCCTGGTTCGCCATCCGGTAGAGGACCGAATGATTGGCTGGCTTGTCCTTCGAAGGCGACATTGACTATGTTTTCATAAGGGAAAGCCCAGGAGATTGCCTCGCGCACCTTATTATCTTGGAAAATCCCTTTTTTGGTATTGAAGAGAATAAACCAGTTGAAGTTGCTTGTATTTTTTGGAGCTTGCACTACTGTGATCTCGGGGTTGGTCATCAGTGTTATGGTATCGTCAACGCCCGGGTAATTGGCAGACATGATTTCACCGCGTTCGAGCATCTGCCGCATTGTGGAGGATTCGGGGATGATTTCAGCGATGACATGCTTGATATTCTTTTCTGTCCAGCCTCTCCAGTATTCCGGATAGTAATCCAGAACAACAACTTGCTGACGATCCCACTTGGTCAGCATATATGGCCCAGTTCCGATCGCATGATCCTGCAACCAGGTTTGAGCCATGTCACCATCCACCTCATGCTGCATGACACTTGGCGAGACGATTGGAGAACCGTAGCGGTTGGCGATCAGGGTGGGAAAAAAGGGGAATTGTTGGGTGAGTACAAAATCCACTGTGAATTCATCCACAACATTGACTTCTTTCAGCATCCAAAAAGCCCAGGCGAAACCCTTACCAATGGTAACCATGCGGTCGAATGAAAATTTGACCGCTTCTGCATTAAAGGGAGTGCCATCTTGGAAAGTAACATCTTGGCGTAATGGAAACGTATAAGTCAAACCATCCGTCGAGACAGTATATCCTGTTGCCAGCGCAGGTTCCAATTCGCTAGCCGAGGAACCCTTGTAATTGAGTAAGGATTCATAAACCAAGCGGGTAATTCGATCTGAACCATCATAAATAATGGCTGGATCCACCAGAGTAGGCTCCTGGCTGGTTGCAAAAATGAATGTATCGAGATATTGAACAGGTGGTTCTGTTGGAGCAACGGTGGGCTGAATTTCTGAGCTTGTTGGTTGTGAACCCGTAGTCGTAGGCGTTGCAGTGGTTTTTGGAGAACATGCGGTTATCACCATAACGAGCAAAACACAGAGAATGGTGATCTTGTAAAACGGTTTGGTTGTGTTCATTTATTTGTCTCCTTTGGCAAAGAAGTGAGTTCCCCATGCCGGGGCAGGGGGGTCGTGCTGGTCATTCCGAGAAGACAGGTTCATCTTCTTGAAATCCCGTACGATTTGAGTAATTTCTTCAACAACAACATTTAAATAGGTATTGCCATCTTCAGCATTAGCCTTCCGCGGATCTCCCATCATTCCAAGAGGAGTAACCGTGCTCCAATATGGCATCAAAATGACTGGAGCATCTTCTGCACCGAATCCAAACGCTGAACTATATGGGATTTCGGCTTTCTGGGCCTTACTCATATCTACCGGATCAGGGTTAAACGCCAAATAGCATGAGGTTTCACCGAAACCACCATGATCCTGCGAACCTGTTAGACCTTGAGCTTTTGCGTACTCTGCATCAATTTTCATGGCTTTTGGCGTAGAGTAATAGGTCATGACCCCGCAAAGTACACCCGGGTTGCGGTTATTGACAATGCGGGCAGCAACATCCAAAGCTGGTTGATTACCCCCATGCCCGTTTATTATCAATATACGTTTAAACCCATGGTGTCCGAGACCCAAACAAATCTCACTCACCATATTGATATATGTAATTTCAGTAAATGTTAGTGTACCAGGGAAATCCATATGGTTGTTCGCCAGACCAATGGACAATGGTGGAAGTACAAGAACTTGATCCGGAATTAATTCGGCAACGCGCTTACAAACTCCCTCGGCAATCACCGTATCTGTATCTAATGGACAATGAGGACCGTGACCCTCAATGCTGCCCGTAGGTAGCAATACCACTCGTTCCTCTGCAATGGCCTCTTTAGTCTCTGGCCATGTAAGTTGACTATAGATGGTTTTTTTCGTCATAATGTCAGGTCTTCCTCCATAAAATACATATAGAAATTCGAAAGTCCGTGAGCGGAATCAAATTATCTTCCGATGGAAAACTTAAAATTCAAACTCTAAATATTTTTATATTGCAATATGAAATTTCTCCTTTCAGAGAGGGGAGGGTGAAAATTTCGCAAATACTTTCTTTATTTCAAGATTGTAACACTACAATTGTCTACAAGATACGATAATTGTAATACAAAAATATCAATTTTGGAAAAACGATAATGAAAAATTATGGTTTCTCCAACTTGGAAGATATGCGGATATTTAATGTGGGAGGTATAAGCCCTAAACGATATTTTCACTGACGGGAGGGTTTTCTAATGAACCGCAACCCCCTGAATGATAGAACAGAATCCGTTTGTTTTTTTTAGGAGTGAATTTTAAGAAATTATTTACTTAATTTATCATAGTCTACAGCATAACGTCAACCAGACACCGAATGACGGGAAAATCATATTTTTCGACCTCTTTAGTTGCACTTGCTACTTGAATCTACGGGATTAATCAAACCGATATTCTGGTAATATTATTGTCCTGCGGTAACTTTGCTGGCGAAATTAGTGCAACCCATACAAGCTGTTATAGTTTCGCTACCGCGTGTAAGTGTACCCAAATATTGTTTTCTCCCATCGTGAGCGACCCAACCTTCCAAATTAAAAGCAAGGGTGCCATCTGCCGGGATCCATTCGCCGTTATATTTGCGGGCAATGTGAACATGCGTCCCAGTCGCCGTCATACCCCTCCCCTCACAGGATGGGTGTCCAAGTGAGTCTCCAGCGTTTACTTGGATTCCAACCCCTACACGGCCATCGGTAGCGATATGCAGGTAAATTATGTTCCATCCTGTTCTTTCATCCCCATCGCCATCCAAATCAAGAACAACAATACCGGTTTCAGATCGAGCGATGACACCATCTGCTAATGCAGTTGCCCAAAGGTCGGATGGTTCACATACGCCCACGTTTTTGGGAGGTGCAAAATCGATCGCCGCATAAGGCTCAAGGGTTCCCCAACCCGAATGAGGACCTCCTGTTAAGCTCCAGGTTTCGCCCGCATGGAAAGGGAAGAGAAAAAGAGGTTGCTGTAAACTTGCTGGAATATGCGCCTCCAGCACTTCCCAGGGATTCCCGAACAAATCTTTGAATGTTTTGGCCAACCCATCTGGTCCAGTTGCAAAAGCATATTCACTTTCCGGTTTTTCCAAAAAATATGCCTGTATGGCTACAGTGGCAGCGTTTTGCCAGGGATCGGGTCGTTCAAGCTTGCCATCCGGATGTTCAAATGTTTTTATATGGCCGCTTCTCCAGTTATAAAAACCATTGTTAAGTATATTTGCCGCCCATACCAACTGCAAATATAAACCCTCATGTTCAATATCATTGTATCCAAGCATATACTTCGTTTCAGGAGGTTGTGGATCTGTTAAAGCATGGGTCTGGTACTCAAGTAAAGTCAGCAGCATTTGCGGGCTGATGCTGAAATTTAATGCCACCAGATCAACGATATCCGCTCCGGAACGGGTCAAGCCTCCAGCATAAGCAAGGTAATCTTTGATCCAGCCTGGATGAAGCGCAACAAATTCGCTCGTTTTGAATTTTACTGAAAGAGGACCATTAATAAAAATATTATCCGGCACAATCTGATAAGACGTACCCCATATTGGCAAATAATAGATCGGGATTTTCATAGGCATACCCGGAGGCAGAGTCGTAGCATCCTGCGGGATATTAGGGTTGGCTGCCCTGATCTCTGTTTCCGTGGTATTGAAATGTACCGCAAGTGAAGGTAGAGTATCACCCGGTTGAGCCAAATAATCCACCAACTCGCCCGGATAATAAGTCGGTTGGGCAGCCAGCGCTGTTGAAGGGATCTGGCTCGGAGAAATCGTCACATCATTTGTAGGCAGGATTCCACGAGTAGGGAGCGAACATGACAAAATAAACAAGGCGCAAATCAAAAGCGGAAATATTCTTCTTATCATTGTCGTGTAGTGTTTAATAATATACTTCTGAATTTGGAAACCCGAAAATTCCTCAAGGCTTTAAATACTTGATCGCAGGGGATGAAATTCAGCAGAGAAACACGAACGAGTCATTGCTCTCTACATTTTAAACATATATTAATGATTAATCAATAGAAGGTTTAGAGGTATCACGATCGGGGGTTGATTACTTATTTTCCTTTACCTTAGCCTTGTTTTCATTTTTAAACCAGCCTGTCTGTCTCAGCCTCTTTGCTTCGGCGTCTTCGCCGCCTCCACGTGCGGCCACCGGTTTCTCCTGGACCTCTCCGGTGGCCTCAGAGCAAATAAGGAAGCGCCTTTGGCGACTTAATTTTTTCCAGGCTTGGAGTTGATACTGACCCTCGAACCTATGGCGAAACCCATCGTTTCATCGTCATGCCGCTTACCTTCCGAGCGGCGGGTCGCCGGAGGCTGGTAGGAGCAAAGCTGCGGCGATCAACAGAAGTAGGGGAAGGAAGCGGTTCGGGTGCATGGTTAATTTTTAGATACGAAATCCTTTATCAATGACTGAATGATAGAACAGAATCCGTTTGTTCTTTTTTTAGGGTGAATTTTAAGAAATTATTTACTTAATTTATCATAGTCTACAGCATAACGTCAACCAGACACCGAATTACGGGAAAATCATATTTTTCGACCTCTTTAGTTGCACTTGCTACTTGAATCTACGAAGTATAAAAAAGGGGAAATTTCCGGAAAAGTAAGGGATGGGCTAAAACTTATCTCAACAGATAAGACATTCAGTCAATATTTAATTGGTAGTACTACAATCTTCCCCGCTGCTCAAAACGTAAACCAGCCAGAAATTTCTCTAAACGATGGAAGACCCGAAGGGTTTCCAAAACCCTTCGGGTCTTATATATCTGTGCCCCAGGCGGGAATTGAACCCACAACCTTGGCCTTAGGAGTGCCCTACTCTGTCCATTTGAGCTACTGGGGCGAGGTGAAGAAGATTATATCGCGATTTTGAGAATATTTGGCTGTCTGCCGGCCTTGACAGGCAGGCTCAACCTGTAAGGATTTTTTTGATTAATCCCGGCCCGGCAAAGATCAGTCCGGTGTAAACCTGGACCAGGGTCGCCCCGGCCTGCAAGCGTCTATCGGCATCGGCGGGTGTCATCACTCCGCCCACGCTGACCACCGGGATGCGCCCACCCACGTTTCGAACGATTTTCTCCAGCATTTTCAGGCTGAGAGCCTGGAGCGGCGTTCCGCTCAGCCCGCCGCTTTCAACAGCCCTGGTTGATTTTAAATCGGGACGCGACAACGTGGTGTTGGTGGCAACGATTCCATCCATGCCTGTGGCCAGGATCACTTCCAGGGCATCCTCGAGCTCATTCTTCTCCAGGTCGGGAGCCAGCTTGACCAGCACCGGTATATTGCAGGGTAACGAAATCCGTTCACGTGCAATGGCTCCCAGCAGCTCATTCAACATCTGGCGCCCCTGCAGGCGGCGCAGCCCAACTGTGTTGGGTGAGCTGATGTTAATGGTCAGGTAATCAGCCAGTGGGGCAAAGATGTGCATCAAGCCGATGTAATCCCCGGCCGCTTCTTCCAGGGGAGTATCTTTGTTCTTGCCCAGATTAACCCCCAGGACAATGGACGAAGGACGTTGGATGGCAGCCAGCTGCCGGGTCACAAAATCTGCACCGCGCCCCGGAAAGCCCATGCGGTTGATGACCGCCTGGTCTTCCACCAGGCGGAAGATGCGCGGCCGGGGGTTGCCCGGTTGCGGACGTGGTGTGACCGTGCCTACCTCGATGTGACCGAACCCCAGTGCAGCCAATCCGCGCACAGCCACCCCATCCTTGTCATATCCGGCTGCCAGTCCGATAGGATTTTTGAAGGTCAGCCCAAAGGCGCTGACCGGATTATCCGGAGCGGCGTACCTTGCCTGTAACAGCCAGCGCGCCAGGGGAAAAATGCCTGCCAGCCGCACCAGGTTAAGGGTCAGGCTATGGGCGTTTTCGGGGTCAAGGCGGAACAATACGGGGCGTAAATATTTATACATTCTATTAATTAAAAGCGGTTGGGCGCTTGGGATCCTGGTAATGCGCAAAGACTTCTTCCAGCATGACCTGGTCCGTACGGGTCCTGGAAAGGGGCGGCAGTTCGTTCAGATTAAAAAAACCAACTGCCAGGGTTTCGTTGCTGGTCTGGGGCTGACCCCCTGTGATGCTGCATTGGAAGATGAGCTTGTAGGCGTGGTAAAACTCCAGCGGGGCGACATGGTTGGCATCGTAAACGGCAATTACTTTATCCACATGCACCTTAAAGCCGCTCTCCTCCCAGACTTCGCGGGTCACCGTTTCAGCTGGAAAGTCACCGATGTCAGCCCAACCGCCGGGCATGGCCCAGCGCCCGTCTGATTGTTCCTGGATCAGGAGTATCTTCCCGTCCCGGATAATTGCGCCGCGTACATCGATCTTGGGTGTGGCATAACCGGCCTGCATGGAAAAACTTTGCAGCACAGCCTCTTTTGATTCGCTGGAGTGGCTGGCCAGCATTTCGGCAGCCATCTCCTTAAGTTGCTGGTAGCGTTCCAGGTCAAATTCGTTCTTGCAATAAGTCAATCCAGCCTGGCTGATGGTAAAAAGCTGGCGTGCCCAGCGCAGCAAATCGGGGACCTGTTCTCCCATCACGCGCCCTTCCGTGGTTGCTTCAACATCTCAATGGCTTTTATAATGCGGCTGCGGCGGGTTTCCTCGCGTTTGGCCTCCAGGATGGCGCGCACATGCTCCTTTTGGTGAGTGTAAGCCAGCTTCTCGAAGGCTGCTTTGGCCAGCGGCTCTTTTTCTAATGCCTGTTGGAAATCTGCCGGCAGTTCCACACTGCGTGGCTGGGTATCTTCCTCCAGGATGATCTCCACCATGTCGCCAAAACTCTTACCGACGGCAAGGCGGATCTCTTTGAGAATGCCGAGGATGTGGCAGGGTTCACCCATGCGTACCAATGTGCCACGGTAGGGCTGCCCATCAATGCTTGCATTCACCGGCACGCGCTTTTTCCCAAATGCCAGCTCCACGTCAAAGGGGATGCGCGCGAAGGCTCCGCCCCCGCCGGCGTTTTCAATAGTGGCATGGAAGGTGTACTTTTGGCTCATGGTTGTTATTTTAGCACGTTTGGATGGGGCTGTATGGATGGCGCCAGGGAATTCTGATCGGGCAGCGTGTACTGTGTCAGAATTTGTGCCTAATTTAAATGGCGTCTCATTATTTCAGGTCAGATCAGAAAACATACCCCCAAAATTTCATCCAAAAGGTTTGCCGGCGCTGGCTATATTTTTGGTCTCCACAGGTACGAACTTATCGTGCAATATTCCTGAAATCCCAGTGAGCGGTAAACATTGATGCCCATCTTGGAGGCTTGCAGGATGCCTGCTTTATATTCCTTTTCACGGGCTTGAAGCAGGGAATGCAGGGTCAACCATGCACCTATCCCGCTCTGACGTGCTTCAGGGATGGTGCAAACAGCATAAATCCCAGCCACTCCCGCGGCCAGGAAAAGGAGGGATGTCGCCACAGGTTTGTCATTCAACCAGCCTATATAAGCCAGCGTGGTTTCCGGGTCTGTGTGGCGTAAAAGATTGTACCAGGCATCCACAAGGGGATCATGGGGAGTGGAAGTCTCAAATCCCTGTGCCATGATACGGCTCCATTGCCGCCAACCTGCCTCGTCCTGCGCCAATTGGATGGATAGACCTGGCAATGCTTGTAAATTCTCATTCAGATACGCCAGGTCAACCGCCATGCCGGGGTCTTCATCACGCAGGCTAAAGCCGTGTTCTTCCAGGCGCTTTCCCAGGTCTGCCGGTTGGGTGGATGGGCCTGTCCACCAAAGCATAGGGACCTTGTGCAAGCTGGCGTCAGAGATAACGGACTGGATGGCCGCTTCCACCTGTTCGGGTGCCAGCCGGGCGTCCATGACGCTGTTGAACAATGCGAAAGGTTCATGGGTGATCGATTTCTTAAATCCAGCTCGAACACTCATATGCGCCCGTCCCATCCTTCCGAAAACGGGAATCCAGGCAAACAAGTTTTCTTCGATGGCAATTGTAAGTTTGGCAGGTGATAGATCCTGCAGGATGTCGCTCATCAGTAAACCTCCGCAACCATATCGGATTTTGAAAAATATCGAACATCAACAGGATGCTTGATGAGGTTGCACATCTCTTATTATCGCGCTATTTGTGAAAAAAAGTACCATCTTCAAGGCTGTGATCTGTAATGGGTCAATGCAGAAATCCATGACTGGTTCTTTTTCTTAGTGAGGCGAAAGCATGTCTTCCGGACGGACATATTTGTCGAATTCAACTTCGCTGACAAAACCACTCGCGATGGCCTCTTCCCTGAGTGTACTGCCATTTTTTAGAGCTAATTGGGCGATCCGGGCAGCCTTATCGTATCCGATGTGAGGGATCAAAGCGGTTACCAGCATCAGCGATTTTTCCAAAAATTCAGAAATGCGCTCAAGGTTGGGCTCGGTCCCCACAATACAATTATCGCTGAAGCTTATGACGGCATCTCCGAGCAGCCGGATGGATTGGAGTACGTTGTAAGCGATGACCGGTTTGAAAACGTTGAGTTCAAGCTGTCCCTGTGCTCCTGCAAAAGTGACCGTGGTGTGATTACCCATCACCTGGGCGCATACCATTGTCATGGCTTCACACTGGGTCGGGTTCACTTTTCCAGGCATGATGGAAGAACCCGGCTCGTTTTCAGGCAGGGAGAGCTCCCCGATCCCGGAGCGCGGCCCGGACCCCAGAAGGCGGATGTCATTGGCAATTTTATTCAGGCTGACCGCCAGGGTGTTCAACACCCCGGAGATCTCCACCATCGCATCATGCGACGCCAGCGCTTCAAACTTGTTTGGGGCAGAGCTGAAAGGCAGACCAGTGAACCGGGCAACTTCCTCTGCAAACATTTCCCCAAAACCCGGCTTTGAGTTCAAACCCGTGCCCACGGCCGTGCCGCCTTGTGCCAGGGGATAAAGTCGTTTGAGACTGTCATTGACCCGATCGATCCCCAGTTTGATCTGGGCGGCATAACCCGAAAACTCCTGTCCCAGCGTGAGCGGTGTGGCGTCCTGCAAATGGGTTCGCCCGATCTTGATGATGTCATTCCAGGCCTGGGATTTCTCCAGGAGAGCTGCGTGCAAGTGCTGCAACGACGGGATCAATAAATGTTGCAGCTGTTCAACCGTGGCGATGTGCATGGCTGTCGGGAAGACATCATTTGAAGACTGGCTGCGGTTGCAGTGATCGTTCGGGTGGACTGGCGTTTTGGAGCCTTTGCTGCCACCCAGGCGTTCGATGGCCAGGTTGGAGATTACCTCGTTGGCGTTCATGTTTGACTGGGTGCCGGAACCGGTTTGCCAGACAACCAGGGGAAAATTATCGTCCAGCCTGCCATCAATGACATCCCGGGCAGCCTCCACAATTGCGCCGCCGATCCTTTCATCCAGGTTGTTCATGGCAATATTGGTTAGTGCCGCGCAGCGTTTGATGATTCCCAGCGCCCGGATCATGGCTCGAGGCAGGCGTTCAGTGCCGATCTTGAAATTAGCCAGGGAGCGTTGTGTCTGGGCGCCCCAGTATTTGTCAGCCGGAACCTGGATCGGGCCAAAAGAGTCTGTTTCAGTGCGGAACTCACTATAATTTTCTTTCATTTTTTTTACGACCTGTGATTCTTGGGATATATATGTGTAGTATAGGCTGATTTCCACTTGAAATCAACCATCCCTTTCTGTCTCCACATCCCTGGCTGTGCATGCTGTTGTAAATATATCAGGCCAGGATCTAACGGTTCTGCAGCCGGGTTGGCACGCCGAAAAAAGAATCGCCACCGAGGATATTCTCAATTTCCAGGCGATTTTGATGCGAGGCGTACCATATCACCAGGTCAGCTTTGCCAGGGCAGGTGGATGAGTCCATATCCACTCCAACCAATCCCGGATTCACCTGTTCAATTTCCCGGACGATATCCCGGTGTTGCTGAACGATCGCGCTTACTTGTGCTTCTGCTGGCAACGCTTTGCATGGCAAATAGTGGTTCCAATTGTCATAAACGAAATTGTCGTAAAGCCGCCTGACGATTTTTGTGCGCGCTTCAACCGCAATTACTGCAAGGCAAATAACCAGTGTAAGGAGCAGGAGACCTGTGATAATTCCTTTTGTTTTGCTCATTTTGGTTCTTCCCGGGTGACCTACATCGAACCGACCGCCAGTACGATCACGCCGATGGTAAAGAGGGTGACGGCCAGACCAAGACCTGTCATCACAATACCAATAGTTTTGTATTTCCTGGTAAAGAGCAGGGTAACGCCAGCTGCCACCACGATCAGCCCCAGGGGGATAAAGAATGTTAGTGGCATAAGGATATTCCTTTCTGAATATTCAATGCGAGGGTTTATGGCATGGCTTCCGCGATGGAGGCGAGATTCCTTTCTTATTATCGCGCCATTTTGGTTAATTGCACCAGCAACGAAATCCTTTTCTACACCCCCCGATTTATTGAGGTGAACCCTTAAATAATTGCTAATGAAAGAACGAAAGCAATCCGATCAATCTTGCATGATCTTCCCCAGCTTTTCTTGAATTTGTGAGATCACCTTCTCCAGGTCCAGCTTATACTGGCTGCACACATCTTCAAGTGAACAAAACCGGCTCATGGAACATCCGGTGCACTCCACATGCATGTCGATCAGTAGGATCGCTGCCAGCGGCGAGCCATCCAGCAATTCGGCTACAGGGGTATGGGGAGATAGCATCGGATGTCCATGGATCTCTTACAGGGTCAAGTTAATGACCGCTGCCCGGGGTCACGGTTCCATTGAATATATCCGGGTTTGGATCACCTTCCACGTACAGGTATCCAGCCAGGCCGCGTTCCATCCTTGCCAGGGCATGGTCCACAAGAATATAGCGCCCGGGCACTTCCAGCTTGAACTCCACCATTGTTGCGCCGCCCGGGGGCACAAGCGTGGTCTGTACATCGGTCAGCGGAGGAGCAGTCAATGAGGCTTGATCATAAACGCGGTCGAAAATTTCGCCGATCACATGGAAGGAGGATATGAAGTTCGGGCCTCCCACCCCAAAGAAAATGCGTACCGTTTCGCCGACGTTGGCTCTCAATGCATGCGTATCGCTTGCCAGGGCCAGGGCTGAGCCGTTGAACACGAAATACTCGGGGTTTTCGTTCAATAATTTGACAGCGTCAGCGGTGACTGCACCGGTTGTGTCGAAGGGCTGGGCTGTATAGATTTCACCCTGCATGACATAGAATTCACGATCCACCGCAGGCAAACCGCCGGCGGGTTCCACCAGGATCAGGCCATACATGCCGTTGGAAATATGCTGTGCGACCATCGGTGTGGCACAGTGATAGACAAACAGGCCGGGGTTGAGCGCCTTGAAAGTAAACATGGTTTCTCCGCCGGGCTGAGTCTGAGTGGCCACAGCGCCGCCCCCGGGTCCTGTAACAGCATGAAAGTCCACCGAGTGTGCCATGCTGCTATCCGGTAAATTTTTGAGATGCACCTCCACTGTGTCACCCACGCGTACACGGATGAAAGGGCCGGGAACTTTCCCGTTAAAGGTCCAATATTTGAAGGTAATGCCATCCGCCAATTGACCGGTTACTTCAACGGTTTCCAGATCAACGCGTACGGCTTCAGGTCCCCGCTTCCCAATCGGGGTGGGAATGTCTGTTGGGTCACGAACAATGTCCACGGCGTTGGGATCTGCCGGTCCTGCTTCCAGGGAAGTATCCGCAGGCATCCCGGTACCGGTGTTATTTGTGCCAGTGCCAGCGGTCTCTGATGAAGTTCCCGAGCCAACGATGAACTTGCCCTGCATGCCTGCCTGGCGGTGCCCCAGAATAGTGCAATAATAAGCAAACGTACCTTCCTTATCCGGGGTGAATTCAACCACCACGCTGTTCCCTTTACCGGCAACATCCTCAGATTTTGCATTAAATCCATCAAAGAAAATGTTATGGGTCGCGCCTTCGCCGCTGAAAAGGGTCACTCTCACCAGATCGCCGGGATTTGCGGTTAGATCCGGGTTGGTTTTTCCATCCAGGTCACTCCCTTTTCCGATATAGATCATTTTGCCATCTGCCAGGGCTGACTCAAGCGTATATTCCACCGTTTTTCCAGCGGCTTGCGTGTCCATGCCCATCGCATCCTGAGTGCTTGCGGAGCTCTCAGGCTGTGAGGCGATCACCGCACCAACCAGCAAAACACCACTCATACCCAGTTTGGCATGGGAAGAATCTTGGTATGTCAACACCACATCTTGTTCCGGCACAGAGAATGTGATCTTGGTTGTTTCCCCTTTCTGGTGGATCACATCAGAATGTATGTTGAGTTCTGGAAAAACAATGTCATGCTCCCCATAGCCACCATTGATAAGCATGACACTGATCTTTTCTCCCGGTTTTGCATGCAGGGACGGGTTGACTGTTCCATTGATGTCTTCATTGACACCGACAAACACGAACTTGCCATCCCGCATATCGGTGGTGAGTATATATTCTGTATTGACGACTGGCGCATCAACAGGGGCGCAGGAAACCAGTAAGACTCCGAGCACCAACGCGCTGATTAATGATTTGAAAATTCTCATGATCTGCTCCTGAAAGGATTATTAGATATACTGGAAAGAAGGGACACATACCTATTGGATATAGCTTATCTTAAAAGGTAGGATTTTGTCTTTGCGCTGGCGCAAGTTAAAAAAACAGCCCGGCGTAGCATGATCTACCCGGGCTTGTAACGGGCGAATGGTTATCTTCGAACGAGATCGTCCGCCAGGCTTACCAATCCATGCGGTTTGCAAATACACACCTTTTCCCTCCCAATTTTTACCATCCCCTGCCTTTCCCACTCTTTTAATGTACGGCTGACCGTAAAGAGCGTCGTTCCGCTCATTTCTGCAATATCCTTCCGGGTTAGTGGAAAATTGATCAACACACCCTCTTCCACCTTTTTGCCATATTGAGATGCTAGCTTCATCAGGATGCGGGCAATGCGTTGCTCCACCCGATCTGTAACCAGTGCTTTTTGGCGTTCTTGTAATTCGGTGATGTAGGCGTGCATTAATTGCATGGCATTAAGTGAAATGGAAGGTTCCATTTCTGCCAATTTACGCAAATGGGCTGTATCCCAGGCCAGGGCTGTGCTGTTTTCCATGGCCTGCGCGGTGGCCGGATAGCCTTCCAGGGGATTGAGTATTGCAATGCCGCCATAAGTCTGCCCGGGCGTCAGAATGCGCAGGGTGATTTGCTGCCCGTTGGGTGTGATCTGGAGCATTTTTACGCGCCCCTCCAGCAATACAAAAGCATGGCTGGCGGCGTCTCCCTGCATAAAGAAAAAGCCATCCTCTTCCACGGAACGTGGTATACATGTCTCCAACACTTGGGCAAAGACGTCTGAACCAACATCTTTGAATAAGCTGGATTGGCGGATAAGTTCCTGCATTTTTCCATCCATAACTGGATTTTACCCCAATATGATGGAATATATATTATATATAATTATCAGCCTGTAATTTCACAGCCTCCCGCCCCAGGATAAAATTTTGGGAATCCCAAACCCTGGCCTGGCGAAAAATCTACTCACCTTGCTCCAACGCAAAGTCAATCTGCCCGATTGAGGATAAGATTAAAGTATGAAAATTCAGAAGCGTTATTTTCCTTTTGTGGTTTTTTCTCTTTTGGCGTTGTTGGCTGCTATGTGGGCGGGCTTGCTGCGTATGGGTTGGTCGTTGCCACCCTATCCAAACCTGGCCAATGCACATGGTCCATTGATGGTATGTGGCTTCCTGGGCACACTGATCCCGCTGGAACGGGCAGTAGCCATCCGCAAAAAATGGATGTTTACTGCGCCTGCCCTGACAGCCACTGGCTGGGTGTTTTTACTGGCAAGGCCCGGTTTTCTGGGAGCGATTCTTTTTACGTTGGGCAGCCTGGTTACATTTGCCATCCTGTTGTTCATGATAATCCGTGAACCGAAAACCCACACTCTGGTTATGGCAGCAGGTGGATTCTCCTGGATCGTGGGCAACATCCTGTGGATGATGGGGATGCCGATCTTTCAAATGGTTTTCTTCTGGATGGGATTCCTCGTGTTGACCATTGCCGGGGAGCGGCTCGAGCTCAGCCGTGTCTTGCGACCTTCAACCATGCAGGTGGGCATATTTGGGCTTTTTGTTGCACTCATCCTGATCGGGGAGAGTGCTGCCATATTAAACCTGGACATTGGTACCCGCTTGAGTGGAGCAGGACTTTTGGGGCTTGGATCGTGGTTCCTCGCAAACGACATTGCACGGCGTAACCTGCGCCATCCAGCTCCCCTGACCCGTTATATAGCTCACAGCCTGTTTGCAGGTTTCTTGTGGTTAATCGTTGGGGGTGGCTTGATGCTTGCAATTGGCGCACAGTATGCCGGACCATTTTATGACGCTGTGCTGCATATCATATTCGTTGGGTTCGTTATGTCGATGATCTTCGGTCACGCTCCCATTATTTTCCCCGCCATCTTTCAAGTTCAAATCAACTTTCAACCAGCATTTTACATTCATCTCATTCTGTTACATGTGTCACTACTGGTTAGAATTATCGGGGATCTGGCATCTCTGCAATCCGTGCGGCAGTGGGGTGGCTTATTCAATGAAGTGGCGATTTTGCTCTTTTTGGGGATGACAGGTTATTCCATCTGGAAAGGGTTGAAGAGATAAAGTCCGCTGCTTGCTTGCTGCCGATGCAAGCAAGTCACTTTCCGGGGGATCAACCCAATTGCACGCATGCATATTTTTTAGATTACATAGTATCATTGGTTCGCAGTTCGTATCTGATTGCGCCTGGTGAAAAAATTCAATGGTGACATGGAGACACAATGGAAGCAAAAGTCAGTTGGAATCATAAGGGGTTGGAATTTGATGGCACTGCCGGAACTGGTATCCAGGTACACCTGGCACCTAATTCGGATGAAGGCCAGGCAGGATTCCGGCCCATGGAACTGCTGGGAGTTGGAATGGCGGGTTGCACCGCTATGGATGTGATCTCCATATTAATGAAAAAGAAACAGGATGTAGTGGATTTTGAGGTATTTGTGCATGCCAGGAATGCTGAATCTCACCCCCAGGTGTGGGAGTGGGTCCAGATCGAGTATGTGGTCACCGGCAGGAATATCGATCCACAAGCGGTTGAACGTGCCATGCAATTGTCATCCCAAAAATATTGCCCCGCTCAAAACATGATCAACAAGGCGGTGAACATCGAATTGGTCTACCGCATCGTTGAAGCTGTTTAACTGCCAGGTTTTTATGATAGGAGCCCAGTATGAGTGACCCTGGTAAGGATAATTTCGGATTGTCAAAAATTGGCCAGATTGCCGTTCCGGTGCGGGATGTCGATCGTGCCATTGCTTTTTACCGTGATATTTTGGGGATGCGTTTTCTTTTCAAAGCGCCTCCGGGACTTGGGTTTTTTGACTGTGACGGCGTTCGCTTATTGCTGGATGCTGCAGCTGAAGCCCAGGGCAAAAGCTACAGTTCCATCATCTATTACACGGTCCCCGATCTTCAGGCTGCCTTCGAAAAATTGACAGCCCGGGGTGTGGAATTTGAAGAGAAACCGAAACTGGTCGCAAAATTCCCGGATTACGAACTGTGGATGGCTTTCTTCCGCGATCCTGATTCTAACCTGCTGGCGCTGATGAGTGAAGTGCGCGCATAAAGGCATATACAGCCAGATCAGGCCAGCCAAAATACCCCACACTCCATATTTTGAGTTGATTCTAAAAATCTTATGGTCTTATTCCTCCAATGTAGATATATCCCCTTCCGGCAGGCCCTGGGCACGTGCCTTTAATACGCGCCGCATGATCTTGCCTGAGCGCGTCTTGGGGAGCTTATCCACAAAGGTTACCTCCTCTGGGCGGGCGATCGGGCCCATGTGGGTGGCCACATGCTGGCGCAAGGTCTCAGCCAGTTCAGCGGAAGGGCTGAAGCCTTTGCGCAACAGGCAGAAGACATGAATAGCCTGCCCCTTGATCTCATGCGGCAAACCAATGGCAGCCGCCTCAGCTACAGCTTCATGACTGACCAGGGCTGACTCAACTTCCGCTGTCCCCAAACGATGCCCGGAGACCTTGATGACATCATCCACCCGCCCGATGATCCAGAAATAGCCGTCCTTATCGCGTTTGGCTGAGTCACCGGTCATGTATTTGCCGGGATATTTGCTCCAGTATTGTTTGACATACCGGTCCGGGTCACCATAGATGCCGCGCAACATGGCAGGCCAGGGATTTAAAAGTACCAGGTAACCCTCCTCGCCATCCGCCACCTGTTCACCCTCGTCATTCAGGATCTCGGCCTCCTGGCCAAAGAACGGGCGCGTGCCTGAACCCGGCTTAAGCGGAACAGTGGGGGTGGGTGTGATCATGAACATGCCAGTCTCGGTCTGCCACCAGGTGTCCATGATCGGGCAGTGGTCCTTGCCGATGACGCGGTAATACCATCTCCAGGCTTCGGGGTTGATGGGTTCACCCACGGAACCGAGCAGGCGCAGGGAGGAGAGGTCATGTTTGTTCGGCCAGGCTTCTCCAAAGCGCATCAGGCCGCGTATGGCCGTGGGTGCAGTGTAGAACACCGAAATGCCATAGCGTTCAATGCACTGCCACCAGCGGTTGGGATATGGATAGGTCGGCCCGCCTTCAAACAGGAAGGTGGTGGCACCGTTCAGCATGGGGCCGTATACAATGTAAGAGTGACCGGTGATCCAGCCCGGGTCTGCAGCGCACCACCAGCGGTCATCATCCTTCAGGTCAAATACATACTTCAGGGTGGTGTATGTGCCCACCATGTAGCCGCCGTGTGTGTGCAAGATGGCCTTGGGTTTACCGGTGGAACCGGACGTATAGAGAATGAAAAGCGGATCTTCCGAGTCCATGGCTTCTGTTGGGCATTTGCCATTGGCGATGGGCAAAGAGCACAGGTCATGGTACCAATGATCGCGGCCGGCTTCCATGGGCACATCCTGGCCAACCCGCCGCACCACGATAACATTCTCCGCACTGGGGCAGCCTTTCATGGCTTCGTCCACAATACGCTTCAGTTCAACCACCTTGCCATTCTGGTAGCTGCCATCACAGGTGATGATCAGCTTGGACTGGCTGTCCTCAATGCGTCCCTGCAGGGCGTCCATCGAAAAGCCACCAAATACCACCGAATGGATGGCGCCGATCTTGGCACAGGCCAGCATGGCAAAAACGATCTCGGGGATGCGGCCCATGTAAATGGTGACCCGATCTCCTTTGACCACTCCCATAGCCTTGATGATATTGGCCATGCGGGAGACTTCCCGGTTGATGGAAAAATAAGAAAAAGTGCGTTCCAGCTTGCCATCCTCACTTTCCCAGATGAGCGCCAGCTTGTTCTTACGGAAAGTCTTCAGATGGCGGTCAATACAGTTATGCACGATATTGACCCTGGCTCCGCTGAACCATTTGTAAAAAGGCTTGTTTGAATCATCCAAAACGGTTTCCCACTTTTGAAACCAATCCAATTCTTCAGCCTGTTCCTCCCAAAAACCAGCCAGGTCCTGGCTGGCCTTAAGGGCGAGAGAGTCCCAATCCTTGACAATAGCTTGGTCAATGACGCTCTGCGAGGGGTAAAAAACTTCCCCTTCCATTTCAGATGATTTCCTCTGGCTCATGATGTACCTCCTGGAATTAGTTATATGGTTAAAACACCCCTATCCTGCCTGGGGATGCGCTATTTTTGGTAGATAATATCTCCATCTAAGAATGTAATATCTACCTGAACTTCAGCAATTTCCGCAGGATCAATTGAATAAATGTCACGGTCCAATACCACCAGGTCTGCCAGTTTTGCCTCGGAGATGCTGCCAAGATCTGCCTGGCGCCCGGTAGCTTCAGCAGCCCCCATTGTATAACCCCTGACCACTTCAGCAACGCTGATACACTGATCAGGATACCATCCACTTACTGGAGTGCCATTACGCATCTGGCGTGTAACCGCAGCGTGGATGCCCCATAATGGATTCGGGTTTGCCACCGGACAATCAGAACCACATGCGATGGGTACACGGGCATCCAGCATATCCCGGAATGGATAGGCAAATCGGGCGCGTGGCCCAACAGATGTATCTACCATCGGATAATCATCAGGTACATGAAGAGGCTGGACAGAAGCAACCACCCCAAGCTTTGCCAGGCGTTTTACATCCTCAGGGCGAATATTTTGGACATGCTCAATGCGGTGGGGGGCAATCGGTGAAAATTCATTTTTCTGTGTTTTCACTTTCTCAAAAACAGTTATCAACTCACGATTTGCCCGGTCTCCTATGGCGTGAACAGCGACTGCCAATCCAGCAGCATGAGCACGCTGGATGACTGCAGCAAGTTCTTCCATCGTTGTAATCGGCATGCCAAAGGTGTGGGTATCTTCATATCCCTCCAGCATCCAGGCAGTGCGTGCCCCCTGACCTCCATCCGAAAAATATTTCACATGCCCAATGCGCAGGCTGTCATTACCAAAACCTGTGCGTAACCCCATGGAAATAGCTTGCTCCAGTTTTTCTCCGGGTAAGAGCATCCACATCCGGATGGCAAAATCACCTTCCTCCTGCAATTGATGATATGCACGAAGAACCGGGGCTGTTTCTTCAGCCATCATGCGAAAATCATGCACGCCGGTCAAACCCAGGCGGTGTAAACGAGGCAGGGCATCCCTGACAGCTGCCCGATTTTCTGCCTCAGTGAAGGGAGGAATAACATCCCGCACCAGTTTCATTGCCAGTTCCCTAAGAATCCCTGTCGGTTGCCCATAAGCATCTCTATCAATAACACCCCGCTCAGGATCCGGCGTTTCAGAGGAGATATTTGCCATTTTTAATGCAAGGGAATTAACTACAGCCAGGTGTTTATCGCTCCTCCAAAGGATAACAGGGTGAGCAGGAGAAAGGTCATCTAGGTCAGCTCGCGTCATCAGGCGTGGTTCAGGCCAACGGATCTCATTCCACGAATAACCACGAATCCATTTTTCGGCAGGCATTTTTTTAACCGCCCCGGCGACTTGTTCTCGGACATCTTCCAGTGAGGCGGCTCCGGATAGTTCCAATTGCTGAAGTGAATGCACCCAGTCTATGAAATGAAAGTGGGAATCAGTCAATCCTGGCAAAACCAGGCGACCACCCAGGTTCATCTCAACAGTCTTCGAGCTTGCAAGGGCGCGCACATCCTGGTCACTTCCAACGGCCAGGATACGCTTGCCTTGTATCGCAACCGCAGTGGCATGGGGAAGATGTGGGTCTTGTGTGTGGATCTTGCCATTATAGAGAATTTTAGCGGGCATAAGTTTTTTATTTTCCTTTTCTAATAAATTGTACCAGCCAATAATTGGTTGGTAATATCACCCATTCGTGCAAAGTGCGCCAAACCGGTGGAGGTGACATATTGAATAAATTGCTCGAGCATTGTCATGCGATGACCACGCCCGATAACTTGAGGATGCATGGTAAGTGTGAACACTCCACTCTTTTCATTTTTAAGCAGGTAATCAAAATCGCCTTTCCAAATTTCCAATACTTTAGACGGGGCAGATAAGCCCGATCTGGGTCTTGAAAAATCGAAAGTGAAATGCGGCCAATCATCCAGGCCAAAATCTACGGGGAATTCCCAGAGACCAGTTTCCAAACCAGGTTTCAGAGGTTCTTCTTTACTTACCTGGTCACCCATTCGCGGGTGATATGGATGGTAATCACCGGCAAACAGGCTTGAATCATACTGAAACCCAAATTCCAGCAACAGGGGAAGGGTCACATCCGAATAATCCCAGGACGGTGATCGATATCCGGTTGGATGTGTCCCGATGAATTTTCTTAATATTTCCTGTCCTTTTTCCAGGCTCCGTCGTTCTTCATCAGGTGATTGCATACTGACGTCTTCATGAGCGTAACCATGATTAGCTATTTCGTGTCCATCATTTAATATATCTTCCACACACTTCGGAAAGGATTCTGCAGAATGGCCGGGAACAAAAAAAGTGCTCTTGATCTGGTAGCTGCGCAGTAATTCAAGGATCCGGGGCACACCCACGTTCGCGCCATATTCCCCCCGTGAAAGCCGCGCCGGGGTGACTTGAATATCACTACTCAACCAAACACTCAAGGCATCAAAATCAAATGTCAGGCAGACAGCATAAGTCATGTTTTGTGGCTTAGGTTGCATGAAGGTACACCATGCTACCATTCTCCCATGAATATATTTTTAGAGCATATCAGTAAAACACGGAAAAGAAACCAATCCATGAACAGGCTAGATGGGATCAGCTACTCAGACTGCGGATTCGAAAACCACCTGGCCATCTAAAACCGTCATCAGGACTTTGGTTTCCGGGATCTCCATTGGATCGATCTCAAAGATATTTCTATCCAGAACTATAAAATCAGCCCATTTTCCCGGGCTGATCGAACCCTGCAAGGATTGCTTTCCCGACGCGCAGGCTGCACCCATGGTATAACCATGAATCGTTTCTTCCACACTCAATTTTTCTTCTGGAACCCACCCGCCTTCTGGTTCCCTGCGATCATCGCAGCGGGTTACTGCAGCATAAATTCCCAGCATCGGGTTTAAAGCCGCAAAGGGAGCATCTGATCCAAAAGCCAAGACTGTATGATGATTCAGCATGGAGCGGAATGCATATGCATGCCGCGCTCTGGATCCCCAGACTCGATCGGCCGTTTTCCAATCTGACATGATATGCACAGGCTGAACGGATGCAATTATATTGTTCTGGCTCAGACGAGGCAGGTCATCCGGGTGGATCAATTGCACATGCTCAATCCTGTGTGGTAATGCTGCAACATTGGAGGCTTCATGTGGAGGGATTTCATTCAGAACATCAATCACAGTCCTTACAGCGCGGTCGCCGATTGCATGAACTGAAAGAGAGAAACCAGCCCGCCTGGCTATCATCCCCAATTCCAGCATGGATTCGGGCGATGTGACCGGTATGCCAAATTTGTCCGATTCATTCTCAAATGATTCCAACATATGGGCAGTTTTGCCTCCCATGGAACCATCTGCAAACACTTTTACCTGGCCGATCCATAAACGCTCATCACCGAAACCCGGGCTAATCCCTAGCTCGACGGCCTCTTTCAAGAATTCGGCAGCAACGTTCATATGGGTGCGTAGATTTAGCTCACCTTGTTGGTTTAGATCATTGAACAAGCGCAAACTTTGAGGTCCCTCCCGCTGTAAGCGTATATCGTGAATACTGGTTAAGCCTAGTTTATTTGCATTGGCAATCGCATCCTTCAACCAGTCCTGAAGGGTTTGAGCATCATATCCGGGAATATGTTGCTCAACCTTTTCAATGGCAGCCCATTCGTGCAGCACACCGGTCAGCCTGCCCATTTTATCGCGGCCAAAACGGCCTCCATCCGGGTCGGGGGTATCGTTAGTGATGCCAGCTATTTTCAATGCAGCGGTGTTGACCCAAACGGTATGCAGATCTGCCCGGTGAAGAATAAGGGGTGTATGAGGTGAGATATCATCCAATAAATTTAAAGAGGGTTTTTCCTTCCAATGCGTTTCGTCCCAGCCCCATCCGTGCAACCATTGCTGTTTCCCATAATGTTGAACTGCCTGTCCAATCCGCTGCCTAATTTCATCAACATCACTTACTTCATAAAGATCTATCTGATTGTTATGTTGTCGGAGGACATACCATAAGAAATGAATATGGGCATCGATTAAACCAGGCAAAACTAAACGGCCGTTGGCATTGATGAATTTTGTATCCGGCCCCGCCAGCATTTTTAGCTCTTCAAATTTACCAACAGCCATGATCCGTCCATTACCACAGGCAATTGCTTCAGCCCATGGTAATGATGGGTCAACGGTGAAAATTTGACCGTTCCATAAAATCATATCAACATTCATTATAGTCTCCTGAAATTTCTCAGAATGATATTATGATCTTTTATGGGTCTTTGGAAATCTCCGTGAAATACGTGAAGATATGGGGGTGTTGGGCGGGCAAAGCCCGCCCAACACCCCCTGTTTCCTACCTCACCACGCTAATTCCCAAAGAACCTCTTTAATAAGCAATAAAAATGGGAAGATGTGTACTATTAATAAGTATTCACTCTTAACAATCACACCCAATCCATTGATCTTATCAATTGCAGGTATTTATTGTCACAACCACAGGGCTTTTTTAAAATCCTCAAACTGGTTGCGTGGGCCGTCCAACCGGTTGCGACCCAATTCCAGAACATAAACATAGTCTGCAATGTTAATTGCCTGACGAATATTCTGATCTACGAGCAGGAGGGTAACGCCTTCTTCTTTAAGTTGGACGAGTAAATCATATATTTCCTTCTCAAGACGGATCGCCAGACCAGCAGTGGGCTCATCCACCAGGATCAGTTTGGGATCTGCCATTAAGATACGCCCGATTTCCACCATGCGTTGGGTCCCCCCGGATAACTCACCGGCCGGGGAACGCCGCCGATCCCGCAGGACCGGAAAACGTTTGTAATTGGCTTCGATGCGTTCCTGGATACGAGCTTTGTCACTGCGAAATGACCAGGCGCCCAGTTCCAGATTCTCTTCAACGGTCATTTGCGGGAATACACTCTGGCGCTGGGGAATATATGAAATTCCCAGTTGGACAAGATTGTGTGATGGAGTACCCGCGATATCTTGCCCGGCGAAGGAGATTACACCCCGTTGCGGTTTGATAAATCCAAAAACAGTCTTCAGTAGAGTGGATTTACCAACCCCATTGGGGCCCAACACAGCCGTGATCTGTCCCTTGCGGGCATGTAAAGAAACACCCTGCAAGATGTTCAAATCCCGGTAATACCCTACGTGCAGATCCTGGATCTCAAGCATCCTGCAACTCCTCTCCCAGATAGGCCTCGATGACCTTCTCATCATACTTTACCACTTGTGGATCCCCATCAGCGATAAGTTTGCCATAATTGAGTACGATCAGGCGGTGGCTGAGTGTAAAAATTGAATTCATGTCATGACTGATGATGAGAAATGATTTGCCTTGGGCGTAAAGAGTCTGGATGTATTCAAATATTGATTCCATCAATTTTGGGTGTACACCTGCAAAAGGCTCATCCAACAAGAGAAGTTGGGTATCCGTCATCATCAATTGCCCCAATTCGAGCAATTTCTGCTGACCGCCTGATAAACTACGGGCATAATCGTTGCGCAAATGATCCATGGTCAAAAAATCGAGAACCTCGCGGGAGCGTGCTTCCCAGGTCTTGCGACCTTTTTCGGGGTAAAGTGCCAACGCTGGCACCAGCAGGTTTTCCATCACGGTCATCCGTCGAAATGCACGCGTCACCTGGAATGTACGGCCAATCCCATGCTGAACCACCTGGTTTGGTTTGAGGTGATCTATTCTTTTACCGTTGAATGTGATCGTACCTCCGTCCGGCTCATAGATTCCGCCGATGGTATTCACCAGCGTTGATTTTCCTGAACCATTCGGGCCAATTAAGCCAATGATTAGATTCCCGCTGAAATTTAATGATACACCGTCCAGGGCTTGAATACCACCAAAGTGTTTCTTTAAGTTTGAAATTTCAAACTCCATCGGTGGTCCCCTCCTTTCGCCGCTCCGCTCGAGGCCCCTGGCCGAGTATGCGCTGAAAGATGGGAGCGATCAGTCCATTCCGTGTGAAGCGCAATGTGATAATCAGCAGCGCTCCAAAGATCACCATACGCCAGGCTCCAAAATCGCGCAATGCCTCCAGACTGACTTGTATGATTATTCCGCCGATTGCAGCGGCTATCAGGCTTTCCACTCCCCCGATAATCGCCATGGCAATAACCAGTCCCATTTGTGGTAGGACAAAAATATTAGGGGTAATGATCCCAATATAATGTGCAAAGAATCCACCCGCCAGCCCGGCCAGCAGGCTGGTTATCACAAAAGCCATAGTCTTATAGCGCACTACATCGACACCCCTGGCAGCCGCGGCTTCTTCGTCCTCACGAAGGGCTCTCAGGAATAACCCAATGCGGGAATTAGACAACCAGTACATAAAAAGTAATCCTAGTACAAGGACAGCCAGCATGGTAAAGTAATAAGGAAGTTTGGATATGGTTTCACCAAACAGCGGTTCGAGGTGCAAACCCTGGTCCCCACGCGTGATATCGTATTCCCCGCGTATCAATATGCGCATGATTTCGGAAAAGGCAATTGTGAACAATGCTAGGTAGGAAGCTTTGAATCGCAGGCACAGAGCCCCAATTGCCAGGCCCGCCAGGCCGGCTGCCAGGGTCCCCAGGGGTATGCCAAGCAGCGGGGGAAAATCCAGGTATTTTCCAAGCAAACCGGAAGTGTAACCACCGATTGCCATGAATGCCATGTGCCCGAAGGAAAATTGACCTGCGATTCCAGCCAGTAACGACCAACTGGAAGCCAGGAGAGCATAAAAATAGGCAACGATCAACACATGCAGCCAGTAGGGTGAAACTTTTTGTAAATAGAAGGGAATTGCGATGGTGGCTGCCAGCGTCACCAGAATAACCAACCACTTTATACGGTTGTGGAAAAGATGTGCAAGGGTGGATGTCATGTTTCCTTCCTCCCGAAAAACCCTCTTGGCCTGAAGAGTAGAACAAATGCAAAAATAATAAGCCCGAAAACCATCTTATAATTGAGCGCTCGGGAAGGGTCGGGAAAGTAACCAGTGCCCAGGCTTTCAACCAGCCCGATCAAGACTGCCCCCAGGATGCTGCCTTGAATTGAACCCATCCCGCCCAGAACGATGATTATATAAGAGCGTATGGAAGGTGCGGCACCTATATCGGGAGTCACCGAAAAAATGGGAGCCAGAAGCGCCCCGGCTATGGCTGCCAGTCCGGCTCCAACTGCAAAGGCGATTGAATTCATTGCCAGGGGATTGATGCCAACAATACTGGCCGCATCTTTATCCTGGCTGACTGCCCTGAGTGCCTTGCCAACCCAGGTTTTATTGATAACCAATAGGAGCAGTCCAAGCAGGACGAGCGAAAATACGCCTGCAATGAGACGTTCCGCACTGACATTCACCGTCCCCAGGGAGACTGTCCCGGTTAAAAAGGAGGCTGGGCGATGGGGGACTGGTCCGGCGAGCGCCAGTGAGAGGTATATCAAAAAGAAAGATAACCCGACCGTGACCAGGACAGCATATTCAGAAGGCCGTTCAATTTTCCCCTTGTGGATCGGACGCAGAAAGACAAGTTCGAATATAAGGCCGATCACTCCAACGATCAGTCCTGAAAGGAGTACAGCCAATATAGGATGGAGACCTGTAAAAGCACTGAGCAAGAAATAGGAGGTGTAACCACCCAGCATGTAGAATTCACCGTGGGCGAAATTTACCACTTTAAGGATAGAAAAAATCAAGGTCAGACCCAGCGCCATCAATGCATAGATAACCCCCATAACCAAACCGGTTACGCACAAGGAGAGAAAATACTGCATGTTGTATTCTCCATATAACAAAAAATGGGAGTTGAGGGTCTCCCCACTCTGATTGAGCGAGGAGACCCAATGTTTCTTATCAAACTATGGTTGTGGACCTGTGTAGAGAGGCCCGGTTGAGACTTCACGCGGGAAGACAACAATGGCCTCTTCGAAGGGTTGGTTCACCTCGGTGTACTGCATGAGATACACACTCGGGGTTGGGAACTGGTGCCACATCCAGGCTGGCACATCACTGGGAACGGGGTTCTGGGAACCGTATTCGAACCAGATCTTGCCCAACACGCCATCGTATTCAATGGCTTCCAGGGCTGCGATGATGGCTGCCGGGTCAGTGGAGCCAGCCGTGCGAATCGCTTCCACCATCAAGTACATTGAGTCATAGGCCTCCATGGCATGTGCCCCGGGGCGTATTTCATATTGCGCCTCAAAGTTGTCCAGGAATGCCCGTGTCTTGTCATTATAGAGTGATGGAGGAAGTCCAACGTATGTGAATAAAGCATATTGTCCGCAATCACCTACATTTTCCCAATATTCAGGAAGCTGGGCATCTGCAGCATATATGGCAGTAGTGGCGGTCGGTGCCAGGCCAAGCTCACAGGCCTGGCGAACCATACGGTAGGTGCCCATACCAGTTACACCGCTTGCCAGCAGATCCGGAGGATCCTGCATAATACGTTGCAAAATGGGTGTAAAATCTTCGGTCGCTGGGTCAGCATAGAAATTCTGCACATCGGTAATGCCGTAACCTGCTAGTTGTGCAGTAATGGAATCTCCGGATGAATGACCGTAATCTGTGTCTTCTTGGATGAATACAATTTTATTAAAGCCAGCCTCTGCATAGTATTTTGAAGCAATGCTCGAATAATAGTCAATCGAGGGTGAGATGCGGAAAATTTCAGGATAACCGCTTCCGGTGACATCATCCGACCAGGGTTCTGAAAAAACAACCGGGATACCGTACTTGTGAGCCACTTCCATCTCGGTCAAAGCCACACCACTGTGGTATTCGCCGATCAGGCCTACTACCTTGTTCTGGGTGATCAACCGCTCAGTAACAGCAGTGCCACGCTCGGGCAGGCCTTCAGTATCACCAAATATCAATTCCACCTGCTTACCCAGCACACCCCCGGCTGCATTGATCTCATCCGCAGCCATTTTGGCTGCTTGTTGCATCTCTATGCCGGAGCGGTAAGCGCCTGGAGCCGATAATGGACCAAATCCGCCAATACGGATAACATCCGCTTCTGGCGGAAGAGTGGCCGCTTGTGTGGGTGCTTCAGTAGCTGCCTGGGTTGGGACTTCTTCAGTAGGTTCATCTACTGGAGTTTGAGGTTGACAGGCAGATAATGCCAGAACCAGGATAACCAGGGTTGGAATTACAACTCGTGCCATTTTAAACATTTCTTTTCTCCTTTGGGTTTTTATTTACGGTTGTTAATGGTCAGAATTGAGAACTTGTATTGGATTTGTTTCTCTTTGCCTCCTTTCGAGGTTATCTGTATTTGTTTATCCAGGACAACCAGAGAAAATGATCAACATGAGTATTTTTGTTCATCCAATTAATAATCCTTGGGATACAGAGGCATCATCTGGGTGTGTTGTCATCAATCGTCATTAAGAATGCAAAAATATTGTCTACCATTTGCCAATTTTTATCAGTCCAGATGGGTGGCACCCAGGGATGAAGATATCAACTCTGCGACATTAACAACTTTCGGCGCAATATTCCGTTCCAGTTCCCGTTGCGACATGTGTGAGCCGGGTACCGAAACATTAATGGCCGCGATGATTTTTCCAGCATGGTTTCGAATTGGTGCCGCAACCGAAAATAATCCAAAGGCCAGTTCTTCATTATTAATTGAAAAACCCCGTCTTCGAATCCTTTCCAATTCGGTTAACAAGTCATTTATACACGTAATTGTATTGGGTGTATTTCTGAAATATGGGCCACTCCCCAGCAAATTTTCAAGTTCTTCAGGAGAAAGATCGATAAGTAATGCTTTACCCATGGAAGTACAGTGAACAGGTAAACGAGAACCACGGTACAAGTTGACGCTGATGATTTTTTCAGTAACAATCCGCGCAATATAGATGATCTCTGCGCCATCACGGATCGCCATGTTGGTCGTTTCACCGGTTTCATCTGATAAAGATTTTAAATACGGCTGGGCTTTTTGAGCAATTTCCAAACTATTAAGGGCTGTAAACCCCAACTGCAAAACCTTTAATCCCGGGCGGTAAGTACGGGTTGACAGATTGCGCTCGAGGTATCCAAGTGCTTCAAGAGTAGAAAGTATTCGAAAAGTTTTGCTCTTGCTTAGATTGCTGGCTGATACCACTTCAGAAAAGTTCATGGACGGTCTATCGGTATTAAATAAAGACAGGATCTCCAATCCGTGCGCCAATGCATCGATTTTATATCGCGTGGTAGGGATCATCAAAGTTTCACTGAATCAAATTTAGTTTCTATAGATAAAACATCGTATCATTAATTAATCCAAAAAGCAATTGGCAATTTTGGCTTCCTCAGGACTTTCGTAAAAACACCCCTCTGACTTGATGAGCAAGAATAATGAAGTCAGATGACACCACTTACATTCAGAGAAAGCCCTCAACAAACAATCCATAAGGATTTTAGTTTTTTAAATTCGAAATAACACCCTGATGATAATATAAAAAAGGTTGGCTTGGGGTCTTCCCAAGCCAACCTGACCAAACTCACCCTCTGTTCATGTGTTTATAAAAAATATCATTAATTGATCCACTTGGTTTTTTATCTATGCCTCTGCGCCAGCTTTAACGCAAAGAACAACAAGGGCGCCCCGGCCGAGACCCAGGCGCCGATGGCGGCATAGCGCACATATTGAAAGAAGAGAGCCAGCCAGGTTTCACCCTGCGGGAAGATGGCTTTCAGGCCGTAACGGATGACCAGCACTCCGATCACACCCACGACATAACGCAAGCTGCGCGTCCACCAGTTGCCGCGCGTATGGAAGCCGCCCCGGGTGTTCAACCAGGCCAGCCCGCCTGCCAGGCCAAAAATCGTGCCGGTGGCGGAGAACACACCCGCCAGGGAGGTGGGGTTGGGAAGTTCCCCGTCCGGGAAAGCCTGGGCTGCATTTTGCAGCCAGGTGGCAGGAAGTTGCCAGCCAGAGGATTGCAGCCAGAAATAAGGGATCAGGCTCAGCGAGATCAGCAGCAGCGAAAAAGCAAAAGCCGCCAAAACCTGCCCCCCCAGGCTGCGCTGTTTTAACCAGTCTGCCACGGGCTCCCACAGGCGCAACACCAGCCACAGGATCACGGCTCCCGCCAGCCAGCCCGCGAACACATCTGTGGGGAAGTGCACCCCCAGGTACATGCGTGAGAGCCCGATCAGGAACATGAGCAGAATGGCAATGATCCAGGCCCAGCGTTTTCTGATCTGTGAGGCCAGCATGCCCCACACGCCAACCGCCGAATTGGAGTGACCCGAAGTCAGCCCAAAGGAAGGTTCGGATGCAAAGGCATGAACTTTCGTGCTAACCCAATAGGGGCGCGGCGCATGAAAAGCCAGCTTTAAGGCATCATTCAAGCTGCTGCCGACCAGCAGAATGAACCCGACGCGCAAGCCCAGGGCTGCGTCCACGCTCCAATACAGCGCCGGTAGAACCAGCATAAAGAAATCTTCCGAACCCAAAAAGCTGAAAGCCTTCATCGGCAGGGTCAACCAGGTTCCCAGTCCTTGCAGGACGACTATCCAGTTGATGCCACCGTTCAAAAGTGTCTCCATAAACACCTCCAGGGGATTATTGACAGGTCGATTGGTCTCATTGTACACTCAAAGTGTGAAAAGCATACCCGCCAGGCATTGGGATTTCCCGGCAGCTGTTACCCTGTTTTTAGTCTTGCTGCTCTCAGCACTGCGTTTGATCGCCACCCACTGGACCTCCGGACTTGACACAGCCTTAATGCTGACATTTTTCGGCGTTCCCATCGGCCTGGCTCTGGGTGCCAGTCGTTTTCGTCCCTTAACCGCCAGTTTGCTGGCTTTGGGATACAGCCTGGTACTCCTGCCCTGGACGATTGGCGCCGTAGTTTACGAACAGATCCCCTGGCTCGAGCGCATGTCCAGCATCTTTGGGCGTTTGGGTATCTCGCTGGATCTTTTCTCGCAGAAGAAGCCCGTGGAAGATACGCTGCTGTTCATTGTTCTGGCCGCGCTGATCTACTGGGTCATCAGCCTGTTGGCAGGCTACCTGTGGTCACGCCACGAAAATATATTGGGGGCTTTGCTGCCTACCTGGGTGATCCTGGTGGTTATCCAGGTTTACGATAATATTCGCTACAATCGCATTATTTTTCTGATCTTATGCATGTTCTTTTCCCTGCTGCTGCTGGGGCGCAGGTTTATTTTACAAAAAAGACGTTTCTGGAAAGAGAACCGTATCCGTTATTCGACAGAATCCAGCAAGGAGATGAACCTGGCGCTGGTCATATTCACCTCCGCCATCCTCCTCCTGGCCTGGGTCATTCCGACCCCCAACCGGCCGGTATTAATTGCAGAATATGTGTGGGATCGCATCAGCGCGCCCTGGCAGTCCACCCGCAAAGACCTGGGTAACGCCGTAGCCGGGCTTGAAGGCGCCTCCTCCAGTTCAACTTACGATTATTACAACAGCGACCTGCTGCAATTGGGGCAAAGAGCCATCACCGGGAATGCCACCATCTTTACTGTAACAACACCACCAGATCCAGTCTCCATTCGCTTTTACTGGCGGGTACGCGTTTACGATCAATATAACAAGGGTCAGTGGAACAACGCTACCCACAGCAGCCAGATGTTTGGGCCTGAAATGCCTGCTTTGCAGCTGCCCAATTCAGATTTGAATACCCTCTCCGAATTCACCTTCACAATATCCCAGGGGCGCATTATCAACCTGTTCACACCTGCTCAAACCGTGTGGATCAGCCGCCCGGCAGAAGTGTCACTCTTCCAGGCGGAGGCTGGATCGGTCGATCCGCTCCTTCTGAGAGCCGATGCTGCCATTCACGCCGGAGAATCGTATCGCTTGCAGGCCATCGAGTCCAATCCCACCATATTGGAACTTCGCCAGGCCGGAGAAGAATATCCCGACTGGGTGCAGCGCCACTACTTGCAGATACCCGGAAACCTCTCCAGCGAGGTAAGCACCCTGGCTGCCCGCTTGACTTCCGACCTGGATACCCCCTACGATAAAGCTACAGCCATCACCAACTACCTGCGCCGTGAGATCACTTACAGTAAGATGGTTTCACGCCCGCCATTTGGGGCGGATATTTTGGAATGGTTCCTGCTGGATTACAAGCAGGGCTACTGCAATTATTACGCCACTGCCGAGGTGATCCTGCTGCGAGCGGTGGGCATTCCTGCCCGCATGGTGGTCGGTTTTGCCCAGGGGGAGAAGGTTCCCGGACAGGCCGATAGGTTGGTTGTAAAACAAAAGGATGCACATGCCTGGCCGGAGGTGTATTTCCCGGGGATTGGGTGGGTGGTGTTTGAACCCACTACTTCTCAACCGGTGATCACCCGTCCCACCGGTATCACCCCTACATTTATCGGCAACCCCACCCCGGCTGCCAACATCATCCCCGATTTGGATGGTGGAGAACCCACCCGGCAGCCGCTCAATCCTACACTTGTACCTGGAGAAGACACATTGCCGCCTGGCAGTGGGGATGAAACCAGCGCCCCTGCGTTTGTGTATGTTCTCTTTGGATTCATTATCATTGGGCTGAGCGGATTCCTGTTCTGGCGTGGTCATCAACGTCAGCGTTCCATTCCCACCCCCCTGCCGATCCGCTTGAAAAATACTCTCGAACGGAACTCTGTCAAAGTCCCGGGTTGGCTGCAGCGCTGGGCAGCCAGGGCTGCCGAAGCCCCCACCCAACGCGCTTTCAATGTCATCCATCATAGTCTCAGGCGGCTGGGAAAAACTGCCCGCCCGGCAGATACCCCGCTGGTTGCCAGCACGATCCTTATCGAGTGCCTGCCAGCAGCTTCGGCTGAGATCACTTTCCTGCTGGATGAATATCAAAAATTCATGTTCAGCCAGCAGCCAGAAGATGCCGGACTGGCACGCCGCGCCAGCCTGGTTATCCGGCAACAAACAAACCGTGCTGTGCTTTACAATTGGCTCAAAAGGATCAGGGCAAAATTTGTATCTTCTCGATAGGTTGGGATGGCGTAAATACCACCAAACGCAAACAAGAAAATGCCGCCAAAGAGCAGATCCTGATCTCACTGGAAGCCTATGGAAAGTAAAAGATAAGGTGGAGGTGCGTACTTATGCCCCCTGCATCTTCAAGTCAAGGGAAGATCCGAACCGGTGAAAGTCTTCGAGGTGATTGGGTTAAAAGAATAATCGTTTTTCCCGTACTCCCCCCCGCCTTCGGCGACCCTTCCCTCTCCGGATAGTTGTAGAATCTCATTTCACAGGCTTGAATCTATACGCTTATTAACTCCCGATTTTTTGAACCAGTTGAACCAGCTGTTCAATCCCCTTTTGAAGTGGCCCGGTGACAATATATTCATGCACAGTATGCGCACTGGCGCCATGGGTCAAGCCGATGGTCACCGCCGGGAAACCGCGGCTGAGTGGCAAGTTGGCATCCGTGGAGCCAATGTTTAATACCGGTTGGAAGCCTTGCTCCTTTAAACAGCTTTGGGCTTGCAAGACGAGCGGGTGATTATCGGAAATTTCCCCAACCGGGCGTTGACCGATCAATTCCAATTGAACGCGTACATCCGGACTGTCCAGGGAAGCGGCAGTTTCCTCTACTTTTTGAACAACTGCCTGGAGTGCATCCAACCCTTCCGAGCGTAGATCCAGCTCCAGGCTGGCTTCTGCGGCAATGGTATTGACCGAGGTGCCGCCTGAAATTTTACCGACATTCAGGGTGGTGCGAGGTTTGGCTGGCATGACCAGGGCTGTCAATTTGGTTGCCAGACTCGCCAACTCATGCACAGCGGAAGGTTGACCGTAATCCGTCCACGAATGTCCGCCGGTTGTGTTTATGGTAATACGGTAGCGGCGCACTCCCAGACCGCGGTTGTAAACATGCCCTAGTGACATCCCTTCCAAAATGAGGTAAGCCTTCGGAAGATCGCCAAAGCGGTCGACCAGGGCACGCATTCCCTTCAGGTCACCCAGCCCTTCCTCACACACATTGGCCGTCAGCCAGAGATCACCGGGCAGCTGAATTTTGCGTTCGAAAAGCAACCAGAGCAGGCCGAACAACCCAGCCACACCCAGGGCATTATCGCCAATCCCGGCGCCAAAAACCCGGTCGCTTTCACGGGTAAACCGCAAATTGGTATCTATGGGAAAAACCGTGTCCAGATGGGCACTGACCAGGACAGGCGCTGAGCTTCCATACCCCGGCAGGCAGGCCAGCACGTTCCCGGCTGCATCCATCTCCACCGTCACCCTTTTTTCCAATTGGAAGCACTCCCGAACAAAATCAGCCCGATCAGCCTCATGAAACGTTGGTGCGGGAATCTGTTGAATCTCAATAGCCAGGTCTAGCAAGCGTTCCACGAATGGATCCATCATATCTCCCGAACACTATCCAGCATTGAATTCAGGCGTGCCTGAGCCAGCCCAGCATGGCAACCCAGGATGTGAAAAGCACCGCTTCCCTCAATGGTAAGAGAAGCGGAAATATTTCCATGCAAGACAGCCTGCAATGGATCATTCGTTAGATGATAACCTGCCAGAAACCCACCGCAAAAAGAAGCACCCGCGCCGGTTGGGTCTCTTAACTCGACCGGATAAGCCGGGATCTGCCAGCATTTATGGGAGGCACCATCATAAAGCAATTGACCTTGGGAACCACATTTAACCACCACCAGCTCACAATTCTGGGATGCAATTGCCTGTACCATCTCAACCAGGTCGGTGCTTCTGCCCCAGAACAGGGAGCGCAGTTCTTCCTCGGATGGGAGAAAGGCTGTTAACCCATTAAGAAGCAGGCTGACCTCAATCCAACTGGTTGGCTGCATCCAGCTTGCTTGGGGATCCACTGTCAGGGCGGTCACCTGGGACTCACGAAAAACAGAGATCAGGCGGCTGGCGGTTGGATATTCCAATCCGCATAGATGTACCTGGCGTGTATCCAAGTAGTCGGGAGGAATCTCAGCCGGGCGTGGCGAAGCTACAGCCACTTCCTCCGGGCTTTTCCCGGGCTGGATGGGTGGCTGGTATCCCAACAGGATCTTTGGAAAGGGTATTCCCAGGCGGGCAAAGTGTGCCACCGGGTTGTTCTGCTGCCGCACGAATTGATCGGTATAAGCCAGAAAATTCCTTAAATCCATTTGCTCGGGTAGAATGCGGATGCCTTGCGTATCCAGTCCATATTGTTCGAAGGTATGCAGCCACTCAATCGGGTAGTCTTCACCCGCACGCGCCAGCAAACCCACTTCTTTATCCCAGACCAATAGACCAGCTGCCGCGTATAATACATCCCCTCCAGGCACATCGATCAGAGGCTGACCAAAGGCAGGTAGTAAAATATTACGTTGTAATTTTCCTGCAAGAATATAAGTGGGTTCCATTAACACAACTATAATAAATCTCTAAAGTCACAACTGCCCCGAATGCCTTATAATGTCAGGGTTGATGTGATCAAACCAATGGCAGCAGGATTATAGCATAAGCAATTACTTTATCATTTAATCATACAGGGCAGGGTGTCAATATAACGGATGATATTTATACACATCACCCCAACCTATCCCCGATATTATTGAAAAGATACTAAATCACGACATGAGGAGAATATTATATGGATAATAAGAAAGTACGAGTGGCAATCATCGGCGTGGGTAACTGCGCCTCTTCGTTGGTGCAGGGAGTGCACTTTTACAAGGATACGCCGGATGACGCCACTGTCCCTGGGTTGATGCATGTCAATCTGGGTGGTTACCATGTGCGCGATATTGAATTTACCCTGGGCATTGATGTAGTGGACACCAAGGTTGGCAAAGATCTGGGAGAAGCAATTTATGCTTATCCCAATAACACCTACAAATTTTACGATGTCCCCAAGATGAATGTGCCTGTGGTGAGAGGCATGACTCACGATGGACTGGGCAAATATCTGTCACAAATCCTGACAAAAGCTCCTGGCCCAACCGCAGATATCATCCACCTGCTGAAAGAAACCAAGACCGATGTGGTGGTTTCATACCTCCCGGTTGGTTCCGAGATGGCTACCAAGTGGTATGTGGAACAAGTATTGGAAGCTGGGTGTGCTTTTGTGAATGCAATTCCGGTTTTTATTTCATCTTCAGATTATTGGGCTGATCGTTTTCGCCAGAAAGGCCTGCCTATCATCGGTGATGATATCAAATCCCAATTGGGGGCGACCATCCTGCACAGGGTGCTGACCAGCTTGTTCGTGGATCGAGGTGTGCGCCTTGACCGAACCTATCAACTTAATTTTGGAGGCAACACCGATTTCATGAACATGCTTGAACGTGAGCGCCTGGAATCCAAAAAGATCTCCAAGACCGGTGCAGTCACATCCATGCTGCCATATACACTGGATCCCACCAACGTACACGTAGGCCCGAGTGATTATGTGCCGTGGTTGACCGATCGCAAGTGGTGCCACATCCGCATGGAAGGGACCACATTTGGAGATGTACCCCTCAACCTGGAAACCAAGCTGGAAGTATGGGATTCTCCCAATTCAGCCGGAGTAGTGATCGACGCAGTGCGCTGTGCCAAGCTGGCCCTGGACCGTGGTATGTCTGGCCCATTGATCGCACCCTCATCCTATTTTATGAAGACTCCCCCCAAGCAGTTTCGTGACAACATTGCACGTGATATGACCGAGG
>MGMF01000012.1 GCA_001796335.1 Chloroflexi bacterium GWB2_49_20 | reverse complement strand
AAAGGCTATGATGATGGCAACAATCATTATTACCTGGAACGGAACGGCTTGCACTCTGCTATCCGCTTGAAGAAAACACGCACCTCAAAGAAGAATGACAACGCAAGCGGGCTTTTTAAACAATCTCTTTCAGGCTTATCCGGTTTTGTGACATTGTCCCAAATAGGAAAGAACTCCCTTGATGAACTGGTTGGGGCAAAAAACTTTCAGACCTGACTTCAGCACCAATAAATTCACCCGTCGGGTTAAATTATGGTATGCTTAACCATATTCCATTGTGGGAGATGCCATGTATATTGCCATCGAAGGTGTTATTGGAGTGGGAAAAACCACGCTGGCGCGCCTGCTGGCGCCGGGTTTCCAGTCTGATCTGCTGCTGGAAGTCTTTGAAGAAAACCCTTTTCTTTCAGATTTTTATGGGGACAGACAACGCTATGCCTTTCAGACCCAAATCTTCTTCCTGCTCAGTCGTTACCACCAGCAAAGACGCAGTGTGCCTGGATTATTGGAGCAGGGAAAATCCTTGATTTCCGATTACACCTTTGCCAAAGACAGCCTGTTTGCGCGCATCAATCTGTTGGGGGATGAATTGGATATGTATAACCGCGTCCACGAGGCCCTGGCTGAAAAGATCCTCCTGCCCGATCTGCTGGTCTACCTGCGGGCAGATACCAGCGTATTGATGCAGCGCATTGCCTTGCGCGACCGGAGTTACGAACGGAATATGGACGGCGATTATATCCACCAGCTCAACCAGGCTTATGAAGAGTTCTTCTCCAAACCCTATGACGGCACCCCCTTCCTGGTGATTGACTCCAATCCGCTTGATTTCGTGCGCCAGCCCGAACACCTTAAATGGATAGAGAACCGCATCCGGGAAACCCTCAAGCTGGCTCCCTTTCAATCCGAATTGCCCCTGTGTGATCAGAACTGCGACTGAGGAGATATTGATGAGAATCACAAAAGAATCCCTTTTGCGGGTTGCCCGGGAGACAGTCAGCCAGCGAACCCACGCCAGACCAGACCTGGTGGCAGCCTATTTGACTGGATCGCTGCTGAAGGATGAACCTCTGCTGGGAAACACCACCGATATCGATCTGGTTTTTGTACATCCTTTTCAGCCGTCCGTCCGGCGTGAAATCGTGCCGCTGACACCCGAAATCCATCTGGACATCAAGTACAACCCGCGCAGTGAATATGAACCTCCGCGTGAACTGCGCCTGCACCCCTGGCTAGGACCCGAAATGTATGATCCCATCCGCTTGTACGATGCCCAGCATTTCTTTGACTTCATCCAAGCCGGGGTACGTGATAAATATTACGAACCGATTAACGCATACGGACGCGCCCTGCGAAATGCGCAGCATGCCCGTCAGATATGGAGCGACCTTCTGTCTAAACAGGATGAAAGTCCCAAATCCATGTTGTTCTACTTAAAATCAGTCAATCATGCGGCCAACTCCATAGCAGTGATCAAAGATACTCCCCTGTCAGAAAGGCGCTTCCTGCTGGAATTTCGGCCCATTGCTGAAAACACCGGAAATGCAGGACTGGCAGAGGACTTGTATTCCCTTCTGGGAGGAGACCAGGCAGATAAAAACAGCCTTGAAGCCTTTTTGCCCTCCTGGCAAAAAGACTACCTGGAGGCAGGAAAAATCCAATCCGCAGATGTACGTTTGCACCCTGCCCGCCTGGCGTATTTCCGGCAGGGGTTTGAAGCATTGCTGTCAGGGGATAAACCCCTGGCGGTATTGTGGCCTTTACTACACACCTGGAGCTTGTCTGTTGATACTCTTCCATCAGAAGAATCTGGGAAACATTCCAATTGGACTGCCTGCTGCCAGCAGTTGGGTTTATTGGAGGCTGGTCTTGAAAAACGCCTGCAAAAGTTGGATGCTTTCCTGGATGAAGTGGAAAAAATTCTGGATAACATGGCTTTATTCAATGGACTGAATGGGATTTAAAACGTGAATTAATAAAATAATACCCCCATATATGGATGGGGTCTCTATCCTACTAACATAGCTACCTGTGGATAACTCTCCATTATCTGTGGATAAACAGTGTTTTTTGTGGATAAATCGCTCAAGTGTTCGAAAAACTCATAAACAAAAACCCCCAGATATGGGGGGTGTTTATTTAGCTTAACCACCCTTGGTTTTTGTTGGAAAACTGTGGAATAGTTGTTACCTGGATTTCCTTTTTTATCCACAATTATTAAAAGAACACCCTGGTCAAAGAACCCCAAGATAGAGAGCATATAGATGTTACATCCCCACAACTACTTCATTTTATGAAAATAAGAGTGGTTATCCACTTTTCTACAGTCCCTACTACGACTACTAAATACTTATATATTTAATTAATGATACTTGAATATAACATTCAAATCCTGTACAATCTTAATAAGAATGGCCCTCATAACAATCAAACAATACCGTTAAGGGAGATTACATGGATATTATTAAGGTGTCAGCGACCTCCCGTACATCTGCAGTAGCTGGAGCAATCGCCGGTGTCATTCGTGAAAAAAAAAGGGCGGAAGTGCAAGCCATTGGGGCAGGAGCTGTTAACCAGGCTGTCAAGGCTTTGATCCTGGCTACCGGATACCTGGAAGGAGACGGCATAACGATTGTTTGCACACCTCAATTTGTGGATGTGGAAATTGATGAAAAGGTGCGCACTGCCATTAAGCTGGTGGTTGAACCTCGTTAATATTAACATTTTTTCTCCTTTAAAAAATATTTCCCTTTTGGGGATACAGGTTAGCTGACAATATAAACATCACTGTTCATGCTTGATAAGAAAAGGTTTACGTTTTACTGCACTCTTGTGGCAGGTTTATTTCTGGTAAGTTTGTTTTCCAGTGTGCTTTTGCCCGGAGTTGAGGCTGCATCCACCTGGAAATCCAATCTGCCAGGCTCGCAAGCTCAAGTATATTCTCATCTGGATGTCATTATTAACGAAGTGGCCTGGTCTGGAACTGTTTCGGACTCTGAGAGCGAATGGATTGAACTATACAACCCCGGGGGAGTGGATATTGACCTCTCCGGGTGGAAGTTGGTCAGTGATGATGGGAGTCCAAATATTTCTTTAATAGGAGTGATCCGGGCAGGAGACTATTATTTACTTGAAAGAAATGATGACATGACAATCATAGACAGCAAGGCTGATATGATGTTTACCGAAGTTTTGGATAATAATGGTGAATTATTACGATTATTAGCTCCAAATGATAATATGATTGACAGTGCCAACCTGGAAGATGGAAAATGGTCCGCCGGGAGTTCCTTTCCGGATTATGCCAGTATGGAACGCATCTCGGTTGTTGCAGATTCTCCATCTGCCTGGGGAAGTAATAATGGGGTCATAAAAAATGGATATGACTTCAAAAACAAACCCATCCGGGGCACACCACGGCAGAGAAATAGCCTATATGCGCCTCTATCTGAGCCGGATACCGACACTCCCGAACCCGCTCCAACGGATACGGAGACTCCGACGAAAACAGCAACTCCGACAGAAACTACAACCCCGACGGAAACCGCAACTCCGACGAAAACAGCAACCCCGACGAAAACTGCAACTCCAACGGAAACTGCAACCCCAATGAAAACCGCAACCCCGACGAAAACTGCAACCCCAACCCAAGCGTTCACTATGACCCCCAGGTTGCCTGCTCCAAACCACCTTGTGATCAGCCAGTTCCGCACACGCGGTCCCAATGGGGCGGAGGATGAATTTGTTGAATTACTCAACCCCAGTAATGCTCCGGTAAATATTGGAGACTGGCAGATAAAGAAATCCAGCGATTGCGGGCAAGTTATTGTCAGCCTGCTTTCCATTCCACCGGGAGTTGTATTGTTGCCCGGACAGCGTTACCTGGCTGTTTCGCAATCTTCCAGAGAGACATCCCCTGACCAGATATTTTCGCTTTCGATTTCAGATGGTGGCGGACTGGCGTTGATCCATTCCAATGGTAATATTGTGGACCAGGTGGGTTTATGCTCCAGCGCCCAATTTCGTGAGAGTACGACTCTTCAGCCCTTAAGCGGAAATTACAATCAGTCTTATGCACGCAAACCCGTCAGTGGCATCCGCGGGTGTGTGGATACCAACCGGAACTTGGATGATTTTTACCTTCTTTCCCCCTCCAATCCACAGGGGATGACAGCCCCAATAGAGTTATGTCCGGGTGTTCTAACGGCCACCCCCACCACCCGCCCCAAAGCCACGATCACTCCAGCCGCGAGTATAGCTGTGCTGGTGATCAATGAGTTCCTGCCCCGCCCGGCTTCGGATTGGAATGGGGATGGCGAAGCCAATGTGAACGATGAATTTATCGAGATAATGAATATCGGCTCACAACCGGTTAATTTGAAAGGCTGGAAGTTGGATGACAGTGAATCTGGATCTAACATGTTCTCGTTGCCTGGGAGCGTCCTGCTTCCGGGTGAGATAACACTTTTTTATGGAGAAGAAACCGGGTTGATGCTGAATGATATTGGGGATGAGGTGCGCTTGATGAAACCAAACGCACAAGTGGTGGATACCTTCATTTATCCGACCGTCACACAACCGGATCAGAGTTGGTGCCGCCAGCCAGATGGAGCCGGTGCCTGGAGATCAGACTGCCAGCCTACACCAGATCGCCTGAATCAATGGGATGAAGGCGATACCTTTGCCCCACCAACCGAGGTGGAGGATCGTGCTGTGGAAAGAGTAAGACTGGTCTGCCCGTTTGCAGAACCCTTGTTAACAAACCTTTATCAATCCCGATGCAATGGGTGGGGTGTGAATATTTGGAGAATTTCTTTTTGGAAAACGGATGTTTTTTTGTTGTTGCCCGGCAGAGATAAATGGGGAGTATTGATCCATTAATGCAGTTTACTGGGTTAAAATAATCTGTGGGACGTTCTGAAAAATCAGCTAATCAGAAGAAGCCCGGGCAACTTCACTTGGAAGGAAGACAACTTCATCCTTGCCGGTCAATTTTTCACTTACCTTGGCGGCAATCAAGTTGAGGTGACCATTATGGGCAACGTAATCCAGGTCATCGGCGGGGACTGTCAGTACCGGGCAGAGTTTGAACTCAGATATCCAATTCTCATATAGAATATTCAGGCTGGAAAGGTAATCGGCTGGGATGGTTCGTTCGTACTCCCGTCCCCGGCGGGCAATACGGGTCATCAGGGTGGGGACTGAGGCGCGCAGGTAGATCACCAGGTCGGGCGGGGGCAGGAAATCCACCAGGGTTCGGTATAGTTCACGGTAGGTCTGGTAGTCACGCGGGTGGATATGCCCCTGCAAATAGAGGTTATGAGCAAATATTTCGGCATCCTCGTACACGCTGCGATCCTGGATGACCGAGTTGGAGTGCAAAGACAAGGCGTGATGAGAGCGCAGCCGGTGAGTCAGGAAAAATATCTGTGAATGGAAAGCCCACGAGCGCATGTCTTTATAAAAATCTGCCAGGTAAGGGTTCTCAGTCACCGGCTCGTAGAAAGGAGTGCAACTCATGGTTGCACACAACTTATCAACCAGCGTGGATTTACCAACTCCAATGTTTCCTGCCACAACTACAAATTTTTTCATGTTTAGGGTATTTCCCCTGCCAGCTCCTGGTCAATTAACTTTTGAAAAGTCTCGTAGGGTTGAGCACCCACCAGGTACAGACCATTTATAAAAAAGGTGGGAGTGCTGCGAATGCCTAATTCGGTGGCATAGTTATAATCTGCGGTCACCTCTGCCTCGTAGCGATTGCTTTCCAGGCATTCGGTGAAGGTTGTCATATCCAATTTTAATTCCTGGGCATATTTCAGATAGGCATCTTTACCGAGATCGTATTCATAGCTGAACAGCTTGTCGTGATATTGCCAGTAGGCATCCTGTTCATTGGCGCAGTCAGCCGCAGCTGCAGCCGGGAGAGCTTCGGGATGGATGCTGAGCAAAGGATAGTCACGGTAAACTAGTCTCACTTGGGTGGGGTAATTATCCAGAAGCTTCTGGTACACCTGGGATTGCCACTTCTGGCAATAGGGGCACTGGTAATCACTGAACTCGATGATCGTGATGGGGGCATCTGCCGGACCAATACTGGGGTTATCCCCCTCTTCGACAGAATAGCGGGTGACCTGCTGGGTGGGAGCGGGCACGGTCTGTTGCGCATCTGCAACCGTATTGGCGGCGGCAGGAGTGGCACGACCCCAGATCAGGAAACCACTGATAATGCCAAGCACAAACACACATACCAATAAAATGCCGTAGATCAGCGGGCGCTGAAATCCGGAAGATTGACCGAAAAATTGAACGGGAGATTCCATCAAAGTGGGTTCAACAACGACAGTCTCATCCGGACGGGCAAAACTTATTCTTGGTTTTGGTCTCAGAAATCTTCTCTTCATGCTGAAATTATATCACTACAGACTTTCGAAGGTCGGGAATCTTCGAAAGTCTGTTTGTATATTTCTTTTTCAATATCAAGTTACAGCAATCCTGCCTGAATGAGCAGCCTTTGCTTTTTTTTAATAGTTTTTATGGATTGGGGCACTGGCCTGGATCTGCCGGGATAATATTGGCAGTCCAAGCATTTTTGACATTATCATATGGCTGACATGGATTGTTTGCGACACAAGTACTACCGGTCATACGAAAAGACCCAAAATCCATGCGATAGCCTCCTGGAACCGGGATGATTGTCACTTTAGGGGTGCCATTATAGTCTCCAACCATCCCTACGCTTGGCAGTGTCAAATGCTCATTTTGGGTTGCTGTTGTGTTTCCATCCGCGGAAAACGGGATTTTCCAGGTTTGAGAAATTGTTCCACCCTGGGAAGTTGTCCCCTCCGTTTTAAATTCCCACGGACCATACGGCGAATCACAGTTAAGCCCTCCCGTTATTTCGAATCCATCCACAGACGGATCATTAAAGGGTTCCACCTTCCAGCCTGTGGTTTCCCAGTCGATCAGGGGTAAAACCTTCTCACCCATATCGTAGTGAAAGGTCTTGAGCACGTCGATCAGGCTGCTGAGAAACCCGGCAGCTCCACCGGTGATCACGCCCAGACCGCCAAAGAAGATATTTGCCATCGAGCCAAGCCCAGCCTCTTCCGGTTGAGCGCTGAGGCGTATGGAGAACTCCTTATCAACCGGCGGAGCACTATCGGGGATCGTTTCCCTCTGTGCCTTGCCGATCACATGGAAGGACACCCGGCCGTCTGTGCCGGTAGTGAAACGCATGCGAGATTCATTGATCAAGACCAGTTCGGGAATTCCCATGCCGGCCTCCACCACGATCTCAGCTCCCGGAATGGCGCCTTTTGTAGGAAAGCCAAAGGAAACACCCAGCGCATTTAAAAAGTAACTGGATAAGCACGACTCGAGCTCGTCTCCATCCGGACGACCCTTCGGATCGGTATAAAGTTCCAATTCGATGGTGGCTTCATTGTTGTTAGACGTATAGTGTGTGCGGACAAGCGGCATGGGATCCATGCGAACGTCGATCTCCATAGCTTGCAACTGCAGGATCAGGCTGATGGCGGAAGTGATGACATTCAAAAAACCCAGCATCTTCCCGGAGAGCTTGGTGATCTTTTCAATTCGGTCGGCGGATCCGCTATTTACCACCTTGCCAACGATGCTTTCAACAAATGAAGGAAAAGCCATCTCATCTGTCATACCGGGAAGTTGAAAGCCGCCGCCAACCTTATTAATGATCCAATTGTGCCAGGCGACCGGGGTACTGCCTGCGCCGGGCAGATCTGAGCAATTGATCTGAGGACCCAGTTGCGCCACGGAGCGGGGCTGGTAATCCACCAGGGTGATCGAACCTCCAGGCACAGAGGCCTGGCTGGCAGCCTGGAACAGCGCGCTGCGGATGATGACCCAGCTGATCAGTTGCACAGAGGGTATGTCGACCACCGCAGTATCCGGCGTGACAGAGGCGTCCAGAATATCCACATGCGAAGGGCCGCGCAAGATCCGCTCGCGCACGAACAGGCCCATCAGGCGCACCTGGGGATCATTACTCTGCGCTGCCAGCCTCAGGTCGTCCAGCAACATCCCTCCGAAACCTGTGCCATCCATGTCCGGAAGAGCATTGGCGAATAGGCGACCAACATCCTCAAGTGGGATACCCCTTCCCGGCAGATCCAGGCCGGAGGAGTACCACATCTGCCAGAAGCGCGGGCCAATGGGGTCGTCACCCGTACTACCCAGCGGTTCACCACCCTGCCCGATGAGAGGAATACCCAGGGCGTCGTACAGACCCATCCAGACCGCCAGATGGTCCTTTCCGGATGCCAGTTGATCTGCAAAATAGATCGCCTGCACATCAGGTGTGCCCTGTGGAGAGGAAACTGGCTTCGGCGGAGCAGGCAGTGTGGGGGGCTCGGAGCTAACTTGCCTGTATTGATCTTGCCCAGAAGGCGTGCCTTGTGAGGCAGCCAGGGTGGGCAACGCCTGGTTTGGGTCTGGAGTCACAGTAGCCAGTGAGTCCAAAAACTTGCAGCCCAGCGTCAAGCTGATGATTAGGGTGATTGAGAGCAGTTGAAAGGCCAATCGTTTTAGTTTCATTTATTTACCTCTTGACTCAAAAAAGGGCAGCATAACCCGGCAGAAAGAGGGTTTTACTTCATGGCGGGGGGCACTCATTCGCGATAAGTTGGATAGAGATCGGGCTTCCGATTGGGTGAGTAATCGTGCCATAACCAACGGTAGTTTGAGAAATAGATCCGTTTTGAATCACAATGTTGGTGGGAGCTTGTCCGGTGCTGCTTTCGATTGTGTAGCTGCCTTCTCCTGCATTCGTCACATAACTCTCGAATGCGCCTTCCAGGCTCCAGACTCCGCCATTTTCGCTTGATGGTGAAAATGTAATCGTACCGGCCAAACCTACACTTGAATCCCAGTTAAGTGTGAAAGGAACCTCCAATCCGGAGCATATCTCCCCAAATATGTGGGTTTCACCAAACGGTCCATCGACCTTCCAGCCCTTTTGGACGTGATAAGTGACTCCCAGCCTGGTACAACCTTCGGGCTTGCCGAGTTTAAGGATCATACCGCCCGCCAGTTCAGCGATCGGATCAGCGATCCCCACGCCTCCCATGGCTCCGTTGATAAAGGTGGATAAGCTCGGCGCTTCGCTGGCGTCCACTGCCGCGCAAACCTTCATATTGGAACTTTCCAGCACACCACTTTCGTGCACTGCTTGCGTCTCAGGTGGCTTACTTTGGATGACGTCCACACGGAAAGAAGACTTGGCACTGTGATCCGAAATGGACACCAACTTGCAGCGCAATCTGCCCAGGTGATAACTGCAATTTTGATCCTGTAGATCTGCATCCGAATCATATCCATTTTCTGGTGATCCTGAGGTGATGCGCCACTCGACTGCGAAGCCCTCCACCGCTTTGGCGATATCGCCTGTGTTGGCGAGGGTGGGTATGCCCAGCGTGGACAGACAGTCATGCGCGATGCGGCTGGCTGCCGTGCCAAATTCACCGTATTTTTGTTCGTAATTCTTCCAATCCTCATCGCTCACCCCCACTTTGGCGTCAAATTCGACTTCAAGATTCGGTTCGCCTTCCAGTGGTTTGTGGACCGGGTTATCCCCCACAACCGTTACAGTTACGCTCAACGAGGAGTAAATTTCGATCAGCTTCGAGATACGGGCAAAGACGTTTACCGCTGCCATGGTTTTTCCAAATTGTTCTCCGCTCATCCCATATTTTTCCATCACCTTGCCCAGGGCCTCCCCCACGCTGTAGGTTATGCCGAAGTCACTCAATTGCTGGCCGATGGCTTGTGGCAGTACTAGGGTGGACAGGGGACCGTAGAAGATCTTTTTGTACTTGCTGCAGGGATCTTCCTGTGCAAGCGTACTGTTCGTTTTCATTACGCTCAAACTGGCCAGGTGCGCCCCCCCCGAGCTTGGTGGAATGGAAGTTTGCGGGAAGATCATGATCCGATCGAAAGCGGCGCTGAAAAGCTGGAGTTCCAACAGGCTCAACTGGGCCTGGGAAGGGTCAGCCTCGCCGGAGGATAAGTCCACCGCCGGGATCTGGTGTTGGGCCATTTCTGCCATGAACAGGGGGGTGAAACTTTGCGACTCGGAAGGGTTCTCCCCGGCCGCACTGATCCACATTGCCAGAAAATCGATCAGTTGTTCCCCTTGCGAGGAGTCGGGGCTGAAGGGCCAGCCCAGGTCGCTTAACGCCTGTGCAAATTCATCCACAGTCATGCGATAAGAGTTTTCGCGGTCGCGTGCCTCCAGCGTCAGGGTTAGCACATCCGGATGGGTATCTGGCATGGGGGAAGCTGGCAGGTATGCAGCCACGTAGACTCCGTTTACATCCACGGTGGCGATGCCTGCGCGCGCCAGAGCCTCCTGAACGGCTTCAAAACTCTGGATCAAGGAGGCATCCTCGCGCGTAATCTGGTCCGCCAGATCAGCCGCCGAGGCATACCTGAGGCTTAAAATTCCCGAGGTCGAAGGGTCAGGCAGGCTGGGTAGCTCCTGGTTTGGATCAGGAGTCCCGGTCAGCGAGTCTAAAAACCCGCAGCCCAGCGTCAAGCTGATGATTAGGGTGATTGAGAGCAGTTGAAAGGCCAATCGTCTTGGTTTCATTTATTTACCTCTTGACTCAAAAAAGGGCAACACAACCCGGCAGAAGCTGTGCTTTCCACCAGCAATTCAGATCCATATTGGGTTCAGGTCATTGTCAGCCCAGCCCTGAGTGCAACCCTTTAATTTATTTCTCAATAGGAACACCGATAAGTGTGCTCCATTCTGCCCATGAACCATCATACAACCGTACTTTGGGGTATCCGAGCAGATAGGTTAAAACAAACCAGGTATGGTTGGATCGCCCGCCGACGATACAGTACGATATGGCTTCCTTATCTGAAGTAACTCCGTTGTTGGTATATAAGGCTTGCAGTTCTTCAACCGATTTGAATGTTCCATCTTCGTAAAGCGTCAAGTCCCAGGGAATATTGACCGCGCCGGGGATATGACCACCGCGCTGGCTGGCTTCGGCCTGATATTTCCACCCATCCCACAACTGACCATGATATTCTTCTGGCGTGCGCACATCCACCAATACGCATCCCTGATTGCCAATGGAATCGAGAACCCGGTCGCGCGAAGCACGAAACCTCCAATCAGGTTCGCTCGCGCTGTAGACAGACGGCGTGACAGCCGGTATTTCTGGCGTCAGTGGACGACCTTCCGCAATCCACTTCTCGCGACTTCCATTCATAAAACGCACATCCTCATGACCGTATATTTTCAAGAGCCATAATGCAAACGTTGCGTACCCGTTACGGCGAGTTCCATAAACGAGGAGGGTTGTATCGTTCTCGATACCCGAGCGGGCCAGCAACTCCTCCATTCCCCCTTTATCTGGTAAATCCTTGCGGATGGGGTGTTGGAAGTCTGTACTCCAACTCCATCCCACAGCACCGGGGATATGTCTGGAATTATAGTCACTCAGGTCATAGCCTACTTCGACAACACGGATTTTGGGGATAGTGAGGTGGTCAGAGACCCATTGTGTGTCCACAATTACTTCAGGATGAGCATAACCTGACATACCAACCTCCTGTGGAGATTAGGCTTCACATATGATTTATTTAAGCCCTATAGCTGAAAAAATGGGTTAACGATCGGGTTAAGTGGCGCGGGGCCAGACATCACCAGACTCGCCCGGTTGAGATGGCGTAACTACACCTGCCTCGCCTCTCCACCACTCGCACTATGCTGGTTTGATGTTCGCTTCCACCGTCTTGGTCAATTGTGCCAATGCATCCTGGTTCATAGTCTTCAGCATATCTGCATGCACCACACCCGCATGAGCAAAGGCCTTCTCCTTTACTTCTTCGGCAGTTGCACCCGTTGCGACAAAGTCGCATTCCAACCCAACATCCTTGCAGGCAAACTTTAACATGATCGATCTCCTTTTGAATCGTGAACAAAAGTAAGTCTAGGAAAGTTGCCTCCGTCGTGCCGCAACATTTGGCCCTGTATCGTAAAGGATACGCCGGTCAAAGACCGTGATGTAGGAAAGCTGACTTGCCATGCCATTGCCGACATTGCCCTAGCACGCAAATTTATTCGGTGACCCGTGCTTCGGAGACACCGGAGGCTTGCCCGCTGGAACCGGTGGACAGCCTTTGTCTTGTCTTTCACGATTTCCTTACGCCCATCCCCAAGCTGTCACGCTTGTATAGGCACGCCATGTAAAAGCAGCAATGGCAGCTATCAGCACAACTGTCAACCACACGGGGAATGCCACCCATGCTTGCATTCCTAACATTGCTTCCGTCAATACACAGAACATGCATAGTGATGAGAGTTGTTTGCGCCGCCCACGCAAAGCACGGATTTGTGACGCATCATCTTCTAGTATTTTTCCGCTGACATCACGCTTGGCGAAAAGTGCATCAATACGTGGTTGCAGGCTGAAAGTCACAACGGATAGCAATCCCGCAATCACCAGCAGCAGCAAGAATTTCAAGCCGAGCACTGGAATTGCAACCAGTGTATCTAATCCCATTCCGCGCAAGAGGATAAGCGCGAGTCCTGTTGCAAGTGCGGTTGCTTGAAAAATGTAACAAGGAAGCACACGGTTTTTAATCGTATTCTCTAAAAATGTGTCCACACGGTCACCCAGGGGTGGACCTAGCCGCACACGCTGGTTAACTGCCACCAGGGCATAAAAAGGCCAAGCCATCAAAACTGCTGTAATTACGTGAATCACCCGGAGGATTGAAATTACGGTGTTCATTCTTTTGCTCCTTTTATGCAACTGATCGTGTTAGAGACGAAATCACCCAAAAAAGAAGTTAAATCCATTCCCTAAAATTTGTTGGATAATATAAGTATACGACTTCCAAAAAAATTTACAATTTGGGGAATAATTTCACAAATAGAACTTCCTAACCAAAAAAATTTACAATTTGGGGAATAATTTCACAAATAGAACTTCCTAACCAAGTGTTACACTCCGCGATGCGTGTATGGGGTTTGTCACGCTTTCTTCCGGATATAAAACAACCCCCGACCAATTTGGGCGGGGGTTGTAATTCACGCGGTGTAGATAAATTAGCTCACAAGGGTGTCTGGCTATGCCGCAGCGAATTTTTTGGATAAAAAGAGGCGCCAGAGCCACACCAACCATACAAGCGTAAAGAGCAAAGAGAGCATATTTACACTATCTGCAAAGTCTGGGTTTCCGAGCATCCCGCCCACTGCGGAGATAAAACCGAAAACTCCGGCCAGCAAGGCCACCACTGCCAGCCCGCGCGGCATCCTGGTACCCCGGTAGGCAAGATAACCGAAGATCAGGAATGGCAGTGAAAACAACAGGTACCATAAGCCTGAGATAAAAGTGTTGCCGTAGTTTGCCATAGAGACAAGGTTCACCACAATCGCAAGAATAAACAAGACCAGGCCTGCCAGGCTGAGAGCCTGTGACTCAGCACGGTGGGCAACATAGAGTGCGTAGAAAACGATGACCAGCATCAGCAAGAAGAACAATTCGAAGATCGTTCCAAAACTTCCTATACCCAATGGATAGGAAACGATTGCCCCCACCATGAATAATACGCCCAAGAGGGAGCACCAACCGGCAATCCGGAAAAGTTTATTGATCGACATGAGTTTGTTCCTTTTTTGGTATGAATAGGTGAGTGTTGTTGTTTTGGCTTCAAAACCAATGAAATAACTGCAAACTTTATGTTATTCGACCAGAGCCAAATCGCGGCCTCCTTTCTTCGTACTTAAAGATTTGAGCCTCGTAAGTCAAAAGAGTTGAGGTTAATTATGATAGATATAACCCCCATTGTCCATTTCGATACGATTAATGCAGACTGCGATTTTCAATTTCCACTTTCTCGTCAGTTATTATGGCAGGAAGTAGTGCGGTTTAGGATGAGTTGACCCATCCTGTTTTATTCTTCGATCAACAAGAACCAGGAGAAGAGCTGGTTCTCAACAGTCAGCATTAGCCCGCCCCTTCGATTTGATGGCCGGATAGTCATAGTAAAAGATAAACTCGCTGACCCCGATTTCATACAAACGCCCAACGAAGTCATGGAAGGCGTCCAGCGAAGCAAAGGGAGTATCAGCGGTAGTGACTCCTTTGCGTTATCGCGCCAAATCTGACAAAACGCATCTATGCGCGAGCGGTGGAGCCGCTGTCCACCTGGAGTCAGTATCGGGCGGAGAAATAGTCATGCCAACTCTCCATGGTGGCCAGCAGAAGGCGATTGGGCTGCCTGCGCGTGTTTGTTGGGCCATCAAATCAGTTCCGCCATCTGACCGAATGAATGAGCTGGCGGTCGGATGGGGTGCAACCTAACGGTCGAGCTCACCTCTAGGCGATTAGGGATGATTAGTACCTAGCGATGACACCTTCAACGCCAGCTTCAAACCCGCCTGAAAAGCGAGTGCAGGGACTTCGCAATGGTTGTTATCAAGAAACACCTGCTTCGTCAGCGAAAATCCTTTGTACTTCCGGCTTTCCAGGAGAGCAGCAAAGCGGTACATATCTGTGAGATCTGTTGTATCAGCGCCTTCCTCCAATTCGCCTGCCGATAGATAAATTTGTGCAGGAAGACTTTTATGCTTTTTTGCAAACTCGCTTTCAAGGGTGAACATGGAATTATCTGCAAAATTGAGCGAAGGGCTTGAAGCGATATAGCTGCTGAATAACCCGGGTTCCTGGAACATGGCAAACATGGAGAACAAACCGCCATGTGAGTGTCCTGCCAAAATTCTTTTCGCCGGATCTGTGCGATATTCCTGGTCAATCAACGGGATTAGTTCTTGCTTGATGAACTTGTAAAATTTGCCGCCGCCGCCCGTATTAACATCAAGTTGTAGCCACTCGCTATTGTACTTGTCACTTTTTTCGCTGTGCATTGGTGTAAGATCCTGCGTTCGCCCGGCAACACCTTTACGCCATGTTTCCCGTAGAGATTCTTCTTCCGGATAGCCAATTCCAACAATAATGGCATCTGTTGTCCGGCCGCACCACGCCATCGAACGGACTATATCGGTGACCATGCCAAAATACCAATTGGCGTCGGTCAGGTAAACGACCGGCCAGGCGGTGAGTGGTTTATCAAACGGAGCGATATTTATGGAATCATCAACGTAGGCAAAAGGCAGTGCGATCGAAATCTGGAAATTTTTGCCTGTGGCTTTTGATCTTATCTGGCGAAGTTCAGTGGCGAGCAAGGAAGTCCGTTTAGGCTTGGTCATTGTGATCATCCTTTCTTCATACGAAAATCATCTTCTTTTCACAATGCTGGCTTGACGAGAGGTTTTCAATGCCAGTCTTCTCGGTGCAACCCAACAGTCGCGTTCAGCCGCCGATGCTTGTGCGCTGCATATGAAAGCGCCAAAATCGGGGGTGATCTCGCCAGCAGGAGGCGGTCGGCTGCAGGCAGGGTTGGGCGGCCTAGCTTGTGCTTTCTTCGACTCGGTCAAGCCATTCGTTGACTAATACCCGGAACAGTCGCTCTTGCTCAATTGTCATGAAGTGCCCGGCACGGTCGAGTACGGCAAACGTCGCTCTTGGAAAATTCTCGATCAGCCCCCAGGCATCCCGGTAACCCACCATATTATCTTGCCTCCCCATCATAATGAGGCTTGGCTTATCGAATGGTTTATCAGGAGCATCAACCTCAAAGGAATAGTCAGTTCTTCCCACTCTGTCAAAGGATCCATCATAGAGTCGGCCTGCGTCAAAAAAATCTGTTCTCAGCCGGTCTATGAATGTTCGACTTTGGGCAACAACGTAATTCACTACCCATTTCTCTTCTGCCCCTAATGCCTTGCTGAACTCTTCATCTTCTCGCAATATGACATGGGGGGGCCGAACCGTGACTTTACCGGAATAATCCGGGTAAATTTGCGGGACGGTTAGGAGCAATCCATCGACCGAGGTAGCTTTGCGGTAAATCACACCACGAGCTAGGAATGCGCCATAGGACAAGCCTGCCATTAGAAAGTGCTCGTCCCGGGCAACTTGGTCTATGAACTCCAAGACGATGTCGAGCATTTGATCCGGAGTCGTTATCCAATCTGCTCCAGGCGTTCTTCCATGAAAGGGCAAATCAGGATAAATGCGCTTCCAGCCGTTGCGGTGCTGGAAGATAGGCTCAAGGTCGTTGACCATCCAGCGATGGTCGATAAAGGTGGAACCGTGGAGCATGATGAAAGGTCTTCCTTCTCCGAAGGTTTCGTAATAGACCGTGATGTTCTTGAGTTTGCAATCCATTGAGATCTCCTCTGTTTTGACTTGAGATTCGCCTGCGCTAGTGGAGCCGCCCAACAGTCGCGTTCAGCCGCCGATGCAGGTATTGAGAACCCCTATGCGGGCAAGTCTCGCCAGAATAACCAGAGCTTTCGGTGGGGTGGCGGGGTATCAACTTCGGCTGCAAGTGGTTGTTGGACAACACAAATCTCACTTTAACTTTCCAGCGTACTCCTCCACTCTATCCAGCCATTCACCCACCAACGCATGGAACAGGTCTTCCTGCTCAACGGACGCGAAATGCCCTGAACGATCCAGGACGGCAAATGTTCCCCGCGGATAGTTCTCCAGGATTTCCCAGGCATCGCGATAACCAACTATAGAATCTTGTCTACCTGTTACGATGAGCGTTGGAGCAGGACATGGTTTGGGAAGCGCATCCACGTCAAATGAGAAGGCGTAGTTCCCGGGATGCTCTCTTATCTTCGCCTGAAAGGCCTGATCGCCGGTCTCACTTCCAGACGTAAAATTGGCCCGAATGTAATCAACAACCTTGCGACTTTGAACAACAGCTATCTGGAAAAACTCCGCCTCATCTGGTTCTAATTCGGACCCAAGCGCGGGGTCCGCTACCAGGGAAACGTGAGAAGGTACATGCCGTTTTGCTCCATGAACGATCACGGGGACGTCCAGTAGCAATCCATCAATTGACGCCGGTCGGTGATGGACTACGCCCCGGGCAAGATACGCTCCTAATGACGCGCCTGCCAGCACGAACCGTTGCCCTGGGATAACGTTATCAATGAAATCCAAAACCACGTCCAGCATCTTATCCTGGTTGGTGATCCAATCCTTTCCTGGCGTCTTTCCGTGCCCAGGCAGATCAGGATAGATGCGTTTCCAGCCGTCTCGCTGCCTGAAGCATGGTTCCATATCACTCACCATATGGCGATGGTCACCACCCCAACCATGCAGCATGATAATGGGTCTGCCCTCACCAAACATTTCATAGTGCACTGTGATGTCTTTAAGCTCGCATTCCATTCTTGAGTTCCTCCTTATTTTATCTGAAAGGGGCATCCAATTATGTGCTCAGTCGTAGTTGGAAAGGTCAGTACTAACGGCATCGTGGGAGACAACGATCTTCCACCGGTCCTGCTCGCGCAGCCAGACAAAAAAGAAGCGGTATGGCATTGTAATCCCGCCGGTAAGGTCAATATGTGTCGCCATCCAGGCTGTGCAACCATCTGGCGCAATAGCGCTATGGATCCCGCCTCGTACCGCAAATTGCAATGGGAGCTGTGCGATTTCCTGAACCCAATTTTTTCCATCAGCCGCAAAGAAGACCTCATCGATTGTACTGCCAATTGTGAAAGCATCTTCACGCGTTGCATACAACTCAGGCAGGGAGGGTGGTTGAGCCATCGCTTTTAAAAGGCTTTGGGCAAGTGGCTGCGCTGCCGGTGCAACCCGGTTTGCAAGCGCGACGCCAGCTTGTATTTTTCCACCCACTATCAATGAGTACTGGTACTCGTTGCTGCGGAGAGGGATAGACCAATACGCAGCAGCCAGTCGCCAATCCTGGTCCCGCACTAGAAGACCGGTTATTCGGATTGGATAGCTATACATGATTTCCTGATCCCTCACAATTTCTATAACGAACCGATCAAAGAACCATGCGCTGCGACCCGAGTCGCATAAACCCACCCGTATCTCCGACAATTGCAGGCGGAGTTCCTTGTCCTTCACCCGCCCAAACTGGTTGCGGAGATCCGCAATGAATTGATTCCTGCCAACGGACACAGCATCAGCAGCTGCACCGAAAACAAACACATCCGCAACGACAAGTTCACCAATGCGTTGCAAATCCTTGTGCTCGATTGCTGCGTAAAACTCGTGAACGACTGCTTTTATCGTTACGTTAAGAGATTGCAAGACCTGGTTTTGTGAGAAATGTGCCATATTCAGGCTCCGGGGGCACAAAAAATTCAATGGGTCATGGCAGGAGATTTTCTTTTGGATCGCAGATCGGCAAAGTTCATCATACCGAAAGTGGAACCGCGCCTACCCATCCGACGCAGACGAAGGTGTCCTTATTCCTGAGATTTGCCCAGTATGATGTGAACCTTGGTGCCTGCATCGCCTGTGGTGATAATAACGGTTATCTTCTGAACCCCCTGCGTATAATCCATCAAGACCGTGCTTTCGGTAATGACGGGTTCTCCGAGCAGTGTCCAACCCAGGTCGGGAATCTGCTTTTGATAGAAAGCAGCAGCGTCTGGCAGGCTGGAGAAAGTATCATACGTCAGCAGGCCCGGCATGTTCTGGATGTTGGAGGCATCCGATAACTGTGGAGCATTTACCATCCCTGCCGGGCAGTCCCCGGGCAGTTCGAATGTGACAGGCTGGTTCCCGCTGGTCAACTCATAGTTCAAGGTCAAGGACCCTTCGATCCCTTCGCCAAAGTAGTCCGCGTTTCCTGCTGTCGTGAGTACATACTTGACGATGTAGCTTCCATCAGAGGCAACCCACAGTTCGCCCGTCGATTGGGCGATACCCAGCAGCCCTAAGGCGCGCTCATCGAAGGTGTAGTGATCTGCCGCCACACCGTTGACCGTTTCGCTGCCGGCCGCCTCCGCACCGATGATGCCGATCAAGAATCCAGCCGGCTCCCACCTCTCGGCAAGCGAGATACCTTCCTGGATCACAGATGCAGCACAGGCATTCTCTCCCCGTCGTTCATAAGCCGCTCCATCCACTTCCGCCATAAACACCGGATGGAGATCGGAAATATCTCCTGCTTTCTCAATAGTCAACTGGCGGGATGTGGGTTCGAGGTTGGCGAGCATCACATACGTCCGCGACCATTGTTCCGGTTGTCCATCCCGCGTGCCATCGAACGAGATGATCAGGGTGGCCTTGTAACTGGAAAGATCCGAGAGACCCACCGCAGGCTCAGTCAAATCAAAGGAACCGGGGCCGAAAGCTACGTCCCCCTCCACTATAATCACGTCTGGATCCTGCGAGACTGCTGAAGAACCACCGGTTACCTCAGGCGCCTGCGTTTGTGAAGGAGAACTATCGGTCAATGTCAGGCAGGCCGAGGCTGCGAACAAGAGAATGAGCATCAACAGAACTTTCGTCCAGCTTCTGTATATTAAGTGTGTCATGAGTCTTTTCCTTCTCAGAATTGCATGTGTTACCACAAAGCTACAAGTGCGTTGTATGGACTCGCTCCTGGTTTTGACAGGCATCCGCGACAATCCACGTGATGATCAATGATTTGTCACCCGCTCCACGAAAACGTTTGCAGAACCGGACATATCTCCATCTCCCGCCGGTGAATAGTTGTCGACAAGCACCTGGTACGTTTTGTGGGACCCACCCGAGGCGGGTACGCTGAATGTCAGCGGAGCCGGGCTGTGTGAGAAAGTCTCATTCCAGGATCCCTGCGTGCAATCAAAGGACATATAGCCGTACCATATTCCCTCTACCGGCTGGTAGGCCAAATCCACCACAAGCTGCTGGCCGTCTGCGTCCAATGAGCCGGTCAGGTCCGCCTGGCTGGTGGGCGTGAGCGTATGTGGGCAAGGGGGATCATTGGTGATGACCCAGTTCATCGTGTCCGTGCCCGTGTAGGCGCCTTGCGCATTCGCAGTCATCTCCGCCTCGTGGATGATCGCTGTATAATTGATACCAAACCCGCTCCAGCGTGAGACAGCCGTGACCTTATAGTCACAGTACACGACCGTCACATCCACCGGGTTCGACTCGGCAATCTCGGCTGGTCCATAAATCCATTTTTTCAAAATAGATTTGTAATAATGGATCTCAGCCTTGAAATTAAGAGTGGTCGTTCCAGATTTATCCGCATGAAAAGCAAAAACCGCTATTCCAGGTTGATCGCTATTCCAACCGGTTAACTTTCTGGTCGGCGCAAGCAGTTTACCAATGCTTGGGTCTTGCACCAACCCTTCGACCCATATTCCAGATATCTTTTGTATGTTCGTCAGTGCCCTGCTTCCTTTCTCTATCTGTATACGTTCCACTTTGGTAGAGATGGTTACATTATCCCCAACACATATGGTGGCATTACCCTTGTCCAGATAAGCGGAGACAGAATAAACATAGTCATTCATGCTGGCAGGTGCCGCCTGAGCCAACGAAGATGGTTTTGTTCCTGCTAAGACGAGTGCGAGCGCCATTATGGCCAGGATTCTTAACCCCCCGAGGGCCCAGTTTACAGTGGTCTTGTGCCAGCCCACTAAATTACACAATCGTCTAATCATAATTGCATCCTCCGATCACGATCGGCCTGTCCCGAAGATCATTTCTGCCTGCCTGGCGATGGCCCAACGGGCAGGCAGAAAATCAATAACCAAATACTCCTTTGGATTAAATCAGTATACAACTTCCAATGGGAATAGCAATTTTAGGAATATATTCACAATGGTTATCGAAGGAAACCTTAATGGCGGTTCACCAGCCGCAATCGAAGGCTGCCTTGAAGGTCTGCAGGTTGCCGGCTGCATCCATCAGGTTATCCAACTGGATCTCGCCTGCCAACGGTTCAAGTGACCGGACAGTTACCGTTCCCGGAGTTTCCGAGCCTGCCGTAAAGGTGATACCCTCGCTGCCCGGGTTCGAATTGGCGGGGTCCCAGTTGCGATAGAGCTGGTCGACATACTCCAGCACACTTGACTGATGGTGCAGCACCTGCAGGCTCAACCCAGCTAAACTTACCGGCTGCTCTCCGATCGCATTGGGTACCTGGAACATCAGGTTTGCCCGGAAATCTCCCTGGCCTTCATAATACATGTTCACGCCAATTTCTTTGGGCGTATACAAGCAATCCACCACCTGGTATCCCAACGCCAGCCCCTGCACTTCCTCAACACCATGCGCTTCGAGGGGCTGGGGGATGATCTTCGCGACGGTCACCTGGCAGCCGATCAGGCTGTTCAGGTCAATGCCTCCAGGTGTGGCTTGGGCGGTAGGGATAGCCGTTGCGGCCTGCTCCACGCCGGGCATGGGCGGGGCTTCCGGTACGATCTCCCTGGATTTTAACAGCAGATACTCGCCATTACGTTCCAGCAGGGTAAAGCCCGGGATAAATCCGGCGAACTTCGGGTCGAGAGGGATATCTTTGGTCAGGAGCCACTGGCTGGAGCTTAACAGCGCAATCACCTGTCCACAGGGCAGGTCTGCCAATATGCGGATGTTCTCCCCATGACTTTCGACCAGCAGGTCGGAGGTAAAATACAGGCCGTCGAAAGACGGCATCTGGCTGGACAGCGCTGGGACCGCCGGCAGGGTGGCGCGCGGGGTGGGGTCCTTTGCCAGGTTGGATGGCGAAATGGTCTGGTCCCTCAGGCTGCAGCCGAAAAGCAGCAAAGCTGCCACCCCGATCCATAGACTACGGTTAGTTTTCAAAGTGTGCTCCTGCTGAAGGGCAGCGCGGGTCTTCAGGAACCCAATAGACCGGGTACACCGTGCTGGCTCCAAACGTATACGTGGCTAAAGGGGATCCACCAAACTCCACTTCCACCTCACCCACCATGCGGGCCGGACGACGATTGATAATGATATTGGCGTTGGAGTTGACCAGAATATGGGTGCGCATGGTCCCGGTAACGACTCCCGGCGTAATATCAAACACGTTTTCTTCTGCATTCGGATTGATCATGAAGTGGAAGGCCTGGGTCTGGTCTGGGACAGTATCTGGAATGTCAATGCCGATTATTTCGGGTAAAGATCCGAGAAAATTTTCGGTGGCAGCTCCGAGGCCGCCGTGCCCGGTCCAGTTGCCTGCCAGCCCTTCGCAGGTATAGATATCCATTTTGATCGTCCCATTCCAATAAACCAGGAACAGGTTGGTCTCCCCTTTGGAGACATAAATGTCAGGGCCGTGGTAGCCCACGCTGATATTCACGCTTTGTGAAGGCAGGCCTGCCTTCTGGATGGCCGAGATGGCCAGGTCCCAGGTCTTTTTGGCGACGAATGCGACCGGGTTTGTCAAACCCAGGAAGTCGCCCAGTTTTATCGGGATATCATCCTTATCCAGGCTGGCGGTCACTTTGACATTCCCATACAATACCGAGGTAGTTTTTGGTGGATCGGTATTTTCCACCGGAGGGGTCAGCTCAAGGATCGACCTGCCATTATCGCCGGTCACTTCCCCGCATGAACCACACGAGTCAAGTTTTAATTCGTCAGCCGGGATGGGTCTGAGGAATTGACCTGCGGGTCCACCGAACGACTGGTCCATGCTCCAGCGGATGCGGAAGTCTTTTAAGGGTCCGGGCGGAGGCACGTCAATCCCGGCCAGCGAATAGCAGGCCACTTTTTCTTTGGCGATGGTTGAATCAAAGTAAGCAATGGATTCCACCTTCACATGCTGGGCAGGAGCGCTCGGATGCCCAAAATGGGTGGCGTTCTTGTCTGGGGTGACCTGGATGGTGGCTCCCAATAACAGCAGCAGGGCGCTTAGTACCGCCGTACCTTTCTCTTGGGATGCCAGGCCTGCGCCCAGGATCTTACTGCCTGTCTCACCGATCCTGTCTGAAATGAAGTCCACCCAGGCTTCCTTGATACTGTCCTGCAGGATGGCACGCACCTGGGCCTGGTCCTGGTTCTCCGCTTTCGTCAGATTGGCCAGCCCATCACATGGCCCGGCGGCCTCGGCCGCGGACGCGGCCCGGGCAATGCCCTGGACGCCCATGAATCGTTCAAACAGGTTGAGTCGGGGTGCGGTCCAGCTGGTGGGCTTTGCCAGGGGAGCCGCCTGTCCGGTGGCATGCGCCAGCATCAGCATCACCTGCAGCGGGTCAAACCGGATCGCCTCCACATCAGCACCATCGTACAGCACCTGCAAACGCCGCCCGGACAGGGCGCGTACGGTTGCTCCGGCGATCAACGATTCGGGAGGCGAGCCGGGCTTCTTGCCCCACTGCCCCAACCCGGCCACCAGCGCATGCGGGTCCATCGGCTCCGTGGAAAAACCAACTGCCAGGAGCAGATCGGAGAGCTGGGCGGGTGTATAAAAATTACCCCGGCGCAGCGCCCGTGTCAGGTCCGGGATCAACTCAACGTAAACGGGGTCATCCACCAGCACCAGGTTTTCCGGGATGCCCGTCACCGGACCCGAGATGCTGACCAGCGGCAGACCCGCTCGGCGCAGCAGTTCCCCCACGGCCACCCGGGCTTGAAATTCGTCCGATCCAAAGACGGTCTCCACCAGCGCCTGGACGGCGGCCACGGGATCGTCCGGAAGTTGCGCACTCAGAATAGCCAGGTCTACCTGGGTGGGAAAGACATGATTGCTCGCAGGTTCTGCCGGTAAGGAAGCGGCCTGGACAGCCCCCGGCCCGGCCAGCAAGTTGCCTGAAAACACGCAGATCATGAGCAGGTGAATCCAAAAGCGAAAAGGTTTGATTAAACGCATGATGTTCTCTCTTTTAAGAAATGAGTGTTTAGCGGAAAATTGGCACTGATGGTGAGTTGGGGGAGGTGGTGTCGCCTGGTCACGATCAACCTGTTTTGAATATCATTCCATCCTGCCTGGTGATGGTCCAACGGGTAGGAGAAAATCAATAAACAAATATTCCTTTGGATTAAATCAGTATACAACTTCCAATAGGAATAGCAATTTTAGGAATATATTCACAAAGATTGACGAAGAAAGAATTTAAACCTGAATATCCCCCAAACAGACAGGATGAATTATTTCCTTTTGACCCGCAGAATGGCGATCTTGGTGGGATGGTTGAACGGGGACGGATCGACCGGAGCCGTGGTGACGGCTGGGTCTGCCAGACGCGTATGCGGATACCCACAAAAATCATCCGGAACCGGCAGAATGTCTTCAATGTGCACATATCCATCCGCACACAACTCCTCCAGGCTGGCAAGGTAATCCCTGCCGCTGACGAATAAGGCATTGTTGATGGCAACCAGCCAGCCGCCATCCTTCACCAGCGGGCGCAATTTGTTGATCAGGCGCTGGCTGTTCTTCTGCAGGTCAACTGTACCTTTTCCGCTGGCAGCAAAGAAGGGCGGGTCGAGAAACACACAGTCAAACTGCCCCCCGTTGCGCTTCAAACGGCTGACCAGTGTCCAGAAATCCCCCACCAGGTAATCCGGCTTGTGGATGGGGAAGCCGTTCAAGGCACAGGAGGTTTTGGCCAGGTTGAGATATGCCTGGTTGCGGTCCAACTGCACCACCCTGTGCGCCCCGCCCCCCAGGGCGGCCACCCCCAGGCTGCCGGTATAGGCAAAGGTATTCAGGACGATTTTGCCTTTCAAGTTTTGGATGGCCCACCTGCGCAGGTTACGCGTATCCAGGTACAGGCTGGCATCCTGCTGCATCAACAGGTCAAGCGCATACCAGACGCCATGCTCGCGGACCCGGTCGGAAGGGATGGTGCCCAGCAGCAGACATCCGCATTTCGCTTCCAGTGTGTCCGCGTGGCGGGTTTTCAGGACGACTGTTTGCAGCCAGGGCAGGCGGGCGGAATAGAATTCCAGCGCGGCTTGTACGGCTTCTTCCAACCCGGCCGGGGGATCGGAGAGATTATGGATGACCAGGCTGGCAGCATACAGGTCCACTGCCAGGCCGGGCAGACCTTCTGTGAAGCCGTTAAACAGCCGGAACGCGGCCAGGTGGTGCTCATCCAACAACCCGGAGCGGTTTTCGGCGGCTTTTTCCAGCAGGGTTTGCAAAGATAGATCCATCCTGTTATTCCATTTCACACCTGACAGGTTTCATCCTGACGCGGATCGATCGAAAATCCGTGCCTCCAATTCGGCCCGGTTGATCGAACTACTACGGAAACCTGTCAGGTTTTTGAGAAAGCATTAACCCACTCCGCTTGAATCTATGCGTTCTACCTTGAAGGGAGTGCCTTCCGCCTGTGGTTCGTCAAATTCACGCGCTGCCAGGTGACCGGAATAGACGGCCTGGGCGATGATGTGCGGTGCTTCGGCGTCCCCGATACGGCGCAGCGTGTGCAACGCCCCGCTTTCCAGGTGGGGTTTGAGTTCATGGTACAGGCCATCCTGCGGCAGCCGGTCGGTGACCAGCACAACAGCCTGGCAGGAAAGAGGCATGACCTGCCCGGTCAACACCTGGCTGAGCCGACAGCCACCCGGTTGGATGGCATCCAGCTTGTGGTGCAGCACTATTTTCACTCCCAGGTGCAGCAGACGTGTTTCGATGCGCTCCTGTTCGAGGGTGTACTGTGTCCAGGCAGAGGGCAGGCGGGCCGGGGTGACCAGGGTCACCTGGCAGCCGCGGCTGACCAGCAGTTCAGCCAGCACACCGCCCATGTAGTAATGGTCATCATCGAAAATGAGCACCTGCCCTTCCGGATGGAGTCCTGCCAGCAGGTCATCGGGGGTGAAGACACCGGGCAGGTCATGCCCGGGGATGGGCTGCCAGCGTGCCCTGCCGATGCCATCCCTGCGCCAGGTGGCTCCGGTGGCAATAAAAACGTGCCTAAATCCAGCCTCGAGCACATCCGCGGCAAGAACGTGGCTGGAAGGGTAACAGGTCACGTTGGGGAGTTTGTCGATCTGGGTCAGGCGCCAGTCCATGACGCGCCGCCATTCGCTCAGCCCCGGCAGTTCGGATTCCAACCTTACCCGGCCGCCCGGTTCGCGGCGGGTCTCCAGCAGGGTCACACGCGCGCCGCGCTGACCGAGGGCACGCGCACACTCCAGCCCGGCTGGTCCCGCACCGATGACAGCCACTTCAAGATCAGGTTTTTTTAATGGGGGGATGTTTTCGGGATGCCAGCCGCGCCGCCACTCCTCACCCATGCTCGGGTTCTGCGTACAGCGAAGAGGAACGAACTGGGTGTCGCCGGTGACGCAGATGTTGCAGCCGATACACTCGCGGATATCTTCCACATGTCCCTGGCGCAGCTTTTCCGGCAGGAAAGGGTCGGCAATGGAAGGGCGCGCCGCACCCACCAGGTCCAGAATGCCGCGCTGCACGGCTGAGACCATCGACTCAGGCGAGGTGAAACGTCCCACACCCACCACAGGCTTGCTGGTCAGGCTTTTAACAAAGGCGATATAACGCTCCTGGTAGCCTTCTTTTTCAAAGCGGGAGGTGGCGGAGTCATTGCTCCAGGCGCTGATGTTCACATCCCACAGGTCGGGCAGTTCGGCCAGCAACGCCAGGATGTCGTGACCTTCGCCATCACTGGTCAGGCCCTGGTCACCGAGCAGTTCATCCACGGCCAGGCGCACCGCCACAGCACAGGTATCACCCACGGCTTCCCTGGTGTCTTCGATCAGCTCGCGTAAAAAGCGCGTGCGGTTTTGCAGGCTGCCACCGTATTCATCCGTGCGGTCATTGTAGCGCGGCAGCAGGAAGTGCATGGCCAGGGACAGGTCATGGGCGGCATAACAATAGATGATATCAAAACCGGCGCGTTTGGCACGCAGAGCCGACTGCCGGTGCCAGGTGCGGATGTTACGGATATCTTCCCTGTCCAGTTGGCGGGCCTGACCGGGCTGTATGCCGCTGCTGAGGGAGCGGGGCGCCAGGGCGGGGGTGTGCGCATACAGGTTCAGGGCGTGCATACCACTGTAGACCAGTTCGATGCCTGCCAGGGCGCCGTGACGGTGGACGGCCTCGGTCATAAGCTGCAGGGCGGGGATGTCGGCTTCGTCCCACAGGCGGCCTTCCATATTGGGGGACAGATCGCTGGTGTGGTGGATCTCGACCTCCTCGGTGCAGACCACGCCCCAGCCGCCCTCGGCTTTCATGCCGCGCATGGCTGCCAGGGCACGCGGCATGCGATGACCCATGCCGTTGCAGTGCGGCACCTGGTAAAAGCGGTTGGGTGCGGTGACCGGGCCGATTGGCACGGGTTCAAACAGGATGTCGAAAGGGGTTTCTGTCATTGAGGTTCTCGAATTTTGCAGTGATCTGGTTCAAGGATACCATATCCACAATGAGACCCTGAAGGTTTTCTTGACTGACTTGCAGGATTTTTTGCAAGACTACCTGGCCAGATCAGGCGAAGATTCGCGATAGAATCCTTTAGGGTCTTTACAAAAAAGAGAGTATCTTCAGCGAGGTGGGTGCACTGGATGGCATTGCGACCTCATCCGAAAGTTAAGCCAGGCAGGATCCCACATTGTTGGCTTTGGATTGCATGACCTGCCCTCATGTTACCCGGCACTGTCGTATGCCTGGCGGAGCCAGCCCAGCAGTTCAGCGTCCACCTGGTTTGGGTTGTTCAGGAAGACTTTGTACTGGCACATGCCCCCCGCTGGCAGCAGGACCAGCCGGTCAGTGCCTGCCAGTCCCTTCATATTTAATCCAACTTCAACGCGATTCTTTGAGGCAGGTCCAAGCATGGCGAACTGCCGTTTACGCCGCAGGCTGAGATAGGTCTTTTTTGGGGCGATCTCAAACTTGCCGAACTTTTCCACCTCCAACATGACCCGGTCATGGATCTGCCGCTGGGTTTCTGTTTTGCCTGCGAAGATCTGGGAGGTTATCTCCTGGAGAGAAGCACCACTGGCTCCGGCCGCACTCTGCCCATCGCTCTGCAGGGCATAATGCACCAGCATGTTGGCATCCCCATAACCAAGTTTGAATTCCTGGATGAGAAAATCACGGATCTGGCCGTGTTGTGTCAAACCGCTGTTCTGGATCAAGAGGGTGAGTTCATCCAGGGTTTTGCCGGTTTTGGTTTCGATGTTTTTAATCTGGGTATTACGGGCTTTGTCCAGTGTTGACGTAATAACCTCCTGCAGTATTTATAATTTGGATAAGGTCTACCAATTTTATATAATAGTCAGCACATATTAACCGCCCGCAAACATCTTTTGCATCGGCTCCCAGTAATTTTCGATCCAACCCTGGGCGAACTCCTGCTCCGTGCCTGTGGGCAGACCGCTATGGGTAAAATCGAGACGTGTGCCTTCGGGAACGGCGCTGAACTCAAAGGTAACCAGCGAGGTCTGCTCCGGCTCCCAATCCACGGCATGCCACTCCTGGACGATCTTTTGGTCGGGGATCAGTTCGATATTTTTGCCGCTGATATAGCCGTCATAAGCCGAGAATGCAGCGTCTACCTGGCGGTTGATTTGCACCGCGCTGGCGGTGAAGCGGGCGTGTATCTTCTCATCCATGAGTGCTTCGTAGACTTCATGCGGGGAAACCGTGAATTGAACGGTTTGGTGAATAGGTTGTGACATGCAAACCTCCTGTGAGCAAAAAAATTGATCGCCTTTATATTTGTCATCTTGTTTATGGGGCAACCGGGTCCTTTCGAAATATCCCCAGGGTGCGATTTAACAGCAGGTAGCCCAACAACACCCCGGTAGTCATCAGTCCGGTATATACAGCCAGCAGGCAGGCCAGCAATGATATTTGTTTGGCTTTCTTGATGTCCGTTTCTGTCGGTTGCATATGGACATTATAACGCCCCCGGTGGACTACCGTTTGTGACGGTATTGTAAGAAAGTCTCCCTCACAATCCCCAAAAAGCGGGGACACGAGTCAACAGGGCATGAAGCTTCATTTTATTCATCTGCTTCACGATCAAGTGCTGAGCGGCTTTCAGCCAGGGGAGAGCTTTCCAAAGATTGGGCGATACTCTCCCGAAGTCTTTTTTGGCTCAACTTGTGTTTTCCGGGACTTTTAAGGGTTTCCAGCAAGTAAGAGGTCATGCCCTGTGTGAGCTTTTTAAGTGCCTCGTTCGAAAGCTTCTCGCCTTTTTCGAACCAGCGCACGGCTGCGTAGCCCATTACAACGGTTGTCGATGAAGCAATGGCTGCACTCAGCAGCCAGCCCGGCAACCCTCCCAGCTTGCTCAACTCCTGGAAGAGGGTCCGTCCCAGGAAACCCAAACCAAAAGTGGCGACCAGTTCGGAGGCGCGGCGAGGGGTGATCTTGTAGTTATAGATACGGGCGATACTTACCACCATGATCGACTGCGTGACCACCAGCGGGACAAAATCGATGACCGGCAACGGTACCAATGCAATGGCCGCGGAGATCGAGGCTGCCCTGACGATGGTTTGCCAGACGAGCTGCCAGCGGTATTCCGGTAATGCCTGTCCCAGGGCGGCGACCATCTCAGGCTCGGTGGCTGCCACTGCCAAGAGTACTTTGCCCAGGTTCCTGCCATCTTTGGCAACGATCGGAACGATTTGATCGGGCTTAAGCCCCAGGTTCAGTGCAGCATTCGAAATGACAGCTTGCAGGTCTTTGCGTGGTACCAGGTCAATCTTGTTCAGCACCACCACGAAAGGTTTTTTCAGAGCAGATAACTCGTTGAATAGTTCCTGCTCGGTCTTTTTGATGCCCTGGACGGCGTCGAAAACCAGCACCAGAAAATCAGCATCTGCAGCTGCCGAAAGGGCATTGTCTTTTTCCCGTTCGCCCAAACTCCCGACTGCATCCGCACCGGGTGTATCAACCACGGTAAACAGGGCTGCATCAGCCTGTTGATTTTCCGTTGTGGTACCCGGCAAGGGACCCACAACAGCCAGGTCGCGTTTGTTTTGCACCAGCAGATTATAAAAAGTGGATTTGCCAACGTTGGTCGGGCCAACGATGACCACCCGGCGCTTGTTGCCAAAGGCTTGCCGGATCTGGGCGGTGGTTAGTTTGACCAGCAATTTTACCAATTTCGTATCTGACGGGAAACCAACCAATAGCGATAGAAAGCTGGCCTTTTCATTTGGACCCAACACCTCCCAGATCTTGCGCACTGTCGCTTCAACTTCGGGGGGAAATTGTGTGAGAATGTCATCAAATAGCGTCATGGGGTCATTCCTTGAATTTAAACCACTGCGACCACTTTTGGGGGAGCCCTGTATCTGGAGTTAAGCAGCCACAATTGGGTCTGATGCGAGTGCGGTGAATTCCAGTTTTTCTTTTCCGTGTTCTACGCGTATGGACTCGCCTTCATGGAACTCGCCACTCAGAATTTTAACCGCCAGAGGATCCTGCAGTTCGCTATGATTGAAGTAATCATATGCTGATATCTAGGAATGAAAATGTTCGCGAACTTTGGCAGTGATCTGGCGATTGGTCATCTTGTCCATGGTCTCAATGGCAAGGATCCGTCCTTTCAATCCTTTACGCTCAAGATGTTTTTCCAACTCTCCTTTTGCCTCTCCGGGACCAAAAATTTGGATAGAGTCTGCATCATGAATAACAGCGAAAACCTTGTCGTAAAAATTGTTGAGGTGGTTCCCGAATTGCCGGTCTCTTGTGTCTTCGGTTGAACCGTCTTCGGAGGCTGTACCTCCCGTAAAGCGGACATGTTTCTCTATGTTTGAAGTTATTTCCCTGGTTTCTTCTCCTGCCTCTGTAACGATCACGATCACAGCCTTGCGATGGTCGATCCACAAACCAATTTGTTTTTTCATTAGACTCTCCTTATCAATATTTGCCTGAACCGACTTTTTTGAAATCGATAAATCCCCGCTCAACGTTCGTATCGATCAATTGCACGCGCAGCCGGTTCCCGACATCCACACCATCAAACCCCTGGACGAGCTTGCCTTCAACAGGTATGGAGAGAAGTCTTACCCAGGTCCCTTTCTCTGATGCGCCCGTGACGATCGAATCAAACTTCTCTCCGATCCTCGCTTCAAGCAGCAGGGCAGCCGCAGATTTTTCCACCTGGCGTTCGACTTTTTTGGCTGAATCTTCTGCTTCGGTGCAATGGGTGGCCAGAATATCCAGTTCATCTTTACGATAAGGCACAGGTTTACCTTCCAGGGCTGCTTTTAACAAGCGCTGCGTCAGCAGGTCGGGAAAGCGTCGATTGGGGGCTGTAGAGTGGGCATAATCCTTGACCGCCAGGCCAAAGTGACCCGGGATATTTCCTTCAGGCAACTCTGCAATGTATTCCCCGGCACCCAGGAGTTTGATCACGGCCAGGGAAAGGTCGGGAAAGCGTAATGGATCCGCGGCTTTTTGCTGGATAAGAAACTCCTCCAGAGCTTTTGAATCGGGATTGGTTGGAAGTTTGAACCCGTAATCAGCGGCAATTTCAACGATCCGCTCCCATCTTTTGGGTATGCGTACCACGCGACGGATCGAGGGGAATCCGCTGGCTGAGAGATAACGGGCGGTTACTCCGTTTGCCCCGATCATGAAATCCTCTATGATCTCTTTGGCGCGGTTGGGCTCATCTACTTCAAGAGAGCGAATTTGATCGCCATCAAATACAGGTTTGGCCTCAATGGTTTCCAGGCTAAGCGCCCCGTGGAGATGCCGCAAATTCTTCATCCTTCGTGCTGCCTGGTTCTGCATTTGTAGATTCTCTGCCAGGCCTTGTACAGCTGCAATCTCTTCCGGAATCTCACCTTTTTTTTCCAGCCATGCAGCGACACTGTTATAAGCCAACTTTGCACGATTACGCACCCGGGCTGTGTAGATGATCGATTCTTTAATGGCTCCATCAGAATCAATTTCCATTTCAACAACTATTGAAAGGCGTTCTGCATCGAAATTCAGCGAGGTGAGGTCGGTGGAAAGCTTTTCAGGAAGCATTGGAAAGATCCTGGCAGGAGTGTAAACCGTGGTGGTGTTATGGCGTGCATGCTCATCAATTGCGGAACCCTTTTTAACAGACGAGTCTACATCTGCAATGGCCACCAGGATATTCACATTGCCCCCGGGTATTGCTTCGGCAGTGGTAAGCTGATCCAGGTCGCGCGAGTCATCGTTATCAATGGAAGCCCAGAGCAGGTTCCGCTTGTCAAGAATAGTATTGCCGTCAAATGCCCCGGAACCCTGGATCTGCCCCAACTCAGCGAGTGCAGCGCTGGAAAATTCAGGCAGCAGACCTTGCTCAAGCATAGCCTGATTGGCTATATTAATTAAAATAGTACGATGGTTATGATTATTTGCATGCATAGGTTATCCTGTTCATATTCAAGGCTTCTTTCCCTATAAGTCCAAGATCTACCCAGACTAGAATCCCAGGTTCTCTTTCACCAGGATCATGGTTGTACGACCCGGTTTAAATTCTTTATTGACGATCAGTAGTTTATTTATGCTGCTGCCGATACCATATGCCTCGAGCGAACGGGCATTCTCCAATGGAAGGACATATTCTTCCAGGCGTCTCAGACCAAGCTCAAGAGTCGGGACAATTTTTTGTATGCCAACCACCCAAATGACGTATGCCGCCGCAGCAACATACCCTGCCAATTGGCTGCCGGTCTTTGAAGCGATGATGACACGACCGGTTTCGGTGACAGCATGAACGCTGCCGATCATATACTCGGGTGTCGCACCCATTTTTTCCATCTCGCGCTTCTGGGTTTGAGGATCCATCTCTCCCAATTTTGTGCGCACAGAGTTGTACCGGCCAGATTGGTTGATTTCTTCGGCGATGCCCAAAGTATTCAACGTAACCGAACTGGCAGTAAATACTTCTGCGTTCATGGGAATGATTTCAAACACTTTCCTTTTTGCATCAGCGCCGTTCATGGCAACAATGGTATGGATGTTATTGATTTCCAGCGCTTTTCTGGTTCGTTCGATTTGAGCATCAGAAGCGAGATTGGCGTAGATGGAACTTGAGATCATGGTAGTAGCTGTCATTGTTTTCCTTTACGCATGGGTTAATAATCCAACCGGTTTTCAATGGATATAAGATTTTAATTGGATAGAATTTAATCCTAAAACCAGCACACCCTGACCAATTCCTTCGTCTGAGGAATTTTGACCTTCTCCAGATGGGGTGGATCCCATCAGAAGTGCAATACAAGGCATTTGCGATCCACAATCCCAGCCAGCCGAGCCAAGAACTATCTTGCGATGATTCTCTGAAAGTGTGTTCAATGGAGATCCGTGTGAAATCGACAATGACAATGACTGTATTCAGGCGGATAGATCTTCCAATTTCAAGTGGCATTGGTGGGTGAATAGCCCGCCACACTTCATTGGTGGAAGAGAATTATGCGACATGCATTTCAATAACCTGGCGGAAATGGAAGCCGGAGATTGCAAATGTTATTGCCAGCGGGAACAGGCGTGGACGCCGAAATAAGGTCCAGAAGAAGAGCTGCCAGTATTGGACGCGTTCGACGCCACGGATACCCAACTGGTAAATGGACCTCAACAGTGCCAGGAAATATTGCATTTCAAAGCGCACTTTGATCCTGGGTGGTTTATATTCTTGCAGAAACGTTAAAACACGTTTGTAATAGAATTCAGGCGCGTAGATCTGGTTTAAGATCTTGCGATAGCCTTCCCGCAGCGTTTCCAATCCCATCCTGGGGATGATGTTGGTCGAACCATCCACGTTATCGCCTGAAAATTCATTAACCAGGCGTCCTTCTTTATGCATGCGTTCGTACAGGCGCGTTCCCAAAGGAGCCTGCAGCAGCCCGACCATGGCCGTCACAATGCCGCTCTTCTGAATAAAATCGATCTGCTGCTGGAAGATTGAAAGGGGATCGTTGTCAAACCCGACAATGAAACCACCCTGCACCTGGAGACCTGCGCGTTGTAATTGCTTAACGCTTTCCACCAGGTCGCGGTTCTTGTTCTGGTTTTTGCTGCATTCGGTCAGGCTGTCTTCATTGGGCGTCTCAATGCCGACAAACACTGTATCAAAACCGGCTTGTACCATTAGCTTGAGCAGTACCGGATCATCGGCCAGGTTAATGGAAGCTTCTGTGCTGAAAGGCATACCGGTTTTCCCTTTGCGCCAATTAATTAAAGCCGGAAGAACCTCAGACTTGATATGTTTCTTGTTGCCGATAAAGTTGTCGTCCACGAAAAATATGCCCTTGCGCCAACCCAACGCATAGAGGTTATCCAGCTCGGTGATGATCTGTGCGGCTGTTTTGGTTCGCGGGTTGTGACCCAACAATGCGGTCACATTACAGAAGTCACAATTGAAAGGACAGCCGCGTGAAACCTGGATGCTGACCGTTTGATAATGTTTGAGGTTCGCAAGCTGCCAGAGCGGTGCAGGAGTTTGATGGATATCGGGGTATTCCGTGGAAGCATAGATGCGCTGAGTCTCGCCCCGTTCGAGGTCGATCAGGAAAGGCCCAAGCGTCTCTTCGGCTTCATTCAACACAAAATAGTCCACTTCCGGGAATTGTTCATGTTCCATGGTGAAGAGCGGTCCACCCGCCACTACTTTCACGCCGGCCAGTTTACAGCGGTTGATTACGGCATGTGCAGATTCCCGCTGGACGATCATTGCGCTGACGAAGACATAATCAGCCCATTTAAGGTCTTCCTCGCTCAGGGAGTTTAGATTGAGGTCAACCAGGCGCTTTTCCCAATCGGAGGGCAGCATGGCTGCCACAGTCAACAAACCAAGCGGGGGCGAAGCGGTCTTCTTCCGGATGAACTTAAGGGCGTGTTTGAAACTCCAAAAGGTGTCTGGAAATTCCGGATATACAAACAGAATTTTTAAGGGATTAGCCTTCATTCATGCTCCTTCAGAAAATTCAGAATAATAATTACAATGCAAAACACTCCAACAACCTGCCCACTTTTCTCGTCGGGAAGGATGCCCCATTAAATCAAGCCGGTCGTAGTATCAAGCTTTTCTTCCGCTTATCAGGCGCAATAGGAAAACGAATATCACTGCTCCGACAAACGCAATCAGGATGGATTGAAGGTTGATGCCTGACATCGGGTCGCCGATATGGAAGATATAGGAAGCCAAAAAACCTCCCAATAAACCACCGATCACGCCAACAACGATGTCACCGAAACACCCGTAACCGCCCCCTTTTACGACCAATCCGGCCAACCAGCCCGCAAGCAAGCCAACGATAATCCAGGAAAGTAAATTCATACTGATCTCCATTTCGTTTTTTTTGTAAACATGCAAAAGATCTTTGTCTTTCGCATGTTGTTTATGCCCATGTAGGACTTTAATTCATCTTACTACAAATGCTCTCCGGTCTCATCCCTCGAGCGGGGAGTATTTACCTCCGCCATTTGGGGGAGGTAATATTAGAAATGAAGGAAAAGCCAATAGCGATCCACCAGCATGGCCAATAGTCCCCAGACCGATCCAAGCACGATGCCTGCAATGACATCTCTTGGGTAGTGGACACCAACATAGATCCGTGTGAAACCGACCAGGGCAGCGACTGAATAAAGGGCAATTGAAGCTCCTATCCCCAACTGGAAATAATGGATGAACAGAGTCATCAGGAAAAATATTTGGGTGGTATGACCACTGGGAAAGGATCTCCCTTTTTCCCGCCAGCCAATAACGCGTGCCTTATCAAACGTGAGAAATGGACGGTCCCGGGCAGATAAGGCTTTGATGATTTCAACCAATATCCACAGGGAGATGGTTCCGAGGAGGATCTCTACGGCCAGGCGGCGATAACTCAGTATAAAGAAAAAGAGTGCAATCATAAACGCAACCAGCATATTTCCAAGCTGTGTTGTCAGCCACATTAAGCGATCCATCCATCCGGGATAGCGCCGCAAGTTAAACAGCCTAAAAATCTGCATATCCAGGCGCTGACCGGCAGACCATATCAAGGATAAGGTCAGTAATGCAAACAAAGCCAGCAAAACGACCAGTCCGCGTTGGGCACCCAGCGCGTGCCACAGGGACTTGCGGGCCGCGTCCGGCAGCCATGCGACTACCAGCACCAATCCAGCTCCCAGGAACAACAGGAATATGAACCGTCGTTGCTGGACGCCCGAAAAGGAAGTGCGGGTTTCCGTTGGGGGTAATAAAACTGGGTCAGGAATGTTATTTTTCATCGGCTGCCTGACGGGGAGCGATCACAGCTTCTGGTGTGGCTTGTTCTGTGACCTTTGAGCCAACCATGACAGCCAGGGCATGACGCTGCACACGGATGCTGAGCGATCCTTCTGCTAACATCAAACCATCCACCAGGATTGGCATGGCCGGATGGGTGTCGACATCCACTTTGCGCACCTGGTAATGTTGGATGCGTTCATCCTCCGGCTTATCTCCGCTCCCGGTAGCCTGGATGGCATATCCAAGCAGATCCATCTTGGACAGATCGGCGAAGAAGAGCACATCCAGCAAACCGTCATTCATGGAATCCGGGGTACCGACCTGGAAATGAGGTCCGATGTAGGGTGAGTTCGAGACCAATACCACGTGACCCAGCGTGTTGATCTCCTGCTTCCCATCCAGTACCAGGTGCATCTCGGCTGGCGGGGAAGACACAAGAGTTGCCAGTAGATCACCAACCCGTGACAGTTTACCGTGTTGGATATCATCGGCTGCCGGGAAGAGAGCTGACAGCAGTCCTACTGAACAAACTTCCAGGAAAGGCTGCTTAATTTCTCCGCATACAGCCAGGCCCACATCCACTTTGATGCGCTGGCCTGTGCGCAGGATGGCAATGGCAGCCGGGATATCTGACGGTATCCCCAGGCTGAGGGCTACATTGTTCTGCGTGCCGGTGGGGATAATTCCCAGGGTGGCGTTTGTGCCGGCCAGAATTCCAGCCATGACATCAATGGTGCCATCGCCTCCGCATACAACGAACATACGAATGCCAGCCTTTATGGCATTTTGAACCATGCCGGGCAGATCGCAGCCGGGCTCAACCAGGAAAGCTTCCGGTACAAGCTTCCAGGCCTGCATCTCACTGATCACATCCATAAGTTGCACAGGTGACTCTCCCGCCACCCCCGAACCTGGATTAAAGATGAGCTTGGCCCGCATGCGGCGTTGATTTGTGGTGTAAGTTTTCTTTTCATGGATCTCTTCCATGTTTTTTATCCCATGGCCAAAAATTCATCGGCCTCTTGTTTGATTTAAATACTCAGTCTAGCGTGATCAGACTGCCGCCTCTTTATTCTGCTGTCTCCGCTGATAATAGGAGACGCTCAAGTAAGCACCAAAGAGAAAGATAAGACCACTCAGATAAGCCCAGACCAGGAAAGCAATAATGGCTGCCACTGAACCATAGACCAGGTTCGATATGGAGATGTAAGTTGAAATAAAGGCCAAAAAGATTTTCTTGGCAATCTCCCACAGCAGACCGGCTCCAATCGCACCGGGTAAGATATCGCGCCAGCCGGAAGCTGCGTGCGGGAGCATGCTGTAGAGCGACATGAACAAGGCAATATCGAGCAATACAGCCACTACAAGACCGATCCCAGAACTGAACGGAATGGTTTGACCGGGCAACCAGGTGCGAAGATTGGTGACCAGGCTGCCGACAAACGAAGCCAGGAAAAGGATCGGGCCAACAAAGACCAGGACAAACAGGATCGACAGGCCGCGCTGCTTCCAGACAGGACGTCTTCGTTTATTTACCCAAATCTCATTCAGGGTTTGGGTGAGCGTATAAAATACGGTAGAGGCAGACCAGATCAGACCAGCGATAGCAACAATGGTAACAGGTCCGCGCGCCTGGATGATATCGTCAATATTCGTACCTAACAACGTTCCCAGGGCTGGAGCAATAAATTCCAGTCTTTGTACAATGATGTGCTGATCCATTAACGTACCAAGACTGAAACTGGCAATGGCGATGCTCAGGAGAGTTATTGGAAAGAGGGAAAAAGTGGCAAAGTAGGCTATGGCTGCGGCTGTGATCGCCGAGTTGGGCTTTAAAGTTTCCCTGGCTGCATGTGCCAAAATCCCCAGCCAGCCATGTGTCTGCTCGTCAAACTGGTGCATGCTGCGGATGCCCTGCTGCCAAAGTCTGGAAAAAGTGCCGGGTGTTTTGGGTGCAGTCATTCCACTATTCCAACCCGGATTGAGGTGGAACAAGTACCAAAGGTTCAGCAGTATCAACCGGCATAGCTGCTTGCAGGATGGGTTCGGCTTTCTCGATGAGGCTTCTAAGCCGCTCCATGCTGCTGGTCACCAGGTGCAAAGGGGGTTCATCCATTGCCTGGATGGTATCCCAAAGGCGGGCTTGCCGCTCTTTCAGATCTGAAACCTGGGCTGCAGCCTGTGAAACTGTCCGTCGGATCACCAGGCGGCTCCATAGGATCTGGCACACTACCGATAAAGGAGGCGCCACAATGAGACCGGCAATTCCAAAAGCATCTGCCAGGGCAATAAGCAGAACCACGGTCAGGATGGGACTATCCCATCTGCGTTTGAAGAGCCGTTTCTTGACCCATATTTCCAGGGATATAAAGACAACCAGCGCAAAGAGAGCCGTAATTAATCCGAGCTGCACACTGGTCAGCAGCCCCACCAAAAGAACTGGAATGATCACCAGGATTACTCCCACCACGGGAATCAAGCTTGCAAATGCTCCAGCCAGAGCCAGGAGAGCCGGGTAAGGAGACCCCAGCAGCCAGTAACCCAAACCTAAAACAAGCCCGGCCAGGAGGCTTTGAATGATCTCGCCGCGTATATAAGCGCCGATGTCAGGCTCGATCGTTCTCCAGGCGCCACGCGCCTTTTTGCGCAAGTCAGGTGGAAGCAATGAGAGCCAGAGTCGTTCGAAATGAACTTGATTGATGCTCCAATAGATGCTCAAGAATAAAATGACCAGTACCCCGCTTACGACACTGCCAATGCCCTGAGTGAAGCCAAGAATGGCTGGCAGCACGAGCTGCCCCTTATCACCGATAAGAGCTGCGAAGAGTTTGCTCGGTGGTGGCAGTCTCCCGATCAACGCTTGTTGGAAGAAACTGCCTTCCAACCATCCCGGCAGCAGCCACTTATCCCGTACCGATAAAGTTTGAATAAGCTGTTGGATCTCATTGATCGCAATTTCGCCAGTCAGGAAGAGTAAGAATCCGAAAGTGCCCAGGGCCACCAGGTACAGGAGAATCCAGGCCAGCCGCACGACAATGCCTCGCCCAACCAGGTGGGTGACCAGCGGGCGCAAGGCGGCTGCCAGCATTAGCGAGATCAACACGTAAATGACGACTATCCGGAATTGCCATAGGACCACCAGCGCCAGGAATGTGGTCATTACTGCTGCACCAAATCTTACCAGTTGCCTGGTCATGGTGTACCTGGTGTCTGGATCTGAGCCAAGAGAGCATCCAGGTCAGTTGTAATAGTCTCGATTTCATCCATCATCTTATCAATCTGCTTGATTCTCAGGACCGAACCTCCCTTGTTGAGCCGCGCCTGTTTGCGCAGATCTTGAGCCAGGTCTTGGGCTTCATAACGCAGCCGGCTGGCATAATCGCGTCCTTCGGAGACATCCGGTTCCATCTCTGCCGGATGAAAGACGAAGCGATCGAGTAAGAGTTGAATAATGGCTGCCATGGGAATTGCCATGAGCGCCCCGGCAATGCCGAACAAAGAACTGAAGGCAAAAATTGCCAAAAGGGAAACGAATGGATTGACCCCTACTGCCTTGTGCATAACGCGCGGCACCAGCAAGCTGTTTTCCAATTGTTGAATAATTACCGTGGAAACGATCACCCAGACGAGTTTGGCTGGTGCTATGGATAAAGCTACTGCCGCGGCAGGAATGGCGCCAAGCAACGGGCCAACCATCGGTACGGCTTCCAGGACACCTGCCAGGAATGCCAGTAACAGTGCGTTGGGTAAGCCAATGAGTAGATATGAAATCAGTGACAGGATGCCGATGACCAGGCAAAGGACGCTTTGTCCGGCAATATAGAATCCAAGCTTGGTTTCCATGGCCGAGATCATTTCACTGATATTCTCGCGCTGACCCGTTGGAACCAGCAGCAATAATGACTGGATCGTGCGTGGCCCCTCCAGTGTCCAATGAAAGGCCAATAGTAGAACCGCTGTGGCGATAAAGAGAACCTTAACCGCCAATGTCACGTAACCCAACATTTGCTCTGCGGAAGCCAGCACCTGTTCTCCGGTTTGATGAACTGGCTGCAGGCCGGGTAATGTCCATGGGAGGAACTGACCCATGCGTACGATCAATTGGTTGGGATTATTAACCAGCCAATCTCGCATGCCCTGGTAATAGCCCGGTATTGCGGCAGAAATCGTTGTACCTTGTTCGATGATCATCGGGAATAACAGCAACACAAAGCCAGTGACCAGGACCAGCAGCAGAATGTAAACAAGAATGACCCCCGTCAGACGGGGAAGCCCGTGTTGATGAAACCAGTTGACCAGCGGCCTGATGACTGTCCCCATCACAATGGAGATGAACAGGATGAAAACGACCTGGTTAAACCGGTAGAAAAGCCAAAAGCCAAGAGCGACAAAAACGAGGGTGAGAGTCGCCGTCACGATCCGCCGGAATGTCCAGTCATACGGTTGCGAAGGTGGTTGGAGGACCATACTTTAACCTCGAATTACTTCGGAAGAGCTGCAGATATCAAGGTTGGATATCTTTCGAAAATGATTGGGCACTTTACATGACACCTTTGTATCCTGATTAATCATCTTATCAACTGAGTGTATTGGGCGCAAGCAGCCGGAAAAAAAGCGGTTCATTTGATGCGCGTTGCATAAACAATTGTGCGGTCATCGAAATTGCCGGTGATAAAGTTCGTAGCGCAGGTGATAAGCGTCAGGTGGGCGAGACCATCCAGGGATGGCTGTGGTCCAGTACCGGCAACCGGTCCGGCACCGAAGATCCGTGTCAGCACCGCCGGGTCGGTAGACTCCTTTTGGGAGATAACCTCAACCTCGTCAACAATGAAGAGCATGTCTATGGAGGTTCTTTGATCACGGACGATGATCAGTGCGCCGGTATGGATTTCCCGGAGGTAACGGAAAGCTCCGGGTTTTCCAAGCGGATCGGTGATGTGTCCGGCAAAGGTGGCTGTTCCCACCTCACCCGGAATGCCGCCGCCGCGATACCAGAAGGCAGAATGCCAGAATGGACTGCCAACCGAACTTGTTGGTGCATCCATTACGTTCCATTCTGTAAGACCGACTCCAATAACGGGGACATCGATATTGAGTGAAGGGATCTGAAGCTCGAGCGGTACGTCCACCGGTCCAGCCCATAGGTCCAGGTCTGCATCAAAAAGCGGCCCGGGGGCAAAGAGGGTGGGTGTCGGAGAAAGGGTCGCCGTGGCTGTGGGTGTAACTGTCTGTATTACAGTCGGTTGCATGATCGATAAATACACCGGAGACGGGGTCAGCCCAACTTGAACCTCTCCCGTCTCCTTGTTTTCGTATCCCACAAGCCCTGCTGCAAGTACCATACCTGTCAAGAGATATTTGAGCAGGCTTCGGCGTGGGGATTTACTCATAGATCTCGTAAAAAGTTGATGTTATTTTAACAAATGGGTACGGCGGTATTCTCGAACACCCAGGGCTAAAAACATGGCGCTGAAACCACCCACGACCACCAAACTCCAGGGGAATGCCTGGTTTTGTATGGGTCCTCCGCCAGTGGATGGAAGATTACTGATACCCGGCAAAAGCGTGGCTGTTGCTGCAGCGGCTGTGTCCGTTGCTGTGTCCGTAGGTACACCGGTTGGTACATCCGTAGGTACATCCGTTGGAATCACACCAGCACAGGACGGCCCGGAGATGTTGTTGTTGATCAGAGTCACATTACCCGTTAGCGCCAAAGCCCGCCCATCCAGGCTGGCGGCGTCACCGAACGTTATACTGGTGCTGGCGATGATCGTTCCTACAAACGAACCACCAACGATACTTGCGCTGCTGGCGTCATGCCAGAACACATCGCAAGCCCTGGCTCCATTGATCAGGTTGACTGAGCCGCTTGCCGTGAGACCATCCGTCAGGAAGATATAGACGCCCGGGCCATCCAGGGTGAGTGTTCCTGGTAAAAGAGACACTCCTGGCACTGTATATACACCTGGGACCAGGTTGGCTCCAGTCAGATCACTTCCCAATGTAGTTCCTGGCCCCTGGCCTGCCAGGTTATCGAAAGCGGTGGAGGCATCTGCCTCGGCTCCGTTCACTTCCGGAGCCAAGACCTGCGCTAAGGCTGTCCCCGGAGGAAAGCCAGTGATGGAGCTGTCAGCTCCAACGTTTCCGGAGAGTACAGAGTTACCGACATTGGTTACCCCTGCCTTACCGAGAACAGAAAAACTCGCCGCCGCGCCCAGATCGGGTGAAGTGGCTGCCAGCGAGCTTGCCGACACCTTGAAAGATAAACCTGTCATCGAGAGGATTACCGACAGGATGAGAGTGGTCGTTAGTAACTTTTGTTTGTTCATTTTATTTGACCTCCTGCCAAAGAACATAGAACCAGGGGATGAGATTAGTAAATATAAAATATCCCTGGAAAGGCAGCCTGTCAGGCTGCCTTTCCAGGCTTTAGATCAAGCGTATCTATATGATATGTAACAGATTCAAAATGACCAGGATGACCACGATCACAAGCAAGACGTGAACGGCATTTCCGGTTTGTGGAAAGCTGGGGATGACTCTCGAGCCAAAAAAGCCGAGCAGCCACAGGATGAATAAAATTACAATGATAGTCCACAACATGAGATTTCTCCTTTTGAGTAAGGCTGACCGCTCCCAGGATTGGGAACCTGTAGACTGTGAAGTCTATTCAGACTATAATTCATCTTACAATACAATCTCCCCGACCGCATCCATCGGTCGGGGAGTATTTTTCTCCGCCAGTTGGGGGAGGCCCTGGAAACACCCGAAAAGGTGGAGAAGAGGTGGTAAGGGATTAATTCTTATTTTCGCCGGTTTTTCAAGCTACTCCTGCCAGACAAAGCTGACGTTTGATCTAGCGGCCCAGCAGGATGAAAATGCCGGCTGCTATGGCAAGGAGCGCCAGGAGAACGCCCAGGCCGCCAATCGAGAGTAACGAGAATAGCCCCGAGAGAATGAGCCAGATGGCCAGCAACAGAAAACCTATGTTTTTGGTGAATCTCATTGTAGTATCCTTTCTTTTTATGTATGAAAACCAGAGATGGCTTAGCGGATCAAATTTCCAGACGAGAGTTCGTTAATGATCATGAACCCTGGTCGCAGCGCTTTGGTTTTTCAACTTTAGCCTGACAACGCACGCCGTTACCAGCATCAGGAAGCTTCGATCGCTTTTTTCCCGGCCTGGGCGGCTTCGGATACTTGATCCAATTGTTCGACCACCAACGCCTGGCCCTGTTCCAATAATTCTCTGGCTTTCTGGCGTCCACCGGACGTGATTTCGTCAGTTTTCAGACGGACCTGCTTCATGGTATCTTCCACCATCCCGGTTGTCCGGTCGCGTAGTTCGATCCCTCTTTCCATGATCCGCTTGCGGGTATCTTGTCCGGATTTCGGCGCCAGCAATAGCATCGTCACTGCCCCGGCCAGGCTGCCGACCAATATACCGGCTAAAACGCTGAAAATATTCGTACTGTGGATTTCTGGTACTTTCTTCTTGGTGAACATTCTGTTTCTCCTAAACTGGTGTCTCGATTGATCGTTTCGGTTACCGGTTTAATTACTGGAAATTTAATCATGAGGATTCTCAATAAAGAAACCAGCTTCCTTTTGTTCTGCCTCCGTCAACAGGATCAGGTCAGCCAACCATTTGAAGATGTTTTCGTAAACCTGGTGGTTGACTAAAAAACTGGCTGGTTCTTGTGTTTCGAATGCTTGTTGATCGACGGAATGATCCATGCGTGCCTCTAAGGTTTATGGATTATGAAGATGCTCTTCGCTTGACGAAGTTTGAGTGGTTGACACAACGGGTCCATGCGGGCGGTAAAAGATCAACCAGACTACTCTTTCGATGGCCCACGCGATCAGGGCGTATACCGCCATAGCGATCAGGGTCGCAATTTCCAGCACCATGCCGCCAGCTGAAGGTTCCGCTGTCAACCCTGCAAAGGGGAGCAGGAACAGCGCTGTGAAACCATAAATAAATGCAGCGATCGGGCTGTCCGGATTGGCTGCGATCAGCTTCAAGGCAAAGCGCAGCGCGAGCAGGACCTCGAGGATTCCCAGGAAAAGCCAGATCAGCTGGGTGGCTTTGAAGGTAAAAATACGTCGTTCCCTTTCCGGTTCTTTTTGGGTCGTCTGAACTTCTGAAACTCTGTTTTCTGTCATTTTAATCCTTCTTTCTTTTTGAACCTGGTTTGGTATCGTCTCAATAAAGAGGGGGGAAGTGGGGTGTTTTTGGCTGACTCTGCCAGTAAAAAACACCACAACCCAGATTTTTTAGAAGATACCTGGTTTGGATAAAATATTTCGTGAAACGATCCGGCTTAGTGACTGCCTCTACGAAACAGGCGGAGGATCGCCAGCAGGATGATGGATCCCAGGAGTGTGACCAGAAAGGTTCCAACGGTGAACGCATCATTGATCGTCCCAACTTTGAAGATGGGGCTGAGGAAGTAACCTGCCAGGAATGCTCCCAGGACGGCCACAATAATATTGATCAGCAGGTTTGAGCGGTCATGCATGAGTTCAGTCGCAATCCAGCCGATCACCGCGGCAACGAGAAGGTAAACAAGAATGTTCATTTTTTTCTCCTTTAGGTATGATTAATGAATGCTGCAACCCCTTCCCAGGCGGGAACAGGTTGGAGCTGGATTTTCGATTATTTATCGGGGGTGGCAACCGTATTTTTCTTTAAATGGGTCTCATACTCGGTCACGCGCTTATCGATCTCGTCAACCGCGCGCTGGCGGGTGTAGCCATACTTTTCCTGAAGCAAGCCGGTGAATACATCGAATTTCCCGGCAGCCCGGTCCAGGTCGTCGTCAGTGAGTTTGCCCCACCAGGCTTTGGCCTCGCCTCGGATTTGTTTCCACTTGCCTTCGAATACATCCTTGTTCATGTTTGTTCCTCCTGATCATTTTTAACATCTGCCTCTTTTGCGCCAGCCGTTCGGGGCAAATTAATGTGCCGGTTGTTCAAGCCCTTCCCGTCCGCTATTTGGCTGATGTTAATGGGAACGCTTGCGGCCACGCTGCGCAGGCGATCAGCTACACGCTCAGGCGATTCGTTCTTACTGATAAAAGCATCCGCGCCGGCGGAAAGGGCAGCCTGCTGCCGGGCATCCAGATGGCTGATGAGCACGACAATAATTGCATTTGAACAGGCCTGGCGGAGGACAGACAGGGCCTGTACTCCCAGATCGACCGGGAGCAAACCCCAATCCACGACCAGCATGTCCAATCGAGTTGCAGGAGCCCGGGCTAATGTGGTCAGCCAGTCTGCCGCTTCACCGACAACATCCATGGAGAGATCCTGCAGCATCACGCGCAAAGCATTGCGCTCAACTAATTGAGCATCGGCGAGAAATACACGAGTCATAAAACCATCTTACAAGCAATACTCCCCGGATGCATCCATCAGCCGGGGAGTATTGGCCTCCGCCACTTGGGGGAGGAGATAATAAGCGAGTGGTAAGGTTCAGCTGGTTGCCAGTGCTATTGCAGGAATGGCCATGCTCTGATGGTTGTGCAAAAGGCGGAGCTTGATCCCATTTGCCAGCAAGTGAAATAATAGTATATAGATAAAGCAATGAGGATGATCGCCAGGAGCCAGACGATATTTCGGAAAAATTTGAAGAATATCAGCAGAATGATGGCGCCTCCCACCGATACCAACAGGGCAGGGATGCTAAAATTGCTTTCGTTAATGGTACTGACATTGAATAAGGGGCTTAGGATGTAGCCTCCTACAAACGCGCCCACGATGCCTACGATAATATCTCCAATCAAGCCCTGCCGCTTATTCCTCCGCATGATGATACTGGCTACCCAACCGACCAAAGCCCCTGCGATGATCCAAATGACAAAATTGATCATTTTATTCTCCTGGTTAACAGTAATGAAACATTAGTCTGCCAGGAAAAGCGCCTGCATCCTGGCAGACGGGATTTCGTGCGATTGATAAAAGCCGGATTATCCGGCGGGAATTCTCTTCAGTCAGTCTTCGACAGCAAATGTGATCTTCAACTGAACCCGGTATTCCTTGATTTTTCCTTCGTCGTCCAGCAGAACCTGCTGGTTTTCGATCCAGGCAGACTTGAGATTCCTGAGTGTTTTTTGAGAGCGTGCAATGCCCATCTTTAAGGCATCATCAAAACTCTTCGGGGAAGATGCGATGATTTCAGAAACTTTGGCTACAGACATGGAATTTCTCCTTTTGTTAGGGTTGATATAGGTTTGAGGTTTTATTAAAACATGAGGAACAACAACGCCCCAACGGCTATGAATGGTAAGGTCAGCATAAACAGCTTCGATAAACACCCGGACTTGGATTTAACGCCTCCGGCAATACTTTTTCCTCGTTCCTTTAGCCGGAAACCGCCTCCAAACTTGGACGTCTTTCCTCTCCCCGATTTATGAGAGCGAGATTTCATTGAAGACGATCCCTTGTTTGCTTTACCAGCACCTGATTTTTTTGGCATGCTCTCTCCTTTACTTACTCTTTCTCATCCGCACATCATTTAATAGCAGGTGAAACGCAGATCTCCCTTCAGATTTGGGACCGACTCAACAGAATGCTTGTTATAATTCATCTTACAACAAACACTCCCCGGACCGCATCCATCGGTCGGGGAGTGTTCATCTCCGCCACTTGGGGGAGACTGCAGAGGGGGTCAGGGAATGATGCGGTTGCGCAGCGCCAGGGCGACGGCTTCTGTGCGGCTGGCAACCCCCAGCTTGGACAGGATATTACTGACGTGGGATTTGATGGTGGAAGGGCTGACGATCAACCTTGCGGCGATCTGGGTGTTATTCAACCCCTCGACCATCAAGACCAGCACAACAAGCTCGCGCTCGGTCAGGTCAAAGCCGGGTGGCGGGGGTTGGGAGGCGGCATGCACCAGCACCTGGGCGGCCTCGGGAGAGAGCGTGGCACGGCCGGCATGTGCGGCCCGGATGGCCCTGGCCAATTCATCGGCTGATACATCCTTGAGCAAATAGCCGATGGCTCCAGCCTGCAGCGCCCCCTGGACCAGGGATTCCTCTTTGAAACTTGTCAAAGCCAGCACCTGGATCGATCCGAACTGCTGGCGGATGAGCCGGGTTGCAGTGGCTCCATCCATGTCTGGCATGACCATATCCATTAAAATCACATCTGGTTGGACTTGAGCACACAGTTGAATGGCAGCCTGCCCGCCGGAGGCCTCGCCCGCCAGTATAAAGTCATCATACACTTTCAAGAAGGTTGCCAGGCCTCGGCGCACCATCGTATGATCGTCCACGATCATGACACGGATGGGTAATGAAGGAATCGTTGTCATTGGGCCTCCTGTTTCGGGGGTCCCGGCCAGCACAGGGTGATCTTGGTGCCATGACCTGGCTGGCTGGAAAATGTAAGCAAAGCCCTCACGGCTTCGGCCCGCTCACGCATCATTCCCAGCCCATAATGACCGGGTGCCGTAATCTCATTTGGGTCGAAACCATGGCCATCATCGCGAATGAACATTTCCACCGAGCTGACCACTGCCACCTGGGGAAAACCAGTATATTTTATAAGGGTTGGTGCCTGTACCGCACCGGTATCATTTGATTCACCTGTCTCATATTGCAGATCGATCTCCACATGGCTGGCTCCGGCATGTTTGGCAATATTGTTAAGAGCTTCCTGGCAGATACGGTAGAATGCCACCTGGATCTCCGGGGGTAGAACATGATCTCCCGCGTTGTTCACGCTGACCGTGATGTTCGTCCGGCCTGTGAAGGCGTTGGCCAGCTGCCGCAACAGGTCGCCCAGGCTGCTGTCAGTCAGGACTGAAGGACGTAGTTCCGCCAGAAGTTCGCGCATTTCAGCCAGTGCACCGCGCGTCAACCGGCGCAAATCCTCCAGCGATTGCCGTGCCTCGACCGGGTTGCGCTCCCACAATCTTGGCAAAACTTCGGCGATCAAGCCGGCTGAAAAGAGCGATTGGTTGACAGCATCGTGCAGGTTCCGCGCCAGGCGCTGGCGTTCCTGCAGCGCAGCCAGCGCCCGGGCTTGTTCGTACAGTTCGGCATTAACCATTGTGATGGCGACCTGGTCGGCCATCGACAGGGCCAGGCTGGCATGGTGGGCAGTGAAATGGTTCCGCCGGGTATGAGCTACACCCAGGCCGCCGATGATACGTCCCTGGACAGCCAGGGGTACCCACATCCATGAACCCACGCCATCCAAAAGGAAAGCTGCTTCCCCATTCAGAAGCAAACGGAGAAACTCGGCCGCCGGGTCGGCGCTGATTATATTGGGGATACGGATCGGCTGGTGACTGTTGAATAAGGTCGCCAGGGTTTTGGGACCCTCCAGGCGAATTTGGAAAGGAACATCATTTTCCAGTTTATTCGTCATGCTGTCTGCCCCCCCAGAACCATCCGGGGCTGTATTGGAAGCGGGACTACCTCGCCCCGTTCCAGAACCGGGACTACCTCGTCCCGTTCTAGTACCGGGACTACCTCGCACAGCCAGGGCTGTCAGCGTCGAGTCGGTCAGCCCGAAAAGAACCGCGTGTGTGTAAGCGATGATCTCCCGCAATTGATCCAGGATCAAGCCCGGCTGGAGCTCCAATGTGGAGGCCAGGGTGTGCGAGATCTCCAATAATGTGGATTGCTCACGGGTACGAATTTCGAATTGCTCTTGAAGATGGTCTTCCGCCTGGATGCGCTTGCTAACATCCCGCAGCACACCCAGCAGGCAAGGCTTGTCTTGAAAGGAGAATGGCGTTCCGCGCCACTCGACGTGAAACGGCGAGCCATCCCGGCACAGGTGCAGCGCCAGCGTGTCGAATACCGCACCGGATCGAAATGAGCGCAGGTAGTCCTGGAATATATGCTGACTGCTGGCGTGGATGAAAGTTGCCGGGAGGATCCCGAGAAATTCTTCCCGAGTGTAGCCATGCATTGCGCAGACTGCAGGGTTGGCTTCAACCACGCATCCGGATTCAAGATCGATCATGATCAGCCCGTCTGTAACAGCATCAAAAACACTTCGATACTGCCATTCTTTTTTTTCAGACTGCGGGAGCTTAGGTTTTTTGTTCAGGATGGTCACCTCTTGCGCCGAGTTCAATGGCCTGAAGTCGTTGGATCTCAGCCAATACATCTTCCGGTTTGGTCTCCATTTCAAGGTCTGCCAGTTCACTTTCGTGATGGTCTACGATACCCAAATTATCTTGAATGGCGTCCAACATTTGCAGCACACGGGTCAATTCATGCTCGGTTAGCAGCCCAATGTGTAAATCCAGGTCGGCACGCCGTTCAGTCTCTTCACCCATGCGGTTTTGACTGATGAGCACAAATGTTGAAAGAAAAATTGCTTCCAGCGATACAATCATGGTCAGAAGTCCGTAGGGGAATGGGTCAAAAGGACGTAGGCCAAACGGCCCGGTGTTAAGCAGGATCCAGATCCCAAACCATACGATATGCACATAAGCAAAGATCATCCGTCCCGAAAAGGAGGTGATGGCGTCAGCAATCCGGCCTTGCAGGCCGCGTTCACGTGCGGCTTTTGTACGAAGATGGATGATCGTGCGAATATTCCGTTCGATCACTTTACTCAGTGCCGGGTTGTCTTGTTCGCTGGCTTTTTTTTCTTCTGGTTTTAGCCGGGTGGGGTGCATGAGATGACAATCCTTTCAGTTTGTTTTCCTAAAAGGTCATAATAATTATAATATTTATTCCAAGGAATTATAAATCAATTTTTTTAAAATAACCTCCCTCATTAACACCAGAACTTCATGTTGCCACCTGTCATCCACTGGACGAATCGTGCTGCCTGACAACGAATATCCATCCAGCGGTATCTGCTGGATGCGCCCTGGTTGTATTGTGTGATTTCTATTGTTTCTCGCCTTAGGTATCTACTCACGTCCATAATTGCGATTAATTCCACAGTGGCAGAACGCTGCTGTTCAATGTAAAAAAGCTCTATCTTCTGTCTTTGCGAGGAGCACATACGCACTGGCTTATCGTGTCCTCCCAGCGACGCCGGAGACCCCGATGCTTTTTGGGGTGGCAATCCCCTTGCCGGAGAGGAGACTGCCACGCTGCGCTCGCAGTGACAAAATCTGATATGGTGAGTAGATACCACCTTAGAGATGCCCAAAATAGCTTCAATAACCAGGCGCACCATCCAACCCGCCGAGCCAGAGTACCGGGGTCCAGCCACCCATCCCGATGTGAGGCGACACACCGTAAATATCAGAAGCGATTACAGGGATTACATTATTTATTGCGCCGCTATCCCAGATGACAGTCCTGACAGCCGTTATCCTTTCCGTGGGCACAGGATCGGGTCGTCTCTAAGGAGAGGACATATCGGGGCTTCCCGTACCCCCAACCTGGACCGTATCGTCAATAAAAATACCTCCCAGGGCATCACCGCCGGGCTTGGCGCCGGGCGCACCGGGGGCGCTCAGGGCCAACACGGCATAATCCACAAACAAGCGGTTACCCACGCTGGCATCTTGGTAAATAATGACACCCACCATTCCAGAAGTAAAACCGGAATAGTAGCCGTAGATTACCCGGGTGCCGTTAATAAAGAATTGTACATAATGGGTGGATGAATTGTAGGTCACCTTCAATATATTCGAACTGGTGGAGATCAATGCGGAAGGGGTCCAATCCACAAGAGAATGCCAGACGCCGCCGTCATATTTCCCAATATGGTAGCGACCGGTATCGGCAATAAAGAAATAATATCCGTTATTCCAGCTTCCATTGGAGCCAAGCGGTAAAGGAGCGCCGTTGAAATAGAGGCCATATGGACAGTTTGCGCAACCCGTGCGACTCAACTTGACCTGATAGGTAAAGGTGTCATAGTTGTATTTATGCCTCGAACTGACATACTTATTGGCGAGACCTGGCGTCTGATAGAATCCACTGGCTACACTCCAAGAACCATTCTGGGGGATCCAGCCGGAGGCATCGCTCGTAAATTGGGAAACAAATGCGGATGAGGCCACGGTGAAGCTCTTGTTTGC
>MGMF01000011.1:7716-21865 GCA_001796335.1 Chloroflexi bacterium GWB2_49_20 | reverse complement strand
AGCCACCACCACCCGGTTCAGACCGTATTCCTGGATATCCTTCTTTAGAATGTCCTGCCCCGGGTCCGAGCACATATAGGCGTAATCCCGGGCAATGCTTACATTCTCCAATTTTCCGGCATACTCAGCCACTCCAGCTACATCCACCGTATTGGCAATGTTCGTACCACAATGGCAGATGTATACACCGGTTTTGACCCTGGTTCTATTCAAAAGGCACCTCCATCAAACTTGGCGAACCTCCACTTCATGTCAGGCAAAGCATTCCTTCAATTTCAGCAAGGATCTGCTCCTGCGTGAACCCGTGTTGGAGCACCGCTCCAGCCGGGCATGCAGCCGCACAGACACCACAACCCTTGCATAGGATCTCGTTAACATTGGCAACTTGCCTGCCGTTGTGATCAACCATCTCGATTGCAGAAAACGGGCACAAACCTTCACATGTGCGGCATCCACCGCAGATATCCGGATTGACACAGGTTGAGTATGGCTCAAGCGAAACCCGTCCGGCATCCATCAATGACAGGGCACACGCCGCTGCCGCGCCTCCCTGGGCTACACTGTCCGGAATGTCTTTCGGCCCCTGGCAGGTACCTGCCAGGAAGACACCGTCCGTGGTGGTTTCAACCGGAGCCAGCTTGGGGTGCTTTTCAATAAAGAATCCGTCCGGACTGCGGCTGACCCCGAAGATGGTCCCGGTTTCATGCTGGTCGGCTTGTGGTTCCATGCCGGTACTCAGCACCACCATATCCACTAGCGTGTCCACAGGCTTGCCGGTGAACACATCGATAATGGAAACCTTCAATTGCTCATTCTGCTGGCTGACCTGTATGTTCTTATCGTAGCGCATGAATTCCACTCCATGCTGCTTCACCCTCTCATAGAAGGCTTCATAATCTTTGCCAAAGGTGCGCATGTCACGGTAATATTCCACCACTTCAGCGCCGACATAATCCCGGATCAACTGGGCCAGCTTGAGGGAATACATGCAGCACACCCTCGAGCAATATTCATTCTCATCTCCGCGGCTGCCCACACAATGCAAAATGGCAACTTTCTTTGGGGAATGCCCATCTTTGAGCAGGACTACACCGGTGGTGGGTCCACCGGTATTGATCAGGCGTTCGATCTCCATTCCGGTGCGAACATTCGGCAGGGTTCCATAGCCATACTGGGGTAAACCTGTGGGGTCGAAATCCTTGAAACCGGTCGCCAGGATGATGGTGCCGGCTTCGAATTGGATGGTTTCTTCCTTCTGCTCAAAGTCAATTGCATCTCGCGGGCAGAACTTCTCGCATGCCTTGCATTTGCCGGATTTAAAGTAGGCACAGTTGACCGTATCAATCACCGGCACGCGCGGCACTGCCTGGGCAAATGGGAAATAAATGGCCGTACGTTTGCCCAACCCCAGGTCAAATTCTGCAGGGATTTTCTTCCAGGGACATTTTTCAATGCAGGTGCCGCATCCGTTGCATTGCTCTTCATTTACATAACGGGGTTTGCGGCGCACGGAAACCACAAAGTTGCCCACATACCCGGAAATCTTTTCAACTTCGCTGTAGCTCAACAGGGTGATATTTGGGTGGCGTCCAACGGACACCATCTTGGGTGTGAGTATTCAAGCCGCACAGTCGAGTGTTGGAAAGGTTTTATACAACCTGGACATATGCCCGCCGATGGAGGGTTCGCGCTCGACCAGGTAAACCTGTTTGCCTGAATCCGCAATGCGCAGGGCAGCCTCGATCCCTGCAATGCCGGCGCCTACCACCAGGGCAGACTGCTTGACATTCGCCTGGCGCATCTCCAGGGGGGTATGGTACTGAACACGATGGACTGCTGCGCTGACCAGGGCTTCGGCTTTTTGGGTGGCGCTCTCCTGATCTTCAGAAACCCAGGAACAATGTTCCCGGATATTGGTCATCTGAAACAGGAACGGATTCAACCCGGCTTCAGAACAGGCCATCCTGAAAGTTGTCTCGTGCATCAGAGGCGAACACGATGCCACCACCACCCTGTCCAATCCCTCTTTTACGATATCATCCTGGATCATTGCCTGACCAGGATCGGAGCACATATAGGCATAGTGCCGGGCAACCACCACATTGTCCAGCCTGGAGGCAAAATCACTCACCCTTTCCACATCCACCATGCCGGCAATATTGGTTCCACAGTGACAGACATACACACCCACGCGTGGTGAACCTCGTGTTGGTGTCGTTTCAGAGGATGTCATGCAAACATCTCCTTTCCTGGGTACAAATGAAAAAACTCCCTGGCGGGCAATCAAACTCCTCCTCTAATTGTGCTATTTTGCACAAATTAAACAAGTGCAATTTGTCACAATTAGGGCGGATTATTTGCAGTCACCCTTAAACAAACGACGCACCCGGTTGGGTGCGTCGCCCTATATCTTCCCTATTGATATTGGGTAGTTGTCGAAAATTATGGCAGATTTTCGCCCAGTGGAGATGATTTCTTCGATTTCTTGGATTTGAATTCCAGCCCATCCTCGCTCGCGTTTACATCCACGCTCACTGAGGTTCCAGAGGGAATCTCGCCACCCAACAACTTGACCGAGAGCGGGCTCTCGACATATTTTTGCAGAGCCCGGCGCAGCGGTCTTGCCCCAAAAGCAGGGTCATAACCGGTTTTTGCCAGCCATTTTCGGGCAACTTCGGTCAACACCACCTGTACGCCAAATTCATTCAACCGGTCCTGGATCTCCTTTAACTGTAGATCAACGATCTTTTCCATTTCTTCCACGCTGAGCGGAGAGAACAGGATGATCTCATCTATGCGGTTGATGAATTCAGGGCGGAATGTGCCTTTGAGGGCTTTCTCGATCTTGGAATGGGTTTCACGGTCATCATCGCTGGAAGTGGGTTGCAGGAAACCCAGTGTGCCACCCTTGCGCACATACTCGGTGCCCAGGTTGGAAGTCATGATCAACACGGTATTGCGGAAATCAACCACATTGCCCTGCCCGTCAGTCAGACGGCCATCGTCCAGGATCTGCAGGAGTGCATTCCATACTTCGGGGTGAGCCTTTTCGATCTCGTCAAACAGGATGACGCGGTAAGGTCTGCGCCGAACAGCTTCGGTCAGTTGACCGCCTTCCTCATAACCCACATAGCCGGGAGGCGCACCGAACAGGCGCGAAACGGTATGCTGTTCGCGATATTCAGACATATCCACCCGCACCAGTGATTCCTCGTCATCGAACATGAACCAGGCCAGGGCTTTGGCTAATTCGGTCTTGCCGACTCCTGAAGGACCAATAAAGATAAATGAACCGATCGGCCGGGCCGGGTCTTTAAGCCCGGAGCGGGCGCGCCGGATGGCATCCGAAATGGCATGGATGGCTTCATCCTGGCCAATGATATGCTCATGCAGGCGCTCTTCCATTTGCAACAATTTGGCCGACTCGGTTTCCATCATCTGGTTGAGAGGGATCCCTGTCCACTGGTGGACAACTTCAGCGATGTCATTTACGTCCACCACCTCATCCAGTTTATGTTCAGCTTCCCATACATCCCGCTCTTTCTTAAATTCTTCTTCCTTGCGCAGGCGTTCAACCTTGATTTCCGCGGCATGTTGATAATCCCTGGCTGTCGAGGCGGCATCTTCTTCGGCACGCAGACGATCGATCTCCGTCTTCTTTTCTTTTAGTTCGGGAGGCAGCGAATAAAGTGCCACGCGCAATTTGGCTGCAGCCTCATCCATCAGGTCAATGGCTTTATCGGGCAGGTGCCGGTCGGTAACATAACGGTCCGCCAGCCGGGCTGCCGCTGTCAGGGCTTCATCGGAAAACCGTACTTTATGGTGAGCTTCGTACCGGTCACGCAAACCGAGCAGCATTTTAATGGTGTCATCTACACTCGGTTCTTCCACATAGATCGGGGCAAAGCGGCGTTCGAGAGCTGCATCTTTTTCAATGTGTTTATGGTACTCGTCCAGCGTGGTGGCGCCGATGCACTGCAGTTCACCGCGCGCCAGGGCGGGTTTAAGCATATTGGAGGCATCCATGGCTCCCTGGGCTGCTCCTGCGCCGATCACGGTATGCAGCTCATCGATCATCAGGATGACCTCACCGTTTGAGCGTTGCACTTCCTCGATCGCAGATTTTAAGCGTTCTTCAAATTCACCCCGGAAGCGGGACCCGGCGATCATGGCGCCCAGGTCGAGGGAAACAACCCGTTTGCCGCTCAGGATCTCAGGAATATCGTTGGTGGCAATTTTCTGTGCCAACCCTTCCACAATGGCTGTCTTGCCTACACCGGCTTCTCCGATCAATACCGGGTTGTTCTTGGTGCGGCGAGACAGGATCTGGATCAGGCGCATCACTTCAGTATCCCGGCCAATGACCGGGTCAAGTTTGCCTTCGCGTGCCAGCTGGGTAAGGTCGCGTGAATATTTTTCAAGAACCCTATAGCGTGTTTCAGCCTGCGGATCGGTTACACGCTGGCCGCCGCGCAGTTGTTGGACGGCTTCGAATACCCGGTCACGCGTCAGACCGGCGCTCTCCAGTATGCGGGCAGCCGGTGTGTTGCGTTCGCTCAGAATGGCAAGGAAGATATGCTCGGTGGATATATATTCATCCTTGAGCCGGTTGGCTTCTTCGTTGGCCAGGTCGATGATCCGTTTAACGCGCGGCGTGATAAATATCTGCCCGGCACCCCCGCCAAAAATATTGGCCTTGGGGCTTAACTTCAGGGTGCTGTCCAGTCGTTCGACCAGGACAGGCGCATCGATATTTAAATTCTGTAAAATTTGAGGGATCACTCCGCCGGGTTGTTCGATCAACGCCAGCAGGATGTGCTCGGTATCAATTTGATTGTGCCCGTATCGTTGGATGATCTCGGCTGCCCTCTGGGCGGCTTCCTGGGCGCGTTCAGTAAAGCGGTCAAATCGCATCATGGTGGTTCATCCTTTCGCTATGGTAGCAACCATGATTATAACAAAATCAGGTTTACGAAACGATATTCTTGGGTAAGAGTTGTGTAAGATTCTCATCCAAACCTGGTTAAATTTTACATTGAATTTTAAAATTGTATGTCTTCTTCAGAAAACGGGTAATGGCAAAAATACCCATTTTCGAATAATCAAATAAGGTACAATTCGCTCATGTCTGATACCCAGGTTATCTATTCCATGATGCGCGTTGGGCGCATTCATCCCCCCAACAAACAAGTGCTGCGGGATATCTCGCTCGGATTTTATTATGGTGCCAAGATCGGCGTGCTGGGGCTGAACGGCGCTGGCAAATCCACCCTGTTGCGGATCATGGCTGGTCAGGATCAGGATTATGTCGGCGAGATCGCCATGTCCAAGGGTTACTCGGTCGGAATGCTAGAGCAGGAACCCGGGCTGGACGATTCCAAAACCGTCATCCAGATCATCCGTGAAGGCGTCCAGCCCATTGTGGACATGCTGGCTGAATATGACCGGGTTAACGCCGGGTTTGCCGAGCCGGATGCAGATTTTGACGCCCTCATTGCCCGCCAGGCCAAACTCCAGGAAGAGCTGGACCGGCATGACGCCTGGAACCTGGATAACCACCTGGATCTGGCCATGAATGCCCTGCGCTGCCCGCCAGCCGACACACCCGTGAAAATCCTTTCAGGTGGTGAACGCCGCCGGGTGGCTCTCACCCGTTTGCTGTTGACTGAACCCGACATCCTGCTGTTGGACGAACCCACCAACCACCTGGATGCCGAATCTGTGGCCTGGCTGGAGAGGCATCTGCGTGATTACAAAGGCACGGTCATCGCGGTCACCCACGACCGTTACTTCCTCGACAATGTGGCAGGCTGGATCCTTGAGCTTGACCGCGGTTATGGCATCCCCTGGAAGGGGAACTACTCATCCTGGTTGCAGCAAAAACAGGAACGCCTCAAGCTGGAGGAAAAATCTGAAACCCGCCGCCAGAAGACTCTTGAGCGCGAACTCGAATGGATCCACATGTCGCCCAAGGCCAGACAATCCAAGGGACAGGCACGTGTCAATGCATATGAACGCCTGCTCAGCCAGGAATATGAGCAGCGCCGCGAGAACCTGGAAATCTACATCCCCTCCGGACCTCGCCTGGGAGACGTTGTTATCGAATTGGATCACGTCAGCAAAGCTTATGGTGAGCGCCTGTTGATCGAAAACCTGAGCGCCAGGATACCCCCCGGCAGCCTGGTGGGTGTCATCGGGCCAAACGGCGCTGGCAAGACCACCCTGCTCAAATTGATCACCGGGCTGGAGCAGCCGGATGAAGGCAATGTGCGCATTGGCGAAACCGTCAAGCTGGCCTATGCCGACCAGTCCCGCAGCCTGGATCCTGAAAAAACCGTCTGGGAGGAGATCTCGGGTGGAGCTGACGCGCTCAGCCTCGGTCAGCGTCAGATGAACTCACGCGCCTATTGCGCATCCTTTAACTTCCTGGGCAGCGATCAGCAGAAGCTGGTCAAGACCCTTTCCGGTGGCGAACGCAACCGGGTGCACCTGGCCAAGACCCTCACCACGGGCGCAAATGTCATCCTGCTGGATGAACCCACCAATGACCTGGATATTAACACCCTGCGCGCCCTGGAGGAAGCCCTCGACAACTTCGCCGGTTGTGCCGTGGTTGTCAGCCATGATCGCTGGTTCCTGGACCGCATTGCCACCCATATCCTGGCTTTTGAAGGTGACAGCCAGGCTCACCTGTATTTGGGAAACTGGTCGGATTATGAAGCCGATCGCCGCGCGCGGCTGGGAATTGACGCTGATCGACCGCAGCGCATCAAGTATAGAACACTCAAACGATAATGGAAGAATATATAAAAGAAAAATATCAGTCAAAAAGAAAGCACCTCCTGTGTGAGAGATCACAACAGGAGGTGCTTTCTTTTTCTTCTTGGTCTTGAATTGCAGGCTGTTTCTAACCAGCCTCTCGCGCATTTACCTCTTCATCTTTCTGGATGTTTAATCATCGCCTTCGACTGGTGGATGGACTACGATTCCAGCAGCAAGGGCTTCCCCTCCGGCGACATCCCGGGGGGAGATGATTGTAACACGAGCATCAACAGCCAACAGTTCTGCTCGTTCAGCAGGCAGTATTTTGGTATCCGCGTTGATCAGGAATGTAAAAGTATCACCTTTCTTGTCCTGGATAGTGATGCTGTCACTTGTAATAACTGTCACGATTCCCACACGATGCACCTTGGCAGGTTTGCCAGGAATGAGGGCAACTGCTTTGGCAGTCAGGCTGGCATCGACGCGCCTGGCCTGCACCATCACATTCATGCCAGGTTCGAGATCTTCATAGGTGGCATCCTTAACGGTTGGGATCCGGATGCGGGTTTGCTCGTCGAGCAGGATGGTTACCTGTGAACCATTCTTGAGGTCAAGCGTGATACTGGTTCCATCCACCGCACTTATTGTGCCGCGGTAGTTTTCAGGTTTTCCGTTGGGTTTGCCGTTGGGGTCGCTATTGGGGTTGCCGTATTGCCCGGCAGCGTGCAGTTCTGCCACTCGCGTGGCCGCAGCGCCCGGGGTTTTTTGCGGCTGATTCCCAAGTTGACTGGCATTTACCTGGGTGGTTACAAGCACAAGTGCTATCATGACTGCAAGAATAACGATCACTTTATTTTTCATTTTACTTTCTCCTTCTAAGGTTCATACACAACTGTAAGAACAATATCCAACTCATTTCCATCCAAATCGCTGGCAATGAGTTCAATAATATTTGGACCCTCTTCCAATGAGACCGGTACTGAAAAATCACCAGTTTCAGACACGACCACGATCTGATCGTTAATGCTGATTACGGTTTCAACCGGGGCTTTTCCGGAAACTTCGATCTGTGACACATTAAAGACTTCTTCATCCTGTGGAGAATAAAGCTGAATACTCAGGTTTCCCTGCTGAAACTCGGTATACGCACCTGCCTCCGCCGTTCCTGTGGTTATAGTCATCGCTCCCATAGGCTGGTCAGGGGTGATCATCATTGGAGAGCCAGGCATTTGGGTGGACATATTCGCATTTGGAGAGACGAGCGGCTGGTTTTCAACATCTCTACTTGAAATGGGTGTACACGCTGCCAGTATGAAGGCAATTAGTAAGATTAATTTCCTGTAAGACATGACCATTCGTTTCTCTTAAATTACTATAACACGATTACAGGTTTTTTCAATACACGTTTCTGTTAGCCTTTTATTAACAAAGTGGCCGGCAATTTCGGATTTTGGTTAGTAAAAAGATTCTGTCCTTTCGATGTTTGCGCATTTAATTCAAATATTCACCTGAATTTTAGTATTCTCATGGCATCCATAACATAACAGCCCGGTTTGGCGCCGGGCTGTTACACAAGAAGGAACAACCTTGAGGTTATTGTTTGGCGCCGCAGTACGGACAGTTGTGCCAATCGTCCTGCACTGCTCCGCCGCAATTACTGCAGGTTTTGCTGATAGAAGCGCCAGGCACAGAGGCTTCAGCCATCACTTCACTGGATGCAGCAACTGTGCTGACCGGGGGGTTGGATCTATGCTTGCCCAGCCGGAAAGCTCCATAAACCAGCAGCCCCAGTAAAGCCAGCGGGATCAGTCCACGCAGGAATAACAATCCAAAGCCTAACATCGGGAATGCGAACCAACGTCCACCCATCATGGGGTGGTATCCATCAAATCCATATCCGCCGCCCATCATTGGGCTGCGCTGGTCAAAACCATTCCAGCCATCCGATTGGACCAATCCATGAGATGCCACTCCGCCCCGCAAGAAACCACCCATCCTCAAGGGTATTGACACCAGTACAGCAATTATAACCAGGACCAGGACGATTCCCAGGACCCATTTCCAAATTTTACTCATAAATAAACTCCTTTCATAATTAAAGGATATTCTAAACCCGTAACATTAATTCTTTATAAATATATTATGGATAAATTGTGTGGATTTCCCCCGGCTGCGAATTTGTTTTTATTCATTGGGACAATTTTCTATGGGTTGCCTTATCAACATACATACTTTCATCTGCCCGGTACACCAGGTAAGACAGGGAACAGTCTTTCTGCCCGGTGGCTACACCGATCAATAACTCGTCGATCAGGTCTGCTTTTTTTATCCTTCCCCGCATTCAGGTGCATAGGACAATCCCCTTTTTAGGGGCTAATCCCATTGCCCCTCATTTATCAATGGTCTGATTTAAGGTAAAATTCAGCCCATGTTGAAAACTTCCAGATCACTACTCATATATTTTATCATTATTTTAGCCGGCATCGCTGCCCTGACCTTTGTCAGCCCGCAGGAAAAATCACTGGGTCCCAACGTGCGTATTGTTTACCTGCATGGAGCCTGGGTACTGACCGCCGAAGTGGCCTTCCTGGCAGCCGCCCTGGTGGGGTCCGCCGCTCTGGTGACTCGCCGGGCTGGTCTGCATACCTGGTCTCAGGCTCTCGGCCGGACCGGTACCCTCTTCTGGGTGACATACCTGCCGCTCTCTTTGTGGGCCATGCAATCCAACTGGAATGGCCTTTTCCTGGCTGAACCACGCTTCCGGCTGGCGCTGATTTTTGCCATCACTGCCGTGCTGCTGCAGGTCGGGTTATGGCTGTTTAACCTGCCCTGGTTGACTTCGGTTGCCAACATCATATTTATCGTTGTTCTGCGGGTCGTCTTTGCATCGGCCTCCAACATCATGCACCCGCCGCCTTCCCCCATCTTTAATTCCGGCAACTATACCATCATCACTTTCTTCATCGCCCTCAACCTGCTGGCCTGGGGGGCTGCTTACCTGGTCACCCGCCTCTGGCTGGCTTTGGCGACATCAAAGAAATACATCTCCTAAAAGTGGGGTGTCCCCCGAATGTTTGAAATGATACTCAAAGATGGTTAAGTGAAAAACCTCAAATTCCAGTTGGCCTTGTTCATGGCCATCCGCACGGTTTTCAATTCGGCCTACCGGATGATCTATGCCTTTTTGCCCATCTTCGGGCGCGGGCTGGGGGTGGATATTCACAGCATGTCCCTGGCGCTGACCACGCGCGCCGCTGTCAGCAGCCTGGGTCCGTTTGCAGCCTCAGCTTCCGACCTGCGCGGGCGGAAATTCGGCATGCTGTTCGGCTTGACCCTCTTCTCCGCCGGCACCGCACTGGTGGTATTCTTCCCCACCTTTCCGATCTTCGTCCTCTCTCTGATCCTGGCCACCACCGGCAAATATGTCTTTGATCCCGGTATGCAGGCTTACCTGGGGGACCGTGTCAGCTACCAGCAGCGCGGCCGTGTCTTGGCTGTCACCGAGTTTGGCTGGTCACTGGCCTTCGTGCTGGGCATCCCCCTGGCAGGTTACCTCATCGCCCGCGGCGGCTGGATGGCTCCCTTCCAGTTGTTCGCCTTGCTGGGGTTGCTCAGCATGTTGGCCTTGTTCATCAGCCTGCCCACAGACCGGCACGAAGAGCGCTCCAATCACGGGCTGGTTAAGAACTTCCGTAGCGTGTTCACTTTTGCCCCGGCACTGGCTGCCCTTGGGGTGAGTTTGTTTGCCAGCACTGCCAACGAAGTGGTCAATGTCATCTTTGGCGTCTGGCTGGACGATTCTATTAAAAATTGGGTCGGGCCGCAGGGTTTTGCAGGGGTTTTCAAATTCCTGAATTATTTCAAAGACACGCTCGGGCTGGATATCGCCTTGCTCATCCTGGCAGCCATTGTGATCGGCCTCTCGGAATTGAGTGCTGAGGGATTGGTGGCTCGTTTCGTGGACAAGCTGGGCAAACCGCGTGCCGTTGCGCTGGGATTGATCTTAAACAGCCTGGCTGCCCTGTTGCTGCCGGTTCTGGGAAAAACCACCAGTGGCGCACTGTTCGGGCTGTTCATGTTCTACATCAGCTTTGAATTCGCCCTGGTCAGCCTGATCCCCATGATGACCGAGATCATGCCTCAAACCCGTGCCACGCTGATGGCCTTCAATGTGGCCGCCCTTTCACTCGGGCGCGCCGCTGGCGCTTTAATAGCTCCCTATCTTTACGCCACCGGATTGCTGGCTTCCGGGATTGCGGCTGTCTTATTCAATCTGATTGCATTGTTCTTCCTGGGAAAATTTCTCCGGGAAGATAAAAATGGCTGACGATGCAAAGACTGTGCGTCCGGGTTTGCCTGGGTGTATTCGGAATAAGCCTGCTGGCCTGCCGGCCGGTCCTGGCCATCGGTTGGGAGGAGATCGTCCTGCTGCTGGCCCTGCTCGGATTTCTGTTTGGCCCACCCTTGTTCCGCTTGTATAGGCGCTTGCAGAAATTCAAATCAGGTCCACACCTGAAAAAAAAGCGTAACGAATGACTTACATCACCAATGTTATAATTTTCCTGTTCCAGCAAGGAAAATATGCTGCCAACCCGCTCCATCCAGAAACTGCTTGAAACCGCTCCACCGGAATTGCAGGAGATCGTGCTCGAACTCCACAACCTGGTCGCAGCCGTGGCGCCGGCAGCCACCGAAAAGATCCACTCCAAAGGCTTCAGCTATTATTTTGAGAAACGTGGCGGACCAGTCAGCGCTGGCCTCTGCTATATCGACATCCACAGGGACCACGTACGTCTCGGTTTCATCCACGGCGCCTTCCTGCCCGACCCCCTGGGACTGCTGATCGGCGAGCCCAAATATAAGAAGCATATCCTCATTTATTCCTATGAAAGCGCCGATTGGGATTATTACAAAAAATTGATCGCAGCCTCGGCCGCCTTTGACCCATACACTCTTTCCCCGGGCAGCGTCCCCGACCCTTGATGTTTTTCAGGGGGTAAGGGGGATGAACCCAACATCTCACTTTATCAGGCATGCTATAATTAATTCACAACAATAAGCCTCTTCACCACCAAGCCACAAAGGCACCAGGATTCTTTAACAATGAAGTTTAGTGCCTTGGTGCTTCGTGGTAAAGTCTTTTTTCAGTAAGGTATATAATTTATCCATATTTCCTTAATATTATCCGAAAGACAGTCTCATCATGCTCATCCATTCTGCCACCCAGCTATTGACATTAACCGAAAACCCTCAGCGCGGCCGTGATCTGGGACAGTTGGGGATCATCGAAAACGGCGCCGTGCTCATCCGCGACGAAAAGATCGTGGCCACCGGCACCACCGCAGAATTGCGGAATTCCTACCCGGGCGAGCCCCCGCTGGATGCGACCGGCTGCGTGGTCATGCCAGGCTTCGTGGATCCGCACACGCATGTCATCTGGGGTGGAGACCGGGCTGCCGAGTTTGAGATGCGCCTGGAAGGCAAACATTACCTCGACATCCTGGCGGCTGGCGGCGGCATCATCTCCACTGTGCATGCCACCCGCAGTGCCTCCATTGAGTCCCTCATCGCCCAAACCCGCTCACGCCTGCTGCGCATGTTCGCCACCGGCACCACCACCGCCGAGGCCAAGACCGGTTATGGCTTGCAGACCGCCACCGAGCTGCGCCTGCTGAAAGCGCTGCTGGCGTTGGATGACGAAGGTCCGATTGAATTGGCCATCACTTTCCTGGGTGCACATGCCATCGCAGCCGAATACAAGGACGATCCCCAGGGCTATACCGATCTGGTCACCGGCACCATGCTGCCAATTTTGCAACAATGGTGGCAAACCCACGCCCCCAAACGTAAAAACCCGCCCTTTGTGGATGTTTTCTGCGAGAACCAAGCCTTCAACCTGGCTCAATCCCGCCAGGTGTTGGAACAGGCCAAACGCCTGGGCTTCCCGCTCAAGATCCACGCCGATGAATTTGACAACCTGGGAGGCACTTCGCTGGCGGTCGAACTGGGAGCCGCCTCCGCCGACCACCTGGTCAAGACCTCGGATGCAGATATCGCCGCCCTGGGCACCTCCGATACTGTCGCAGTTTCCCTGCCCTGCACGCCCTTTGGCCTGGCTGAGACGGATTACACCCCCGCCCAAAAGATCATCGACGCCAACGCCATCCTGGCCCTGGCCACAGACTGCAACCCCGGCACCGCCTGGAATGAGTCCATGCAGTTCGTCATCGCCCTGGCCTGCCGCTACCTGAAAATGACCCCGGCCCAGGCCATCGCCGCCTCCACCATCAACGCCGCCCACGCCATCCGCCGCGCAGACCGGGTTGGCTCGCTGACTCCCGGCAAGCAGGCCGATCTGCTCGTTCTGTCTGTGCCCGATTACCGCCACCTGGGTTACCGCTTTGGCACCAACCTGGTCAGGCAGGTGGTCAAGCGCGGCCAGGTCTACTCCGTGGACATGGGCTATTACCGCACGGCCTGATCACTGCAAACAGACTTTACCACCTAGACACCAGGTCACGAAGTTTTTTTATAAAGATTCTTGGTGTCTTTGTGATTTGGTGGTGGAAGAAGTTTTTTGCAGTAAAGTCATCTTATCCACCTCCCCCATTCCAGACTCTCAAGGAGCCGCATGCCCAGCATTGAACAAGCCCGCCTCTGGTACACCGCAGCCGATGCCGTGCACGATTTTGACCATGTCCTGCGCGTATATCGGACTGCCGAACACCTGGCACACATCGAAGGCGCCGACCTGCACATCGTGCGTGCCGCCGCCCTGTTGCACGATGCCGAAGGCGCTGCCCCCGGCGCTGGCTCTGTGCGTGCCAATCACCAGCACGCTTCGGCGGAGTTTGCCGCCCGGGTCCTTACTGAAGAGGGCTGGCCGGCAGACCGCATCGCAGCCGTGGGGCATTGCATCCGTGCCCACCGTTACCGCGACCATTCCGAACCACCTGCCACCCTTGAAGCCAAAATACTGTTCGATGCCGACAAGCTGGATGTACTCGGCGCCATCGGCGCGGCGCGTGTCATTGCCTACGCCGCCCTGGATGGCAATCCCTTTTATTATCCGCCCTCTGAGAAGTTCCTAAACAGCGGAGAAGAAGAACCCGGCGAGCCGCACAGTTCCTATCACGAGCACCTGTTCAAGCTGCGCAAGGTCGGTGCGCGCATGTTCACCGCCACTGCCAAAGCCATGGCTACCGAACGCCTGGCTTACCTGGACGCCTTCTTCGAGCGCCTGATCGCCGAGTGGCAGGGAGAGAAGTAGGGGCGACCCTTTTGGTCGCCCGAGATGAGAGATAGATCCTAAAGGTTTTCCCGGCTATCGGTTGCCTGGAAATACCAGGCCACTTTGCCAGACAAGACGAATGTTAACAAAGGAAAC
>MGMF01000011.1:0-7531 GCA_001796335.1 Chloroflexi bacterium GWB2_49_20 | reverse complement strand
TATCGGTTGCCTGGAAATACCAGGCCACTTTGCCAGACAAGACGAATGTTAACAAAGGAAACCTTTAGGGTCTGCCGTCACCGGGTAGGGGCGTGGAGACCACGCCCTTTTTTTGTTCTTTTTCTTTTTTGTCTTTTTGCTCCATGCGCCCTTTTTCGTTACTTGATCGGCCATTCCCCAATGACCTCGTCGATGGATTTCATAACGCGCATCGTTTCCTTCAACGCTACCACCACCCGTTGATAATGGCTGATGTCTTCCCCAGACAGACTGCGCCCTTTGTGAGTCCTTTAACTCGTTTGCAAGAAATGCAATGTCATCTTACCATCTCCTCTGGTTAAAGTACTGTTCCCATGGAAAAATCTCGGTATTGAAATTGAAGCATCGAGGCGATGATTGATGATTGTATGCAAGGCTAAGGTTATTTGCAAAGCTTTTTATTATCTCAAAGGAATTGATTTCATCCAATCCTTCAGGAACAAATTGAGAATTTAATTGTAAATTTAAATCAAAGCATCTTAATTTATTTATATCATCTCTATCAAAAAAATCGCCTCTATTAAATGGGGATATCCAAACCTGATTGTTTTCTCCAGGTTCTTTTGAAAAATCCATGAGGATACTATCTCGAGTCCCAACGAGATTTACCCACATAGTCATCCCAGAACGATAACCCGCAAGTCGAAGAATGTGCCTTGAAAAAAATAGTGATTGCCAAATTAAGCCAATAATCTGAACGTAAGAAAAACATCTTATTCCATCACGTTCTAAGAAGGTGTATTTGGTATCTGTACATTCAATGTTCCCATTTTTATCTATCCGTATGAAAGTATCCCAAAGGGATTGATCCTGATGGAAATTATCATATAAAACCAGAGAATCAATTGTTGTCATTCTATTTTGAGGTAAAACCAACTGCTCGTAAGGTTTATCGTTCGGAACCTTGCGATTCTTCAATTCATCAGATAATGCTGCAATATTAATAGGTTGAGGTAGTGTAGTAACAGGCTCAAAAATGATGGATGTCCAAGAAAAAGCTTTTGAGATTTCGGATGGAACACTATTTCCTCTCCTGAATTCCCCCAATCTCTTTGACCAATCATTCCGCCCAAAATTTGGATTTGATGGATCCTTATATCCATTCCTGATGGAATAACTTGATATTAGAGATTGAGCCACTTGGTCCGGAATGGCTTCTGTTTCCTCTGCAGAAGTGAGAACCAAATATTCTTTGTGCGGGAAGCTGCTAAGATGTTCACGGTTAGGGGTCTTTAGGATAAAATCCCCATCCCCATCGAAATGTCCGAAATGAGGTGTTTGCTCCGACCGATTATCTTGCCCTACTTCTTTATACACATAAGCCATTAATTCGTTTGCGGTTAGCACACCATTTGAATCTAATGCAGCTCCTTTTATCCCATCTATCAAGTGTCCTGTAAAAATCGAATTTTTGCCTTGTGGGCCTCCGCCATCAGCAACTACTTCATCAGCCTTTCCAGCCGTGATAACTTGCCGAGCTAGTCTTTGCAGCATATCGCTAATAAATCGTTGTGAGCCAGGAGTAACTGTACGTTGTAGTGCCAACCCACTATAACAAGCATCCAGAATAAATAGAATATGTTTTGCTTTTATCAACTCTGAGTTGCGAGTTAAGTCGTCCCATCGAATCAATGAAACCTTATTATCACTATCGCCGTCTACGGGAACCAAATATCCAATCGGGCCGCGTAAGCCGTCGATTGTCAATCCATGTCCTGCAAAGAAAACAAACACACGATCATCTGGATTATTGGCTTTGTCACTAAATCGGAGGAAAGTATCCATTATGACTTGTTTTGTCGCTTCATTGTCTTTCAAGATCACAACATTTTTTGCAGGGAAATCCAATTCATCAACAAGTAATTTAGACACCGCATCGGCGTCATTACAAGCGTAAGACAATGGTGATACATTCTGGTATGCATTAATTCCAATCACCAAAGCCCAACTTGATTGATAGTAAGGCTTATAACTTATTCCCAAATTGTTCTTATCCATTTTGCCTCTAATTTAATTTTTGCTTTATTCTTCCACAATCTTGATCTCCTCCTCCGTTAATCCATACAACGCATAAACTCGCCTGTCAATTTCTTCATCCACCCTCTTGATCTCGTGATCCAAATCCCGGGCATGGTCAAATTCATACCCCGGTCTTATTGCTTGGCGTTCTTTTTGCAACTCCAGCATTTTTTCAACCAGCTTCACAATTTCATCATGGGCGTACTTTTCAGCAAGGTTTTCGAAGTTGATTCGGCGGATGGGAAGTTGTCCAACATATTGCTTGGTACAGGTTATCCAGCCGCCACGGAAAACATTACTCACTTGATGAAGATACCAGAATAGTAAAGAGGAATTCAGTAAACCTAATAGATATTCTGGAGATAAGTTTTCATCACCAAACGAAATGCTAAAACCACCACTTGCCATCAAGCAAAAATTACTTGTGTCTTTCGGAAGTTTCGCATATAGCCCTTTATCTGCTAATAACGGAACGACAACTTGAGAGGTAACATGAACATTAAGATTTCTTGGGGCACTAAAAGCATACCAAGTTCTGTAGTCTTTTCTTTTTTCGAGGCGTTCTCTCTGGCTTACAAGATATTGATATGCTCTGGGGTAGGATTCCTTAAATTCATTTTCAGCAATCAAGGTATATCCCTCACTGCCGACAACATAAGGAAATATAATTCTTTCTTGGGATTTGGGTCTAAACAGATATCGTCCAAAGTCAGTAGCGTAAAGAGGTATTCGCATGACTTCGGGCTCGATCTCAACCGATTTGCCATCACCCGTCTTGAAGTGGTTATCATCAATTCTGCCCAGAATATAAATATCATCCGCACCGCTACTTGAACCCCGCGAAATATGACTTGGCAAATCAAGAAGAGATACTGTTTTGGAATTGCTTAATTTATCGAAAATGGATTTCGTAGAATTATTAGATAACAACCAAGCTTTTTCTGTTAGACTGGTCGCGGCTTTATTTATTTCTGGAACAGTGAAGGTCTCCGCCGTAGGTTTTTCTTCGCCAATGTTAACCCTCAATACTTCAAAGGATGGATTATCTTGCTTTTTCAGAAACAAAAGACAGGTGTAGGTTGTTGCTCCTTCAAAAACTTGGCTTTCTTTGAAATCAACAATTTTTTTAACATATTTATTTTCGGAAAGTAATTTTCGTAATTCCAAGCCATAATCTACCTGCATAAATTTATTTGGCAGGATATACCCCATCATACCGCCAGGTTTGAGCAACCTCAAAGCCTGTTCAACAAATAAAACATAAATGTCATAACTGCCCGTTGCCGTCAGATAATTCTGTTTGAAGTATTCCACTTCGCTCTTGTCGAGCGTTTGAATACGTACATAGGGCGGATTGCCAATAACAATATCAAATCCTTCATCTTGAATCACTTGCGGGAAGAACTTGGTGAAGGTTTCATCATGCAAACTATCTCCGTTGGCAATGTTTTCCAGCATGGGCAGTTTTTCGCGTGAGTGCAAACCCCGCAAAAGCAGATTCAAACGGGCTACTTCCACCGCTTGCTTATCTTTGTCCACGCCAAAAATGCAACTCTGTAATACTTCCATTTGACGGAGGCGGTCATTAAAATCCACTTCGCCTATTCGCGCCTGCCCGCGTAGTTTTGCAACAAAGTTGTCAATCACATCAAAGGCTTCGATCAGGAATGAACCTGAACCACAGGCCATGTCCAGCACGCGCGGCGGTCTGGATGGGTTGTAGCCATTTTCTTCCAGATACTTACCCACCGTCTGCTGAACGATATATTTTGTAACAAAAGCGGGTGTGTAATAGATCCCCTGTGATTTACGTTTAGTACGCCGTTCTTGAACGGTCATCCCCCCAGAAAATAATTCGTCTTGTTGTGCCCCCTTCTTGGGTTTGTTTTCTTCTTCAGATTTGTCTGCAACAACTGATCCAAGATATTGCTCATACACTGTGCCTAGAACATCGGCATCTAAAGCATTAAAGTTATAGCGGACAAAATTCTTTTCATATAATCCTTCAATCACTTCTTCCAAAGTCGCTGGAGTAATATCCAAACCCTCTGAAAAATGTTTTGCAAATAATTCTGAATTATATATTCCATCCATCTCGCGGAATAAGTTTGAAAGTCCGGCAGAAAGAGTGCGAATTTGACCTTTATCCTTAAGTTCACGAACCAATGCGCGCAAGCGGGGAGATTCAACCTGTCTGTCTTCGGCAGTCCGTATAAAGATCAAACGATTCAATAAACGTAAAACTGCATTATCAATGTCACCCGCTGACAAAATAGGATTATAAGCTTGCAAATCTTTGAACAATATTTCCCGCCATCTTTTTAAGTCACTAAACAATTCCTGGGTTACCGGTAATCGCTTCCTGGAACGTCCAAATTTTTCGCCTTCTTTGTCTAATCTGCCTATCGCAGTCTGTTCGCGTGAAAGCCACCAGAGTCGCTCAAAGTCGCTTAAATAGGTGTCAGTTGTGAATTCAAAGAATTGGGCTCGAAATGGATTTGATTCTTGCCATTCTGCATTGAACACACGCAAGCCCTCAAAATCCGAGAGCAAAGCCCAGGTTACCGATTTTGTCCAGGCATAATCAATTGCCTGCTTGACCCAACGTGGATCATTTAAATCTTCATCTACCCTCTTAGTTTCAAGAAAAAAACGGGGTACACCACCAATACGGAAAGAGAAATCCACCCATCCACGCGACACTTTTTCTTCAGGGCTTACTTCGTTCATATTACTTGTATTCCAACCAAGAGCGCTGAACAACGGCAAAATATACCCGAGCCGTGTTTGCATTTCATTCATTCCTTTACGTTGCGCGGCAGGAATTTTCTTGAAATTTCTTACAAGTTTTTCTATTTCAACATAAGCCAATTCTTGATCTGTCATGTTTTTCATCCCTATTTATGATTTAATAATTATAGCAAACAATTGGCGAACCAATGTGCACTTCCTCCCCCAAATCGAGATTTGGGGGAGGTGGCCACAGGTCGGAGGGGGTCAGGGGTCAAAATTGCCTCCGACCAAAGGGAGCCCCCGTTTAATTTCCTCATGGAAACGGGAAATTGCCTCTTGCAATATTAGAAAATATGTTCTATAATATCTCTGGTGAGAGTCGCTCCCTATATGAGACTCTCACCAGGTTTATTAATGGGGGCGACTCTTCCATAAGGCGAGGGAGCAATCCCCGCGGGTCCCGGCCTCTTTTTCCGGCGACCAAAGGAAGTCCCGGCCTCTTTTTCCGGGGAATTGCGACCATCGCGAAGCACCCCGCTTGCCCTCTTTGTCCCCCTATTTTGTGCTTTTTCAAAATGGGGGGACCATAGGGGGGCATCGTCTATCGTGGAACGTGTAACTTGTGACGTATAAATTGAAACCTTCATCAACGCCTCAACCATCTACTTACTCCTTTAGCCCTTTCCTCTCCGGCATGCCCACCTTCATCAAGCATACCTCCGGCCTCCAACTGCGCCCCTATCAGATCGCCCCCATCGCCCGTCTGCATGATTCCATTCGAAATCGCTATGGCGACACCATCATCATTGTCTTCCCCCGCCAGTCCGGCAAGGACGAGTTCCTCATCCAGCTCATGGTCTACATGCTTTATATCTATTCCCAATTTCCCCTCAGCATGGTAGCCGTTAATCCAACCTACAAACCGCAGACCGTTAACGCCCTCATCCGTTTCGATCAGGTCCTCGCTCGCAATCCCCTCACCTCCAAACTTTGGCGTAAACACGGCGATTTCATTCGCCGGGTTGATCAGACCCGCATTTCCTTCCTCTCCGGCGACTTAAAATCCAACATTCTCGGTGCCACTGCTTCATTACTACTTATGGTCAACGAAGCCCAGGATATTTCCCCCACCCTCTTTCAACATAAATTGTTTCCAATGGCCGCTTCCACCCACGCCACCTGCCTGCTGGCCGGAACCCTCTGGACCAGCACCACCTTTCTCTCACAGGAGATCCGTCATGCCCGATATTTCGAAAAACTCGATGATCGCAAACGCGTCTTCATGGTCGATGCCGACCATGTCCGCCAGGTCCTCCCCGCCTACGGTGCCCATGTTGATTCAGTCGTGGCTCGCTGGGGTCGTCAGCATCCTCTCGTCAAAACCCAATACTTCAACGAAGAGATCGACGCCACCACCGGCATGTTCAACGCCGCCCGCATGTCCCTCATTTTTGGCTCTCCACATCTTAACTCTCCCCCCATTTTCGATTCTCAAAATGGGGGGAGTTGGAGGGGGGCCGAAAATGGGGGGAGCCGGAGGGGGGTCGCCTTCCTCATCGACCTTGCCGGTCAGGATGAAGCCGTCATGGCCGATCCCGCCGCCAAACTGGCCAATCCCTCCCGTGATTCCGCCGCGCTCTCCATCGCTGAGGTGGACACCTCCACCGTTGAAACCCTCAACTACCCCACCTACCGCATCCTCCACAGGGTCGAATGGACCGGTCAAAACCACCTCACCGTCTTTGGACAGATCAAATCCCTCGCCGAAAGTTGGCGTCCCCGTTACCTCGTCGTCGACGCCACCGGTGTGGGTGAAGGGCTCTGGGCTCTTCTCGATAAAGCCTTTCCCGGCAAAGTCATCCCGGTTAAATTTACCGCCACCGTAAAAAGCGAGATCGGCTATCGCTTCCTCGCCATGATCAATACCGGGCGCTTTTGCGTGAGGGAGCAATCCCCGCAGGCCCCGGCCTCCTTTTCCAGGGATGCGACCGTCACGCACCCCGGCGCAAGGGCACCGGGGTCGGGGATGGATAACTCGGGCGAGCGAGCATCTGGTGAGCATCGCCCATGTTCGCCCCAAGAGGGGCAAACGTCAAGCAGGCAATCTTCCATCTCAAAGCAAGTTGAAGCCCAGTACATGGCTTGCCAGTGTGAAGTCCTGCCCGGCCCCGGTAAAACCCTGCGTTGGGGCGTTCCTGAGGGTACCCGTGATCCCGAAGGCGCCCTCATCCATGATGATTACGTCCTTGCCGACGCCCTTGTCACCCTACTGGACGACCTCGATTGGAGCCTCTCCTCACCCACCCTCATTATTGATCGTGACATTCTCGATCCTAAAAATGACAACACCGATCTCCTCCACTTCATCGACCATAATTATTAGGCGAGGGAGCTATCATTTGCGACTATCGCGAAGCACCCCGCTTGCCCTCTTTGTCCCCCTATTTTGTGCTTTTTCAAAATGGGGGGACCATAGGGGGGCATCGTCCATCGTCAACCCCACGTGCAACCTGTCGAAGCGTAGCGACTGCGCAGCGTCCCCAACGGGGAAGACCCCCAAAGGGGGCAATTTGAAACCTGACAACCGTCAACTACCAACCGTCAACCCTCACCAAGGAGCCCCTTATGACCACCCCCATCCCTGTCTACCCCCCTCTCCACCCTCCAAAACCCGAATACGACCCCTCCACCAGCACCTACTGGCCCTATTACACCGCACAAGAGCGCCAAATGCTCCTCA
>MGMF01000010.1 GCA_001796335.1 Chloroflexi bacterium GWB2_49_20 | reverse complement strand
AAATTTATTCAGAAATTCTGCCTTTTGGTCCAAGTCTGCTCGTTTTATGGATTTCTTAAACACCTTCATCTCCATGCACAAGACACAGTTCAAACCCTTTCGTTTACTATTGTGTTAAACTAAGCAACATATTTTAATTAAGAGAGGTTAATCATGTCAAGAATTGCAATTATCACGGATACAGATTCCAGTCTTTCCCTCGAATTTTCCAAAGTTCACAACATTCAAATGGTTCCCATCATGATCCAGTTCGGAGAAAAAAGTTTTCGAGATGTTTTTGATATAAACAATCCTGAGACTTTTTCAAAAATTGACCAGGAAGGTAAACTCCCCACCACCTCCGCACCTTCTCCTGGTCAGTTTGCAGAAGCATATAAAGTCGCATTTGATGCTGGGTCAGAATCTGTCTTGTGTTTCACGGTCAGTGGAGAAGTCAGTGCCACTTACGCTGCTGCACTGAATGCCTGTGACACTCTGCCGGGAAAGGATATAACCGTGATTGACACCCGCAGCCTTACCATGCAGCAGGGCTTTATGGCGCTGGCCGCAGAAGAGGCAATCTCCCGCGGCGCTTCAAAACAAGAAGCCATTGCCGCCGCCCTGGATGTGCGCGACCGCTCCCAAATGTTCGCTGCCCTGGCAACGCTCAAATATCTGGCTATGAGTGGACGCATTGGTCACCTTGCAGCAGGTGTTGCCAATATTCTTAACGTAAAACCCATCCTGACCATCAGAAATGGAAAACTCGACTTGCTTGAAAAAATCCGCACTCAGGGTAAATCCTGGATTCGCACAATAGAATTGGCAAAGGAAGCAGCAGAGGGTCGTCAAATTGAACGCATGTGTATCATCCACGTAAATGTCCCCGAGGCTGCTTCACAATTTGAAAAACTCCTTCGTACTCATATAGATTGCCCGTCGGAAATTAGTGTTGCAGAACTCGGACCGGGCTTGTCTATACACTCTGGCGTTGGCATGGTTGGCGTAGTTACGGTATATGCGAAATGAGCTGAAATATAGATTGTCTTAAATTCCAGAGCATACATATGCGCAATACTCATATTTGAAATATTAGAGTCTTTTCATGTGTTGTTGCGAGGAGCGTTTTCACCCTTAGCGAAAGATCGCTCCCGCAGTTATTTAGCCAAAGGATTCCTTATGGATTATTTGGAACATCTTTGGGGATTCAATCTCTCCTCATTCCGTGGATTGAGGGGTAACTCTTGGAACGTATCTTTCCCCATACAACCTTTTTAATAATTGGCCTGGCCACATAATTGCTATATCGTTGGCCATACCTGTGTTTGTTTTGTCTAAAAGAAAATCTTAATTCGGAAACGAAGAAAGCCCTCACACAACCAGCCCGAATAATTGCCATCATTTTATTTTAAATTCAAATCTTTTAATCATTAGAGTTATGTAAAAACTGCAATTATTTTACTAATTTTATCTTATTTATTGTATAATTACCTTGTCGATATTAAAGAATTAGAATCATTTTGGAGAAAACCATGAGTACTTTCAAATTGACCTACGCTACGATGTTTAATCCCCCGGAAGAACTGCATAAATTATACGACCAGGCTCTGACTAAAGTAAAAGCCAACCTTGGACTTGACCATGGAATGCTCATCAATGGCAAGGATGTTTTCGTTCCTACAAAATTCTCTGATCACAGTCCTGCCGATACAAATCTTTTATTAGGTACTTTTCAGAAAGGGGATGCGGCTTATGCCAACCTGGCATTATCTGCAGCTCGAAAAGCATTCCCTGCCTGGTCACGCACGAAATGGCAGGATCGGATCTCATTATTACGCAAAGCAGCTGAAAAGATCGATGATCGCTTGTACGAGATCGGAGCCGCTCTAAGCCTGGAGGTCGGCAAGAATCGCATGGAAGCATTGGGCGACATCGCCGAAACTGCCGACTTGATCCGCTATTCTTGTGATCAGATGGAAAAGAACAACGGGTTTGTGGTCCCCATGGGGAAGGATCCCCTGGTGGGCTACGAGGCTCGTAACGTCTCTCAATTGCGTCCTTATGGTGTCTGGCTGGTCATTAGTCCCTTTAATTTCCCGTTTGCCCTTACAGGAGGTCCAGCTGGTGCAGCTCTGGTCGCGGGAAATACCGTTGTAATTAAACCTGCCACAGATACACCCTGGGTTGTTCGTCTCCTTGTAGAATGCTTTCGCGATGCCGGGTTGCCCGATGGTGTTGTTAACTATGTAACCGGACCCGGCAACAGCCTCGGTCAGGCCTTGATCGAAAGCCCCGAAGTGGACGGTATAACCTTCACAGGATCCTATAACGTCGGCATGAAGATTTTCCGGGATTTTGCCAATGGGCGCTATATCCGCCCCACCATTCTGGAACTAGGCGGCAAGAATCCAGTCATTGTTTCACGCCATGCGGATTTGAATCGCGCTGCGATAGGTATCATCCGTTCTGCTTTTGGGCTGCAAGGACAAAAGTGTTCTGCAGCTTCACGCATATTCATCGAAGAACCAGTTTTTGGTGACCTTATTGACCGTTTGAAGGATTTGGCTGAAAAACTTGTCATTGGAGATCCCACCGATAGAGATGTTTATCTTGGGCCGGTAATTAATCAAAATTCATACCAGGAATATAAATCCTTCACATCAGATTTGGGAAAAGCTGGAAAATTCTTAACGGGTGGCAAGGTACTTACCGACGGAATATACGGAAAAGGCTATTTTTGTTCACCGACTTTTGTAACCGACCTTCCCATGCAGCATCCATTGTGGAAGCAAGAGATGTTCCTGCCAATAACCACGATCGCCAAAGTATCCAGCATCAACGAAGCCATGAATTACGCTAATGATGTGGAATATGGATTAACCGCTGGTTTCTATGGTTCAATCGAAGAAACCGATTGGTTCTTCGATCAGATCCAGGCTGGTGTCTCCTATGCCAATCGTCCACAGGGAGCGACGACAGGTGCCTGGCCTGGTTTTCAACCCTTTGGCGGTTGGAAAGGTTCAGGTTCAACCGGTAAAAATTCCGGTGGTCATTACTATCTGCTCCAATATATGCACGAACAAATCCATACGCTTATAAGATAATTGATTTCTAAACTCCATACGCCTGGGTTTTTGAACTAAACCCGGGCGTATGTTTTTAAATATTCGAAATTCCTTTGGATACTCTTATTATTTGTTTAAAGTTTTTTTATTGTACCAATGTGCCATATTTCCACTCAGACCATTACAAAGAACCATTAGAAACCACTTTAAGGTCGTATATAATAAGGATATGCAATCGGAGCTTGTTCCGCGCGTAGGTACATTCCTGATCCTGGTAGGAATAGGTTTAATAATGGTTTTCGTGACCTACGAGTTGGGTGGGACGGCGCATTTTGACTATTTCTTAATTAGTCTGATTTTCATCTTCATTGGCATTCGTTTGCGGCTCAGTGGAAAGTCTGCCTCTCCAGGAGCCCGTTTTAATTCGGTACGCAGCATACACGAAAAATACAAGCAAAAACAAGACCACAAAACTAATAAGGAAAATTAACATCAGGATTAACCCGGACTATCTATGAAGAAACTAACTTCCCTCAAAAAAGCAATCTCTGATTACGTCGCAAATGGCGACACGGTTTATGCAGCCGGCTTTACTCATCTCATCCCATTTGCCGCTGGACATGAAATGATTCGTCAGAGTAAACGTGACCTTGTGCTTGCCCGTGCCACTCCCGATTTAATCTATGATCAAATGGTAGCCGCTGGTTGCGCACGCAAAGTAATTTTCTCCTACATGGGAAACCCGGGTGTCGGATCCCTGCGCATTGTCCGCTCCGAAATTCAAGCTGGCCGGCTGGAATGGGAGGAGTACTCTCATTTCGGTATGATCTCACGACTGCAAGCCGGCGCATCCGGGTTGCCCTTCATGCCCATGAATCAGACAGGTGCCACCCATTTGGAGGCTGTCAATTCGAACATTCAGCGTGTCCAGGATCCCTTCACAAAGCAAGATGTGATTGTTGTACCAGCGCTCAATCCTGATGTTGCCATCGTCCATGTACAGCGGGCTGACAAGGATGGAAATGCCCATCTGTGGGGCATCATTGGCGAGCAGAAAGAGGCGGCATTTGCTGCCAAACACGTTATTCTCACCGCTGAGGAAATTGTTGATGAATCTGTTATTCGCTCTGATCCCAATCGCACAATAATTCCTGGTTTTATAGTCGATGCAGTTTGCCATGTTCCCTACGCCTGCCATCCCTCCTACGCTCAAGGCTATTATGACCGCGACAATTCTTTTTACCTCGAATGGGACAAGATTAGTTCTTCAATCGATAATGTAAGGGCCTGGCTGGATGAATGGGTGTATGCTGTCCCAGATCATCAGATCTATTGGGATAAACTGGGTAAGCAGACTCATCAACGATTGGAAGTAAAACCACGTCCAAGTCACCCTATAAATTATGGGGATTATTAGTTTTTATGAACACAAATTCATTCCAGACAATCATTCCTTAAAGATTTTTAAATGAATTTTCCAAGCATACCTTCAATTCCTTATATTGATTTTGGCGGTTCTGGTTTCCCCATCCATTTTTCTCACGCGAATGGTTACCCCCCAGCCTGCTACCAACCACTGTTAAATTTGCTGTCCAATGATTATCATGTCTTCTCCATGCTGCAACGCCCCTTATGGCCGAATTCCAACCCGGAAGAGATCAAGGATTGGCTCCCTTTTACCGCTGATCTGCTTGCATTCCTGGATCAGAAATCATTAGACTCTTCAATAGCCATAGGTCACTCCTTGGGTGGGATTACCTCACTGCGGGCAGCCATTCTCGAACCGGATCGTTTTAAAGTCCTGGTTTTGATTGATCCGGTACTTTTTCCTCCCAAATTCATTTTTGCCAGAAGATTGATCTGGTCACAGGACACGATTTATCGCTACCATCCCCTTATTAAAGCCACCCGCTACAGGCGACGGGATTTTACCGACCTTGAAAGTATCTTCACAGGTTTCCGACGCAAACCTGTTTTCCGCTATATGGATGATGACGGTCTGCGGGCTTATGTGAAAGGCATTACCACGCCCACGCCAGGAGGCGGTTATAGATTATCCTTCAGTCCGGAATGGGAAATGCGTATTTACGCCACAGGGATTTGGAAGGATATGGATATTTGGCGCAAATTACACAATCTCAAAATCCCCGTCCTGGTCATCCGTGGTGCTGAAACTGACACTTTTTTACCTTCATCTGCCAGGTTGTTTAAAAAACGCCTACCTTCTGCCAGCATCGTTACCTTGGAGAAAACCACCCACCTCGTCCCCTTGGAACGTCCGAACGAAGTGTACAATACAATTGTTAAATTCCTTCAGGAGAAATTATGACCGATCTCACCTTTACACCTGCTGAGCTAATGATCGTAAATGCTGCCCGTCTGTTACAGGATGGTGATGTGGTATTTGTAGGGGTGGGGCAACCCAACCTAGCATGCAACCTTGCAAAACGCACTCATGCACCGGATCTTGTTATGATATATGAAGCTGGTGTAATCGGAGCTGAACCTTCCCGATTGCCACTTTCCATCGGCGATCCGACCCTGGTCAGCGGTGCCCTTTCGGTGGTTAGTATGTATGATATCTTTGCCACTTACCTTCAGCGTGGAAATGTGGATGTTGGATTTTTAGGAGGTGCTCAGATTGATCGCTATGGCAACATCAATGCCACCATTATCGGTGGCGACTATGCGCATCCGAAAGTCCGCTTGCCTGGTTCAGGCGGTGCCCAGGAGATTGCCGCATGGGCTAACCGCTGTTATATTATGACTCCACACCAGATACGCCGATTCCCAGAAAAAGTTGATTTCCTGACATCCGCAGGCTACCTGGACGGCAAAGGCGGACGTGAAAAAGCCGGCTTACGTGGAAAAGGACCTGTCGCGGTCGTTACAGACCTGGGAATTCTCGAACCCGACGCAGATGGCGAATTGATGCTCACAGCCTTGCACCCAACCAAAACCGCCGACCAAGCTATTCAAAACACCGGTTGGCCACTCAAAATATCTCAAAACTTACGCACCACCCAACCGCTAACAGAAAAGGAACTTCAGATCTTACATGAAGAGCTGGATCCGACCGGCATTTACCTCAAGACGGAATAGTTTTTTAAAGAAATTGAATGCTGATCTTTCTTAAAGGAACATAATTAGTGAATGAACTGATCCAAATTTTTATTAATTTGCGTCCCCTCGCACAGAAATGGATCCTGGTGTGCTTGTTTTTCATATCAGCGTGGATCCTTTCGGATTTATTGGGTTTCTTGACAAAACGGGCTTTGAAAACCAAACACCTGGGAATAAGTTCCACGCGAACGCGTCCCGAGAGGCAAGAAACTTTACATGGATTGCTTAAGGGGATTTTCAATGTCGTCTTCTTTTCAGTTGCAGGGCTTATGAGTTTAGGTCAATTTGTTGAAACAAGTACCCTGGTATGGATGGTTGGATTATTCGGTGCTGGATTTGGTCTTTCTGCCCGGCCAATGATTAGCGATGTCATGGCAGGAGCAAGTTTTATTTTTGAAGATACATTTGCTGTTGGTGAGAAGGTGGAAATTCAGGGAATAGAAGGAATTATTGAAGCAATCACCTTGCGAACTACCTGGTTGCGATCACCTACCGGCGAACTATATACCATACCCAATGGCGACATCCGCACAATGCGTAACTTTAGCAGGGGACGTTTTTCGCCCGCCAACATCACCTTGAAAATTCATGCTGCTGATATTCAACAAACAATTTCAATTCTCGAACAGCTCGGTCAGGATTCGTTGAATACAATGCCCAATTTAATCGAACCCTGGCAAGTAATTAATACAACAGGTGAAATTGGGCAGGTGATTGAGCTGACCCTGCTTGCCAAAGCCCGTTTCGGTAAAGCTGCCGAAATGCGCACAAGACTTCTTTCCATAGTACAGACAGCGCTTGCAGCAGAAAACATTGAAATTGCCAATTAACATGACCGCCAATCTGCCTGGCACACATCGATCCTTTTTTCCCGCTATTTTTCTCTCCCCTGACGAACCACGCCTGCGAGCTGGTTGGCGACTTCTGATTCAAACCATCTTCATGCTGCTACTGATGGGATGTTTTGGAATTCCGATAGGCTTAATAATTTACATCCCATCCATTCAAATATCAGATCAACTTTTCATGCTGCTCAGCGAGGTGATTTCATTTACCACCATCATCTTGTCTGTATTCCTCTCTCGAAGATACCTGGACCGGCGCTCTTTTTCAAGTCTGGGACTTGATTTCTCCTCCAGAGTTATTAAAGATCTGACTATCGGTTTTTTGATCGCCTTTTTCTCCTTGGCTCTTATTTTTCTTATGGAAATCCTGCTCGGTTGGGCTCATTTTGATGCGTTTGCTTGGGAAGCGCAGCCCCCGGTTTCAGTAGTATCCGGTATTCTCCTGGCGTTACTAATATTTCTTCTCGTAGGATGGAATGAGGAATTACTAAGTCGCGGCTATCATCTCCAGACGCTCACATCAGGAACAAATCTTCCGCTTGGCTTGATCTTATCGTCAGCAATCTTTGGCATTTTACATATCAACAATCCCAATGCCACCTGGATTTCCACCGTTGGAATTTTTCTGGCTGGGATGTTTCTGGCTTTTGGGTATGTGCGCACGCACCAACTATGGCTTTCAATTGGAATACACATCGGGTGGAATTTTTCGGAAGGTGTTGTGTTTGGATTCCCAGTTAGTGGCTGGAATGGATTTCAAATCACTAAAGCCACATTCACCGGTCCTGCATTGTGGACAGGAGGCTCATTCGGTCCTGAGGCAGGTTTAATAGTTCTGCCTGCGCTTCTGGTTGGTGCAATTCTGATTTATATTTATACTAATCCAAAAATTCGATAAAGAATAGGAAAAGAACAACCATGCAAGCTATCCTTGCCGCAATCCCAATCATCATCATTCTCATTCTTATGGTCGGCTACCGCTGGGGAGCTGCCCGGGCTGGTTCTGCTGGATATCTTACAGCTTTTCTGATTGCTTTGGCGTTTTTTGGCGCAAATTCACAAGTACTGGCATTTGCGCATACCCGGGCATTATTATTATCGGTCGATGTTCTATTGATTGTCTGGTCTGCATTTTTGCTTTACCAGGTTGCAGATGAAGCAGGAGCCATCAAAATAATCGGCGAAGCGCTACCATACCTCACTAACGACCGTGGCATGCAAGCAATTCTGATTGGCTGGGTCTTCGCCTCTTTTCTTCAAGGAGCGGGGGGATTTGGGGTTCCTGTAGCGGTCACCGCTCCCATTCTGGTTGGGCTGGGATTCAATCCGATTGCGGCTGTGGTTATTCCATCCATCGGGCATGGTTGGGCGGTCAATTTTGGCTCACTGGGCTCGGCTTTTAATGCTTTAATGTCTGCAACCAATCTGAATGCAGCAGATCTTGCCCCCGCAGCCGCTGTTTTCCTGGGTGTGGCAGCTCTTTTGACTGGCATAATGGTTTCCCATGCCGCTGACGGCTGGTCGGGGGTTCGGCGCTTGTCCCTAAAAGCGATGATAATTGGCTTCGTGATGGGTACAACTCAATATTTAATCGCAGCTGCTGGTTTATGGAACATCGCCGCTTTCGGAGGCGGACTGGCAGGTCTTATAGTCAGCTTTCCATTGGCACAATGGGGAAATAAAAAGGAAGAAGGCTCATCCCACAAACTGGCTTTGCGCCCTCTTTTAATAGCCCTTTCAGCCTATGGCATATTAGTACTGCTTACAATTATAATCTTACTGGTTCCCGTATTCAAAGATATATTAGGAAAAACAGTTATCCAGGTTCAATTCCCGCAAACGATCACTTCCCTGGGCTATATTACACCTGCTGGCACAAACCGCCCCATCCACATTTTCACTCATGCTGGCGCAATCCTTGTTTATGCATCTCTCATCTCATACTTTATCTACAACCGTTCCGGGCTTTATCAAAATGGAGCTGCAAAACGAATTCTCAACAGTACATTAAAAAGTGTCATGTCTTCAAGCCTAAGCATTGCTGAAATGGTCGCCATGGCAATGATCATGCAACAGTCTGGCATGACAGAAGCCATCGCCCAGGGACTGGCAGCATCGGTTGGTGTAGCTTATCCTGTGGTCGCTCCCTGGATTGGGGCTATTGGTGCAATTATGACAGGGTCCAACACCAACTCCAACGTCATATTTGCTTCACTTCAAATGCGCACTGCCGAATTGCTCTCATACAGCGTTCCTATCATTCTTGCTGCACAAACAGCAGGAGCAGGGTTGGCATCTGTCATTGCCCCCACCAAGGTAGTAGTCGGAGCCAGTACAGCCGGCATGGTTGGGCGCGAAGGTGAAATAATGCGCTCCATGATCGGATACACGACATTTCTATTATCATCCATCAGTTGTCTTTCTGCCATTGCAATCTGGGTATGGAAGTAAATTATGTTAAAAAATAAACTTTTCCGTCACACAACAACCTTTATCTTGATTGTGCTGGCATCAACCTTGCTGTTTCCAATTTCCCAATTTGGTACAACTCTGGCCATTTGGACTTTATTGTCTGTTATCATTGCAGCAAATCTTATCAATCTGGTAATTATCTGATAACCTGGAATGAATCCTGATATTAAAGTAATCCTGTTTGACCTGGGTAAGACGTTAATGTTTTCACGTTTTCCATGGCCAGAAATATTTTCCCGGGCGGATATAGCCCTCTTTAATATCCTTGAGGCGTCTGGTTTTTCATCGGTTCCCCAATTCACTCCGGATGAATTTCAAGTTTGTCTCAATAATTATTATGACCAGAGAAATATTGACCTAGTGGAGCTAAGCGCCAGCTTTGTTCTCAGGGATTTTTTAACCTCAAAAGGATATGTAAATGTTCCCAATCCTGTCATTCGGCAAGCCTTGGACGCGATGTACGCCATTACTCAGTCCAACTGGTTTATCGAAGAAGATACAATTCCTACCCTCAAAGAATTAATCAAAAGAGGGTTCCGACTGGGGTTGATATCAAATGCTGCTGACGACCGCGATGTTCAACAACTGGTAGATCGATTGGATTTACGCCCTCATTTCGAATTTATTCTCACTTCAGCTGCCTGCGGCAGGCGCAAGCCTCATCCACTCATATTCAAAAATGCCCTCACATACTTCTCTGTGGAGCCTCGCCAGGCAGCCATGGTCGGGGATACACTTATGGCTGATATTTCAGGCGCTGAAAATTTGGGTATATATAGTATCTGGCTTACACGTCATGTTCAGCTTCCTCCAGATGGGGATCTGCCCGTCCAACCTCAAGCAGTCATTTCCACCTTAAAAGAATTATTACCACTCCTCGAAGAAATTCGCACAGATCAATAATCCTCTCCCGGAATAACGGTTACAATTGGGCGTTATGAATATATTCACTATTCCCAAGTCGTCAAAATTCCTTCCCTACATCGCCCTTGCCACTGGAATCCTGGCACTTAGCTTAACTGCCATGTTCGTACGCTGGGCAGACGCTCCTGCTACAATAACCGGCTTTTATCGGCTACTTATCACTTCGCTTATACTGCTGCCCCTTTTCACATGGAAAAACTCAAAAAACAATCGGATCACACGACGAAACTTGATCTTCCCAATCCTGGGAGGTCTCTTCACCGCTTTTGATTTCGCATTTTGGAACTCATCCGTCCTCTACACAACTGCCTCTAACGCCACCTTATTGGGAAACACAGCTCCAATCTGGGTTGCTCTGGTCACCATCTTTATCTTTCGCCACCGGTTGCCGAAAGGTTTTTGGTTTGGCCTGACTCTTACACTTGGCGGAGCTGCCCTGGTGCTGGGTAATGATTTCATCATCCATCCCCGTTTAGGCATGGGGGATCTGATGGCTCTTGCCGCGGGTTTCTTTTATGCCGGTTATCTGCTTTCCACCCAACGCGGCCGTGAAAGCCTGGATCCACTCTCATACATGACAATCATGGTCATCAGCGCCAGTCTTTTTAGCTTATTTATTAATCTCATTTTGGGATTTCCTTTCAGTGGCTATTCCCAACAATCCTGGTTGGTTTTCCTTGCGCTTGCATTGGTCTCCCAGATCCTTGGTTATATGTCAGTTTCATATGCTCTCGGGCACTTGCCAGCCTCAGTTGTAGCCCCCACAATGATTGGTCAACCAATTCTCACAACTTTGCTTGCCATTCCACTGCTGGGTGAATTGCCCCAATCCATACAACTTATCGGTGGAATGATCACCCTGGCTGGTATCTATCTTGTGCATAATTCCTATAATAAGAGCTTGGCACCAACGAAAGATTAATAGGATAAAAATTAAATCTGGTGCCTGAATGAAACTCAAGTAAGGAACATATTTTGCCTTCCCAACCGTGTTGAAAACTCTGATATTATTCCTTTTCTTTGTTAAGCAATACTCGTTACAGCCTTATAAAGGAAACCCGTATCCACTTCCCATCTACCCAACCACCAACCTGATTGGCTCTTCCATATATTTTCCCAAGGTCTGCATAAACCTGGCCGCTTCAGCGCCATCACTTACACGGTGATCGACAGAGATGGTTGCCTTCATCCTCCACCCAGTCTTTAGAACACCATTTTCCACAACTGCGGTTTCCTGGGCAGACCCTAAAGCCAGGATAGCCACTTCAGGCGGATTAATAATTGCTATGAACTCATCTACATCATACATACCCAGGTTGGATATTGAAAAAGTGGAGCCTTCGATATCATCTGGTTTTACTTTGCCCGATCGCGCCCTTCCTGCCATTTGCCTGGCTTCCTGTGATATTAGACGAAGTGGCTTCCTGTCTGCTTCCCGGCACACCACTGTCAGCAAACCGCCTTCCACTGCCACTGCAATCCCAATATTCACACTATTGTGCTGAAGAACCTCATCTCCGGCTTGGGATGCATTCAGGTTTGGAAATTCCCGCAATGCAAGTGCAGCTGCCTTTACTACAAAATCATTGACTGATAATTTTTCTCCTTCTGGCAAAGCTGCATTGAGTTGAGTTCGCAGATCAAGCAGCCTTTCAACCTTATAGGCACGGGTGACATAAAAATGTGGCACCTTTTGCTTGGATTCCGCCATTCTGCGGCCAATTATCTGCCTTAACTTGCTCAGACCAACTCGTTTATCGGTCATTGAATCGGCAGTTTGCAGTGGGGTGGTCCCAGCTTCCAAAGCATCCACATCCTGCCGAACGATTCGCCCTCCCGGGCCACTGCCTCGCAATGTATCAAGCGAAATACCCTTTTCAGCAGCCAGTCTCCTTGCCAACGGCGATATCCTTTGCCGGGTATTTTGCCCTGAACTTTTCATAGTATTTTTGGGTTCATCGGTTGGCGATTTCGTTTGATCGACTCGCCCATCTACCACTCCAGGTCTGTTTTCCGCTACTACGGAAGTATCTGCTGCAACAAATTTGCTGATATCTTCTTCCAGTGCTCCAATCACTGCAATGGGAGCATTTATTGGTAATACAGAGCCCTGTTCGACCAGTAACCGGCGAATAACTCCGCTGAAGCCAGATTCAACCTCTACCGTGGCTTTATCAGTCTCAATTTCAGCAATTACCTCGCCTTTGGTAATGGGATCGCCCTCACTTTTTACCCAACGCACCAGTGTGCCTTCAGCCATGTCAAAACCCAATTTAGGCATGATCACCACATCAGCCATTCAGTACCTCCTTTACAGCAGCCAGGATATCCGGCACCTGGGGTAAAGCCATTTGCTCCAAATTCCGGTTATAAGGCAAAGGTACTTCCTTTTGAGCCACGCGTTTAATTGGAGCATCCACATAATCAAAGGCATCTTCGTAAATACGGGTACTTACTTCAGCGCCAACTCCAAAGCTTTTCCAGCCTTCTTCGACTATGACAGCCCGGTTGGTTTTCTTGAATGATTCGATTACTGGACCCATGTCTAATGGACGTAACGTCCGTAAATCGATCACTTCAGCCTCCACGCCATCCCTGGCTAATTCTTCAGCTGCTTTCATAGAGAGTTCCAGCCCTTTGGAATAACTGACAATAGTCACATCCTTACCCTGACGTTGAATTTTTGAGACTCCAATTGGAATACTATAATCTTCTTCCGGCACTTCTCCGCGCACCTGGTACATGGTGGCATGCTCAATGAACATGATAGGGTCATTCGATCGAATGGCTGCTTTCAGCAAACCTTTAGCGTCTTCCGGAGTTCCGGGGGCTACGACTTTAAGACCTGGGAAGTGCGCAAAAACCACATCCGGTGTTTGAGAATGTGTGGCGCCCAGCTGCCGTCCACCTCCACTTACGGTTCGAATAACCAATGGCAACACAAATTGCCCACCAAACATGTAATGCAACTTGGCAGCTTGGTTAACGATGTGGTCCATGGCGGAAAAAGCAAAATTTATGGTCATTAATTCCGCTACAGGCCTTAGCCCGGTCATGGCTGCCCCTATGGCTGCCCCCACAATTGCGGATTCTGAGATAGGGGTGTCTTTAACCCTTCCAGCACCAAAGTGGTCGTAGAATCCCTTGGTAACAGCGTAAGTACCGCCCCAAACACCCACCTCCTCACCCAGGATGAAAACTGATGAATCTCGCTCCATCTCCTCCCAGAGCGCCTGTGATATTGCTTCACGCATGGTTAATCGCGCCATCCTGTCCTCTCTTATCCTATTACCATTTTTTATGTAAATAAATAATATCAATCAACATATATATCCATAAAAAGTTCTTCGGGTGTCGGTTCCGGGCTTGTCTGGGCAAATGCCTCAGCAGCTTTTACATCCTCTTCAGCTCGTTTCTCAATCCCTGTCAACTCATCCGAGCTCGCAATTTTTTTCCCTAGTAGATATGAATGGTAGATGCCAATAGGGTCTTGCTCCTGCCATTTTTTGATTTCAGCCTGTTCACGGTAACGTTCCGGGTCACCCATAGAATGTCCCCTGAAACGGTATGTCATGATCTCCAGCAAGTAAGGTCCTTCTCCTGACCGGACGCGTTCTATGGCTTTCGATGAGGCATCATAAACAGCGATAATATCCATCCCATCCACTCTTTCATTCGGGATGCCATATCCTTCGGCTTTCTGGCGGATCTCTGAAACTGCAGATGCATGTTCAACCGTGGTACCCATTCCATATTGATTATTCTCGCACACCCACAGCAAAGGCAACTTCCATACTTTTGACAAGTTTAATGCCTCATGAAAATAACCAATATTGGTGGCACCATCGCCAAACATGCAGATGGTCACTGCATCCTTATTGGCATACTGATCACCCAACGCCAGCCCCGCTGCCAGCGGAAGGTGGGAACCTACAATTGCATGACCACCCCAAAAGTTTCGACTGGTATCTGCCATGTGCATTGAGCCCCCTCTTCCTTTAGATACTCCAGTTGCCTTTCCAAGCAGCTCTGCCAGGATCGCATTGACTGGGAGACCACAATTAACCGCTACACCATGATCCCGGTAAGCAGTAATAACGCGATCCTGAGGAAGTCGGGCTCCAATTAACCCGGTACTGACTGCCTCCTGCCCAATATACAGGTGCAGAAAACCACCTATCTTGCCTTGCTGATATAGTTCTGCAGCCCGTTCTTCCATGCGCCTGATGAGTACCATTTGATAATACATGTCGAGGTGCTTTTCCGGATTTATGTTCATACTACCCTGCCTGAATAGATTTATTGTCCTTATTATACAAATGTTTTCCAATAACTCCGCTTCAATATTGAATTGATTATATTCGATAATTAAACTCTTATTTATTTGTTTATTGATAGAAAATATTTATATTCAAAACAAAATCCCCGGCAGGTAATCACCTGCCGGGGATAGTAACGCTCTCATCCACCGCCTATAACAGCCAAAACTTTGATTACATCTCCATCCTGGATGATGTAATCTTTCGTTTTCTGCTCCCCATCCAACACAACCAAGGCAATTAGTTCAGGTTTTATATTCAGTCTGACCAGGGTTTCTCGTACAGTATGTCCGGATTCCACTTCAAACTCATCCTTCCCGTCGAGATACACTTTTAACGCACTGGTAGCCCGAATAATAGCAGTCATTTCATGCAACCAGTTCAGCAAGATTTAACGCTGAGAGTCTTTCCGGTGTTGGCATTCCATCTTTGTTCCAGCCTCGCTGCTCATAATACATGTCCAACAACCGGTGGACATCTTCTATTTTAGTGATCTGTCCTTTGGTCGCTCCCGATTTTGGGGCTTCCTCATAAAATCGTGGTGCCGGTAAATCCCAACTGCGGCCAAAACCATTGTTTTCCCGCGCCCAGAACATACGAGTCAGATTCCAGATACGCTCTCCGACTTTTTCATAATCTACCCATGTTCGGTGAATACCTGTGATGGCTTCAAGTGCAGGGATGTATAGATCACGATCGATACCCAGTTCCACCCATTGCAAACGGCAGCCACCCAACACATCAAACATGGGGCGGAAATTCTGCAGCCAGATTACGCGTGCAACTTTTTCAGGGACAACCAGGTCACGGCCAACTTGCAAATCATAGGTAATAGCCCAAGCGCGGTTGTGGTGCGCACCTACATCGCAGGTCATATACGCCAGCAGCATGGCAGTGGCATTGTGAGTTGCATAGGCAGATTGTTCCATACCTTTTACGTGGATGGCAAACTTCTCAGAACCCTTGCCAATTTTCTGAGAAGCTTTTTTGACACCTTCTGACAGCAACGCACCCAGCCCCTCTTTTCGGGAGATTTTGCCGATCAGTTCAAAAGTAGCTTCAACATTGCCAAATCTCAGGTCTACCCCATCAGTGTCTGTTTTAGTGAAAATACCATTTTCATAACATTCCATTGCCCAGCCGATGGCATTCCCGGCACTAATCGTGTCAAGACCTGCATCATCTGCCAGCAGATTCGCCTGTGCCACGGCCTCAATATCGGAAATACCCAAGTTTGACCCCATCAATCCGATAGTCTCATATTCCGGCCCTTCAACATAACTGCTGTATTTTTTCGAGCGGCTATATTTTCCACACGGAGACGGGCAGCCAAAGCAGCCTTTGTCGGTAATCACAATTTTATCACGCATGACAGAACCATAAAGATTTTTTCCATCTTCAAAAGATCCGGCACTGAAATTTCGCGTGGGAAGTGCTCCTACTTCGTCGCACCAACTGGTTACCACAGTTGTCCCATATCGAGTCCACTCTGCCAGAAAACTGGCATCCTTGCAAGCTTTATACAACGCCTTGCCTGCCTGCCGATAAGCTGTTGTATCTGAAACCGGGATAGATTTTGTACCGTGGATAACAATCGCCTTCACTTTCTTTACACCCATCACCGCCCCTACGCCACCGCGTCCAGCCTGCCGGCCAAAATCGTGATTAATACACGCGTATGGCACAACGTTTTCACCACCTGGGCCGATGACAGCCACCTGGTATTCTTCACCCAACTTATCTTTAAATTGCTTTTCAACTGAGATGGTTCCCATGCCCCAAAACTCTTTTGCATCCCGCAATTCAATTTTGTCATCATTTATGAACAGATAAACTGGTTTGGGGCTGATACCTTCCAAGATAATACTGTCCAACCCGGCATATTTAATCTCAGCCGTAAAATGCCCCCCCATCGAAGCAGATGCATAACCACCGGTAAGTGGAGATTTGGTAGTGAAATCACATTTCCCCGCGCCGGGGATCATCAAGCCAGACATGGGGCCACTGGAGATGATCAATTTATTGTCAGGACCCAATGGGTCAGCTCCCTGCGGTACTTCCTTATAAAGAAAATACGCACCGAAACCACGTCCACCGATGAAATCGCGCGCCACATCTGCCGGAGTCTGTTCTTTTGTGATTTTACCGGTTGTCAAATTAACACGTAGAATTTTTCCACCATATCCGTTCATCGTTGTCTCCTAAACTCCTGCTGTTTCTTTTTCTTCGATCCACAACGCGCTGGTACCGCACATGTCCACACAATCTCCGCAAAGGTCACACTTCCAGGCTGCATTAGCCAGTTCTACCCGTACGAACATTACATCTTCCGGACATTCCGGAACGCAGGCTTCGCACAGATTACATTGATCAAAGTCAACATACCAGGCGCCTTTGGAATTTAGCTTTATGGCTTCCTCTGGACATACTGCTGCGCAATCTCCGCATTGAGTACACACCTTCACCTCATATACACCGGGTACGGGAAAATGAGGTTTAATGACTAGTGCTGATTTCTTTGGATTGCTTTCGCCAAACAAATTCAGCGAGCAAGCCACCCGGCAAGCATTACAACCTGAACATTTGGTACTATCCACATATAATTGCATAGAAGGACTCCTTATTTGAATTTAAAAAGCAATTCACCCGTATAAGATTACATCTTTTGCCAGGAATTGAACAGCGACATCTATCATCTTTCACATGGTACAGGCATCCTGTATTGGTTCAAAGTTTTAGTTTTTTAATTGGGGTAATAATTCTCTTAGCGCTTTGATCAAAACATCAACATCTTCCATGGTATTGTATCCTTGCACTGATATTCGTACAAATTGTGACTCGCGCCATTGAATAAGTGGAACTTCAATCTTGTATTCATCATATAACCGGGATTTTAACACTGTAAGGTTTGTAACTGGCAGAGGAGCTATTCCCATCTGGGCATAAAAATCAGATTCAAGCGGATATAATGGTTTCTTATTGGATACATTGCATATCTGTTCAATGGCTATGCGCAATAGTCGATGGCATTCAAATCTTACTTTGTCCCAGTGGTTATCCTGCATAAATTGAATGGCTGCTGGCACACTTAAAAACGCAGACGGATCCTTCGTTCCAGTCCATTGCAAGATATCTATGAATCGAGAACCGGTGCTTGTTTCTGGTGTCGCATGAATGCCCCAACTCATTACCAAAGGTTCGATGATTTCCTGAACCTCTTTTCGGACATACAGGAATGCTGCTCCCTTAGGGCTGAGCATCCACTTGTGACAATTCCCAAAAACAATATCCGCCCCAACTCTTTGTAAATCTACAGGTATTTGCCCCGGGGCATGTGCCGCATCTATTACTGTCAATATGCCATTTTTTCGGGCGCGCTCACATATTTTCTCCACAGGCAAACGAACGGCAGTTGGTGAAGTGATCATGCTCAAATAGATGACCTTCGTCTGCGGCACAACACCCCGCCAAAATTCCTCAATAATTACTTCATCCGTTTGCACTGGAAGTGATATTGCCTGGTGAATATAGTTTACGCCAGTTTTTTTACAAACAGACTCCCAGGAATAATCACAAGCACCATATTCATGATCACTGGTCAATATTTGATCGCCCTGGTCCAGCTTTAGCGAACTCGCTACGACATTTACTCCAAATGTTGCATTCGGTATAAAAACCAAGTCGTCTGCCGCAGCATTCAGATATCGGCCTAATTTTTCCCTGGCTTCGAATAACAAACCATCCAACTCCCGTCCAAGGAATAGCACTGGTTGGCTTTCCAAACGTGATTGCCAGTCCCGGTAGACGGAAAATACAGGTTTGGGTGTCGCCCCGAATGAACCATGATTCAAAAATGTTACGTCTGGGTCAATTAAAAATAATTCTTTTAGTTTATTCATAATCAAACGATACTCCCCCCCCTTTCAAAATCGAAATAAATATTGGGTTTCCCCAAGTTATCCAGCGTATGATCACCATACAGGCCGGAGAAACCTAATTTCTTCCCGAAATGGCTATAATTATTCGCTCTCAAATTATACTTTCCCAGCCCCTTACCGACAACCTCATTATTTCTTGCTGACTAATCCATTTTATCTGTTGACACACCTCATTTCTTGGGTTATCCTTGCCACGTCCGGGCGGGTCCGGCGCGGCAGGGCCCTGCGAACCCCGTCAGGTCCGAGAGGAAGCAGCGGTAAGGAGGTATCTCTGGGTGCCGCCGGTTCGCCTGCCCGGATATTTTTATACCAGCGGGGTCGCTCTACTCTTTTTCAGAGTTTTGTGGCAAAATAATCTTATGAGTCGTTTGTTAAAATTCCTGCTTGCAATCCTGTTGGGATTGTCTGTTGGTTTGGTTTACGGCTGGGTAATCAGTCCTGTGGAATACCTGGATACTACCCCCAATACTTTACGCTATGATTACCGCACCGATTATGTACTGATGGTCGCGGAGATATTTGATTCAACTCAGGATGTTGAGCAAGCCATCCGTCAGCTTGCTCAACTCGGTAGTGATCCACCGGTTGAAATTGCCATTCAGTCTCTCGCCTATGCCACCCAAATAGGGTACGCTCCCGAAGACCTGGTTCTAATCCAAAATCTGGCAACAGCCCTACAAACCTGGCAACCCATCTCTGGAGGTCTCGCACCATGAGCAGGGCTCGCAGACGAAGAACAAACGAAGAAGGCGTTCCTACAAAAGGGAACTGGTACCTTCTTTCTGGTGTTGTGATTGGGGTTCTGCTTGGTCTGATAATTTCTTGGGTGGTTGCTCCTGTGAAATATGTTAATACTGTTCCTGCCTCGATGCGCGCAGATTTCAAAGATGAATTCCGCTCACAAATTGCATCCGCTTACTATTCAAGTAATAATCTTGCGCGCGCCCAGGCACGATTGGCGCTACTTGGGGATCCTGACCCAATCCAGTCTCTCACAACCCAGGCTCAAAACCTGCTGACGGCTGGTGATCCTACGGGTACAGCTTATCTTCTAGCGTACCTGGTAGATGCATTGAAGCAGTCCACCGGTATAATATTGGAAACAGCCACCCGCAATACGCCCACGGGAAATACTTCCACATCAACACCGGATGGTATTTCTCTGTCATCCACAGGAACTCCATCCAAATTACCCACCTCCGTAAATACACCCACACCTCGCCCAACTCATACACCTTCACCCACACTTGGTGAGCCCTTTATATTGAAATCCAATCAGGCAATTTGCGATTCACCCCAAAAATCTCTTCTGCTCCAGGTGATAGTAACCAATTCTGCCGGTCAGCCTATACCTGGCACCGAAATCATTATTACATGGTCAACTGGTGAGGAACATTTTTTTACGGGCTTGAAACCAGAGCTAGGGGATGGCTATGCTGATTTCCTAATGATACCGGATGTCTTCTACAACATTCAACTTGCAAAGGGTGGCGCATTAGTATCCAATCTAACCGCTCCTCCCTGCTCCGTGGAAGCTGGCAACACGACCTGGGGTAGCCTGATTCTTATTTTTCAACAACCCTGATACAGATTCCAGGTAACGATTGTTCAAATTTGTTATAAACAAAAAAGGGTCACCATAAAAGAGACCTTTAAGTGAATTACCCGATTCTAACCTTTAAGGCATGGGGTTTTTATAAGCCCAATCATCGCCAATGATGATATCCACATCTGTAACAGAATCCGGATCAAAGCGAGTTCTCACTTGCGATGACCCAATATTCATGACTGCCATGAGGTATTTCAATAGGTATGGTTTCCCGGAATGATCCACAAGTACAGTAACCGCAACTTTATCACCCGAGTTGTCCGTTGATGTGATATTCATCCCCTGAGATTTGAAATAGTCAGCGGTTCTAACTGCTATACCTTCTGTGTAGGTACCATTTAGAACAGCAACACGAGATCCCTCTGCCTGCATCAATTGCGTGGGATCCCCACTAGCCATTGGGCTTAGCGCTCCACTAGATGTGAAGATCTGGTCACGCAAGAGGCGGATTTGATCTGGAATGGGTTTAAGTACATCTGCAGGGCCTCCACCGTTTGGAAGTGTTAATGTGATCGGAATCGCCATGTGAAAATCAATGACACCAGTGTTGATGTCCTTCAAATCTATCTCACGCGCCAACAAAGCCAGGCGAAGCGCATCTTCGAGAGTCATATTCATATGAATGCCCGAAGAAAGCTCCTGGTAAAGGGGGTATATTTTGGGAACCAGTTCGGGCCAGTAGTTCAAAACACGTTGTCTTATCCCCAGGATCACATCTTGCTGTCGCATGGCACGATCGATATCTCCAAGATCTTCACTCGCATCTTTCGTGTGCCTAGTTCGCGCATAAGCCAGGGCCAGATCCCCTGGTAAAGCATACATGATCCCAGCTTCCAAAGTAACCGGTATATCATTTTCTCCCAGCCTGTCAACCGCTACGGTTTTCAAAGGCGTAACGCTGACTCCGCCTATTTCGTCGATGATGCGCTCAAAAGTATGAAAATCCACCTGTGCATAATATTGAATGGGTACTCCCAGGAATTCTTCAACCGTTTTCATTGCCAATCCAGGACCTCCACCAGGAAGTTTCCAACTCTCGCCCAGTGAGTAAGCCGTATTGATCCGGTTATATCCAAAATCTGGTATGTTCACCCACATATCTCTTGGGATCGACAACATGCCGGCAGTTTTTGTCAACGGGTCAATCGTTAGAAGCATCATGGTATCCGAGCGAGGTGCGCCAGTACCAGTTTCCCAGTCCCGATAATCCAAACCAATGATCAATACAGTGACTCTGGTGGCACCGTCCCAAGGCGGTGGCAGCTCAACCATGGGAGCGCTGACCGTCGGGGTGGTTCCCACAGAAGGTGTGCCGACTCCGGGTGCGTTCGTTCCAGTTAGGTTTGTCTGTGGATTTATACTTCCATCACCCAAGGCACAGTTTTGAGGAGGGACTCCTGGCAATGAAGTCAACCTCCAACAGGCTGTAAAATTCCGTGCAAAAAGAAAAAGTGCAATAGCAGCTGCAAGTCCAACCCCCCATGTGATTAATTGTGTTGCAGTCGGTTTTTTAATTTTATTGTTAAATTTTGAGATTTCCACTATTTTGTTGCCCATATATTTTCAATCCGGTTTCAGATAAACCATTCCAAGCCCGAGTCGGTTTAGACCTTCTTCAACCCAATAGTTTATCGCCAAAGAATCTTCGTCCATAGCAGCCATCAATACAGGGATCGAACGCTGATCTTCGATGCAAGCAATTGCCCGATATGCTTCTATCCTGCTCACATCCTTCAGGTTTGGCAAAAGATCCAACAAACCCGGAATCGCGTCTTTGCCAATTGCTATTAATGCAGTTGCTGCCAGATTTGTCGTAACTGTTTCAGTCTCAGCCATCATTTTCAGCAAATTTCTTATAGCGCTGGCATCAGGGTGATGGCATATTGCCAGCGCTGCACATTGCCGCACTTCCTGCGATTCATCTTCAAGTGATAGTATTAAAAATTCTATTGGTGGATTTACCATTTGCGCCAGGGTTCGCACAGCCCACCAGCGTGTATCGTCATCAGAAGAAATCAACATCTCTTTAAGACCTGGCAGAGCTTCAAAACCATGAACTGACAATCCGGCGACTGCTAGTTCCGCCCGATGGTCATCACCGCTGGTCAATTCGATCAACAGGGATGTAATTTCCGCATTCATTACTATTTCATGGGGGGAGGAGGTAGCGGCAAATCTTTCTCCAGCACCGCCACCCATTTGTCTCCCTCATCAATCAGCATTACGGGAATTTCATCCACGATCGGGTATTTACGATCGCAATCCTGGCATATCAGCCACTCCCCTTGATGTATTTTCAGAAAGCCATCTTTTTCACGAACACAGGCCGGGCAACGTAATATATCTAATAATTCTTTACTGATCATCTTTATCTCCGGTTTTTTTCATTTGATGGCAATTCTACCACGCCTAAGGTTGGCATAATCCTTTTTCTGCAGCGCGTGCTTTCGGATCTTCCACTCCACTTCCGTATTCGCATATTGCCTGCCAGGGGGAGTAGGCAGTATAAAACTTGTCTGCAAAATAAACCTGACCGTTCTTAATAACCGTTCGGTTGATATTAATTACAGCACCATCTGCAGACCAATCCACTTGCTTCATCTCGAATGCACCCAATTCAGGATTTTCCTGGAAAAGGGGTTCGGGTGCGGGGATTACATCCTGGGGTCCACTGGTATTCCACTCGACAATGCGTCCGTCATTTGTAGAGTAAAATTTCCAGGTAAGTCGCCTTGCAGCGACATTTACATAAGTCTCCATTAACAACCAGTAGGGTGTATCGTTGGTAAATTTAAAATCCACTAATGGTACATATACGGTTGCATCCAGTCCGGCTAAACTAGCGTCATGAGCTCCAGAAGAAGTTTGCTCATAATAGCCAACGCGATAGGCATGGGGATGGCGTTCCGCAACTGGATATCCCCCCAGGAATACCGCTCTGAACAACGTGGTACTTACCTGGCATACTCCACCGCCAACGCCTTTGATTGTGCGGTTATCATAGATTATCAAAGCTTCAGCATAACCATTTTCCAGGCTGACATCCCCCAGGGCATCCCCCATCGAAAATGTTTCGCCTGGTGCTACTAATAACCCATGGAACCGGCTGGATGCTGTCTGAATATTTTGGATTCGCTCCTCACCGGAGCCCCAAAAATATGTGGTACCCGTAGATACCAATTCTGTAATTCCGAATGCTGACGCTTGGGCATCATCTCCAACCAGAGGCGGGTCCAGGTTAACTTCGACAAAAATTTCATGCACACCCTGGAAGGCTTGTTGTTGAATTGCTGTCAGGGTTGCCTCCCGATTGAAAGTCTTACCGATTATCGCTGGTTGGATCAACTCCAATTGGCGTGTCTCATCATTAAATATGAACTTCGCATTTTGTGATTTAATTTGGATACTTGTCTCAATTTCATCCAAAATTGGCGATAATTGAGAATCATAGAAACCGATGGAATAAACTGCGCTATCACCATTATTTACTCGTTCGATTCTCAACATGTTTGCCAATGCAGCAGGTTCAACCGTCCAAGGCCCCGGATCATTTGTCTGGGGATTTGGTAAAGATAATACCAACGGGGAACTTAATAAACTGCGTAGTATATCCGCCTGGGAATTGACATCCATAATAACGGGTGCAATCTCATCTATAACCAATGGCACTTCGCCATCACTGAAAGATTGCAGTTGAGCATTCAATAAAGCCATCGTTGAATCAACATTCAACAGCCGGCCGTTTTGCCCATTGGTTGCAATAACCAAAATACCGTTCAAAGTCAAGGTAGCTTCAATTACAGGCTGGTCGATCTCTGACGCAATCTTCTGCAGGTAAGCATATGCCACTCGTTGATCAAACAGAATGACTGGAGGCAGATCCGATCCATCTCGCCATGATTTTACTTGTATTGAAAGACCTTTTAACAGCCCCCCCGAGCGTCCAATTTGATATGCTGCCTGCACACTCCCGCCGGAGTTAAACACCAATCCCAGTTCAGCCGGAGAAGCCACCCAATATTTTTCACCATCCCGGAACAGAATTAAGCCAGAATATGGATACACCATATTCTGGCTTAATTTTAGCGCTGCTCCATCTTGAGCCATCCCTGAAAGATCCACACCTGCCACTGAAACCCCTGGCATTATTCGACCTGCAAACCATAACTGGTAGGAACCTGAAATCAACAGAACAGAAAGTATAAATAGAATCGCCCCGCCAAGTAAAATTGTTAATACTTGATTGAAAAAGGACGTTCTCCGGGGAAAGGATTCAGTTATGCTTGTCATGGAACAAAATTATACTCCGATATTCCGTTGAATTATCAGATCCTGGTATATACCGGGAGGGTTTTACCAAGATCCCCATTTTAATCAAAACAATTATCAATTCGTTAAGATTATGCAGATAGACGTTTTAACCACTTATTTGTTCCATTTTAGTCCCGGAATCAGCATAGGGACATTCTGCCGGTATTCACGATAAACATCTCCGTATTCAACCAATAGTTTGCGTTCTTCAAAATATGCACCTATCAGGATATAAACGGTCAAACAGGTATAAACCAAAAGATAATTCATTGTCATCACTGGTGAACACCACAAAAATACAAGACCAGCGCTATATAAAGGATGCCGCACAATTCTGTATAGTCCACTTGTATTCAAGTTTTGCCGTTCAGGTTTTACATCTTCAATAAATACATTCAAACCCAAAAAGTCCACAGCCCCTGTCTGTTTCAATCCAATCACCAGAACCAATATTGACAATATCTGCGCAAGTAGCGAGACTGTAATCCAGGGCTTGGGAATCGTATAAACCTGTTTATCCGGCATAATAAACATCAGCCCGAGGATTGGTAAGAAACTTACACCTGCGAATATGTTGTACATCAATCGGTAATAACGGAAGGTGCTGTTCCCCAGTAACCGCGCAAAAAGTGATTTAACTTTAAGGGATGCCAATAAAGAATGCACCAAACTCCACAAGAACAAAGCGAAGACCAACAAATAATCATTTACCATTTTTCCCTCATCAAATGAGAAAGAGGCACAGCAAATAGAGATCCACTTGACCAAGAATAATCCAACTTAATTAATTAAACCTTAAACTTGTCTTTCAGGTACAGATAAGGTTTGTCAATATTATATTCACTGGTTATTGCCCAGCCTGAGCTGAAACCCTATCGAATTCTTGCAAGTATTTTTCTGCAATTTCCAGACTGTGGATCACTACAATATTTTCATCATTATTTGTTTCAGCGTTTTTGCTCAAGTTATACGATCCTGTGATGACAATATTATGATCTATTATGATCACTTTGTGATGCATTAACCCGGAATTAACATCCTTATAGACATTTATCCCAACCTGGATGAATGGATCGTATTCCGTCCCTGTATTGGATTTGATCTGTTCTGCTTCCATTACACCTTCAACATAGATTCCTGCCTGATCTCTTTCAATTATGGCGGCTCCAATGTCGTTTGAAGTAAATGAATAAACCATAAAATAGATACTTTCCTGGGCATGACTTACCAAATCCACAATATGCTCAGCCACACCATCGTCTGGAGAAAAATACACTTCAACCAAAATGTCCCCAACCATCACCTGCGGATGAGGTGTTTCAGGAACTACATCTGTACCAAACATATCCCGTACAAACATCTCGTCAAATTCTGTCAGGTAATCTTCAGCCAACTCAACAGAATGCAAGTGGATCAGGTTATTATTATCATAATAGGCACTACCGATAGTTAAATTCATGGATCCTGTCCAAACATCCTGCCTGTCCAGGATAACAAATTTATTGTGCATTAAACCTTCACGCCGATCTCCAAGGATATAAATTCCTGCCGTTTTCAATTCCTGTGGAACATCATCGGTAAGGTTATCACTTTCCATCACAATTCTCACTTGCAATCCCCGGTGAAATGCATCCAGCAGGGCGTCCCGAATACTCCACAGGTCAATATTATAAATAGCGATATCCACAGAGACTTTTGCTGCATTGATCGCTTGAACCAAATACTCATCCGGACCACCGCGATATTCTCCCTCAATTCGATGGAGTGGATCGCTGAAATACACTTCAATATCCTTCGCAGTATCAGCCTGGGAAAAGACTGGCGTTACTGAAGGCAGGATCGATCCATCGATCACACCATGTGCCGGGGTTTTCCATGTTGGCGTTGATCCAAAATTCGAAATAGAACTCGGCTCACATCCAATCAGGATGATTGACAAAACCAAGATAGGAACGATCCTTCTCATTTCCAACCTCACTTATTTAGGATACAAGGCAGTATAATCCATCATCGTGGATAAAGCGTCCAATTCCAATCGCCAGATCGCCCGTGCAGCCGGAACCGTTATGCTGGCATTTATTTTCAGCCAGTTGGCCGGTCTTATTCGCCGAATTTTGGTTGCACAGGCATTTGGGGCTTATGTGGAACTGGACGCTTTCATCGCTGCAAACCGGGTCTCTGAAACCCTCTTTAATCTCATTGCAGGTGGTGCACTTGGGTCTGCTTTCATTCCAACTTTTACCGCATTCCTGGCAAAAGGGGAGAAAAAATCTGCCTGGAGACTGGCTTCTGCTGTTGCCAACCTGGTTTTAATATCATTAAGCCTGTTGGGATTTATTGCCTTTATTTTCGCCCCACAAATTGTACGTTACGCCCTGGCTCCCGGCCTTGCCAGTGATCCTCAGCTCTTGCAGCTAACAGTGAGTTTGTTGCGTATCCAATTGGTATCCGCCATCCTATTTGGTCTCAGTGGCCTGATTATGGGTATCCTGAACTCACATCAGGTTTTTCTAATTCCCGCCTTGACTCCTGCCATGTACCAGTTGGGAATGATCTTTGGTGTAGTGGTTCTATCCCCGCACATCGGAATTTATGGATTAGCCTGGGGGGTTGTTTTGGGAGCATTTTTGCATTTATTTCTGCAAGTTCCCAGCCTGCTAAAACAAAGAGGAAATTATTCATTCAATCTTGGAATTGGAAATCCGGCAGTCGGCGAGGTGATCCGATTGATGATTCCCCGTTTGATAGGCGTATCTGTCGTCTCGCTAAATCTTTGGGTGAATGCAGCACTCGCTACACAGATGAGCGCCGGTAGCCTGGTGGGTATTGATTACGGGTTCTCCCTGATGCTGATGGCGCAGGTCGTGATCGCCCAATCAGTGGCAACTGCCATGATGCCAACTCTGGCCTCTCTATATGCTCTCGGAAGAATGGATGATGTCCGTCATTCCCTGGTAGCGACCCTGCGAGGCGTGTTATTCCTGTCGGTTCCAGCCTCTATAGGGTTAATTCTGTTGCGTCAACCAATCATCACCTTACTTTATCAGCGCGGAAATTTCAATGCACATTCCACGGATCTTGTAGCCTGGGCTCTGCTCTGGTATGCGGTTGGACTGGTGGGCCACTCCCTGCTGGAGATCCTAGCCCGGGCTTTCTACGCTCTACACGACACCAAAACCCCTGTCATGGTTGGGGTGGTAGCGATGGGTCTTAATGTGGTTTTTAGTTTTTCTTTTTCCGCAATTTTTCTCCACATGGGATGGATGCCTCATGGGGGTCTGGCCTTGGCAAATTCATTGGCCACTGCACTCGAAGCAGTCACCTTGCTTATACTCATGCGAAAACGCTTAAAGGGGTTATACTCTCGCACCATAATCCATGGATTTGGGCAATCCCTGGCAGCATCAATTTTGATGGGATTGGCTCTCTTCGCCTGGCTTCAGCAATTTACTGCTTTTCCAGCCTGGCTAAAAGCCTTTGGAGGAATGCTTATCGGTGGTGGGGTTTACATGATTTCTGTCTGGGTAATGCGAGTTCCTGAAGTGCAATCGCTCTCAAGAATTATCAAAAATCGAATTGCCAAGTAATTGGTTTCTATCGCCACATAAACCACAGCAGAATTGGAACTATTAATCCTAAAATAACACCTCCCAACGCCTCCAGGGGGGTGTGACCCAGAACTTCCCGCAACTGTTTTTCCGGCGCAAGGCGCCCCTGCAATAACTCCTCCACCAATAGGTTTATGGTCTGTGCATGAATGCCTGCCTGCCGCCGGATACCTGTGGCATCATATATAACCACCATGGACACAGCCACTGCCAGAGCAAATACCGGTGAATCAAAACCGGCATACAACCCCACTGCAAAGGCAGTTGCAGTCACCAGTGCCGAGTGTGAACTGGGCATTCCACCCACACTGATCAGCAATGCCCAATTCCACCGTTTTGTAAAAAAATAATCCAGGGGAAGCTTTATGATTTGAGCAATTCCCCAGGCCGCCAACGCACTCAATAAAACATAATTATGGAAAACTGCCTGAATATTCATATTATTCGATTTCCACATCAACCAGGTTTTCGCCATTCAACTGCTGTACTTTGAGTTCAGCGTTATCGAGGAGAACTGTGCATCGGCGCGATAATGTCTGCCCTCTCTCAAACAGCCGCATTGTTTCATCGAGTGGATGCTCGTCCGATTCAAGTGCTTCCACAAGCGACATCAACTCGGCAAACGCCTCCTCATAGGTTAATTTTTCAACATCTTTGGGTTCTGAGTTCTTAATCATTTTCTCTCCTGATCCTGGCCTGATACTTGCACAGGAAAGCTTCCATTCTTAACACGCACTGTTAATTGATCTCCAACTTCCACCTGTTCGGTTTGAGTGATCAATCGGTTGTCCGGGCTTCTGGTTACAACTGCATATCCTCGTTTTAATACATCCAGGGGATTTAGGGATGACAAATTCTCAACTACTCCATGCAAACGTATTGTTTCGAGCGACAGCCGGTGCCGCTGTGCTGTTATCATCCTTCTTGTCATCGTATCCAGACCTTGCCATGAACTTTGGATGCGTCGGGCTGGTGAGCAATTTTGTAACCTGTTCCGGCATTCCCTCATTTCGCTTCGTTTCTGATTTTGAATTTCTCTAATAGCAACAACCAACTGGAAATAAATTTCGCCAATCTGAACTTTAATGTCATTTATGGATACTTGCGTTGCCATTTCAGCTGCTGCAGTAGGGGTGGGGGCTCGCAAGTCTGCTGCAAAATCCGATAAAGTAAAGTCTGTTTCATGGCCGACACCAGTAATGATTGGCGCTTCACTAGCGACAATTGCGCGTACAACGCGCTCATCATTGAATGCCCATAGATCCTCAATGGATCCACCGCCACGCGCTAACAGGATCAAATCTGGGTGAACTAATCGATTCAAACTTTGTATAGCAGATACCAACCCATCAGGTGCCCCTTCGCCTTGAACTGCTGATCCTGCCAGGGTTACCATCAACATTGGATTTCGCCTTCTCAGGGTATTTATCATATCCCGCAAGGCAGCCCCGGTTGGGGAAGTAACAATCCCAATCCGTTTTACAAATTCCGGGATTGACCGCTTGCGCTCCACTTCGAAAAAACCTTCAGCTTCCAATAGGTTTTTTAATCTTATAAATTCCTGGTAAAGAACTCCTTCTCCCTTTGAGCGAATACTATCTGTATTCAATTGATATTGCCCACCGGCTTCATACACGTTGATATTGCCATGGGCTTCTACAGCCATGCCATCCTGTAAAGCTGTTTTCAATCGGGTAATATTACTTCGCCACATCACGCAACGCAAGGAAGCGCCTGAATCTTTGAGCGTGAAATAAATATGACCTGATGCAGGTCTTGTCAGGTTGGAGATCTCTCCCTGAACCCATACATCTTGAAGGATCTCATCCGATTCCATCAATTGACGCAGATATCGTGTCAGATCCGTCACACTCAGACTGAGTGTGCCCTTCAAATAAGACGTTGGATACATATTTGCTAGCATACCTTTGTTCATATTGACTGTCAACCATTCCTTATATCTCAATTCTTTGCTACAATATTAAATAAACTTGTATATCTCATACAAGATCCCGAAGGTTGGTTGACTATCTCATGAATCATCTTTGGTCCCCCTGGCGAATGAAATATATCCAAAATCACAGCGAACAAGATGAAAATTGTGTATTTTGCCAATTGCTCGCTCAAAATGATGGTCCCGAAAATCTTATCGTTCATCGAAGTAAGCATGTTTTCATAATCTTAAATCGCTATCCGTACACTAGCGGACACATCATGGTCGTACCATTTGAACACACGGCTTCATTTGAGAATCTGGATGCACAGACTTTAACAGAGCTCATGATACAAACAACCACCTGCATGCGTGTTTTACGCAAGATCTATCAACCGCAGGCCTTCAACCTTGGTGCAAACGTCGGTATGGCGGCTGGCGCTGGAATCGCTGACCATGTTCACATGCACATTGTGCCCCGCTGGAACGGTGATACCAATTTCATGTCCACCTTGAGCCACACTCGTGTTTTGCCAGAAGAATTAATTGATACTTATCGCAGGATATGTGCAGAATGGTAGCCAGGACAATAGTCATTTAATGTTATAAATTCTCCTAGTAGGTACAGCTTGAATAGATAAATATTTAATCTTTAAACTTCGGAGGAATACCAAATTGATTAATGAACAACCTGTAATCTTAAGTGCCATACGCACACCCAGTGGCAAGTTTCAAGGCAGCTTGTCAGGTTTCACCGCCCCCCAATTGGGAGCTCTGGTCATCAAAGCAGCAGTGGAGCGAGCCGGTATTTCCAATAAAGCGGATATTGATGAAGTCTTTATGGGAAACGTGGTCTCTGCTGGTCTGGGCCAGGCGCCTGCCCGTCAGGCTGCCATTAAAGCCGGGCTTCCCGCTACAGTTGGCGCAGTTGCGCTCAATAAAGTTTGTGGCTCAGGTTTAAAGGCCGCTATGCTGGCTGCCGCCTCCATCAAAGCCGGAGATGGTCAGCTGTACGTAGCTGGAGGCTTCGAGTCGATGAGCCGTGCGCCTTTCCTCGTGGATGGACGCACTGGCAACCTGCGTTATGGGCATTCTCAATTAACAGATGCCTTGCTCTTCGATGGCTTATGGTGCTCCCTGGAAAACTGGGGCATGGGTGATGCTGCCGAGTTTATAGCAAATGAATACAATGTTTCCCGCCAGGCCATGGATGACTTTTCTTATCAAAGCCATCAAAAAGCTTTGGCAGCCATCGATAACGGAAAGTTTAAGGATGAGATAGTCCCTATTGAGATCAAAAGCAAAAAAGGGGTCATCGTATTTGATACCGACGAGTCTCCCCGACGCGAAACAACTCTTGAAACGTTATCTGGTCTAAAACCTGCTTTCCAAAAAGATGGCAAAGTAACCGCTGGAAACGCACCTGGTCTCAATGACGGAGCAGCCGCAGTTGTGGTATCCAGCCAGGCTTATGCAGATAAGCTAGGTGTAAAACCATTGGCAAAAATCATCGGATATGCCCAGGCGGCCATGGAACCCAAGTATCTATTCGCGGCACCTGCCAAAGCTATTCCTATCCTCCTCCAAAAAATTGGTTGGACTCTACAGGCTGTCGACTTAATAGAACTTAATGAGGCTTTTGCCGCCCAGGTTCTCGCCGATGGTTATGCCCTGGCAGATCAGGGTTGGGATTGGGGCAAAGTCAACGTTAACGGCGGTGCAGTTGCCCTAGGTCACCCAATTGGTGCCAGTGGAGCCCGCATCTTGACCACTTTGATCTATGCTCTGAAGGATCGTGGATTGAAACGCGGGTTGGCATCCTTGTGCTTGGGCGGTTCAGAGGCTGTTTCAATGGCAATCGAAATCGAGTGATCTGTTTGTCGTGGGTTGAATAGAAGAATTGCGAGCTGCACGCCCAACAGGCACGTTTATTGGGAGCCATTCGCGAGTGCGATGAAAAACTGGCAACAATCATTTCCCAGCCTCAAAACTCTCCTGAAAATAATGACAGCGACAAGCAAATTCACTCTTGATCATTATTTTCTACAAAGGTTTCAGGAATCAAAAACCTGGGAACTATTGAGTAAATTAACCCTAATCATCACCTGGAGGCAAACATGGCTATCAAAAATATATTTGTAATCGGAGCCGGGACGATGGGCAATGGGATCGCCCAGACCGCTGCTGTCTCAGGTTTCGATGTCACCTGCATGGATGTCATCCCTTCTGCTCTCGATAAGGCAAAAGCAACCATCAACAAGTCTGTTGAGAAATTGCTCTCCAAGGGTGTCATTTCCGAATCCCAGCGTGATGTCGCTTTGAAAATCAACTATGTCAGCAATATGAATACCATTGCTCAGGCCGATCTAGTTATCGAGGCCGCCTCTGAGAATCCTGAACTCAAATTAAAAATATTTCAGGATATGGACGCAAATGTCCGTCCAGAAGTAATCTTGGCAAGTAACACATCTTCGATCAGCATTACCAAAATCGCTGGCGTTACCAAAAGGCCGGAAAAAGTTATTGGAATGCATTTTATGAATCCAGTCCCCCTGATGAAACTGGTTGAGATCATCCGCGGGCTGGGAACCTCCGATAAAACCACTTCAGAGGTTGTGGATGTATGCAAAGTAATGGGTAAAGAACCCGTTGAAGCCAATGATGCCCCTGGTTTCATTTCCAATCGGATCCTATGCCCAATGATCAACGAAGCCATTTTTGCCCTGCAAGAAGGCATCGGTACTCCTGAAGCAATTGACAATGTCATGAGATTGGGTATGAACCATCCCATGGGTCCGTTGACATTGTGTGATCTGATCGGTCTGGATGTTGTATTATCAGTCATGGAGGTTTTACAGCGCGATATTGGTGACGATAAGTACCGGCCCGCATACCTGCTTCGCAAAATGGTTGCTGCTGGCTATCTCGGGCGGAAATCAGGTCGCGGTTTCTACCAGTATTAATATTTGCATAAAATTGATGAAGTGCAAAAAAATGTTTTATCCGCACATTCTAGTTTCATAGGAGCCAAGCATGAATATTGAACTTCGCACAATGGAAATAGATGATTACGACTTGGTTTATGCCCTTTGGAAGGAAAGTGAAGGCTTGATGCTGAATGCAGATGATTCGCGCGAGTGCGTCATTCACTTCCTCGAACGGAATCCGGCACTGAGTTTTGTTGCCCTGGACCAGGGCAAACTGGTTGGGGCTGCCTTGTGTGGGCATGATGGTCGCCATGGTTACATTCATAATCTGGCAGTGAAGAAAAACCATCGTAAACAGGGAATTGGCAAATCCCTGGTCGGGCGCTGCATGTTCGAACTGATCAAATTAGGCATCCATCGTTGTCACCTTTATGTAGAGAGTGGCAATCAGGACGGCATTAGTTTTTGGAAAAAGTTGGGCTGGGAACAACGCGTTGAAATGATCAGCATGTCACAACCACTGCGTTCATAATCTCTCACCGCCAAAGGAGAAATAATGCAGAACAAGACTTATGACTATGTAATTATTGGCTCCGGTTTCGGAGGTTCAGTTTCAGCCATGCGCCTGGCTGAAAAAGGTTACAGCGTCTTAATTCTTGAGCGCGGCAAACGCTTTGAGGATCAGGATTTCCCAAAATCCAACTGGAATATTTGGAAATATCTCTGGCTGCCCGTGTTACGCTGCTTTGGAGATTTCGAAATGACCTTCATGAATGGTCTGTTGGCCTTGCATGGCAGCGGAGTCGGTGGAGGCAGCTTGATGTATGCCAATGTGTTGATGGAACCAGATGATCGCCTGTTTAATGCACCGGCCTGGCAACAGTTGGCGGACTGGAAAAAAGAATTACAGCCCCATTATACAAAAGCCCGGCAAATGCTGGGGGTCACCCGAAACCCGCGTATGTTTTTCTCGGATGACCGGCTCAAGGAAGTGGCAGATGATCTGGGTCATCTTGATTCTTTCCAGCCAACTGATGTTGGGGTATTCTTTGGAAAGCCTGACCAGGAAGGGCAGAGCTTCCCGGATCCGTACTTCGGCGGCAAGGGACCTGAACGGGTAGCTTGCAATTTTTGCGGTGGCTGCATGGTCGGTTGCCGGTATAATGCCAAAAATACACTGGTCAAGAATTACCTGTATTTTGCAGAAAAAATGGGAGCGATCATTCAAGCGGAAGCTAAAGTCAAGGATATCCGTCCAATATCGGCTGCCGATACAACAGGCGCATCAAACATTAACGAAGATGGGGTTCGCTACGAAATTACTTATTCATCATCGACATCATTTCTAATTAATCCTGATCAAAATGTAAAAACCCGGAATGTGATAGTCTCTGCTGGAGCTTTAGGCACTCTGGAATTACTTTTCCGTTGCCGTGAAGTTACACACTCACTGCCACAACTCTCTGAGCGACTTGGTGACCACGTCCGCACCAATAATGAAAACATCCTTGGAGTAACCACGCGTAACCGCGACACTGATCTCTCCAAAGGAATAGCCATCGGCTCGGTATTCAGCGCTGATGAGGTAACCCGCGTGGAACCTGTGCGCTATTCCGACGGGTCTTCCTTCATTCGCGTCATGGTAGCTCCCATGATAACCGCCGGTGCAAATATACCCATGCGTATCTTAAAAACTCTTTGGGAGATCATTCGCCACCCGTGGGATTTTCTGTATTCCAAATTCTTTTCACGCTGGGCACGCTTTACAACCATATTACTTGTAATGCAAACTGAAGAAAATCTTACCCGAATCCGGCTAGGAAAGAGCATTTTCACATTTGGTCGCAAGGGACTGGTGATCAAACCTGAACACGAACGGGCTCATACTGCCAGCAAGATCACAATTGCCAACCAGGTTACCCGCATGTTGGCTGATAAGATGAATGGCATTCCCGCCAGCGCTTTTACGGATAGTCTGTTCAACTTCCCGACCACCGCTCACATCATGGGAGGCGTACCTATTGGTCTAAGTGACCAGGATGGAGTCATCGGGTTGGATTTCCAGGTTCATAATTATCCGGGGTTATATGTAGTGGATGGTTCCGTAATGCCTGCCAATCCAGGGATCAACCCCAGCCTGACTATTACCGCCCTGGCGGAATATGCAATGAGCAAGATTCCAACCAACCAGATATCGTAATCAAGTTTGGTGGATAATTAGTGAATTCATCCTTTCGAACAGACAGAACCTACGCCCTTGAACTTGACCGGCAGGATCCATTGTCAGCATTCCGGGAGCAGTTTGTTATTGACAATCCAGATATGATCTATATGGATGGCAATTCACTCGGTCGCTTGCCCAAAGTTGTAGCCGAACGAGTAAATTCGGTGGTTACTGGGGAATGGGGAAATGACCTGATCCGCTCATGGAACCAGGGCTGGTGGGAATCCCCAACTCGTATTGGTGAAAAGATCGCCACACTCATTGGAGCTGCCCCGGGACAGGTTATAGTTGGCGACTCTGTGTCAGTAGACCTTTTCAAACTCACCACGGCGGTTCTCTCCCTGCAGTCCGGACGTACAAAGATCATAACCGACACCCTTAATTTTCCATCAGATCTGTATGTCCTTCAGGGATGTATTAGTTTGTTGGGAAATAAACATAAAATCATTCGCATCGGCTCCCAGGATGGCGAGATAACCCCCGATTTGCAGGCGCTCTATAACGCCATCGATCGGGATACTGCCCTGGTAACCCTGTCCCATGTCGTCTTTAAAAGCGGCTATCTTTATGATATGGCTGCCATAACAGAAAAAGCCCATCAAGTCGGTGCGCTGGTAATATGGGATTTGTGCCATTCTGTCGGTGCACTGCCGATTGAGCTGGATGCCTGCCATGTCGATTTTGCCTTGGGCTGCACCTATAAGTATCTCAATGGAGGCCCAGGATCCCCAGCCTTCGTGTATGCCAGTCAAGACATGGGTCAGAACGCCACATCCCCAATCTGGGGCTGGTGGAGCCAAAGCTCTCCATTTTCATTTGATCTGGATTACATCCCTGCTCCCGGCATGAAGAAATTTCTAACCGGCTCACAACCGATCATTTCCATGCTCAGCTTGGAAGCTGCCCTGGAGCCACATCTGCAGGCTGGTATGCAACCCTTGCGAAAAAAATCAATCCAGATGAGCGAATACTTCATCCAGTTGTCAGACAGTATTCTCTCTCCTCTTGGATTCAAGCTTGGCTCTCCCCGCATTCCAGAACAGCGCGGCAGCCATATCAGCCTGCGCCACCCGGAGGGATACCGTATCAACCGAGTCCTTATAGACGAGCTAAATGTTATTCCTGATTTTCGTGAACCAGACAACATTCGTTATGGCCTGGCTCCCATCTATACAACTTTTGCCGATATTTGGGACGCAGCGGATCGATCCCGCCAGGCAGTGGCCGATAAACTTTACGAAAAAATACCCCTCACCCGTTTGACTGTGACCTGATATATACATTTTTCCCTGTCAAAAACACTCTGCCGGCTTGCACTGGCGGTGTGTCCGCATAACCTCTTTTAGTCAAAATTGACCAAACGTATACCCAATAATTTTCTATTTATCATTCTTTTCCACATACACATTGACCGCTTGCAGCATAAACCCAGCCAGGCGTGGATCGATTTTGTCGAAATTTGCCTTAAAACCGGGATGATTGTTATATCCTTCCGCCAATCCGACCAACTGCTTCAATGAAGGCGTCCAAAAATAATCCATATGCCTGCGCCATCGTTCCACGCAAGCCTGTACTTCATCAGATTCCGCCCCCAAATGCATTTTGGCCAAAATATCGGTGTAGACCTTGTTACCTTCTTCCAGAATTTGGGTCTTCTTTTCAGCTGAGTAGCTTTTCCATATACGGTTGGAAGCCCTCACAATTTCCGGGTCATACATTTTTTCAGCTTCCAGGGCATATTTTTCTTGCTCGTCGTCTGTAAATGCGCTAAAGAGTTGTTTATCTGTCATGTCTTTTTGTCCTTTCAAATGTGAAAGTGTATTGTCCACTGTTCGGATCAATCGCTCCATGCGTACAATGCGCTCCTTCAAAGCTTCCTTGTGACTTTCCAGAGCTGATGTCAAGTCAAAACTAGGGTTATCCATTATCCGACGAATGCCATCCAGGCTCAGCTCAAGTTCCCGGTAAAACAGGATTTGCTGAAGTTTGATCAAGGCTTCTTCGCCATAATACCTGTAGCCATTACTCCCCAACGAAGTCGGCTTAAGTATGGAAATCTCATCATAATAATGCAGTGTGCGCACACTGACGCCAGCCAGCCTGGAGAGTTGCTTGACAGTGTATCCCATGTCTGGATAATAAACCATGACGTTACGTTAATGTCAAGAGCCTGAACAATTTCCTTTCTCTATTGACCCATTGGACAAGCTATAAATACAATATTCATTGAGCAAAACGGTAAAATTGTACAAATGACCCCATTAAATGAATTAATGTTTAAACTTTCTTGTGATGATTGACATCCTATTTGAAGATTCCGATCTGCTGGTGGTCAACAAACCATCTGGTTTATCGGTCCTTCCGGAGGGATGGGATAAAGAAGCCCTTTTCCGGTCAACCTTCTTGATGCCAATTTTGGACGGGCTGTAGGTTGTCCACCGCCTGGATAAAGTTACCAGCGGAGTTTTTCTTTTGGTGCGCAATTCTGCCGCTCATCGGGACCTCAACATCCAATTCGAGCATCCCCAGGTCATAAAAAGAACCACCCCGTACTTATTGGAGTACCAGCCTGGATACAGAAACGTGCCTTTCAACCTCTCAAATCAAATTCCTGTCATTCACATCGTACTGTGGTGGACTGGAAAAATGGCAAACAAGCATCCATTCATTATCTGGTTCTCCAATCTTCTAAGGACTATATACTCACCGAAGCCTCTCCAGAAACCGGACGGATCCATCAGATCCGTGCACATGCTGCCGCCCTGGGTCACCCAATCTTGGCTGACAGCCTGTATGGTGCCCCACCAACAGACATTATCTCCCGTCCAGCTCTCCATACCTACACCTTGCAGTCCACCCGTCCGGCAGATCAGCAAACCATGGGATTTTCCGCATCCTATCCCGCTGATTTTCAGAAAGCAATTAATGATTTATGATTCGGAAATATCATAATCAAATTCAATACGTGATTACCATGCCTCTGGATTGCCTTTACTTAATTCTTCCCAATATAAAATCTAATTCTGCATGAAGAGCCGGACAAGGTACTCTCTTAACAATTAATCGAAAAGATGTTCCAGCAATGATTTTTGCGTAATCCGCCACTGTTCGTGCCCAGGAATTTAGAGGGCTCTTTTCGTCTTTCCTGTATTCTACTTGTAGCCCGTACTCAATCTCGCCGTAAATGGTTTTTGCCTTCCGTATAGGATCACATTCTTTACAGACCCCCAACGCACTCGTCGTATCGATCATCCAGCACTCAACCCCTTTCCACCAAACTGACAAATCTGAAACATTGGGCCAATTAGGGAATCCAAAACCGAAATATCAACCATTATTCCGAATCAACAGTTTTGTTTGATGCTTGATCATTGATTTTTTTAATATTTTATTTATCATACCTGGAAGTATAATAAGCCAATGGACTTTTTCAACATTGACCCTGATTTGAAGCGACTTCCTCCAAAAGAAACCAGGATTATTTCCCTGGATGCAAAGCCTTACGAAGACGGTCGCCGTGTTCATATCTACCTGGAACTCACCCCATTTCAACAATCTCCATATATAGAGCTTAACCTGACTGACTCCTTGGGAAATGATGCCGGTTCTGCCAGCATTATCGAACCTCCTCGTTGGAAACATGAACTCACCATGCATATAAAATCCTCAAAACAGAACACCGTTGAATTCCAGCTTACCGCCCGTCTGTTTTACCCGGAAAAAGAAGAAGTGGATAAACGAGTCGTCACCTTTAACATCCCTATTAATAACCCAGAAGAATGAATATAATCTCTTCCTTCCGCAGCTTCGTACCCTGTTTGATGCTCACATTACTGTCGACTTTACTTTTAGGTTGCTCTGGTCAAAAAGAGCCGACAGCTCCACCTACCATTGAAGTGGATACAATAACTCCCTTGCCATCAAATACTTCTACATTGTCAGCCACCCAAACACCTTACGTAGTCACTGCCACACCTGTTCCGCCAGCTGGACCCCAGGAAGTTTATATCTTATCCATGATGGATAGTGGCTACGCGCATTTATGCGCCTTTTCTCCACAAGGTATGCCTCTAACCAGGTTGACTGCTGACCCTTGGGACGACATTACACCCAATCTTAGCCCGGATGGTAATCAGGTTGCGTTTGCCTCGCGCCGAAATGGATACTGGGATCTGTACCTACTCAACCTCCAGTCTGGAATTATTACGCGTCTGACTGATACTATGGAGTATGAAGCCTCTCCATCCTGGTCGCCTGATGGATTATGGTTGGTTTTCGAAACCTTTCGAAACGGGAATTTTGACCTGGAAATACTTTCGGTTAACAACCCCGGAGAACGTCAACGATTAACCGATCAACCATCGGCAGAACATTCTCCTGTCTGGTCTCCTTTGGGACGTCAAATTGCTTTTGTGTCCAATCATACCGGTGAAAACGAGATTTGGGTCGCTGACCTGGATAAAATCGGAGATGAGCGTTTATTCAACGTCAGTCAAAACAAGCAAGCTAGCGAAACTCATCCTGCCTGGTCGCCTGATGGTAATTTCCTCGCCTGGAGTGCAACTCCTTCAGAATCTTCATTGAACGGTATTTATATTTTAAACAGACTAAAGCCAGCCTCTCCAGTTTGGTTGGGGAGCGGGGATTGGCCTATTTGGAATCCCGATGGAACACAAATCTTTTCACTGCTTGCAGCCCCTAACGATACTTTCCTGGAGGCGTTTGCCCTTACAGGTAACTACTCTTTGCCACCTATTTTATTGACAGGTAGTCTGAGAGGTTTTGACTTCGGTTTTGTCAATTTAACCTCCCCGCTGGCCGATTCTCTTCTCCTGGCATCTAATTTGACTCCAACCCCTTTGTTTGTCACCATCACCACGCCAGTGCAGGAAGTACCCGATAATCGTCTTAACCTTGTAGCCTTACCCGATGTTCAGGCACCTTATGCCCGCATGTTGGACATACTGGACGAATCTTTTAATGCACTACGGCAGCGAATAGCCATAGATGTTGGTTGGGATGCACTTGCCAGCCTTGATAACGCTTTTGTTCCAATCTCTATACCGCTCAATCCGGGGCTTGGTGATGATTGGCTTTACACAGGGCGTGCATTTTCACTGAATCCCATTCTTCTCGATGCTGGATGGATAGCTATTGTAAAAGAAGAAATCGGGCAACAAACTTATTGGCGAGTTTACTTGCGCACCCGAGCCCAGGATGGGTCTCAGGGCGAACCTTTGCACCAGTCCCCCTGGGATATTAACGCACGATTCAGCGGCACCCCTATCGCTTATGACCAGGGAGGGCAACCGGTTTCCAATATTCCGTCAGGCTTCTGGGTGGATATTACCACTTTGGCCAGGGATTATGGATGGAATCGTCTTCCTTCTCTTTCAAATTGGCGTAGCTATTTTAATGGGACTCGCTTTGGCGAATTTGTTATTACCTCCGGATTGGATTGGCAAACAGCCATGCTCCAGGTGTACCCACCCGAGATCTTCATCACTCCCACAAATGTTATCCCCCCATCCAAAACGCCCACCCGCACTCCCTGGAATTACAGAACGCCTACATCTACCCTGACACTCACACCCCGCCCGACCTATACTCAACAACCATGAGATCCACGGTACCTTTCAATTTCCTATTTTTTTTGTGTTTATTGACTTTGCCGGCCTGTCAAACCGCCTCGGCAACTATAGACATTAGCCTGAAATCTACCTCAACACCTTTCACTCCAGTCTCGTCAAGCGTTACTTTGACACCTACCCCCCTGTTATCAAATGGGTCTACTCCAGATCCCACTACTCAATCTACACCTGACACCATGCGATTTTCTCTACCCACTCCAGGTGCCCAACCAGTTACAGCCTGGAGACCTCCCCTTTATCCTGTACCCAGGGCTGCCTCACCCTTTGATCATTTTTATTTCACCCGTCCAATTGCTGTTGACCAAAAAAATTGGTCCAGTCCGGATTATCGCTATGGTGGAATTTTCTTCAAACCTGGGGCAGTTCACACCGGGATAGATATCCCTGCTGAATTGGGCACACCCGTTCTGGCTGCAGGTCCAGGAGAAGTGGTTTGGGCAAGCTGGGGTTTGTATTCCAGTGATCCCACAAACAAAAATGACCCTTATGGATTGGCTGTTGTCATCCAACATGATTTCGGCTATAACGATCAGACTCTTTTCACTGTGTACGCTCACCTGGACCAGGTTAATGTGGTACCCGGACAATGGCTGCAAACCGGTGACCAACTTGGTGAACTTGGTCAAACCGGTTTCACGACTGGTCCACACTTGCATTTTGAAGTAAGGTTGGGAGCTGATACTTACTTCAACACCCGTAATCCGGAACTCTGGTTGGTGCAACCTCAAGGATGGGGAGTGCTGGCAGCGCGTATTACGGATTCTTACGGTTATGTACTCACGGATCTTGATGTTACTCTGCTTTCCGAAGAAACGAAAATGGAATGGACCAGTCGAACATACCCGGCTCTGGGTGTTTCGGGTGACGAATACTATCAAGAAAACCTGGTGATGAGCGATCTTCCGTCAGGGTATTACACCATCTCTTTTCAATATCTCCAGAAAACTCATGAAATAAAAGTACAGATCCTAGATGGGCAGGTAACTTACTTCGCATTTCGCGGTTTGAATGGTTTTGGAAGCACCCCTCCACCAACAGAAAAAATCTTTTTTTTCTTCACACCAACTCCATAGGAATGTTTGTATCCTGCTCAAACCATATTTTAGCAAGAGCTCCCAACTCCTCTAAAAATCCTCCTTGACGTATCGAACATCTGTGCTATAATCAAACAAATATTAAAAGTCAATCAAATAGACTGATATCTCAAATTAAAAGTGGTGAGGTACCCATGGCACGAAAATCTCAAGAATCCAAACCGGTTGGCCAGATGGACGAAGCGCGCCAGGCAATGCTAGACAAGGCTCTCGGAGACATTGTCAAGCGCTATGGAGATGGCTCAATTATGCGCCTCGGCGAAGCCCACAGTATGGCAATTGATGCCATACCAACCGGCTCATTATCTCTCGACCTTGCCCTCGGGATTGGCGGCATCCCACGTGGCCGTATCACCGAAATATTTGGACCAGAATCTTCTGGTAAGACAACCATCAGCCAGCACATCGTGGCAGAAGCTCAAAAACTGGGTGGAACTTGTGCGTATGTTGACATGGAACACGCCCTTGATCCTATTTATGCCGCCCGTTGTGGTGTGGACGTGGACAATTTACTTGTTTCACAACCCGATACAGGTGAACAGGCATTGGAGATCACTGAAACGCTTGTCCGTTCCGGCGCAGTTGAACTGGTCGTCATCGATTCTGTTGCAGCGCTGGTACCTAGGGCTGAAATAGAGGGAGATATGGGCGATGCTCAGATGGGTGCCATGGCTCGACTCATGTCCCAGGCATTGCGCAAACTCTCGGGTGCCATTAACCAGACTAAAACCGCCGTTATCTTCACGAATCAGCTGCGTATGAAAATAGGGGTCATGTTTGGTAATCCCGAAACCACCACAGGTGGCAATGCCCTCAAGTTCTATGCATCTGTCCGGCTGGATGTTCGCCGCATTCAATCTATCAAGGTCGGTGCCGAGATCATCGGAAACCGTACACGTGTCCGCGTAGTCAAAAATAAGGTCGCCGCGCCTTTTAGAACTGCTGAATTTGACATAATGTACAACGAAGGCATTTCCAAAATGGGCGATCTGGTAGACCTGGCTACTCAATTCGAGATTCTTACAAAACGCGGTGCGTTCTACTCCTTCGGCGATGTCCGTATCGGCCAAGGACGCGAGAATTCCAAAGAATTCCTGCGCCAGAATCCGGATCTCGCCAACGAAATTGAGCGTGCCGTTCGTGACCAGGCATCTGGTGGCAGCTTGGTATTATCAGGCTCCGCAGGCGATGAAGACTCGACGGTTATGGGCGAAGAATAGACCACATTTTCATACCAAAAAGGACTTTATCTGATGGATGCACCACATTTTCAAAAAATCAAAGGTGTGTCCATCTTTTATTTTAACGTATGTTTACTGATCCTCTCTAGCTGTAATGCGATCAATACACCCGATGCTCCATATCTTCCTCCCTTATCTGAAAACATGCCCGCTTCACAATCTGCGACGATCATCACTCCTCCCCTACCCATTTATACCCTTCCACCGCCTCCTTCGACTCAAATTGAAATTTGTACGGATAATCTTCTGTACATCGAAGATACCACCATTCCTGATTGGACAAACCTCAAGCCCGGTCTAGAAGTTGATAAACAGTGGCAAGTTGAAAATAACGGTACCTGTGATTGGGATTATAGATATACTCTGCGCCTGACAACTGGTGATGGACTTGGAATTGCAACGGAACAGGACCTCTACCCAGCGCGTGCAGGCTCCAAGGCAATCATCCATATCAATTTCACCACCCCCCCTCAAGCCGGAACTTACCACAATGTTTGGCAGGCATACAATCCCATGGGTCAACCTTTTGGAGATCCGATCAGTATACTGGTGGTTGTGGAACCTTGACTATCCGAAAAGAATATTCCCTTTTATTTGCTATTTACCGGCCACAAACACGTCGAATACCTGACTTGCAGAGATTTGCTGGGAGAATCTTTCAATGATTCGGTTGTGAGAAAAGTTCATCTTTCAATTCGGAAACATCCAAAAATTCAAGCTAACGAATATATTCTCAACGATTGGTCCGGTTCTGTCCTTAAACGCCATAATGATGCCATTCACGTCCTCCATAAGCTTGAATTCCTTGCTGAACAGGAATCTTAGATGATGGCAACCCCAGGTTAAAAACTGGCATCCAAAAAATCTTGAATGAAAATGGAGAGAGATACTTGAATAATCCCACTCTTGATCTTATAATGTCCCATTCTTCCATCCGACAATTCAAATCCGATCCTTTGCCAGTCACCTTGGTCGAAACCATTATCTCAGCTGCCCAACAAGCTTCGAGTTCATCAAATTTACAGACCTATAGCGTTATAGCCACAACTGACGATGAAAGTCGGGGAAAATTGGCAGACTTATGTTCAAATCAAAAACATATCCGCACAGCCCCCTTATTCCTAACTTGGTGTGCCGATCTTGCACGCCTGCAACATGTCTGCCAGATGGGGAACTATATCCAGAATGCAGAGTATCTTGAAAATTTCCTGATCGCAGCTGTGGATGCTTCCATAGCAGCTCAAACTGCAGCCCTGGCAGCCGAATCTCTTGGGTTGGGAATCTGTTTTATAGGAAGTATTCGCAATAACCCCCGGGAAGTGATCAATTTGCTGGGGTTACCGCCCCTGGTCTTCCCAATCACCGGTATGACAATTGGTTGGCCAAAAGGAGAATCGAAGATCCGTCCCCGTCTGCCTTTGCAAGCCATCCTGCATTGGGAAAAATACGATCCCAGCCCATACGAGAAGGCGTTGGTGGAATATGATCAAACAATGCAGCAAACCGGTATCTATAAAAATCGGCAGGTTCCCACACCCAATCGGGATGGGGATATGGAAAACTATGGCTGGTTGGAACATACTGCTCGTCGCGTATCCCAGGTCGTGCGTCCGGGTTTGCGAAAGGAGATTGAAAATCAGGGGTTTGCGCTGAAGTGAAATTATGTACTCTCATGGAATAAGCCGTGTAACCCGCTCAAAACAGGATGCTCGTCTGGCGTACAATCAGATGAGTCGCTGGTATGATTTTATCGCCGGTGGCAGCGAACGGAAATTTATGGATTTAGGAATCAAGCAACTCCACCCCCAGCCTGGAGAGCATATTCTGGAGATTGGTTGTGGCACTGGCCATGGTTTGATATCGCTGGCTATGGCAGTCTCATCTTCCGGGTACATTTTTGGTTTGGATATTTCGGATGGCATGCTGACACAAACACGTGCACATCTTTCGAAAAAAGGCCTTTCTTATCCTGTCTACCTGCAACTTGGAGATGCCTGTCATCTGCCCTATTCGTCCAATGTTTTTTCGGCAGTCTTCTTCAGTTTTACGCTGGAGTTATTTGACACGCCGGATATACCATTGGTTTTGGCTGAATGCGAACGCATTTTGAAGGCAGACGGAAGGATAGGAATTGTATGTCTTTCCAAACAAGGTACTTTACCCGTCCGAATTTATGAGAGATTTCACGAGATAATGCCAGCTCTTGTCGATTGCCGACCAATTTTGGTTCAGCCAATCCTAATTCAAGCTGCATTTAAAATAATCGCAACCAAATCCAAAAATATGTGGGGCTTACCCGTTGATATTGTCACAGCAAAAATCACAAAAGAACCCATCGGAGGCAAAGAATGAATCATGTATTGAGTTTGTCAGCCCAAAAGGTTCAAGATCAACTGGTTCACCTTGGTTACAACCTTAAAGTAATAGAGTTTCAGGAAACCACCCGCACATCAACAGATGCCGCAGCCCGAATTGGATGCACAATAGGGCAAATTGTTAAATCATTGATTTTCAAATGTCGGAAGAGTGGTAAACCGGTTCTAATTCTCACCAGTGGTGCCAACCGTGTGGATGTTAAGAAGATCGCCGATCTCACTGGTGAACCAATTGATCGGGCTGATCCTGAATTTGTCCGCAGCATAACAGGTTTTGCCATCGGTGGAATTCCTCCCATTGGTCACTCAACCCTAATTGATACATATTTGGATGAAGACCTGCTTAAGTACGAAACCCTTTGGGCTGCAGCGGGTACACCTAATGCTGTATTTGAATTGTCACCCCGGGAGTTGCATGCAATGACCTCCGCCAGGATCATTCGGGTAAAAGAAGAATGACTGATTGATTGTTATATAAAAAACCCCTCTCCAGGAAAAATTAATAGGAGAGGGGTGCTAATTAACAAAATACCCTAACTGATTTTAGGTTCCTTCTTCCCAGGAGTTCAAGTACTTTACCTGTTCGTCGGTCAGCGTATCGATTACTATACCCATACCGTTCAATTTCAAACGTGCGATCTCGGCGTCGATATCTCCAGGTACAGAATAAACCTTCTTTTCCAGATTGGCAGCATTCTTAAGCATATATTCCGCGCTTAATGCCTGGTTGGCAAATGACATATCCATCACCGAGGCTGGGTGACCTTCGGCTGCAGCAAGGTTGATCAAACGGCCTTCACCCAGGATGTGAATACGTCGTCCGTCCGGCAAGTCATATTGTTCAACAAATGGTCGTACAAGGCTTTTGGCAGTCGCCAATTCTTCCAGCGCCGGGATATTGATCTCCACATTAAAGTGGCCCGAATTTGCGATTATGGCGCCATCCTTCATGTTTTTGAAATGTTTCTTGTCAATAACATTGATGTCACCTGTCAGGGTTACAAAAATATCTCCACTCTTTACTGCTTCTGCCATGGGCATTACCTGATAGCCATCCATGACAGCCTCAAGCGCCTTTAATGGATCCACTTCTGTGACAATCACAATTGCGCCCATTCCACGCGCCCGCATTGCCAACCCGCGTCCGCACCAACCGTAACCGGCCACCACAAAATTTTTGCCTGCCAGCAGGATATTCGTCGCTCGAATAATGCCATCAATCGTTGATTGACCTGTACCGTAACGATTGTCAAAGAAGTGTTTGGTCATGGCATCATTAACCGCAATGACCGGGAAATTCAACATGCCATCGGCAGCCATGGCACGCAACCGGATAACACCAGTCGTAGTCTCTTCTGTTCCACCCACGATCTCTGGCAGCAATTCCCGCCGGTTTTTATGAATTGTACTGACCAGATCAGCGCCATCATCCATGGTCATGTGCGGCTTGTGATCCAGGGCTGCCGTAATATGTTTGTAATAAACAGCATTGGTTTCGCCTTTGATCGCGAAGGTCGGGATCTCAAAGTGATTGACCAGGGAAGCAGCCACATCATCCTGTGTGGAAAGTGGGTTGGATGCCGTCAGAACCACATCTGCGCCACCGGCATGCAAGGTCCGCATCAGGTTGGCGGTTTCTGAGGTAACATGCAAACAGGCAGAAACACGTAATCCTTTTAATGGTCTTTCTTTTTCAAAACGCTCACGGATCAATCGCAGAACCGGCATTTCACGCTCAGACCATTCTATCCGCCGTCGACCGCCTTCCGCTAATGTAGAGTCTTTTATATCAAAATTATTCATTCCCTTTCTCCTTGATAAAATACGAATTTCGCAACCTACACAAATGCAAACCTCTGACTAAATTATAACTACATAAAGGGTATGCAAATCTTTAGTTTAACGAACCAATTCGTCCAATAAACCATCATCATTAAAATGCTTGCGAAAACGTGCCACAAATTCATCCCTGGTAAAGGTATGGTTCTGGGTACCTTTTTTCTCAAGACAATAAGTCGCTGCCAGAGCTCCCATCTTTCCACACGTTTCCCAGCTCCACCCATTCGAGTAACCAGCCAGAAAGCCACCCCTGAACGCATCCCCCACGCCTGTTGGGTCGACAATTTGCTGGGGTGGCACAACAGACAAGTTGATCTCTTTTCCTTCGGTATAAATACTCGTCCCCTTTTCACCCCGGGTAACTACCACTACATTCACAATCTTCAGGATTTCATCCAGACTCAATCCCGTCTTTTTCATGATCAAGCCACTCTCATAGTCGTTTACAAATAGAAAATGTGCACCTTTCATATCTCTCAGGATTTCTTCTCCGGATAAGCGTAGAATTTGCTGACTTGGGTCATACAAATATGGAATGCCTAATTCCCGGCACTCCGCGGCAAAATTCTTCATCGCCTCGGGATCATTGGGCGACACTACTACAAGGTCTGGTTTTTCTTCAAGGGTTTTCAGCGATTGTTCAGCCGCATAAGCCATGGCTCCTGGATAAAAACTGGCGATTTGAGCATTGGCCTCATCAGTCGTTGCAAAAAAAGATGCCGTGAACACCCCCGGAACAACTACAACCAGTGAGGTATCCACTCCTTTGCTTTCCAGCCAATCGCGATAGTCATTAAAATCCTCACCCACGGTTGCCATTAAATAAGGTGCTTCACCCAGCATTGCCAGAGTATATGCAATATTGGGCGCAACTCCTCCGCGCTGACGCGACATCGAATTCACCAAAAAGGAAAGACTGATTGATCCTAGTCGTTCGGGTAATATCTGTTCTTTAAATAAGCCCGGGAAGGTCATCAAGTAGTCGTAGGCCACAGATCCAGTGAGAAGAATATTCATTTAACGTTTCCTGTTAGAAAATTTTCATCCATAATATCACTTATAATAAAACAACTCATTTTAAAACCTCAAGCAAATTGCGCTCAAATGGTGGATAAACCACTCCTTTTTCGGTGACAATTGCTGTGATCAAGCGATTGGGAGTCACATCGAATGCCGGATTTCGTGCGCGTGCGCCTACTGGAGTCACTCTTTCACCATTAACATAGATATCCAGCACTTCTTCCTGTGGGCGCTCTTCAATCGGGATCATGTCACCGTTTTCCAAAGAACTATCCACAGTGGATATTGGCACTACGGCGTATACCGGCACACTATTATCATTCGCCGCCAAAGCCAGCATGTATGTTCCAATTTTGTTGGCCACATCCCCATTTGCTGCCACACGGTCAGCACCGAACATAACCTTATTCACAGATCCGGATTTTAGAAAGTATCCAGCCATATTATCGCTAATAATCTCATATGGAATGCCATATTGTTCAAGCTCCCAGGCAGTCAAACGAGATCCTTGTAACCGCGGACGGGTTTCATCAACCAGCAAATGGATCCGCTTTCCCTGTTCGTGAGCAAAACGGATCACTCCCAACGCTGTTCCCCAATCTACTGTCGCGAGTGCGCCTGTGTTGCAATGGTGAATAATAGTGTCCCCATCATCAATCAATTCCGCACCAATTTCAGCCATACGCTGGTTTATGATCACATCTTCATCAGCTATTTCTTGCGCCTTTAACAAAATTAGGGCTCGTAATTCAGCGACAGAACCCTTGTAACCTTTCGTAACTCCCATCACTCGATTCAGACTCCATGCCAAATTTACCGCAGTAGGTCGGGATATTAGTAGCACTGATTTTGCATTTTCCAGATCGGCCAAAATTCCTTCCAGGTTTGTCGCCGTTGATTGATGAGCTGCCAACGCCAGTCCAAAAGCAGCACATGCGCCGATTGCTGGTGCACCCCTGACCAACATATTTCGAATTGCATTTGCAGTTTCTTCGCAGGTTTGGCAGGAATAAACTTCCAGTGCCCCTGGCAATCGACGTTGGTCGATCATTTTAAGTTGATGATTCTCGTAATCCCAGAAAACAGTTCTCATCTATCAAATACCCATGGACCGACAGGAAAAAGCGCTCTCAAATGAGAGCGCCGTTGCTCAGATAACGAGTTTAACACGGGAGTTGAGGTTTGTCAAAACATTGACACGAGTTAATTTCAGCATTATAAGTTTCATATGCGAAAATTCCAAATTGCCATGATTCTGTGGATAGCCATCAGCCTGGTTGGATGCAGTGGACCTGGTTTTACGCTTGGTCCAACCGAAACGCCATCCAGCACTCTAACTCCAAGTCCACTCCCCACTCTCACACCACCCCCATCTCCCACACCCACTCCAACGCCGACTCCCGAAGTGCGTGTGTCCAATGCTGATAGGGCTTTATTTAATGGGGATTATCTACTCGCCCGGCAGGAATATCTGACCGCGTTCTCAGCATCCAGTGATGAACAGGTGCGGGCAGGTGCCTTGTGGGGTTTAAGTCGAGTGGAATTTCTGGACGGTTATTTTGATAAATCCCTGGTTTATCTGAAAGATTTAATTTCCAGGTTTCCCGATTCTCAACATACCCGGCATGCATATTTTCTTCAGGGGCAGAGCAACGATGCTCTTCAAAAATATGGCGAGGCTGCTGCAGCTTATTCAAACTATTTATCTGCCAACCCTGGGTTGATTGACGTCTACATCCAGGAATATCTAGGTAATTCCCTTGCCAATAGTGGCGATTATTCCAACGCCCTGGCTGCTTATCAGGATGCTTTACAGGCTTCCCACATTGGGAACACCTATCAACTTGAGATAAAAATCGCCAGGATGTACTCTTACATTGGAGATATTCCTTCCAGTCTTTCGATATACAATGACATTGCCGCACACACAAACGATGATTATCTCAAAGCTCAAATGGACTTTCTGATTGGTCAAACTTACCTGAACCAGGGGCAAGCAGACCAGGCTTATCCATATTTTTTGGATACAGTCGCAAAATATCCGCTCTCTTATGATTCCTACTCTGCTCTGGTAGCCCTTGTCGATGCCGGCGTTCCTGTTGATGATCTTGACCGCGGTCTGGTGGATTATTTTGCAGGCCAATATGGGCCTGCATTAGCTGCTTTCAACAGATACCAGTTAAGCCATCTCGACCATGATGGCACTGTACTTTATTACCTTGCTTTAACTATGCGCGAAAACGGCGAATATCAACAGGCCGTTGACAATTGGACACAATTGATCAACAGTTACCCCGATAATCGCTACTGGGATTCAGCCTGGGATGAACGTGCTTATACTCTGTGGAGCTATATGGATGATTTTCAGGGTGCAGCTCAATCATTGTTAACCTTTGTAACCAACTATCCTACACACCCGAATGCTGCATATTATCTCAATTCAGCAGCCCGCATTCAAGAGCGGGGTGGACAGTACGAAGCCGCTTCGGCCACGTGGCAGCGGCTGGCAGTGGAATACTCGACCAGCGAACTCGTTCCGGACGCCCTTTTCAATGCAGGTATTGAACTCTATAGATTAGCAGCCTATGACCGAGCTCTGGTGATCTTCCAAAAGGATCTTATCTTTTCTAACCTGCCTGCTGACCAGGCGCGCGCCTATTTATGGGTTGGCAAATCCCAGCAGGCACTGGCTGACAACACGGCTGCGCAACAATCTTTTCAATTAGCGGCTGGCCTGGACCTAACTGGTTATTACAGTGAGCGCGCCCGCAGCCTGATTCTGGGTCGATCCATTTTCGAAGCACCCGTTACTTATAATTTCAAATATGATGCTGTTGCCGAACGAGCAGAAGCTGAGGCTTGGATCCGTATTACTTTCAACCTGCCTCCAGCTACCGATCTGTCTGGAGTAAGCAGTCTTTCTGCAGACACCCGATTCATTCGTGGAACCGAACTTTGGGAATTGGGGCTGTATGACGAGGCACGCCTGGAATTCGAAGATCTACGTTTGGCTGTCGCTGAAAATCCAATTGACAGCTATCGCCTGGCAAACTATCTTCTCGATCTAGGCCTGTATCGCAGCGCCATTGCCTCCTCCCGTCAGCTCCTTAAACTAGCGGGCTTGGAAACTTATACCCAGATGTTGGTAGCGCCCCGCTTTTTTAGCCACATCAATTATGGCGCTTATTTCCAGGATTTGGTGGTACCCTATGCTCAAGAGTTCAAATTTAATCCCCTTTTTCTATTCAGCGTGATTACACAGGAGAGTGCATTTGAAGGCTTTGTGCATTCATCAGCTGGTGCACGTGGTTTGATGCAGATCATGCCGGATACTGGGCAATCAATTGCAGACAATCTCGGTTGGCCACTCAATTTCACATCGAATGATCTTTATCGCCCATTTATCAACATTCGACTTGGTGCAGCTTACCTTTCCTCTAATCGCGCTTATTTAGATGGGGATTTGTATGCCACCCTTGCAGCTTACAATGCCGGCCCTGGAAATGCCATTATTTGGAAGGATCTTTCAGGCAATGATCCCGACTTATTTCTGGAAGTGATACGTTACTCCGAAACCCGCGATTACATACGTCATATTTACGAGATCTACCTCGTGTACCGTTCGACCTACGGATCCAACCCCTAGTATTGTATTGAATATGTTTCTAATAATTCGGGAATTTTATTGGCTATGTATGATAGATTCCCCCCAAGTCTTTCTTTTTAGATAGGGCAATACCTGTTCTATTGGTCTCCACACATTTGAGTTCTTCAGCACATGGCTATAGACTAATTTATATATTTATTTCAGATTTATCAATTCCCCGACTGATAAGCCCCAGGATTTTTTTGTGTAATTCTTCTGCTTCCAAACCCAGAACAGAGACTAGTTTATCTCTTCCATCAGCACCTGCAACAATCTCCAGGCGGGTCTTTGCAACTTTAAGTTTTTCCGCTAAAAACTCCAACAAAATTTCATTTGTTTTAGTGTCCGATGACCCTGTTGTAAGATGTACTTTAACCGTTCCATCGTTCAGAATGTCGACAACTTTATTTTGGCCAGCTCGTGGGGTTATCCTTAAAGCCAATGCAGCGCCTTTTTTCCCATCATGCAGATAAAATTTACGATCATCCAAATCCATCACCTCAAATTGGAGAGCAGCCTGATTAATGCAAATGAAACAATTTGAATCAGGATTATCAATACAAGAGGGCTCAAATCAAACATGCCAACTAATGGAACCACTCGCCGAATGGGAGAAAGCAGGGGTTCTATGATTCGGTCAATAGTACGTCTAACCGTATGATAAGGAGGCATAAAGAAAGATAGTATAACCGAAAGAATGACAAGCAGTATCAAAGCCTGTGATAACACATCAACTAATTTAATAAGAACGTCTATCATTTATGTCAACCTCGTCTTGGAGAACGTTTCCCTAAAATAGCCTGTCCAATTCGAATAAAGGTGGCACCTTCTTCCACAGCAATTTCATAATCGGAACTGGTACCCATTGAAAGTTCCTCCCAGTTAGCATCTGAAAATTTTCTTGATAAAAAATCACGCAGCATCCTTAGATTGGAAAAATGAGGTCGGGCTTTTTCTGGATCATCATAAAATGGAGGCATTGTCATCAAACCAGTAATTTGAAGATGAGGTAATTCTAAAATTTGCTTTATTTCAGGCAAGAATTTTGTCCAAGAATTAGGATCAGATGCCTGCCAACCATATTTGCTATCTTCGCCTCCTACATTAAATTCCAACAAAACCGGAAGTTCTTTACCAGATTCACCAAGGAAACGATCCAACCGGATTGCCAGTTTTATTCCATCTAATGAATGAAGCTTATTGAAATTCATGGCGATCAGGTTTGCCTTTCGGCTTTGCACATGACCTATCATATGCCATTCTAACCCAGATTCATTTTCCAAGGCGATAATTTTATTTACACCTTCCTCGGCATAACTTTCCCCCAACAGCTTTGCTCCAGCTTCAATCGCTGCTTTTACCATATCCATCGGTTGGGATTTGGTTACAACAATCAATCGAACACTCTTGGGATCTCTTCCCACCTTTAGTGCTGCTTTTTCAATTTTGTTCTGAACAATCTCAAGATTGGTTTTAATTTCTCTCACCAAACTATCGTCCATCCAGTACCTCCAGGGTGATCAAAGCACCGAACCTGCCCGTCTTCCCTTTTTCGGCACGATGAGAATACCAATCTTCAAGTTTACAAGCTGTACATAAACCAGCAACCTCAATGTTTTGTACACCGGATTTTTGCAGCAGGATTCGGTTTCCTTCCCAAAGATCAAAATAAATTTTTCCATTTAATTGTTCTTTTAGCACCGGGCTATTTTCTCCAAATGTCTTTAGAACTTCCAACGCAACATTCTCTCCCACTTCGTAATGGTCTGGGCCAATGGATGGTCCAATACCTGCTCGAATATCTTCCGGTTTGCTACCATATCTATCTACCATCGCTTCGATGGCTATCTTCGCAGCCCCATTCACAGTACCCATCCATCCAGCATGCACCATCCCAATGACCCTCTGGACCGGATCGTGTAATAGAATTGGTGTGCAATCTGCAAAACGCATCATCAGGGTCACCGACGGTTGATTCGTCAGGATAATATCCGCTTTTTGAATTGGCTCATGTAATCGGCGCGGTTCATCAACCAGAACTAAAGAAGTACCATGTACTTGCCAAACATCGAACAGACTTTGGACATCCAATTTAAGGGAGTCAAACATAAGCTGCCGATTCCGGTTTACTCTCTTGGTATCATCCCCCACCGTTCCACCTAAATTGAGGTAATTCCATGGTTTTGGACTGACACCTCCCAAACGGGTGAAAATTCCATGGCGTACGTCTTTCCCAAAAGTGGAGAACGAATAGAATTTTAACCCTTCAATATAATGAAATGGCATGGCAGACTCGTCGGAAATTGACTAATTTTGCCCCATATGGCTGACAACTGCAATTTTTTTGGTCAGAATCCGGCGCGTATCCGCCATGGCCTCTTCAATGGTTGGGAAACCATACCAGGCTGTCATAAATCCAAAAAGGAAACCAGTCAGGGTTCTTATAAAAGGGGTGCTCTCGCGATAAGGCAACAACCCTTGCAAAAAAGGAAGGTTTAACTGGCTTATTAGCTGTGATACTCCATCCAGTGCAATCGGCCCAATCCCGACCAGGAGCCATACCAGCCAGTGTAATCCTTTGATCCTGCGGTGCGAAATAGCGAAAATCACACCGAATAGGAGGATTGAACCCCAAATGGCTACATCCCGTTCGCATAAACCCACCTTGAAACCCAATAACTCATTTCCCTCAAATAAACGGGCTTGTACACGGTTTGGGTCATTGGCGTCTGTAATACCGCTGACCCCTTCAAACGTTAAAACGCCAGCAATTTTTGCAGTTTCATGTGGATAGTATGCTTGTTCACCAAACAAGAACCAGGAACGGAAACTCCATTGGTGACACAAAGGCCTGTAAATGCGGTAAATTACTTCTGCAGCACCATTTGCTCCAACTTCCTTAAAGACAGGAGCAGTAAATGGTAAACCAACATACAACAACACTAATAAATTCAATATTAGTAAATAATTCCTGCTTAGCCAGAGGGATATTTTGTCTGCCTTGGTGATTGTTTTACCTCTTTCCACAGCCTGGTGATAACCCTGATCATCTACTCGCTCCAGTTGAGATTTCCGATCCACGGCAGCACTCAGGGTCATTTCCAGTTCTTGTTTTGAAAAAGGATATTTAAGTCTATATGGCCCAACCTCAATAACAGGAATATCCATGGCAAACAGGTCTTTCATTGCCGGATCAGAATCAATATCTATTAAAACCAATTGGTGGGGAATCTTGCTCTGAATTTCTTCCAGATCCGACTTTACCTGCTCACACAAGTGGCAATCTGCTCGCTGATATAAGGTAACATTGATCATTAATTTATCCTAAAGACCAAAATCAATACCGATACCATTCGGTGCAAGCAAAGCAAATTTTCCTGTAATCAATAAGATTCCTATCACAACTAGCAAAACACCCATAATGATTTCTACAAAGCGCATTGTCTTGCTGTATTTACGAAGAATTGTCGTCACCCATCCAATGCCCAAGGCAGCCACCAGGAACGGAATGGCTAAACCAGCAGAATATGCCAACCCGAGCTTTGTTCCAACCCAAACATTGCCACCATTTGCAGATAATGTCAAAATCGTACCCAATACAGGTCCAACACAAGGGGACCAACCAGCTGAAAAAAATACACCCATCAACATGGATGATAAATAACCCATATTCTGATTAACAGACGAATGCACCCGTACGTCATATTCCAGGAAAGGGATCCGAAAAACACCGATCATATGCAAGCCAAAGGCCACGACAATCAAACCACCAATTTTAGCTACCCAATTTCGAATGTCAAAAAGCATCCCCCCCAATGCAGAGGCAATAATATTGAAGAGCAGGAAAACCAGAGTAAATCCCAAAACAAACGCGACTCCATGAGAAAAAGTGATCCATCTATTCTTGGCATTAATTTCACCACCCACAGCTCTTCCACCCAAATAACCTATGTAGGCTGGCACAAGGGATAAAACACACGGAGACAAGAAGGATGCCAAACCTGCCAAAAATGCAATCCCAGCACTAACATTAAAAATATCCATTAATCTTCCTCATTCAGATCATTAATAATAAGTATGGCAAGTTTTAGTATAACCTTTCTTCTACGATTACCCGTGTACTCCCTTTTTGCCAATCTGTCCATTGTATATCGCTTTCGTCCAATGAAACATAAGGGGTTGTCCAACAGAATATCCATTTTGCATCTGCAGGCCGGCAATTTACACAACCATGGGAACGTTTTTCTCCGAATTGATTATGCCAGAATGTCGAATGAATCGCTACCCCGGTACCCACAAAAAAATTTGACCACGACACGCCCGGCGTATCGTAACCGGCATCTACTGTTCCTGCAGCCATATGTATCGTAAATGACTTGCGCCAAGTCGCAAAATCACCGATTGGGGTTGCAAAAGAACCTCCACCAGTTGATACCCTGCAAAAATAAACTTCACGTTCGCCTTCGTAACAGGATAAGGTTTGATCTGTCAGGTTGATCTTGATAGTCTTTTCGGCAGGGTCCAGATTCGGGCTGATGGGCGCAACTTCTTCTTCGGTGAGTGGTCGGAAGGCTTCTCCTTCTGCCCAAAATACGTCCCCATATCCATATCCATGTTTCTCATTTTCGTTTACATGATAAACGATTTTACCGGAATTTCCGGTTTTGACCTGGTCAATCCACATTATCTGGCTGAAGTACAATCGCGTAGGCAATCCATTTTCAATCAATGCTTTTAACCCTGGCGACCTGGCAGGAGGGTTTTCAATATAGATATCTACATAAGGTACGGTCACTTCTACCCAAAAACCCGCTTTCCCATCTGGAATATATTGCACCACCTGGTTGGGGTGATTTTGAACAGGTTGCAACGTCGGTGAATATACATATCCTTCCGGCGTTTCCACCCATCTTTGAATAAAGTGATTCAAATCCGGGCTGGTTGCACTTACTTCTCTCAGCCACGGGAATACAGTATCTTCATAAACTTCCTTTACAACCGGACTGTTTATATCTGGTTTTGTTCGTACTGTAACAATCCCACCTGTACAATTTCTCCCTAACAATTCGCCATCAGGAAACTCAGCCAAAGGCAAATGCCGCTTTAAGGGTTGTAGAGTCAGGACACCCATACCCAAACTGGAAAGCTTGAGAAAATTCCGACGGGATAGTATTTCATTGCTATTTTTTTTCTTATCCATTTATTGTGTTTCCATAGGCAGTAAGGGGCAAGGGAAATATTTACAAAGAAATAAATTTTTCTGTTTTTGGGTTGAAATTATACACTGCATTGGACCTGTAAGGAGTGTGCACATCCTTGCACCACTGCGAAATCCTATCCATCAGGCATTACTTAACCCATTGTTAAGCAAATAATATAAAACTGTAGAGACCATTATATTTAATTGTCTCTACAGTTTTGATGTTGTTTATTTAATCAATTCAAATAAACAGTACCGTCCATTAATCAAGTGAATTATTTGGGTTGCTCTTCACTATTAATATCTTTGGGTTCATCTTTTTTATCGTCCTTCCCCTGTAATCCGTCACGGAAAGAACGGATACCACTACCCAACTCACCGGCAATTTTTCCGATCCGGCCAGGGCCAAAAAGTAGAACAACGATTAGGAGGACGATAAGAATTTCGGGAAGTCCAGGTTTCATTTTTATCTCCTTGAAGAATCTGTTCAGTATTATAAGCCCTTTATTGGTTTACTTTGAGTAAACCAATAATTATCTAATAACACCTAATAAGCGCGGGAACCAATATCCCAACAAATCCGCTGTTGGTTTTCCATTGATGGAAACAGATTGATCCTGCAAAGCAGCTGGGGGATAGTATCCCCGACTGATAAAACCACTAATCCAACTACGATCATTGACCGCATTCAACATAGCCAGGTATGCATCCTCTTGAGCCTGCAGGTTCAATTCGACGGAATTTATTTCGGGGTTTGGTTGATTGAGTACAGACCAGTCCAAGCAACCACCCATCTCATCCGGTATGCATGCCTTGGCTGCTCCGGTTATGGATGGATAAGCTATGGATATGACCAATGGCTTTTGAAAAGTCGTTTGAAATGACAAGATTTCACTATCCAACAATTCTGCTGCTTTAATTTGTAAATCATCTACCGAGGTTTGATTTTCATTTGTCAGGGGTGCATACCACAGCAGGTAGATGCCATCCAATTCATAAATTAATCCGGGCGCATTAGCCAGACCTTCCGGGAAATTAACTGCCCAATAAATTTGACCATTATAGTGTTGACGAATCTCTGAAACCAGGCTGCTCCATCGTGTTTCCGCATCGGCTGGAAGATTGGAATTGCTCCCATCCGATAATATACCTCCCGGCAAAGCCGGCTCCAGCCAATCTCCTCCCAGTACCAGGGCTTGAACTCCATTTTTCATCGCCAAGTCAGCATAATAGATTGAAAACGCACGGTACCGCGCGAACCAACCATCCCACCACACAGGGTCGCGTATTGCCTTCAACCACCAATCATCCACATTCAAAAGAAAATGCGCATCAGGAAAGATGGCTGCATTCAGGTTTAATGCACGCGCACTATTGATGGTTTCACTCACCTCGAACCCCAAAGGATCCTTACCTGGTAAAGGTGCAAATTCCAAAGTTGTTTCTCCTTGAAAAGTCCATGTTGGGGAAATAACAACCCAATTTGAACCCATGCTTTGAATATTTTGCAGGGATTGGATCATCCAGGGTTGCCAGGACGGAGCATTATCTGCCTGAAGTTCAACTCCAGCCCAGAATCCACCTTCTCTGGATTGCACATTCATTTCCTGGAAGTTCACAGGAGTACCATTTGAAAGCCATTTCCACGAATTGATGGTGTCCTGAATATCTTGCGGTGTCTCACTTGTCGATACAATCCGTCCCCTGGCATTACCGGCTGTATCTAAATCATCGGCACTACCACACTGGTCATTACGGCAATAGCGATATTCAAACGAGTCAAGCAAATTCAAAGGGCTAAAGAGTTGGTAAACCCAACGATTATTTCCAAGAGGCCACATCTGGAGAGGTTCTGTCCAACCGTAAGGGTTAAACTGAATCGATACTATATCTGTAGAGGGTGTGTTGGCAGGAGCAGTTACTTGAAAAAGGATAGGGGCTGATGGACCAGCCTGCCAGGTTTCAACAACATCTTGGACAACCCCACCAGAATCGGGAACGATCAATTGCCGGACGAGGAAATTCCCTCCCAATTGATGTTCAGCGTTCCAAAACCCGTCTCCTAAAGTATATTTATAACGAATATCCGCACCTGCCGGCAACATTAAGGAAAGAGTAAACCGCCCATCCAGCATGGGAGTAAGAACGGGCATATCTACAGCTACACTGTTAATTCCCCCTTGTAAATCTCCAAATGAATTTCCCAGCTGGTATAGATTCCCCGCCAGTCGAATGGGGGCAGTTGGAACTGTATTTGCGGGTACTATTACAGTAAATACAACGTTTACTAACGGAGCTGGTATCATGTTTATGTTAACAGGAGTTCGCTTTCCGGGTACGATCTTTGCTCCCTGTTGAAACGGTTGATAGCGACCATCAAGAGAATAAGCCACCAGGTTTTGGGTGCCCGCCACCAATCCTTCCAGCACAAATTCTCCATTGGAATCACTCAGGGTTTGGCTCCCCCCTGCACTGATTAGGATATCCGGCAAACCGCTACCATCTTCACCGTTAACCACGCGTCCTGTGATCCGTCCGGTATCTTCAGTAAAGGTTGTATCACTCCAACTCGAAACCGTATCCATCACTTCACCTGGTCCACCGACAAAATATAACCGGTATCGCACCGCGCGATTGTCATATTTATCTTCTGCAATCGATGTTCCCGCCTGCCTTAAGTACCGATACTTCACAACACTGTTTAAAGTCAACGGTATTGCAACATAATAATGCAAACTATCGCCTGCTTGCATGGCGTAGTTGACCGGGTTTAATGCCAGACCTGTAACTTCATCAACTATACTGAGAACTAAAGTTTCCCCGGGTAGAAGTGGGGTTGGAATAGTCGTGGCAAAAAAGATTTCCGCCATAGGTTGGGGGATTGGAGTAGGCGGGATTGGGTAAGAAGGTGTGGAAGTTGAAGAATAATTACCCGATAGGGTAAATTGACAACTTGATAACAATATTACAATCAGGCTACACGCAAGGGCAAGTTTATTGCAAGAATGGGTAATTTTTCTCATTTCCATCCATCCCTTCATATTGTCGGTTTATCTGAGGGAAACATTTTGAAGTATTCTTGATCATATCTTATCGGCCAAAGATTTTTTCCGGCTGAACGAGGCCATATAGCTAAGGCCAATGCTCAAAAAATATAAAACAATCATCGGTCCCATTACAAGTGCCATGTTTACCGGGTCCACAGTTGGTGTGATCACAGCGGAAATTACTGCAATGACGATAACTGCGATTCGCCATTGTTGAGCCATGAATTTTGGTTTGGCAATACCCATTAAAGATAGAACGAAGATCACAAGCGGGAACTCAAATGCAACACCTATCCACAACATTAATCCCGAAACAAAATTGATATAAGATGATGGACGTGGTATGGTTTGGATACCCATGAAATTCAACAGAAAGGGCATGGCAGATGGTAACATGAAATAATATGCGAATAGCATGCCAGCGACCAGAAGCAGGGTTGTTAGAGGTATTCCAATCAGACCCAATTTTCGAGCTCCTGGCTTTAAACCTGGAGCTGCGAACAACCACAACTCAAATGCAAGATATGGAGATGCTAGTGCGATTCCCGCAAACAAAGCAATTCGCATAAAAACTCCCACAGATTCAGTAACATCAATAGCCTTTAGCGCCGTAATGCCACCCACCGGTTGGGAAAGAAAATCCACAAGCTGTGCGCTTAAAAAAAAACTCACAGCCACCCCCACCACAAGTCCGAGCAACATACGCAGAAGATGTTTTCTTAATGCTTCGACATGCTCAAGCAACGCCGAAGGAATTTGCAGGGAGGCTGCAAATGCATCCGCTAAAGGGCGATCATCCAAGTCTGCGTTTAGAAAAGTGTTCGCTTGTTTCAAAAACCTGAAAGGTAATCCTAACAACCAGAATAATCCCCGGAAAGGAAAAGTAATTATCCGCCATAAACGGTTTAGGGTTTTACGCATCTTTTACTTCCCCGTCAACATACCTCGTGTGAGGCTGATCAATTTTATTCTCAGAACTTGGCGAATTAACTTTCTCTTTAATCGAAGATGGGAGTTGCCCCCTCCAGCCCCTAAAAGGATCTTCGAATTCCTGGGAAATCTCTTTACCAACCTCCTTATCAATTGCCTGGCTGGTTTTTTTTATCTCATCCAAACCGGCTTCACGCATCAATTCATTTGGTAAATATTTAATTTTATTTGAAGCTTGTCTGACTAACTTCCAGGTGTCAGATTTCACAAGATTGTTCATCCAGCGACCCATCGTCCGACCTGCTTTTTGCATATCTTTCGGCCCAAGAATGATTAAAGCAAGAATTATGACGAAGAACAGCTCCATCGGGCCAACGCCAAGAAAATCCATAATCTATTAAACGTCCTTTTTCTGCGATGCAATCATTTGGGATACTTCATTTTGATGATCTGCCAAACTGCCTAAAACACCATTAATAAATCTGGGGGCACTATCTGAACCATAAAGTTTTGCCAATTCAACTGCTTCGTTTATTATTACTTTTACGGGCGTATCCCCTTGTACTGCCATCTCCCATGCCGCTACCCGCATAATGTTGCGATCAATTGTTGCAATCTGGTCAAGAGGCCATTCCGGAGCATATTTGGAAATGACTCCGTCTAATTCCTTTCGCATTGGAAAAACACCAATAACGATCTGCCGGGTAAATTCTTGAAGTTCTTCACTCAAAATTTCATCTTCCAGGCGATTTTCCAAAACTTGACCAACAGGATGGTTGGCAATATCAATTTCGTAAAGTGCTTGCAGAGCAACACCTCGTGCTCTGGTTCTTGCTTTCATAAGGTATCATGCCTCATCATTCTTGAATTCTACATCCTCAATATGAATATTTACTTGTCCGACTTCAAGCCCGGTCATCTCGGCTACTGCCCTGGCCACCTGGTGTTGAACTTTCCGGCTTACGTCCCTAATATTATAATTTCCATCCAACACTAGATATAAATTAACGAAAACGTTATCATCTTCAATCAACAGGTTTACGCCGTCCTTGCCTCGCGATTTAAGGTTGGGAACGCCAGAACGAATGGATGCCATGGATTTAACTCCTTCCACTTCCAAAGCTGCCATTCTAGCGATTGTCAGGATTACGTTTGGGGTTAATGTCGTCTTCCCCGGTGTGTGTTTGCCAGTCATCGTTCCTCCATATTCTTCACATCATTGCCATACCGCCATCGATTCCCAAGATCTGACCGGTGATATAGGCTGCCTGATCAGATGCAAGGAAAGCAACCGCGTGTGCAATTTCTTCTGGTAAACCTTTGCGTCCCATTGGGATGAGCGTCAAAACTGCTTCTCTCATCCCTTCTGGAACGTTCTTCCATATATCTGTCTCAATATACCCGGCTGCGATACCATTGACGGTGATATTGCGAACAGCCACCTCGCGCGCCAGAGCTTTTGTAAATCCAATTTGTCCAGCTTTGGAAGCAGAATAATTCGTTTGCCCTGCGTTTCCCATTTGTCCGGCGACTGATGTGATATTGATTATTCTTCCATAACGGCTTCGCATCATATGCTTGACAGCCGCCTTGGAACAATTAAAAGTGCTTTTTAAATTGGTTGATTGAACATTATCCCAATCTTCTTCTGTCATAAGCATAATCAATTTATCCCGGGTGATTCCAGCGTTATTTACGAGTATATCCAATTTTCCATAAGCTTCAACTGAAAATTTAACCAAATCCTGGGCCTGGTCATAAATGGAGACATCAGCTCTCATGGCAATCGCTTTACCGCTGGATTTGTTAATGCTATCAACCACTTCTTCGGCAGCTCCAACTGAGTTTAAATAATTCACAACAACCGAGGCGCCTCTTTCAGCAAGCTCTATTGCCACAGCCCGTCCAATCCCGCGTGACGCGCCGCTGACAATTGCCACTTTCCCATCAAGCGATAAAAATTTTGGCATTCAAACTCTCCTTGAATTGGAATTATACACCAGTGGGTCAAGCTTCCCAGCCTGTATATTCCCTTAAACCCTTGTAGTGCGCTTTGGTTTCAACCCTGTCACCATCGCCAAACCTCCACTCAAGGTTATTATACCCACCATCAAAAAAGCATCCTGCCAGAACCGCAACGGGAACAACCGTATCAGTGTATCTGAATATAAAAACAACCAGCTATCTCCTTCAAAAAAGAGACTATGAAATACGGTAAAGAAATCCCAAAAACTGATCATGGCAAATATGCCAATCGCACTCAAGAATCCAATCATGATCCAACCCCCGTATCGCAATCCTTTTCGATAATCTTGTTGCCAACTTAACCAGCCTGCCATAAAACCAAATCCAGCCAATAATATCCAGGTTACATAGCCGATGATCATAACCGGCTTAACAACTTTTTTTACATCCTGCATATGACTCAATTCGCGCTCGTTGTACAAAGCCGTCCCATCAGAAAATGTCTGGTTTCCAAGAAATTCCACTCCAAAATCGTTAACCAGGTACTGCATCGCAATTTGTGACCACTTTAATCGATCTTCAAGCGTAAATCCGTAACTATCCACCGGAAAACCTGGCATACGGTATTCCAAATTCAAAAATGCACTCGTGAGAAGGAGACGTACACCCAAAAATATCAAGGCAATTGGAACAAAGATGGCTGTAGACCAGGTAAATGCTGCGTGTGGAAATTTCATTGAATTTTCTCCGCATCTCCGAATAGGACATAATTTAATACCATGTTATTAGTGATCCATTCTATTGGAGCCAGATCATCAGTAAAAACAATCGTCTTTGGGGGAGCCGGTTGCAGGTTAATCCAGGTTTGATGAACAGAAGTCACCAGCAATGGATCCACTCCTTGCCTGACCGACAGCATTACCATGTTTGCATTCAAATCCTCCCGGTGCGTGGGTTTACGGGTTGCATATACCATTGAGTTGAAAGTCCCCGGAATATCCATCACATACACCGATGGGAATACCGCAGCAATGGTTGTCGCCAATCCATCGATCAAACTTCTGTCATTTGGCGCCCTGCCTACATTGATTACCAGTGCGCCTCTTTCGCTAAGATGATCATAGGCTGCCTGGAAAAACTCCCTGGTAGTCATATGCCAGGGAATGTAAGGTGGTCGGTAAGCATCCACAGCGATGATCTCATACAGGTAGGGGCTTTTTGTTAATCCCCACCGACCATCTTCCACATGTACATTTAGATTGGGTATGTCCATCCCAAAATATTCGATACCGACTTTTACAATCTCTGGGTCCAATTCAAACCCGTCAATCACCACACCTTGGAAAACAGAAGCTGCCTGTCTTGCAGTTGTCCCGGCTGCCAACCCGATGATTGCTATGCGTTTTACATCTTCGGGCTGGGCATCTTTATAGAAAAAAGGCCCCGATAAAAATTGTTGCCATGGACCTCCATAATTAAGTTCTCCGGGTTTATAAATAGAATGCACACCCTGTCCTTCGTTTAGCCGCAAATAAGTAAACCCATCCCTTTGTAAAACCTGTATATAGTTATATGCCGATTCGGTTTCAAAAACTTGTCCTGACGAATTCTTGATGGATGAATTTCCAGCCAAAATAGCCAGGGTAACTAATGCAATTACCATCAAAAAATAAGGCATCATTACTTTTCGTCCACTGCTTAACCCCAGACCAGCCAGCGCTACAAATAATAGGAACAGGCTAAAAACAAGGAAAGTCTTGCTGGTACCGATGGTTGGGATCAAAACCAGGACAGGCAGATAAGTTCCTACAAAAGATCCCAAGGTGGAGATTGCATAGATGGTACCGGATACATTCCCCGCCTGTCTGGCATCCTGCATACTCAAACGGATTGCAAATGGAGATATCATACCCAGCAAGGTGACTGGCACACTGAAGAGAACAAGCACACCTAAAAATGCTCCTGCCAGAACACCCACCTGCAGCCCGTCGAATGCATTTGCAGCTGCCCGTAATACCGGTGTGGCGATATAGGGAACCACACCGATAGTGAAGGCTCCCCAGGCCAGGATCGCATACATTGTCTTCGGTGTCGGAGACCTGTCCGCCCAGCGCCCACCCAAGCTATACCCCAGCGTCAGATAGATCAAGATCAATCCGATGATGGCTGCCCACACCAAATTGCTGGTGCCAAATACATTTCCCAGCAAACGCGAGGCTGAAAGCTCTGCTGCCAGGGTAGTCATTCCAGATGCAAAAACTGTAAAATAAAGGTATCGTCGCATGATCCATCCATATATATTGAGTTCGAGTGATTATACCTGAGGTGCGCGAATACCGTATCTGCGAATTATTTTATTGGAAGGTGTTTAAGAAATCCATAAAACGAGCAGACTTGGACCAAAAGGCAGAATTTCTGAATAAATTTTCGATTATTTAGTATTTTATCTTCCAAAAACA